>CAZOWA010000018.1:0-49047 GCA_964583695.1 uncultured Dechloromonas sp.
GTTTCCAGGATGTCGGCGCCGGCTTCCAGGTACTCGCGGTGGATGCCGCCGATGACGTCCGGCCGGGTGAGCACGAGCAGGTCGTTGTTGCCCTTGAGGTCGTGCGGGTGATCCTTGAAGCGCCCATTCGTACCCCCGCGGTAGTCGGCCTCGGTCAGCCCGTGCCGCTGGATCATCGTGCCCATGGCGCCGTCGAGGACGAGCAGGCGTTGGGCGAGCAGGGACTGGAGTTCGGTGGAGCGGTCGGGCTGGATCATGATTTACCTCGGCAGAGCAAACCGGTGACGCCGCAAAAGCGAACGGCGCTGCAAACCGGCGTGTGGAACAGGGTTTGCGAGCGCCGTTGATCGTTGCCGAGCCTGGCCTGAATCGATTCAGGTCGCAGCGCTCCTCGGCAGAGAAGCGCAGTTTACCGGGGCGCCGGCTTTCTGCCAAGGCAAGCGATTGATTTGGCGGCGCTTGTCGGCAAAATCCTGCGGTCAACCCGAAAATCTTACTTTTTGGTGTTGACCGCAAAAATATTAATCCAGCGGTTCGCAGCGCAGCCAGACCGTGAAGCAGGCGCCTTCGCCAGGGGCGCTGCTGACGTCGAGTCGGCCGCCGTAGCGTTCGATCAGGGTCTTCGACACCCACAGGCCGAGGCCGTTGCCGCCCGGCTTCTTGGCGGTAAAGAAGGGCTCGAACAGGCGTTCCAGATCGGTGGCGGGAATGCCGGGGCCGGAGTCGGCGACGATGATGCGCACGCCCAGCGGCATGTCGGTCTCGTCCCAGTCCTCGACGTGCAGCTTGAGCAGCCCCCCCTCGGGCATGGCCTGGATGGCGTTGACCAGCAGGTTGATGACCACCTGCTGCAGCTCGTTTCGGTTGCAGAGGACGCGCCGACTGGAGTCTGCATGCTGCTCGATGGCGATGTTGCCCTTCTTGAGCAGGTGGCGGACCAGCACCAGGCAATCCTGTAGCAGGGTCTGCGGCTGTACCGGTTCGAGGTAGCCGACGTAGTCCTGCGGGCGGGCGAATTGCAGCAGCTTGGCAACGATCAGGCGGATGCGGTGCACCTGTTCCTGGATCAGCCGGGTTTCCGGTTCGACCGGTGCCGCCGCGTCGCCAAGCACTTCGCGCAGCACGTCGAGGTTGCCCTGGATGACGGCGACCGGATTGTTGATCTCGTGTGCGACGCCGGCGGTGAGCTGGCCAATGGCGGCGAGCTTTTCGTTCATCACCAGTTGCGACTGTGCTGTCTTCAGCTCGGCTACTGCCTGCTGCAGCTCGCCGGTACGTTCAGCGACTTTGGCGTCGAGCGATTCGCCCCAGCGCTTGAGCGAGTCGGCCTGCGCCTGCAATTGGTCGAGCAGGCGGTCGAAGTGGGTGGCGACGATGCCCAGCTCGTCCTCGTTGCTGACCGGGCCGACGCGTGCCTGCGGCTGGCCGTGCTCGATGGCATACATGGTTGCGTGCATGCGTTCGATCGGGCGGAAGACACGGCGCGCCCAAAACGCTGCAAAGATGCCGGCGACCAGCATGGCCACGCCGAAGATGCCGCCGATGCCGAGCAGTACCTGCTGGCGTACATCGGCGAAGGGCTTCTCCAGGAAGCCGACGTAAAGCATGCCGATGCGCTCGCCGTGGCTGTCCTGCAACGGCCGGTAGGCTGAGACATACCAGTGGCTGACGACAAAGGCACGATCCAGCCAGGTATGGCCGTCGCCAAGCACGGTGTCGTAGACAGCAGCGGAAACACGGGTGCCGATGGCGCGGTCGCCCTCGAACAGGCGCACATTGGTGGCCACGCGCACATCGCCGAGGAAGAGGGTAGCGGTGCCGACGCTGCCCAGCGGCAGGGCGCCGTCGGGATAGACGATGGCGTTGAGGCGGTCGATGAAGTCGAGATTCTTGTTGAGCAGGACGCCGCCACTAAGGACGCCGAGCAGGCGGCCACTGGCGTCATGTACCGGTGCCGCGGCCTGGATGATCAGGCCGCGTGTTTCCACCTCGCGCTCATCGGGGCGGGCGTTGGTGGTTGCCAACAGCGGCGTGCGCGCCCGCTCGGCCAGCGACGGGCTCAGGGTGAACAGCTGTGCGCCGGAAAATATCTCGGTCTCGGTGCGGGCGCGGCCGGCCAGTGCGTCAGCGATCACCGGCCACTGCCGGGCCTCGCGCTGGGCATGGGCGACATCGAGGAAATAGAGGAAGTCGAGCTTGGGTTCGACCTGCGCCGGGTCGAGCAGGGCGGCCACCGCCGCTTCGCGCCCGGCCGCCGGCTGGCGCAGCATGCGCGCCAGGCGCTCGGATTCGGCGAGGCCGGAAACGGTGCGGCCGACGCCGTCGGAAACGCGGTCGAAATAGCCTTCGGCGACAGCGAGGTCGCTGCGTACCTTGGTGATGAGCAGGCGGTCGAAATAATCGCCGCCCCACCAGAGCAGCGCGCCCAGCATGAACAGCAGTACCGCCCCGAGCGGCAGCAGGGCGAGGGCCAGCAGGCGGGCGCGGATGGAATGCAGGCCGCGCCTGACCGGGATCAGACGTCCCAGGCCTGGCACTTGCGATCCATGGTTTTGCGCGAAATGCCGAGACGGCGCGCGGCTTCCGACTTGTTGCCGTCACAGGCGGTGAGGACGGCGAGAATGTGCCGCTTCTCCACGGCTTCCAGAGACTCGTAGCAGGCCGGGCGGTCGTCGGCGTCGATCTCTGGTTCGTGGCCGAGGTCGAACCAGCCGAGGATGAGCGAGCGCTCGATCAGGTTGCGCAGCTCGCGCACGTTGCCAGGCCAGTCGTAGTCCTTCAGGCGGGCGAGGGTGCGCGCGTCTGGCGTCAGCGGTGGCACGCCCAGCGCCGGCACCAGCTTGGCCATCAGGTGGGCAAGCAGCAGCGGGATGTCGTCGCTGCGCTCGCGCAGCGGCGGCATCGTCACTTCCATGACCTGCAGTCGGAAATAGAGATCCTGGCGGAAGCGCTGCGCCGCCACCTCGGCCTTGAGGTCGCGGTTGGTGGCGGCGATGACGCGCACGTCGACGGCGATTTCCTGTTCCGAGCCGACCGGGCGGATCTGCCTTTCCTCGAGTACGCGCAGCAGCTTGGCCTGCGCCGCCAGCGGCAGCTCGGCGATTTCATCGAGGAACAGGGTGCCGCCACGGGCGTAGTAGAAGAGGCCATCACGCCGTTGCTGGGCGCCGGTGTAGGCGCCCTTGACGTGGCCGAACAGTTCGGACTCGATCAGCTCGGCGGCGATGGCGGCGCAGTTGACCGGAACGAAGGGACCGTCGGCGCGCGTGCTGAGGCGGTGTACGGCGCGTGCGGCGACCTCCTTGCCGGTGCCCGATTCGCCGGTGATGAGCAGGGTCGCCGGCGTTGGCGCGATGCGCCGCAGGCGGTCGCAGACGCGCAGCATGGCTTCCGATTCACCAACGATGCCATCGACGCCTTCGCTCGGGATTTCCCGGCGCAGGACGAAATTCTCGCGCGCCAGTTGCGAGCGCTCGAAACAGCGCTGAATGGCGTTGAGGACGACGGCGAGCGCGAAGGGCTTGAGGAGGAAGTCGGCGGCACCGGCGCGCAGCGCGTCGATAGCGGTGTCGAGGTCGGCGTAGGCGGTCATCAGGATGACGTCGCCGGCAAAGCCGTCGTCGCGCAGTTCGTGCAGCCAATCGACGCCAGAGCAGCCGGGCAGGGCGATGTCGAGGATGATCAGGTCGTAGCGTTGACGCCGCACCTGTGGTCGTGCTGCCTCGACGCTGCCGGCGCTGTCGACGATGCCGCAGCGTGCCGCTAGTGCTCGATGGAGAAAGCTGAGCATGCCCGGTTCGTCGTCGACAATCAGGACCGAATATTCTTGCCAGGGGGCGCCGCGCTGAGCGGCCAGGGAATCGTTCATCGGGGGAAATAAGGAGTTTTTTTCGTCATTGTCGCACGCAGGCCGGGGTAATTTTTCACCCTCTTTTGCAGGTCGGCCGAGGGGGAGCCTAACAGGTAGTTTCGCTATTGATCTGCTCAATCGTTTGTTCGAGTTTGACCATGGGTTCGGTGGCCGCGAGTTTCAATCTGCTGCTGATCGCGGGAGCGGAGATCGGTACCCTGGATGAGGTCGGCGTCGCTGTTGATAAGGTGATTTGCTTCTGGGTCTGTGGCTGGGACATTTTGTCCGCAGCTCCGGCTAGTGGGACAAAATGTCCCAGTCTTTCCCCCTCTGTCAAAATGGGTATTTCTTTAAGCTCAACCAGTTACGTTTAGTGGCACGCTCATTGCCCTGTCCTCCCGATGCGACCATTTTCCGTCGCCATCAGGAGGGTAAAAATGAACATCAACCGGCGGCAGTTCTTCAAGATTTCAGCGGCCAGCCTCAGCGCTTCTGGCCTCGCCGTCGTCGGCATGGCGCCGACCGAAGCCCAGGCGGAAGTCCGCCAGTACAAGCTGTACCGCGCTACCGAGACGCGTAACAACTGCACCTACTGCTCGGTGGGCTGTGGAATCCTCGTCTACAGCCTGGGTGACGGCGCCAAGAACTCGCAGAAGAAGATCATCCACGTCGAAGGCGACCCCGATCATCCGGTCAGCCGCGGCTCGCTGTGCCCGAAGGGCGCCGGCGTCCTCGACTTCATCCACAGCGCGCAGCGCCTAAAGTATCCGGAAGTGCGCGAAGCCGGCAGCAACGAATGGAAGCGCATCACCTGGGAAGAGGCGAACGAACGCATCGCCCGCCTGATGAAGGACGACCGTGACGCCAACTTCATCGAGAAGAATGCCGCCGGCGCCACCGTCAATCGCTGGCTGAGCACCGGTTTCCTCGGTTCTTCCGCGGCCAGCAACGAAACCGGTTTCCTCGACTTCAAGTTCGCCCGCGGCCTCGGCATCGCCTCGGTCGAGAACCAGGCCCGCCTGTGCCACGGTCCGACGGTGTCGGCGCTGGCGCCGTCCTTCGGACGTGGCGCGATGACCAACCACTGGGTGGACATCAAGAACGCCAACGTGATTCTGGTCATGGGTGGCAACCCGGCCGAAGCCCACCCGGTCGGCTTCAAGTGGGCGATCGAGGCGAAGACGCGCAACAACGCCACGCTGATGGTCGTCGATCCGCGCTTCAGCCGCACCGCCGCTGTCGCCGACTTTTACGCACCGATCCGGGCTGGCGCAGATGCCGCCTTCCTGCTCGGCGTGATCAATTACCTGCTGAGCAACGACAAGATTCAGCACGAATACGTCAAGGCCTACACCAACGCCGCCCTGATCGTGCGCGAGGACTACGAGTTCAACGAGGGCCTGTTCAGCGGCTACGATGCCGAGAAGCGCAGCTACGACAAGGCTTCGTGGAACTACGTGCTGGGCAAAGACGATATGGCCGAGCAAGATGACACCCTGCAGCATCCGCGCTGTGTCATTAACCTGCTGAAGAAGCACGTCGAACGCTATACGCCGGAGATGGTTGCCTCGATCACCGGCACGCCGAAGGAAGCCTTCCTCAAGGTCTGCGAGACGATGGCCTCGACCAGCGTGCCCGACCGTGCCGCGACCGTCCTCTACGCGCTCGGCTGGACGCACCACACCGGTGGCGCCCAGATCATCCGCTGCGCCGCCATGATGCAACTGCTGCTCGGCAACATCGGCATGCCCGGCGGCGGCATCAACGCGCTGCGCGGTCACTCCAACGTGCAGGGTTTCACCGATGTCGGCATCCTCGCCAACATGCTGCCGGCCTACCTGATGCTGCCGCAGGACAAGCAGCAGACGCTGAAGGACTACCTGGAGCAGCGCACGCCGAAGGCGCAGACGCCGAATTCGGTGAATTTCTGGAAGAACACGCCGAAATTCTTCGTCAGCCTGATGAAGGGCCTCTGGGGCAACGCCGCCACCGCCGACAACGACTGGGGCTACGACTGGCTGCCGAAGTGGGACCGCAGCTATGACCTGCTCTCCTATTTCGACCTGGTGCACCAGGGCAAGGTCAACGGCTACATCATCCAGGGCTTCAACATCGTCGCGGCGATGCCGGACTCGCGCAAGGTGCGCGATTCGCTGGCCAAGCTGAAGTGGATGGTGGTGATCGACCCGCTGCAGACCGAGACCTCGACCTTCTGGCAGAACCACGGCGACTTCAACGACGTCGATCCGGCCAAGATCCAGACCACGGTATTCCGCCTGCCGTCTTCCTGCTTCGCCGAGGAAAACGGCTCCATCGCCAACTCCGGCCGCTGGCTGCAATGGCACTGGGCGGCACAGAATCCTCCGTACGAGGCGCGCCACGACGGCCACATCCTCGGTGGCATCTTCACCAAGCTGCGCGAGCTCTATCGCAAGGAAGGCGGCGCCTTCCCCGATCCCATCCTCAACCTGAACTGGAACTATCACGATCCGGAAGATCCGCATCCCGAGGAAGTGGCGAAGGAGGCCAACGGTTATGCGCTGGCCGACCTGTTTGACGACAAGGGCAACCAGATCGCCAAAAAGGGCGACCTGCTGTCGAGCTTTGCCCACCTGCGCGACGATGGCAGCACCAGCAGCCTGTGCTGGATCTACACCGGCCAATGGACGCAGGCCGGCAACAACATGGCGCGCCGCGACAACACCGATGTCGGTCTCGGCAACACGCCGGGCTGGGCCTTCTCCTGGCCGCTCAACCGCCGCGTGCTGTACAACCGCGCCTCGCTGGATACTGCCGGCAAGCCCTGGGACCCGAAGCGCAAGCTGATCTACTGGAACGGCAAGCAATGGACCGGCGCCGATGTCGCCGACTACGCCGCCACCGCCGCGCCGGAAGCCAACGTGCCGCCCTTCATCATGCTGCCGGAAGGCCTGGGCCGCCTGTTCTCGGTCGGCGCCATGAACGACGGTCCCTTCCCGGAACACTACGAGCCGACCGAAAGCCCCTTGCCGGCCAATCCGCTGCATCCGGCGGTCAGCCGCAGCCCGGTGGCGCGTTCCTTCAAGGCCGACGCCGAACGCTTCGGCAGCCGCGAGGAATTTCCCTTCGTGGCCACCACCTACTCGATCACCGAGATGTTCCGTCACTGGACCAAGCACGCCCGTCTGAACGCCATCGTGCAGCCCGAGCAGTTCGTCGAGATCAGCGAAAAGCTGGCCGGCAAGAAGGGCATCAAGGCCGGTGACGTGGTCAAGGTGTCGAGCAAGCGCGGTTTCATCCGCGGCAAGGCGGTGGTGACCAAGCGCGTGATGACCCTGCAGGTGGCCGGGCAGGAAGTCGAGCAGATCGGCATTCCCTGCCACTGGGGCTACGAGGGCAACACCCGCAAGGGCTTCCTGGCCAACACCCTGAGCCCGGGCATCGGCGACGCCAATGCGCAGACCCCGGAATACAAGGCCTTCCTGGTCAACGTCGAGAAAGCATAAGGGAGCGTAGACATGGCACTGCAATCTTTGGACATCAAACAGCGCTCGGCGACGACCACCCCGTCGACGCAGGTGCGCGAAACCCTGGAAATCGCCAAGCTCATCGACGTGACTACCTGCATCGGCTGCAAGGCCTGTCAGGTAGCGTGCTCGGAGTGGAACGACATCCGCGCCGAGGTCGGCGAGAACATCGGCGTCTATGACAATCCGGTGGACCTCGACGCCAAGGCGTGGACGGTGATGCGTTTTTCCGAAACCGAGGAGAAGGGCAAGCTGGAATGGCTGATCCGCAAGGACGGCTGCATGCACTGCGCCGATCCCGGCTGCCTGAAGTCCTGCCCGGCGCCGGGCGCGATCATCCAGTACAAGAACGGCATCGTCGATTTCCATCAGGAAAACTGCATCGGCTGCGGCTACTGCGTCACCGGCTGCCCGTTCAATGTGCCGCGCATCTCGAAGGAAGACAGCAAGGCCTACAAGTGCTCGCTGTGTTCCGACCGCGTTGCCGTCGGCCAGGAGCCGGCCTGCGTCAAGACCTGCCCGACCGGTGCCATCCAGTTCGGCAGCAAGGAAGACATGAAGGTCTATGCCGGTTCGCGCATCGCCGACCTCAAGCGGCGCGGCTACGAGAATGCCGGTCTCTACGACCCGCAGGGTGTCGGTGGCACGCACGTGATGTACGTGCTGCATCACGCCGATCGCCCCGATCTCTACAGCGGCCTGCCGGCCAATCCGTCGATCAGCGCGCTGGTCTCGGTCTGGAAGGGCTTCACCAAGCCGCTGGCCACCCTGGCACTGGCCGGTGTCGCGCTGGGCAGCCTGTTCCACTACATCACCAAGGGTCCGAACGAAGTCTCCAGGGAAATCGAAGAGGAGATTGAACGTGAGGACAAGGAGGAAGTGAAATGATCCGCGACCCGAAAGACCTCAAGCGCTACAACGCTTCCGAACGTGCCAACCACTGGCTGATCGGCATCAGCTTCATCCTCCTGGCGCTTTCCGGCCTGGCCTTCTTCCATCCGGCCTTCTTTCCGCTGACGCAGTTCTTCGGCGGTCCAGTGTGGGCGCGCATCCTGCACCCTTATCTCGGCGTAATGATGGCGGTTTCCTTCCTGGCCATTTTCCTGCGTTTCAAGCACCTCAACGTGCTTAACGACGCCGACCGGGAATGGCTTGCGCGGGCCAAGGAAATGGTCGATGGCGACGACCACAACATGCCCGAGGCCGGCAAGTACAACGGTGGCCAGAAGGTGATGTTCTGGGGCCTGGCCATCTGCATGCTGCTGATGACTGTTTCCGGCCTGTTCATCTGGCGCGCCTGGTTCGGCTTTGACATCACTCTGGTTCGCCTCGGCGCCGTCATCCATGCTGCCGCCGGCGCTGTGATGATCGGCCTGATCATGGTGCACGTCTATGCCGCCATCTGGGTCAAGGGCACCATCCGCGCCATGTGGTACGGCACGGTCACCCGCGCCTGGGCGAAACAGCATCACCGGGCCTGGTATCGCCAGGTCACCGGCAAATAAGGTTTACCTTGCGTTTGGGGGCGGCGCGTCGTGCTCCCCCCTTTTTTTGAAGAACAGCCATCATGTCCGAGCTCAAGCCTGCCCTTGCCGAAGCCGTCGTTATAGACGATGTCGAGTTGCCCGCCACCACGGTCAGCTGCGGTGTGGTGCGCGTCAACCGCGACGGTCGTGCCGAAGCTAGCGACGAAGTCATCGAGGAAGTGCCGGTGGCTCTGGTCTACAACGGCGTGTCGCATGCCGTGATGTTGGCTTCGCCGGCCGACCTGGAGGACTTTGCCCTCGGTTTCAGCCTGTCCGAAGGCATCCTCAGCCGTCCCGGCGAGCTTTACGACATCGAGATCGTGCCCGGTTGCAGCGGTATTTCCATCGAAATGGACATTGCCAGCGAGCGCTTCGTCCAGTTGAAGGATCGCCGGCGCCAGCTGGCCGGGCGTACCGGTTGCGGCCTGTGCGGCGTGGACAGCCTGGCGGCGGTGACGGCGATGCCGACGCAGACGCCGGCTCATGATGAATACCAGCTGGAAATCGGGGCGGTGCAGGAGGCCTTGCGCCAGTTGCCTCACTGGCAGGCCATGCGCCAGCAGTGCGGTGCAGCGCACGCGGCGGCCTGGGCAGATGCGCAGGGCAACATCCTCTGCCTGCGCGAGGATGTCGGCCGGCACAACGCCCTCGACAAGCTGGTCGGCGCGCTGGCGCGGGAGAACCGGGGCCGCGACGGTTTTGTCCTGGTCACCAGCCGCGCTTCCTATGAAATGGTGCAGAAAGTGGCCAGCGCCGGCTTGCCGGCCCTGGTTGCCGTTTCCGCACCGACTGCGCTGGCGGTCCGCCAGGCGCAGGCCGCCGGCTTGTTGCTGGTCGGTTTTGCGCGCAGTCACGGGCTAGTGGTCTACAGTGGCGCCGGGCGCCTGCGTGGCGACAGCATGACGGCCCTTGCCGCCACGCTGATGTAAACAAATTCCTGGGGTCGACATGTCTTTTCCCGAACAAATTTTGCCGCAGGCCATCGCGCCGATCACCATCCTGCTGCCGGCAGCCGACGTCTTCGCACGCCGTGCCGCCCGTCTGCGTCATCTCGCCGCGGCACCGGGCGCCGACTGGCTGGCCCGCCTGGGTGACCTGGCCGAGGCGCAGCAGGCGGCGCTGGCCGGGCTGGATTTCCCGAGCCATGCCCTGCCGGAAGACTTCAGTGCCGTGCAGCCGGCGCTGGCCGCTGACGAAAACGCACTGCTCGCCGCCTGGCCAGCGGTGTACGGCCAACTGGCCGCAGCGGTTGACGCCGGGCCATTGCCGGATGCCGCGATGCTGGCCAGCGTCCGTGCGCAGTTTGCCGGCACGGCGCCGGCGGGCCACGCCTCGTTGGCCGGTATCGTCGCCGCCGCTGCCCTGCAGGTGGTGTGGACGCGCGCCGCCCAGTGCCTGATCGTGCCGCCGGCCAACCTGTCCCTGGCCAGTACGGCGACCTGTCCGTGCTGCGGCAGCGCGCCGCTCGGCAGCATCGTCCTCGCCGGTGCCGGCAAGAGCGGCCTGCGCTATCTCGAATGCAGCCTGTGCGCGACGCGCTGGAACGCCGTGCGCGCCCGCTGCACGCTCTGCGACGATCCCGGCGTAGAGAACTTCTTCGGGCTGGAGGAGGCGCATCCGGCGGTCAAGATCGAAGCCTGTGACGCCTGTCACGGCTACATCAAGACCTGCTTCGAGGATAAGGACGTCAAGGTCGAGCCGCTGGCCGACGATCTGGCGACCCTGGCCCTCGACGTGCTGGTCGGCGAGCAGGGCTACGCCCGCGGCGCGCCCAATCCCTTCCTGCCGGCCTGAGGTCGACGTCGTGCCGCTGATCGACGGCTTCGGGCGGCGCATCGACTACCTGCGCGTTTCCGTCACTGATCGCTGCGACCTGCGCTGCGCGTATTGCATGCCGCAGGATTTCAAGGATTACGAGACGCCGGCGCATTGGCTGAGCCTGGCCGAGACGGCGCGCATCGTCGGCGTCTTTGCCGGCCTGGGGGTGTCGCGGGTGCGTCTGACCGGTGGCGAACCGCTGCTGCGCGCCGGCCTGGCCAAGCTCGTCGCCAATCTGGCTGCCTTGCCGCAGATTGAGGACATCGCCCTGTCCACCAACGGCACCCAGTTGCAGCGGCAGGCCCGGGCGCTGAAGGAGGCTGGCGTCAGCCGCCTCAATGTCAGCCTGGATACCCTCGACCGCCAGCGCTTTGCCAGCATCGCCCGCCGCGATGTGCTCGCTGACGTGATCGCCGGCCTCGATGCTGCCGCTGCCGCCGGTTTCCGTGCCACCAAGATCAACATGGTCTGGCTGCCGGAAACGCCGCTCGACGAGGTGGTGGCGATGATCGCCTTTTGCCGCCAGCGCGGTTTTGTCTTGCGCCTGATCGAGACCATGCCGGTCGGCGATGCTGCCCGACAGGTCGGCACGGCCTCGCTGCAGCAATTGATCGGCGAGCTGCGCCAGCGCTTCGGCCTGATCGATGGCGTCGTTCCCGGTGGCGGCCCGGCGCGCTATCTGGTCAGTGCCGACGGCGATTTCAGCCTGGGTTTCATCACGCCGCTGTCGCAACACTTTTGCGCCACCTGCAACCGCGTCCGCCTGACCGTCGATGGTCAGCTCTACCTGTGCCTCGGCCATGAAAACCAAGTGGATCTGCGCACGCCGCTGCGCGCCGGTGCTGATGACCAGGAACTGGCGGCCATCGTCACGCAGGCGATGGCGGCGCGGCCGGAACGGCACGAATTCGTTGCCCGGCCACGGCAACTGCAACGCACCATGTCGCGTTCCGGCGGCTGAGCCGGCTTGTCGCCGGCGCCCGCCAGTGCCAAGATGTTTCGCGTGAAACAGTCGGCGCCTTCTTCCTCCCTGATCCTGCCGCCCGCGCAACGCGCCGGCATCACCGGCCTCGTCCTCGCCGGCGGTGAGGGCCGGCGCATGGGTGGCGTGGACAAGGGGCTGCAACTGAAGGACGGCAAGCCGCTGGCGCAACATGCCATTGAGCGCCTGGCGCCGCAGGTCGGCAACCTGCTGCTCAGTGCCAACCGCAACGCCGCCGCTTATGCCGCCTTCGGCTGGCCGGTGCTGGCCGACGAGGTCACCGGTTTTGCCGGGCCGCTGGCCGGTCTGTATACCGGTCTCGGCAAGGCGACGACGCCCTGGCTGGTGAGCGTTCCCTGTGATTCGCCGGCTTTTCCCCCCGACCTGGTTTTTCGCCTTTTTTCGGCGCTGGCCGCAGGAAATGGCGATATTGCCATCGCCCGCACCGCCGAACGGGTGCATCCGGTCTTCTGTCTTTGCCGAACCAGCTTGCGCGCCAGCCTGGGCGACTACCTGGCTCGCGGCGAGCGCCGCTTCATGGCGTGGACGGCGCAGCACGACTGCGTCGAGGTTTTGTTCGCCGAGGGCGAGGCGGCTTTTGCCAACGTCAATACCCTGGCTGAGTTGTAGCGCTCAGCCGCGCGGCACGACCATTTTCGAGGTCTTCTTGACGCGGCCGCTGGCGCTGTCGAAATGCACCATGAAGCGGGTGTCCTCGGTTGGCATGATCCCTTGCTCTCTCGAGCTTGCACACTTTGGCCGAGTTGCTCGCGCGGGGTTGGATGGTGGCTGGTTGAAACCGTCCCAAGTCTTCGGCAGGACGGTGGTGGCAGCGCGTATTCAGGTGAAGAAGGGTGTGACCGAATCCTCGGGCAGAGCGGCAAAGTTTACGCTTTTGCCAAGGGGGACGGGTAATATTGTGGTTCATTGATTGACTCCCTCCGCCATGCAGCATCTTGATCCTCTCGCCGCCCATGCTTTTCTGGAAAATCGCCCGGAAGCGGTTCTGGTCGATTGCCGGACGGAAATCGAGCATATGTATGTCGGGCACCCGGTGGGTGCCGAGCATGTGGCCTGGCAGGAAGCACCGGACTGGGAAATCGACCCGGATTTCGCCAGCAAGGTGAAGCGTCTGCTGAAGGGAGACGTAGAACGGCCTGTGTTGCTCATCTGCCGTAGCGGACAGCGTTCGGTGGATGCCTGCCGGGCGCTGGAAGAGGCCGGTTTCACTCAGGTTATCAATGTGCTGGAAGGTTTCGAGGGCAGTCTCGATGAGAATTTTCACCGCGGAACGCTGGGTGGCTGGCGCTATCGCGGCTTACCGTGGCATCAATCGTAGGCGTTGATGGAGCAGGGTGGCGACGCCGCCTGCGAGCATCAGCCCGCACATGCCGAACGCCATATTGAGCGTTGATCCCCAGAGGGCGGGCGCAATGATCGCTGCAGCCAGACTGTTGAATCCGGACTGGAAGAAGGTCTGGCAGGAGGCGGCGAGACCGCGCTGCTCGGGGAAGGGGTCGAGTGCCAGGATGGTCAGTGAGGGCATGGCCAGCGACATGCCGGCGGTGTAGACGAACAGCGGTGCGACGCTCCAGGGTAGGCCAGGCGGCAAGCTCAGGTTGATCGCCAGGTTGATCGCACCGGCCAGACCCATGAGCAGATAGCCGCGCAGGATGGTCTGGGTGACCGAGAGCTTTCCGGCAAAACGCCCGGAAAGCCAGGAACCGAGGGTCAGCCCGCCCATGGCCGGCCCGAACAGCCAGAGGAAGCCGGTTTCGCTGATGCCGAGGTGGGTCATCAGGAACACCGGGGCGGACAGCACGTAGATGAAAAAGCCGCCGAAATTGAGCGACAGCGCGGCGCAGGCCAGCAGAAACGGTGGCGAGGTCATCACTTTCCAGTAGGTCTTGCCGAGATAGGTCGGATGGAGCGATTGCCGTTTTTCGGCAGGCAGGGTTTCCGGCAGCAGTTTCCAGCAGGTCAGCCAGAGCGCCGCGGTCGACAGGACGAGAAAAATGAATATCGAGCGCCATCCGAACAGGGTCTGCAGCCAGCCGCCGATGACCGGCGCGACCGCCGGGGCGAGGGCGAACATCATGGTCATCCTCGACATCAGGCGCTGGGCCTCGGCACCATCGAACAGGTCGCGCACGATGGCCCGGCTGATGACGACGCCGGCGCCCGCGGTCGCTCCCTGCATGGCGCGCCAGAACCACAGGTATTCGATGCGCGAAGCGAGCGCACAGCCTACCGAGGCAATGCCGAAAAAGGCGAGGGCATAGAGAATCACGGTGCGCCGTCCGAAACGGTCGGAAATCGCACCGTGCCAGAGCGTCATCACCGCGAAGGCGGCGAGGTAGGCGGACAGTGTCTGCTGCACTTCGAGCTGGCTGGCACCCAGCGTGCTGCCGATTTCGTGCAGTGACGGCAGGTAGGTGTCGATGGAGAATGGGCCGAGTGCCGACAGCGCGGCAAGCAGCAGCGCAATACCCCGGGGACTTGCTCGTCTGCCCATTTCAGCCACGTGCGAATCGCCGGTATTGAATCGCCTCGGCGACGTGAGGGGCGCGAATTTCGTCGTGTCCGGCGAGGTCGGCGACGGTGCGTGCCACCTTGAGAGTCCGGTGCCAGGCACGTGCCGACAGGTCGAGTTGCGTGCTGGCCTGTTTGAGCAGGCGGGTGCCGGTCTCGTCGGCGACACAGTAGCGGTCGACCTCGCTGCTGCTCAGGCGGGCATTCGGTTTGCCCTGGCGGGCATGCTGCCGGGCAAGCGCCGCTTCGACCCGGCTACGTACCGTCGCTGACGATTCGCCATCCGGCCGTGCGGCGAGCGCATCTCCGTCAACCGCAGGGACTTCGACGAGCAGGTCGATGCGGTCGAGGAAGGGGCCGGAGAGTCGCCCCCGGTAACGCGCCACCTGATCCGGTGTGCAGCGGCATTTTCCGGTCTGGTCGCCGTAATGGCCGCAGGCACACGGGTTCATTGCACCGATCAGCTGGAATTCGGCGGGAAACTCGGCCTGCCGGGCGGCGCGGGCAATATGGATGCGTCCGGTTTCAAGCGGTTCGCGCAGGGTTTCGAGTACTTTCCGGTCAAATTCCGGCAGTTCATCGAGGAAAAGTACGCCCTGATGCGCGAGGCTGATTTCGCCGGGCCGTGGCGGGTTGCCACCACCGACGAGGGCGACGGCCGAAGCGGTGTGGTGTGGTTGGCGATAGGGGCGCTGTCCAAAAGCCTCGGGGCGGAATTGGCCGACCAGCGAGAGCACGGCCGCGGAGGCGCGCGCCGCTGCCGGATCGAGTGCCGGCATCAGCCCCGGCAGGCGGGCGGCAAGCATCGATTTTCCGGAGCCGGGCGGGCCGACCATGATCAGCGAGTGCGCGCCGGCCGCGGCGATTTCGAGTGCGCGCTTGGCCTGCGTCTGGCCACGCACTTCGCTGAGGTCCGGAAAAAAAGGCCGGTTTTTCGTGTTGACCGCAGCAGCCGGCAGTAGCGCGCCCTGACCGCCCAGATGCGCGCAGACTTCAAGCAGGGAACGCGCCGCGAGGATATCCGCGTGATCGACCAGCGCGGCTTCGGCGGCACTGTCGGCGGGTAGAATGAAGGTTTTCCCGTCTCCGGCCGCTTGCAGGGCCATGGCAAGCGCACCGCGAATCGGGCGCAGTTCGCCGGAAAGCGAAAGCTCGCCGGCAAATTCGTACTGGCTCAGGGATGGGGCGGGAATCTGCCCGCTGGCCGCGAGAATGCCGAGGGCGATGGGCAGGTCGAAGCGTCCGGATTCCTTCGGCAGGTCGGCCGGGGCGAGGTTCACCGTGATGCGTTTGCCGGGGAACTCGAAGCCGGAGTTGATGATGGCCGCACGCACACGGTCGCGCGCTTCCTTGACTTCGGTATCCGGTAGGCCAACCAGTGTAAAGCTGGGCAGGCCGCTCGCCAGATGGGTTTCGACGACGACCTGCGGCGCGTTCAGGCCATCCAGCCCGCGGCTGTTGACGATGGCCAGCGCCATGACGGATTACTGACCGGCCCGGGCTTTTTCGAGTGCCTCGACGCGCGCTTCCAGTTCCTTGAGCTTGGCGCGGGTGCGGGCCAGCACTTCGGCCTGAATGTCGAATTCTTCGCGAGTGACCAGATCAAGTTTGGAAAAAACGCCGCCCATGATGGCCTTGGCATTTTTCTCGATGTCCTTGGCGGGTGAGTTGGCGAGCAGGGCGCTCATTTTTGCGCCGAAGTCTTCAAGAATTTTTGGGTCAAGCATGGCAGTCCTCCGAATGGGAAAAGTTTAACACAGGGTGTTTGTGCCCATTTTTCCCGAATGGCTCGTGCGTGGTGCGTAACAGACTGTAACCGCACGACTTTGGTGCATTGTTTTGGTGCATGGGGCGAAGATGGTTGCGTAGCCAATTGATTTGTAACGATTTAATTCTCTGGCACGCCTTCTGCTATTGCTGTGCTGCACAAATCATATTTTTGCAACAACCTTTATCAGGAGAGACCTCATGAAGAAATCTATCATCGCCCTGGCCCTCGTCGGCGCCTTTAGCGCCCCGGCCTTCGCACAAACCGCAGCACCGGCTGCCGAAGCCAGCCCGCACACCATCACCGGTAACCTGGGCCTGTTCTCCAGCTACCGTTTCCGCGGTATCGACCAGACCTACGGCAAGCCGGCCCTGCAAGGCGGCATCGATTATTCGCACTCCAGCGGCCTGTATGCCGGCAACTGGAACTCCAACGTTTCCTCGGGTGCCGGTTTCCCCGACGGTAACATGGAAATGGACTTCTACGGCGGTTACAAGACCACCTTCGGTGATGTCGGCCTCGACGTTGGCGCCATCCTCTACTACTACCCGGGTTCTGATGCGCGTCCGACACTGAGTGCCAAGGCTTCCAACGGTGCTGTCACCAACAAGGAAATCTACATCGGCGCTTCGTACAAGTTCGCCTCCCTGAAGTACTACTACTCGCTTGACGATTACTTCTCCCTGCGCGGCATCAAGTCCGACGGCACGATCACCGACAAGAGCACCAAGGGCACCAGCTACCTCGATCTGTCCATGAACTACGACCTGGGCGACGGCTGGGGCGTCAATGGCCACGTCGGTCACCTGTGGGCCAAGAAGATCGGCAACGGCAGCTACACCGACTGGAAGCTTGGCGTGACCAAGGACATCAGCGGCTGGGTGGTCGGTCTTTCCTATGTTGACACCAACGCCGACGGCGACTGCAACGGTGCGAGCAGCTACCAGCCGTACTGCTTCGTGAAGACCATCGACTCCGACGGTAACTGGAGCTCCAAGAAGAAGGATGCCGGTCGTGGCATTGGCGTTCTCTCCGTCACCAAGTCTTTCTGATTCCCAGTAATCCAGCTTGACCATTCCCCACCGGCGTTCCGGCCGGAGCTGGTGGGGAACAAACAAATCTCAACCCTTGTGAGGACATTCTCATGAAATTCGTTACCGCCATCATCAAGCCGTTCAAGCTTGACGAAGTGCGTGAGGCGCTTTCCGCCATCGGCGTGCAAGGCATCACGGTCACTGAAGTTAAGGGTTTCGGCCGGCAAAAAGGGCACACCGAACTATATCGGGGTGCTGAATATGTCGTCGATTTCCTGCCCAAGGTCAAAATCGAGGCTGCCGTCAAATCCGAGCAGATCGATCAGGTCATCGAAGCCATCGAAAAATCCGCCAGCACCGGCAAGATCGGTGACGGCAAGGTATTCGTCTTCGACCTTGAACAAGTCATCCGCATCCGTACCGGCGAAACCGGTACTGACGCCCTGTAAGGAGATCGCGAAATGAAACGCCTGTTTGCAATGCTTGCCCTGCTGGGTGCGGTCGGTTTTGCCGCCCCGACCTGGGCTGAAGAGAAGGCCGCTCCGGCCGAAGCGGTCACGGCACCAGCCGCGGCCACCCCGGCTGCTGCGGCACCCGCTCCCGAGGCTGCACCTGCCGCTGCTGAAGCTGCGCCTGCCGCCGCCGCCCCTGCACTGACCCTGAGCAAGGCGGATAACGCCTGGATCATGGTCTGTGCCGCGCTGGTCATTCTCATGTCCATCCCCGGTCTCGCCCTGTTCTACGGCGGTCTGGTCCGTACCAAGAACATGTTGTCGGTGCTCATGCAGGTCTTCGTGACCTTCTCGCTGATCAGCGTGCTCTGGGTCATTTATGGTTACTCGGTGGCCTTCACCGAAGGCAACGCCTTCGTCGGTGTGCTCGACAAGCTCTTCCTCAAGGGCGTGACGCCGGAATCGCTCGGTGCCACCTTCTCCAAGGGCGTGGTCATCTCCGAGCTGACCTTCGTCATCTTCCAGGGCGCCTTCGCAGCCATCACCTGCGGCCTGATCGTCGGCGCCTTCGCCGAGCGTGCCAAGTTCGCCGGCGTGCTGCTCTTCATGGTGCTCTGGTTCACCTTCTCCTACCTGCCGATGGCGCACATGGTCTGGTACTGGGCAGGTCCGGATGCCTACATTGACGCAGCTGCCGGTGAAGCCGCTGGCAAAACCGCAGGCTTCCTGTTCCAGAAGGGTGCGCTCGACTTCGCTGGTGGTACGGTCGTGCATATCAACGCCGCTGTGGCTGGCCTGGTCGGTGCCTACATGGTGGGCAAGCGTACCGGCATCGGTAACGTCTCGATGGCCCCGCACTCCCTGACCTTCACGATGATCGGTGCTTCCCTGCTGTGGTTCGGCTGGTTCGGCTTCAACGCCGGTTCCGCCCTCGAAGCTTCCGGCGGTTCTGCTCTGGCCATGGTTAACACCTGGGTGGCAACGGCTTGTGCTGCGCTGTCCTGGATGATTGCCGAGTGGATGCTCAAGGGCAAGCCCTCGATGCTGGGTGCTGCTTCCGGTGCGGTTGCTGGTCTGGTGGCGATCACCCCGGCTGCCGGCTTCGTCGGTGTGATGGGCGCCATCGTCATCGGCCTGTTGGCTGGTGTGGTCTGCCTGTGGGGTGTCAATGGCCTGAAGAAGATGCTCGGTGCCGACGACTCGCTCGACGTGTTCGGTGTGCATGGCGTGGGCGGCATCCTCGGTGCCATCCTGACCGGTGTCTTCGTTGATCCGGCGCTTGGCGGCACGGGTGTCTATGACTACGTTGCCAACGCAGTCGGCCCGTTCGACATGACCACCCAGGTCATCTCCCAACTGTGGGGCGTGGGCACGGTCATCGTCTGGTCTGGCGTGGTTTCTGTCATCGCCTACAAGCTGGTCGATATCGTTGTCGGTCTGCGTGTGCCGGAAGAAGAAGAGCGTGAAGGTCTTGACCTCACCTCCCACGGCGAAAGCGCTTACCACCACTAATTGCTGCAAACCCGGTGCCGGCATGCCGGCACCGGGGTGTCTCAAAGAGTTGTAGTCTCTCTCCCTTCGGGCACCTTCGGGTGCCCGCTTTTTTTTGGGGAGTTACTTGATCAGGGGGAGCAGGGCGCGGAAGGTGTCGGTGCCGGCCTTGTGCAGCCACTCGAAGAGCACCATTTCCGTGGTGACGATGCTGACACCGGCGGTCTGCATGCGGTTGATGGCGGCCTGCCGGTTTTCCGGGGTGCGCGAGGACGCCGCATCGGCAACGAGAAAGACCTCGAAGCCGGCGCCGAGCAGCCCAAGGGCGGATTGCAGCACGCAAACGTGGGTTTCCGAGCCGGCAATGATGATTTGCGGCCGCCCGGCCTGGCGCAGCAGGTCGATGACGCCCGGTTCGGCAGCGCAGGAAAAATGCGTTTTTTCGAAGAATTTCGGGTTGACCGCGGAAGATGCGATTTCCCGGCTTGCCGCGTTGCGGATTTCCGCCACGCTCGGCCCGAGTCCCTTGACGTACTGTTCCGAAACGAAGGTCGGCACATCCAGCATGCGGGCGCCTTCGATCAGGCGAACGGCGTTGCGGGTGACGGTTTCCGTGTCGTGAATCTGCGGCGCGAGCTTTTCCTGAATGTCGATGACGAGCAGCAGCGAATCGTTGCGCCGGATCAGCATCAGCGGAAGACTACGGTCTTGTTGCCATGCACCAGCACGCGGTCTTCCAGGTGGTAGCGCAGGCCGCGCGCAAGCACGGTCTTTTCGGCGTCCTTGCCGTAGCGCACCATGTCTTCCGGTGAATCGGAATGGTCGATGCGGATGACGTCCTGCTCGATGATCGGGCCGGCATCGAGTTCGCTGGTCACGTAGTGGCAGGTGGCGCCGATCAGCTTGACGCCGCGTTCGTAGGCCTGATGGTAAGGCTTGGCGCCGGCGAAGCTGGGCAGGAAGCTGTGGTGGATGTTGATGATCTTGCCGGGCAGCGCGTCGCACAGTTCCGGCGACAGAATCTGCATGTAGCGGGCGAGCACCATGCTGTCGCCGCGGACGTCTTCGAAGATGCGCAGCATCTCGGCATAGGCCGCCGTCTTGTTGTCGGCGGTGACCGGCACGTGATGGAAGGGAATGCCGTGCCACTCGACGAAACCGCGGAAGGTGTCGTGGTTGGAAATGACGCAGGGAATCTCGATATCGAGTTCCTTGGCCTGCCAGCGGGCCAGCAGGTCGTAGAGGCAATGTTCCTGTTTGGAAACGAGCACGACGACGCGCTTCTTCACTGCGCTGTCGGTGATCCGCCAGTCCATCGACAGCGGCTCGCCGACTTCGGCCCGGAAGCGTTCACGAAATTCTGCCAGCAGGAAAGGCAGCGAATCGGCTTTGATCTCGATGCGCATGAAATAGCGGCCGGTCAGCGCATCCGAATGGAAACTCGATTCGAGAATCCAGCCGCCGTTGCCGGCGATGAAGCCGGAAACGCGGGCGATGATCCCGACCTGGTCGGGGCAGGAGGCGGAAAGCGTGTAGAAACGGTTTCTATGCATGGTGTTCACTGCCTATTTCAGCGTCCGCCCCCGGGGGCGAACGCTGTGAGCAGGCATGCGCCGTCGCTGTCAGGCGCGGGCGAATGCCTTGTCGATTTCGGTACGCAGGTCGTCGTAATTCAGCACGACCGGGAACTGCGGGAATTCGCGGATGACGTTTTCCGGCGGGTGGAAGAGGATGCCGCCGTGGGCTTCGCCGAGCATCGCCGTGTCGTTGTACGAATCGCCGGCGGCGACGATCTTGAAGTTCAGTTCCTTGAAGCGCTTGACCGCTTCCTGCTTCTGGTTCGGCATGCGCAGATGGTAGGCAACCAGCATGCCGGAAGCGTCGGCTTCCAGCGAATGGCAGAACAGCGTCGGCCAGCCCAGTTGACGCATCAGCGGATGGGCGAATTCGTAGAAGGTGTCGGAGAGGATGATGACTTGGTAATCCTCGCGCAGCTTGTCGAGGAAGGCGCGGGCGCCCTGCATCGGGCCCATTTCGCCGATCACCTTCTGGATGTCCGGCAGGCCGAGCTTGTGCTCGCGCAGGATGTTCAGGCGATAGCTCATCAGCTTGTCGTAATCCGGCTCGTCGCGGGTCGTGCGCTTGAGCTCGGGGATGCCGGTGCGCTCGGCAAATTCGATCCAGATTTCGGGAACAAGGACCCCTTCGAGGTCAAGACAGACGATTTGCACGGCAGACTCCAGCGGCGTTTTCGGAAAACCGCGATTTTACCTGATGCAGTTGGCTTTTTTAGGCGGTTTTTCCGGTTGACCGTGGAAGTCGTCCCGGAAAATCAATCGACTGCCGGCAAGGCTTCCAGCGCTTCGTGCACTTCCAGCCAGCGCAGTTCGGCGGTGTCGATCTGCTCGCCGAGCTCGGCGGCCTGCTTGTGCATTTCCTCGCTTATTTTCCGGTCGACCGTGGTGTAGAAATCCGGGTCGGCGAAGCGGGTTTCGAGCGCGGCTTTTTCTTCGTTCCATTTCGCCAGCTTGCGCTCAAGCTGTTCGATCTCCTTGAGCAGCGGCCGCCGTTGGGTGAGGATGGCTTGCCGGTTGGCCTTGGCGTCGGCGCGTTGTTGCAGGCGTTCGCTTTTTTCCGCGGCCATTTCCGGCTCGGCTGTTTTTTCTGCGCTGCGCTGGGCGGCCAGCCAAGAGGCGTAGTCGTCGAGGTCGCCGTCGAAGGCTTCGGCCTTGCCGTCGGCCACGAGCATCAGTTCGTCGGCGCAGGTGCGCAGCAAATGGCGGTCGTGCGAGACGAAGACCATGCCGCCTTCGAAGTCCTGCATGGCGAAGGTCAGGGCTTCGCGCATTTCGAGGTCGAGGTGGTTGGTCGGCTCGTCGAGCAGCAGGAGGTTGGGCTTGGTGCGGATGAGCAGGGCGAGTGCGAGGCGGGACTTTTCGCCGCCGGAGAAGGGGGCTATGGCGCGTGTGGCCATGTCACCGCGGAAATCGAAACCGCCGATGTAGTCGCGCAGTTCCTGTTCGGTGGCGGTCGGTTCGAGGCGAATGAGGTGTTGCAGCGGCGATTCATCGGGTCGCAGCTGTTCGAGCTGATGCTGGGCGAAGTACCCGATGTTGAGCGCCTTGGCTTCCTTGCGTTCGCCGCCTTGCTGCGGAATGGCGTTGGCGAGCAGTTTGATCAGCGTCGATTTGCCGGCGCCGTTGCGACCAAGCAGGCCGATGCGGCAACCGGGGCGGAGCGTCAGCGAAATGTGGTCGAGAATCTTGCGCCCGGCGTATCCGGCCGAGGCTCTTTCGATGCTGAGCAGCGGGTCGGGCAGGGCTGTTGGTGCGCGGAAGCTGAAGGTAAAGGGCGAGTCGACGTGCGCCGCGGCCACCGTTTCCATGCGTTCCAGCATCTTGATCCGGCTCTGCGCCTGGCGGGCCTTGGTGGCCTTGGCGCGGAAGCGCTCGATATAGCTGGACAGATGGGCGATCTGGCGCTGCTGCGCTTCGTAGGCCGACTGCTGCGTCGCCAGACGGGCGGCGCGGGCGCGTTCGTAGTCGGAATAGCCGCCGGTAGTCAGGGAAAGGCGCTGGAGGTCGATGGCGATGATCTGGCCAACTACGGCGTCGAGAAAATCGCGATCGTGGGAAATCAGGAGCAGGGTGGCCGGCGTGTTTTTCAGCCAGCTTTCCAGCCAGAACACGGCATCGAGGTCGAGATGGTTGGTCGGCTCGTCGAGCAGCAGCAGGTCGGCGCGGCAGGAAAGGGCGCGGGCGAGGTTGAGGCGGACGCGCCAGCCGCCGGAGAAATCGGCCACCGGGCGGCTGAAGTCGGCATCCTTGAAGCCCAGCCCGTGCAGGACTTCGGCGGCGCGGGCCTTGGCTGAATAACCTTCGATTTCGCCGTAGCGTGCGTGCAGATGGCCGATTGCCTCGCCATCGCCCCGCGCTTCGGCTTCGGCCAGTTCGCGCTCGACGCGGCGCAGTTCGAGGTCGCCATCAAGGACGAATTCGAGCGCGGCATCGGGCAGGGCCGGTGTTTCCTGGGCAACGCGGGCGATGTGCCAGCTGGCCGGGATTTCAACATCGCCGGATTCGGCGTGCAGCTCATTGGCAAGCAGGGCGAAGAGGCTGGATTTGCCGCAGCCGTTGGCGCCGACGACGCCGACTTTCCAGCCGGGGTGGATCTGGACGGAGGCGTCGATGACGAGCGGGCGGCCGGCGCGGGCGAAGGTGACTTGGCGGAGGGCGATCATGAGGCGGCAAATTATAGCGGTGGCTGCTAAAATCCCCAGCATGATCAAGCAGATTCGCACCGACCAGCTCAAGCCGGGCATGTTCATCCATGACCTGAATTGCGGCTGGCTCGATCATCCTTTCGTTTCCAACACCTTCAAGGTGCGGGATCAGGCGACGGTCGACAAGATCATCGAACTGGGCATCCGCGAGGTGTACATCGACACCGTCAAAGGTGCCAATGTCTGGGAAGCGCGTACGCAGGTCGAGGTCAATGCCGATCTCGACCGCCGCTTGCAGGAAATTGCCGAAAAAGCCCCGGAAAAGCCGATCGTCGCCGAGCTGAAGAACGAATCTGCTCGTGCCCGCAGGCTGCACGGCGAAGCCAACAAGATCGTCCGGCACATGATGGACGATGTCCGTTTGGGGCAGCAAATTCAGGTTGAGCGTATCGAGCCGCTGGTCGAGAACATGGTCGATTCCATTTTCCGCAATCAGGACGCTTTGCTGCCGCTCGCCCGCCTCAAGAACCACGACGATTACACCTTCGAGCATTCAGTCAGTGTGTGTGCCCTGCTCGTCGCCTTCGGGCGCGGCATGAAGCTGCCCCGCGAAACCATCAAGGAAATGGCGCTCGGCGGGCTGCTGCACGATGTCGGCAAGGCCCGCATTCCGGACAATATTCTCAACAAGCCGGCCAAGCTGACCGATGACGAATTCGCCCGCATGCAGTCGCATGTCGCGCAAAGCGTCATCCTGCTGAAGCAGACGCCGGGTGTGAGTGATATCGCGATGCGGGTGGCCGCCGAACATCACGAACGCTTCGACGGCACCGGCTACCCGCAACGGCTGAAGGCCGAGACGATTTCGCTCTACGGGCAGATGGCTTCCATCGTCGATGTGTATGACGCCATTTCTTCCGAGCGCGTCTACCACCGCGGCATGCCGCCGACGCAGGCGCTCAAGAAACTGCTCGAATGGAGCAGCCATCACTTCGATCCGCAACTCGTCCAGGCCTTCATCCGCGCCATCGGCATCTATCCGACCGGTACGCTGGTGCAGCTCGACAGCAAACGCATCGGCGTGGTGGTCGAACAAAACGAGGAAAAGCTGCTCGAACCCGTGGTCAAGGTTTTTTACCATGCCGGCCAGCAGCATTACATTCCGCCCGAGATCGTCGATCTCTCCAAGGTGCAGGATCGCATCGCCAGTTTCGAGAATTACGAAAAATGGAAAATCGACCCCTATCAGTGGCTGCCCAGCTGATCACCCTGCTGGCGTTCGGTTTTTCGACGCTGGCCATGGCCAGCGGGCCGACGCCGGTGCAGGAAGCAGACTGGAAACATCGGCTGGACAAGGCCTCTGCCCTGCAATCCGAAGGCAGGAAGCGCCTCTCCGAACTCGACAAGGATCTGGCCAAAAAAGAGGCGGAATGCAACGAAAAATTCCGGGTGAACGACTGCCGGGAAGATGCCCGTGCCGAGTATCGCCCCCTTGCCCGTGAGGCAAAGGCGATGGAAGCCGAGGGCAAGGCGCTGGAGCGTGAGGTGAAGCGCGAGCAGCTGGCCGACCGTGACAAACGCTGGGCCGACGAAGCCGGCAAGCGGGAAGCCGACTTGCAGGCGCGTGAAACGGAAACCGCTGCCCTGCGGCAGGCCGCGCAGGAAAAGGAAGCGGCCACCCGCGCCGACAAGGCGCAGAAGGCGAAGGACGGCGCGCGTCGCAAAGCCGAGCAGGCGGAAAAATCACGGGCCAAGCGCGAGAAACACGAAGCGCGTAACGCCAAGAAAATCCGGGAGGCCGAGCAGCGTGCCGCCAAGCCCGAGGCACCGGCCAACTGAGGCGGGGCTGAATCCGTGATCCGCAAGATTCCCGTCGGGGAGCTGCTGCCCGGCATGTATGTGGTGGATCTGCACAAGAACTGGCTTGAGCATTTAATCTGGCGGCAGCGCTTCAAGGTGCGTGATGAAGCCCAGATCCGCAAGCTGGTCGAAGAAGGTATCGTTGAAGTCAGCATCGATACCGACAAGGGCATCGACCTGCCGCCACCGCCGACGCCCATGGCGCGCATTCATGAAGTCGAGCGCAAGTTGCAGACGCTGGGCGAGCAGAAAAAGGCGCAGCCGCGTCCGGTCTCGCTCGGTGAAGAACGCCGGCGCTCGGGGCGCCTGTTGCTTGAAGCCGGCAATTCGGTCGCCGAACTGATGCTGGCCGCACGCGGCGGACGTAATGTCGACGCCGCGCGCCTCGAACCGCTGATCGCCAAGATGATCGAATCGGTAGCGCGCAATCCGGATGCGCTGGTTCCCCTGGCCCGCCT
Source organism: uncultured Dechloromonas sp. (assembly GCA_964583695.1). Taxonomy (GTDB): domain Bacteria; phylum Pseudomonadota; class Gammaproteobacteria; order Burkholderiales; family Rhodocyclaceae; genus Azonexus. The sequence continues at coordinate 25,500 of CAZOWA010000018.1, forward strand.
CAAGCAGATGGATACCTACGCGACCGAACATGCGGTGGCGACGGCCGCGCTGATCATTGCCCTGGGCAAGCAGCAGGACATTCCCCAGCCGGAACTCGAAAAAATGGCGCTCGGCACCATGCTCAAGGACATCGGTCAGGCCGCGCTCGATGCCCGTCTCATCACCAAGCCCGGCATGCTTTCCAAGGCGGAATACTCGGTCGTGCAAAGCCATGTCGAAGAAGGGCTGGCCGTGCTCGAAGCCACCTCGCGCCTGTCGGAAACCTCGGTCGCCGTCGTGCTTGAGCACCACGAACGTTACAACGGCCTTGGCTACCCGTACCGCATGGCTGGCGACGAAATCACCGTGGCCGGGCGCATGGCGGCGATTGTCGACGCTTACGATGCAATGACTTCGGATCGCCCCTACCGGCCGGCGATCTCACCCTCGCTGGCCTTGCGCCAGCTTTACGATCAGGGGGGAACGCAGTTCGACCCTGCGCTGGTGGCGGCTTTTGTTCGCACCGTGGGCATCTATCCGGTTGGCACACTGGTCATGCTGGAAAGCGGTCATCTCGCCGTCGTTGAAGCCGTGCACCACGACAATCTGCTCAGCCCGGTGGTGCGGGTGATCTACCACGCGGCACGCCGCCAGTACGTGGCCCCGGTTGAAGTCGATCTCGCCCGCAAAATCGGCAACCACTACGGCCAGATCGTGCGGGTCGAGGATTACGCCCGCTGGGGACTCAGTTCGCAGCGCTGGCAACCTGCCTGAGCAGCTTGCGGATCGGCGTCGGTACGCCGGCATCTGCGGCACGCTCTGTTTCGACCCATTCCAGCCCCGCTTCAGCCACGCCGGGCGAAGCGTCCACCTCGCACAGCACCGGCAGCAAGGTCAGCCGAAAATGCGTGAACCGGTGTTTCAGCGGCGCCAGTTCGCGCCGTGTCTTGGCCACCAGCGCAAGGCGCCCGAGAACTTCATCGACCGCACCTTCCGGCGGCACCAGCAGGCCACCCCACAGCCCGCTGGGCGGGCGGCGCTCAAGCAGCAGGCGCCGGCCATCGGAAATCAGCACGAAGCATGATGTGCGCTCCGGAACCGCCGGGCGTGGCCGGGCAGTGGGCAACTCGGCCTGCCGCTGGTCTCTTCTGGCGACACAAGCCGCAGCTACCGGGCAGGCATCGCAACGCGGACGGCTGCGGGTGCATAGCGTCGCGCCCAGATCCATCAAACCCTGGGTGTAAGCCTCGATCGAGGTTTCCGGCAGAAGCTGCTCGGCGAGCGCCCATAACTGGCGCTCGACCGCCGCCGAGCCGGGAAAACCTTCGATCCCGAAATGACGGCATAGCACACGCTTTACGTTGCCATCGAGAATCGCTGCCTGCCGGCCAAAGGCAAAGGCGGCAATCGCCGCCGCCGTCGAACGACCGATTCCCGGCAGCTCGGCCAGTGCAGCCGCACTATTTGGAAACAAGCCGTCGTGGTTCGCCATCACGGTCCGGGCGCAGCGGTGCAGGTTGCGCGCCCGGGCGTAGTAACCCAATCCCGCCCAATGCTCGATGACCCGCTCGATCGGCGCGGCGGCCAGTGTCGCCACGTCAGGGAAACTGCCGAGAAAACGCTGGTAATACGGAATCACCGTCGCAACCTGGGTCTGCTGCAACATGATTTCGGAAAGCCAGATGCGATACGGGTCGCGCGTCTTCTGCCAGGGCAGGTCATGGCGCCCGGCCATTTTTTGCCAGGCAATCAGGCGTTCGGTAAAGGAAAGGTGAGAGGACAAATCTGCCTCGACGCAAGCTGCGGGAGCACGGATAATACGGCCTTTTTCCGCCGGCAATGCCAGATTGACCCCGATGACCCAAGCCAAAACCGACACTCGCGCCCTGCGTAATGCCCTCGGGCGCTTTGCCACCGGCATCGCCATCGTCACTGCCATTGACCCGGACGGCAAGCCGATCGGGCTTACCGTGAATTCCTTCTCGGCAGTTTCGCTCGACCCAGCGCTTGTGCTCTGGTGCCTCGACAACGGCTCCAGCAGCCTCGACGCCTTCCGTCGTGCCAGCCACCACGCCATCAACATCCTCTCCTCGGCGCAGCAGGATCTTTCCAATCGTTTTGCCACCTGGCCGGTTGACCGCTTCGCCGGACTTCACTGGCAGCCGGGCGCCGGTGGCGCACCGGTTTTTCCCGATTGCTGCGCGACTTTCGAGGTTGCCAACGAAACGGCACACGCCGGGGGTGACCACACCATCTTCATCGGCCGCGTTGAAAAGTTCACCGAAACCCCGGCCCTTGCCCCGCTGCTCTTCCACGCCGGAAAATATGCCCTGCTGGCCGGCGGAGATGCGGCGTAGCCCGTTCCCAGCGGCCTGAAAACCTAATCAATCCAATCGGAGTCAGCAATGGTCTTTTGTCACGGTTGTGGAAATTCCATCCACGAGACAGCAATCACCTGCCCCCGCTGCGGCGCCCCCCAGAAGGCTGTCGCAACCCCGGCCGCCACGGTTGCCTCCACGGTTCAGTGGGCCTCGATCACTGCCTTCGTCGTCGGCATCATCGACTTGCTCCTCATCATGTCGGAGCCGGACGGCACTTGGGACAGCGATACCGTGGTCGGCGGCGTGATTTTCGGCATCGTCCCCATCATATTCGGCGTCATTTCCCTGGCCGGTAAACAACAAGGGCAGTGGATGGCGATTACCGGTCTGATACTCGGCATTCTCACCGTGCTCGTCTCATTCGGCAGCCTGTAACAGCAATAGCCCCGAAGAACGATTGAACCGCCCGCCTTCTGCGCTTAGAATGGCGACCTGCAGCCCAGAGCGGGCGTCGTATAATGGTAATACCCAAGCTTCCCAAGCTTGTGCCGTGGGTTCGATTCCCATCGCCCGCTCCACATCGAATTCTCGCAGGTCGTTGATCTGCGAAAGAAAAAGCCAACCCTCTACGGTTGGCTTTTTGCTGTCTGGTCGTCCAAAAGACGCCTTCCACGGTGAACCTGAAATTTTGGCTAAAAATGGGATCCGGGTATTGATCTGAGCGGCAGGGCAGGGTTCGTTACATACCGGCACAGTATTGTCGGGTAGGCCGCGAAACTTTTGCGGGGTGGTCGGGTCTTTGAGGTGTGGTTCATTACAACTCAAGGAGACAGTGATGCCTAATCGTGCCGTAATCAAGCTGGTGGAAAATCGTGAGTTCTTGACGTCAACGCCGGAGAAGTCTGTGCGGGCGGTTGCTGCCCACATGAAGTCGCATGGCGCAGGAGCTGTTCTGGTGGTGGATGGCGCTGATGGTTCGTTGCTCGGGATTTGTACCGAGCGTGACCTGAATTTCAAGGTGCTTGCCGAAGGGCTCGATCCCAACTCAACCTGCGTCGGCGAGGTGATGACGGCTGATCCGCTGGTTGTTGCGCATGATCGTCCGTTTGGCCATGCGCTTCACATGATGTACGAGGGCGGGTTCCGCCACATGCCGGTGGTTGATCCGGCAGGCCGGCCGATCGGGATTGTTTCGGCGCGTGATGCGCTGGGTCTTGAGATCGTGCATTTCAGCCAGGAGCTGGCGCAGCGCGAGTCGCTGGCGGAAATTCTCTGAGTTGCCGGGCCGGCTGAGCGGGTGGCTACTCACCCGAGCAGTTTGCGCTGGTCGAGGAATTTTTCGAGAATTTCTAGGCGGGCGATCGGGTCGTCGAGTTCCAGGAGTTTTTGCTTGGCGAGGTTCTGCACGGGCAGGAATTCGGTGATCCGGTAGCCGACCCACTCTGCTTCGTCGTAGCGGTGCGGTTCGGGGATTCGTTCGATGCCGAGATCAGCGACGACGCGGCGGAGAAGGGGAAGCAGTCGCTCGCGTTCGGGCGGCAGCGGTGTCGGCCCGCTTTCGGCGAGAATTTCGACGGTGCCGTGCAGCAGGTTGCCGGGGCCGGTTTCGCTGTCGATGATGCGAAAGCGGCGTCCGCCCAGCGCGTTGATCATCAGGATGCCGAGTTGCTCCATTTCCCAGTTGCCCACGGCGGCGAGGGTGCCGACCGGGTGGGGGCGGGCGGGTTGGCCGGTTTCTTCTCCGTTTTCGATCAGGCAGATGCCGAAGGGGCTGTCGTCCTTCATGCAGGCGGCGGCCATGTCGAGGTAGCGCTGTTCGAAAATCTTGAGCGGCAGGAGGCCACCGGGGAAGAGCACGGTGTTGAGCGGGAAGAGCGGGATGCGCAGGGTTTCGACGGTGGTGCCGGCCGGGGCGCGGATGAAGTCAAACCAGCCCATCACTCGCCCCAGCGTTGCATCAGCGTGTGGGGAACGCCGATCTGGTCGAGCACGCGCGCGACGACGAAGTCAACGATGTCCTGCACGCTTTGCGGGTGGTGATAGAAGCCGGGGTTGGGCGGCAGGATGACGGCGCCGGCGCGCGACAGCCGCAGCATGTTTTCAAGGTGGATAGCCGAGAACGGCGTTTCACGTGGAACGAGGACGAGTTTGCGGGCTTCCTTGAGAACGACATCGGCGGCGCGTTCGATCAGGTTGTCGGACAGCCCCTGAGCAATGGCGGCCAGCGTGCCCATGGAACAGGGGCAGATGACCATGGCGTCGGGCGGATTGGAGCCGGAGGCGACCGGCGCAAACCATTCTTCCCTTCCGAAAATAGCCAGTTTTTTCGGGTTGACCGCAGCATTCGTCTTGGAGAAACGGGCGAGCAGGATGTCGCGGGCGTCGGCCGGGCGAGATGGCAGTTCGAGGTCCATCTCCTGCCGGGCAACGATCTGGGCGGCCTGGGAGTAGAGCAGCTGCACGTTGCAATCGGCCTCAAGCAGGCATTCGAGCAGACGCAGGCCGTAGGGCATGCCGGATGCACCGGTGAGGGCGAGGCAGATGGTTTTGGACATCAGGATGTTTCCGAAGGCGCAGGTTCAGCCAGCAGTTTAGCCGCGATCAGGCCGTTGATGGTGCCAAAAACCAGCGCGGCGCCGGCAAACACCGGGGTGAGCAGGAAAACGCCGTTGTGCGGGATCAGCCACAGCCGGGCGAGCAGGAGTTGCCCGCCGATGTGGGCCAGGGCGGCAAGGATGGACAGCGTGACCGGGCCGAACCAGCGCCGGGGCAGGTGGCGGGCCAGACCGAGGGTGAGCAGGCTAAGCGTGCTGCCGGTGAGTGAAAGGAAGAAGCCGGGGGCGAGAAAGTAGCCGAGCAGCAGGCTGCCGGCGAGTACACGCAGGCCGCTGACCCAGACGGCAGTCGCCCAGCCGTAGCGGACGAGGACAACCAGGGTGACGATGTTGGCCAGCCCCGGCTTGACGCCGGGCAGCGGTGACGGAATCGCGGCATCGACCAGGGAGAGCGTGACCGCGGCCGTGGCCAGCCAGGCGACGCGGCGGTCTTCGGCGGTGACGGTGAGTTCAGTAACTGATGGAGTCATAAACCTTGGTTCGGCCGGCGATTTGCAGGCTGACGCGGTTGGGGGCGCAGATGGCGATTTCGCCGGGACGCATCAGCCAGCCCTGCCGCACGCAATACTGGCGCGGGCCGGGGTCGGAGGCGACACGGGCTCGCCCCGGTTCGATGTCGATGACGGTGATGCCGAGCGGGCCGCTGACTTCAAGCCGGCGCCGGGTGCGCAGATCGACCTCGGCGAAGACGGCGCCTTCCTGCCGGATGATTGCCCGATCCGCCATGCCGCCCTGCCAGAATACCGGAATGCTTGCGCCGACCAGTGCCGCGCCGAGAAGAATGGTCAGCCAGTCGCCCGGCCGGAGCAGGGCCAGCCAGTGCATCAGCTTCCGGCCAGCGTGCGATGGCGAACCAGGACGCGGGCCTCATCGGCGAAATGCCGGGCCAGCCATTCGGCGAGGTAGACGGAGCGATGTTGCCCGCCGGTGCAGCCGATGGCGACCGTCAGGTAGCTGCGATGGTCGCGAATGTAAGCGGGCAGCCAGTCGGTGACGAAACGCCGGATGTCTTCGCGCATGCGGATGACTTCCGGTTCGGCTTCGAGAAAATTGACCACCGCCTGATCCTTGCCGGTGAGCGGGCGCAATGCCTCGGCATAGTGCGGGTTGGGCAGGCAGCGCACGTCGAAGACAAGATCGGCGTCGAGCGGCAATCCATGCTTGAAGCCGAAGGACTCGAACATCAGGGTCAGCCCCTGACCCGGCTCGGCTTCGATGAACTGGCGAACCCATTCGCGCAGGGCATTGGCCTTCAGGTTGCTGGTGTCGATGCGGTGGCCGAGTTCGGTGATCGGCGCGAGCATTTCACGCTCGGCCCTGATGGCCTCTTCGAGCGTCTTGTCCGCACCGGCCAGCGGATGCCGCCGCCGCGATTCGGAGTAGCGCTTGAGCAGGGTTTCTTCCCCGGCGTGGAGGAATAGGAAGGTGCAGCGAACCCCTTCCTCTTTAAGTTTCTCAAGCTTTTCCGGAAGCAGGGCGATGCCATCGCCGGAACGGGCGTCGACCGCAACGGCCAGTTTGCGGATCTGCTCCTGCCGGAGCATGCCGACCAGCAGGGTGAGCATGACTACGGGCAAATTGTCGACGCAGTAGTAGCCTGCATCTTCAAGCAGGTTGAGGGCGACGGACTTGCCGGAGCCTGAGAGGCCGCTGATCAGAACGAGTTCCATGTGGCCGAGCATAATCAAGGCGGCGCAGGCAGGCAAGCTTCGGCATAATAGGCAAAAAAGGAGACGACCATGCCCCCGACCCTGCCCCTGCTCGAACTGCCCTTTCTTGCCGAACTGACTGCGCAACGGCGCGACATTCATGCGCACCCGGAACTGGCGTTCAACGAAAGCCGCACCGCTGATCTTGTGGCCCGCGAACTGGAACGCTACGGCCTCGAAGTGCATGCCGGCATCGCCAAAACCGGGGTGGTCGGCGTGCTGCGTGCCGGAAGTTCATCGAAGATGATCGGCCTGCGCGCCGACATGGATGCGCTGCCGCTGTGCGAACTCAACGAGTTTCCCCATCATTCCCGCCACCCGGGAAAAATGCACGCCTGCGGCCACGACGGGCACACCGCCATGTTGCTGGGGGCGGCGCGTTATCTGGCCCTGCATCCCGATTTTGACGGCATTGCCGTTTTCATCTTCCAGCCGGCGGAGGAGTCGGAGGGCGGCGCCGCCGTGATGATCGAGGATGGCCTGTTCGAACGTTTTCCAGTGGAAGCGGTGTTCGGCCTGCACAACTGGCCGGGTATCCCGGTCGGCGAAATGGCGGTGATGCCAGGGCCGGTCATGGCCGGAACCTGCGCCTTCGAAATCACCGTGCGCGGCCATGGCTGCCACGCCGCCATGCCGCATCAGGGCGTCGACTCCATCGTTGCCGGGTCGCAGCTGGTGCAGGCGCTGCAAACGGTGGTCAGCCGAACCCTGCATCCCTGCGAGTCGGCGGTGGTCAGCGTTACCCAGTTTCATGGGGGTGAAGCGTGGAACATCATTCCGGAAGAAGTGGTCCTGCGCGGCACGATCAGGAGTTTCAAGCCGGAAGTTCAGGAAAGCGTCGAGCGCGCCATCGAGCGCCTGTGCAGCGGCATCGCCTCGGCCAATGGTGCGCAGATCAACGTGCATTTCGACCACCGCTACCCGCCAACCGTGAATAGCGCACCGGAGGCCGGCTTCTGCCGCAGTGTTGCGGCGGAAGTCTTTGGTCAGGAGCGGGTGCTCACGGATGTTCTGCCCTCGATGGGCGCCGAGGATTTTGCCTACATGCTGCGGGAAAAACCGGGTTGCTACGTGTGGCTCGGCAATGGACCGGGGACGGGCGGGTGCACCTTGCATAACCCCCATTACGACTTCAACGACGAGTTGCTGACCCTGGGTGTGAACTACTGGGTCCGGCTGGTGCAGCGGGCTTTGCCGAAAGGCTGATTCAGCCGGCGCGAAATTCGCCGTCGACCCTACGCAGGGCGCCGGCTGCGATGAGGGATTTTTGCAGTTCGGCGACCAAGGCATCATCGGCAAGGCCCAGATAGCGGCGATTGACGTCAACGGCAAAGGGCAGGCTGAGAACGAAGGCGGGGAAATCGCCGATCGGCAGGGCACGCTTCTCAAGCATGGCAAATGAAACGATGACCTTGATGGCGTGCCAGGCCAGTTTGTCGAGATTGGCCGCGAAGCCGTCGAGTCGCCGGAAGGCGCGTTCAAGTGCGGTGTCGACATCAACGAACGGGCTGCCATGACCCGGAATCACGGTGTCGATGGGCAGGCGGCCGAGCATTTCCAGCGTGGCGCGGGTGCTGGCGATGCCATCCGCCTCGCCGAGCAATTCCGGGAAAATGACGCCGAAACCGTTTTCCCACAGGGCATCGCCCGAGATCAGGATGCGCCGTTCCGGGCTGTAGTAGCCGAGCGCTTCCATGTCGTGTCCGGGCAGCGCGAGCGATTGCCAGCCCATGCCGCCCATTTCGATTTCGCAGCCGGCACCGATCAGCGCGTCGTGCTGAAAGCGCGCGCCCTGCTGGCCGAGGGGGGAAAGCAGCAGGGCCGCTTCGTCCCAGTCGGCGATGCTCGCGTGCAGGCCGGCCGGCACGATGATTTCGCAGCCGAATTCAGCTTGCAGCGCCGCGTTGCCGCCGATGTGGTCGGAGTGTGCGTGGGTATTGATCAGACGGCGCAGTCGGCGACCATCGAGGGCATGGCGGACGAGTGCCACCGTTTGCGCGGCGTGGCTGACGTAGCCGCTGTCGACCAGCGTGGCTGCCTCGCCTTCGAGAAAAAGGATGTTGTTCGCGGACAACCAGCCGCGCTCGATGACGCGGATGGTGTCGGGAAGGCGAAGGCTCACGCCGGGGTGTCCGGATCGGTGGTGTTTGGGTTTGCCGGTGGGGTGCTGGCGACTACTTCGGCCACGATCCCGCGTTCACCGGGCGGTGGACGTCCGCAGCCCAGGCAATAGCCGGAGTCCGGATCTTCCGTGCAGATGCCGATACAGGGGTAGGGGTCGTCGTTTTCCGCCGGATCAGTGCTCATGCGCGTCTCCCGGTGGCTTTTGCCGAACAAACAAGGCGCGCCTTGCTGCGACTGCGGTCAGGATTTCAGCCTGCCGCTCTTCGTCGCTACGCGCCCAGGCGGTGATTTCATCGAGGGTACGGAAACAGCCCTGGCACAGGCCGCTGGCGGGATCCATCTTGCACAGGTTGATGCAGGGTGAGGGAAGCATTAGATGAGAATGTAGCGGTTGCGTTGGTCACGGGCTTTTTCGATGGCCGCCAGTGCATCCTTGCAGGGAATGCGCACGAGCATGGCGATATGCTGACGCCTGTCCCGGCTGTTTAGTTCCGGAAAAGTGAGGGTTTCGGCGCGTTCGCCCTCCTGTGGGGCACTATGGACAATGCCCATGCGGTCGATGGTGACGCTGACCGGCGTCAGGCTGAGCGCGATTTCCGGGCGTTGCAGAAAATCCGAGAGCACCGTAACCAGATGTTCCGGCATCAGTGCCTCGGTGTTCTGGCGCAGCCTGAAATCGAGTTCGGCAAGGTGGCGGGTATGGTCTTCCGCCTTTTGCGGGTCATCGAGCGGTAGATGGGCGAGTTCAGCGTGCTCTGCCGAGGCATCGGAACGCAGTTCCTGGCGCTGGTGGCGCAGCTTGTCGACGTGGGCATTGAAAGCGAGGATCAGACTGTCGAGCGAGCGATCCCGCAGGCGCTGGCGGGTGTCGTGCAGGTCGCAGGAGGGTTCGATCAGGGTCTGGTCGGAGAAAAAGAGTACTTCCTGTACCACGTCATTGCGAATGATCTCACCCTGTTGCGCCATGCCGAACTGTCTTTTCTGCTGACGGCGGGCGGCCAGCATGGCGTGGAAGTAGTCGTTTTTCCAGGCATCGGGATGGGCGACGGCATCGCGAATGGCCTGGCTGCGGCCGAGCATCTCGTCAATGTCGCGGGCGGTGGCGAACAGCGCATGCACCAGCGGGTCGGTGCCGAAAGCGCGGCGGTCGATGTCGACGGGGCCGGGCAGGGCGGCAACCAGCCCTTCACAGTAGGCCAGGGCATGCGCGATGGCCGGTGCCAGTTGCCGTTCGAGGTGGGGGACCGCCCGGAGCAGCGGGTCGGCCATGCCGATGGCACGATCCAGTGCCGCCTGAATTTTCGGGTCAGGCGGCGGTGCGGGCTTCAGCAGATCGGCAACGGCGGAAAAAAGGCTCACATCTCGGCTTTGGCACAGAGTGCCCGACCGGCCTTGGCGCCATTCGGGCGGTTGATGGCGCTGGAAATCCAGTCACCGACAACCGCCAGTTTAGCCAGATCGACGCCGGTTTCAATGCCAACGCCCTGCAATAAATAAACAACATCCTCGGTGGCCACGTTTCCGGAGGCACCCTTGGCGTACGGACAGCCGCCCAGGCCGGCGATCGAGCTGTCGAAGATTGCCATGCCCATCTGCAGTGAGGCGTGGATGTTGGCGATGGCCATGCCGTAGGTGTCGTGGTAGTGGCCGGCCAGTTTGCCGATGGGAATCTTGCTGGCGCATGCCTCGATCAGGCGCTGAATCGAGGCCGGGTTGCCGACGCCGATGGTGTCGCCGAGCGAGACTTCGTAGCAGCCCATGTCGTACAGGTGTTTTGCCACTTCTGCGGCTTTTTTCGGGTCGACCGCAGCTTCGTAGGGACAGCCGACTACGCAGGAAACATAGCCACGCACCGGGATATCCAGAGCTGAAGCAGCGGAAACGACCGGCTCGAAGCGTTTCAGGCTTTCGCCGATGGAGCAGTTGATGTTTTTTTGCGAAAAAGTCTCCGAGGCAGCGGCAAAAATCGCCACTTCGTCCGCTCCGGCAGCGATTGCACCGTCGAAACCTTGCAGGTTGGGGGTAAGTGCCGCGTAGGTGACGCCGGCCTTGCGCCGGATGCCCGTCAACACCGCGCTGTTGTCGCCCATTTGCGGCACCCATTTTGGCGATACGAAGGAAGTCGCCTCAATCACCGACAGCCCCGCATCGGCCAGGCGCTCGATCAGTTGGATCTTGATTTCGGTCGGGACGACCTGCTTTTCGTTCTGCAAGCCGTCGCGCGGGCCGACTTCGACGATTTTGACTTTGTCGGGCAACATCAGGCATCTCCTTCGAACTCGACCAGTGCAGCGCCGTCGCTCACCTGTTCGCCGGCCGCGTAGCAGAAGGCCTTGACGGTGCCGGCGGCGGGGGCGGTGATGGTGTGCTCCATTTTCATGGCTTCGAGGATGAGCAGTGGCGCACCCTTGTCGACCTTCTGGCCGGGCTGGGCGAGCAGGGCGACGACCTTGCCGGGCATCGGCGCGGTCAGGCCGCCACCTTGGGCGCCACCGGCTTCGACGAGATGCAGCGGGTCATCGCGCAGGAGTGAGTACGTGCTTCCGTTGAGGAAGACGCTGCGCTTGTCGTCGACGGCGACGACGCTGGCGATCAGGCGGCGGTCGTCGAGTTCGACGGCGAAGCGGTCGCCTTCGAGCTTCTTGCCGCGGGCCATCGTCGTGCTGCCGTTGAGGGTGATCTGCCATTGATCGCGCAGGTAACGCACCTGGGCTTCGATGAGGCTGTCGCCATCGCGGAAGCCGATCATGCGGGCGGCCGACAGGTTCATGCGCCAGCCGTCGCGGGCATGCCAGGGCGAATGCGGGTCGCCGCTATTCCTGGCGGCCTGTTTGGCTTCGTGCTGTTCCCAGAGCAGTTCGCCGACCGTGGCGACGAGCAGTGCATCGCGCGGCACGGCCTGGGCGGCGGGAAAGAGGAATTCCTTCTGGCGCTCGATGAGCCCGGTGTCGAGATCGGCGCCGGCAAAGGCCGGGCAGGCGACGAGGCGGGACAGGAAATCGATGTTGGTCGTCACGCCGGCCACCTGGTAGTCGGCCAGCGCCTTGCGCATGCGCGCCAGGGCGCCATCGCGGGTTTCGTCCCAGACGATTAGCTTGGCGATCATCGGGTCGTAGAAGGGCGTGATCTCGTCACCTTCCTCGACGCCGGTATCGACGCGGACGTTGAGGCTTTCGGCCGGCGGCGAGAGACGGATGAGCTTGCCGGTCGAGGGCAGGAAGCCCTTGTTGGCGTCTTCGGCGTAGATGCGGGCTTCGAGGGCGTGGCCGCGCAGTTGCAGCTGTTCCTGGGCGAGCGGCAGCGGCTGGCCGGTAGCGACCCGCAACTGCCATTCGACGAGGTCCTGGCCGGTGATCATTTCGGTGACCGGGTGCTCGACCTGCAGGCGGGTGTTCATTTCCATGAAGTAGAACGAGCCGTCCTGGTTGGCGATGAATTCGACCGTGCCGGCGCCGACGTAACCGACGGCCTTGGCCGCGGCGACGGCGGCTTCGCCCATCTGGCGGCGGCGTTCGAGGGTCATGCCGGGGGCCGGGGCTTCCTCGAGTACCTTCTGGTGGCGGCGCTGCACCGAGCAGTCGCGCTCGAAGAGGTAAACGCAGTTGCCCTGAGTGTCTGCGAAGACCTGGATTTCGATGTGGCGTGGCTTGGTGATGTATTTTTCGATGAGGACGTGATCGTCACCGAAGCTGGAAATGGCTTCGCGTTTGCACGAGGCGAGGGCGTCAGGGAAATCGGGCGACTGTTCGACGAGGCGCATGCCCTTGCCGCCACCGCCGGCGGCGGCCTTGATCAGCACCGGGTAGCCGATCTGGTCGGCCTCCTTGTGCAGCAGATCCGGCGTCTGGTCGTCGCCGTGGTAGCCCGGGGTCAGCGGCACGGCAGCCTTGCCCATCAGTTTCTTGGCTTCGGACTTGGAACCCATGGCGCGAATGGCCGAGGCCGGCGGACCGATGAAGGCGATGCCGTTGGCGGCCAGCGCGTCGGCGAAGTCGGCGTTTTCGGACAGGAAACCGTAGCCGGGATGCACGGCCTGGGCGCCGGTGCGTTTGCAGGCATCGACGATCTTGTCGGCGACGAGATAGGACTCGCGGGCAGCGGCCGGGCCGAGCAGCACGGCTTCGTCGGCGAGGCGGACGTGGCGGGCGTTGGCATCGGCCTCGGAATAGACGGCCACGGTGCGGATGCCCATGCGGCGGGCCGTTTTGATGACGCGGCAAGCAATCTCGCCCCGGTTCGCAATGAGGATTTTATTGAACATGGCTTATTCCCCAATCCAATTGGGCTGACGTTTATCCAAAAATGCGCCGATGCCCTCGCGGGCTTCCGGTGTGGCGCGCAGGTGGGCGATACGGTGGGCGGTTTCCTCGACCAGGGTTTCGTTGACCGGTTGGCCGCTGACGGCACGGATCAGGTCTTTGGCTGCGGCCTGGGCGTGCGGACCGCCTTGCAGCAGCGCAGCGACTATTTCCTGTACTTTGGCATCGAGCGTTTCCGGCTCGACGGCTTCATGGACGAGGCCGATTTCGCGGGCGCGGGCGGCGTCAATGCGCTCGGCCGACTGGAAGTAGCGGGTGGCCTGGCGGGCGCCGATGGCGCGCAGGACGTAGGGCGAAATGGCCGAGGGGATGATGCCAAACTTGACTTCGGAAGTGGCGAAGACGGCCTTGGTCGAGGCGACGGCGATGTCGCAGGCGGCAGCCAGGCCCATGCCGCCGCCGAGTGCAGCACCCTGCACGCGGGCGATGGTCGGCTTCTTCATCTCGGCCAGGGTGCGCAGCATGTGGGCCAGGGCGCGGGCGTCGTTGAGGTTGTCGTCGATGCCGTTGTTGGCGGCGCGTTTCATCCAGTTAAGGTCGGCGCCGGCCGAAAAGCTCTTGCCGCGGCCGGCGAGGACGACGACGCGGACATCTTTGTCTTCATCGAGGGCGATACAGGCGGCAGTGAGCTCGGCGATGAGGGTTTCGTCGAAGGCATTGTGGAGGTCGGGTCGGTTCATCCAGATCGTGGCGACCGGGCCTTGTAGTTCGATTTCTAAGGTTGTGAAGGGCATTTTTGGGTTGTCTCCGGCGTTATCGTTTGTTTTAGCTTGGGTTTCCGCCCTTGCGGGGCGTCTCACTTTCTTTTGCTTCGCCAAAAGAAAGTAAGCAAAGAAAAGGCGACCCTGGGTCGGTGCCCCCTTCGGGGGTTCCCTGTGCTACTCGGAAGACCGGGCGGCTGCGGAACTCGGGCCTGCGGCCCTCAGACAGTCCTCGCCGACTGCCCCCGGCCTCCCTGCGTTGCTCGGCACCTCGCAAGGGGCCCGGAAAAACATCCGAGGCCGACGGGTTTTCTGTTTTTTGGCCTTTTTTCGGGTTGACCGTGGAAGTTGATTTTTTTGGGGCGATCGGTGGCGCCGAGACGCTTTTCGGTCCCCATGGAAGGCGCTGAGCAACGCAGGCGGACGCGGAGAGAGGGCGAGCACTGTTTGAGGGTGTAGCCCGAGTTGCGCAGCCCCCGCGTTTGCCGAGTAGCGGAAGGAACCCGAAGGGCGCCGCCCCTGGGGTCGCCTTCTTTTTGGCTACTTTTTCTTGGCGAAGCAAGAAAAAGTACGCCCGCCCGCAAGGCGGAAGCCCAAGCATGATCGAAGGACAGCGCCAATTCATCAGATCACATCCGGAAAATGCCGAACTTGGTCTCTTCCGCCGGCGCATTCATCGAAGCCGACAGCCCTAGCCCCAACACCCGCCGCGTATCCGCCGGATCAATAATCCCGTCATCCCACAGGCGGGCCGAAGCGTAGTAGGGATGGCCCTGCGTCTCGTACTGCTCGCGGATCGGCGCCTTGAAGGCAGCTTCTTCGTCGGCGCTCCACGTCTTGCCGGCGGCCTCGATGCCGTCGCGCTTGACGGTGGCCAGCACGCCGGCCGCCTGTTCGCCGCCCATGACCGAGATGCGAGCGTTCGGCCACATCCACAGGAAACGCGGCGAGTAGGCGCGGCCGCACATGCCGTAGTTGCCGGCGCCGAAGCTGCCGCCGATGACGACGGTGAATTTCGGCACCTTGGCGGTGGCGACGGCGGTGACCATCTTGGCGCCGTCGCGGGCGATGCCGCCGTTTTCGTACTTGCGGCCGACCATGAAGCCGGTGATGTTCTGCAAAAAGACGAGCGGGATGCCGCGCTGGGCGCAGAGTTCGATGAAATGCGCGCCCTTGAGCGCCGATTCGCTGAACAGGATGCCGTTGTTGGCGACGATGCCGACCGGATAGCCGTAAATCCGCGCAAAACCGCAGACCAAGGTCGTGCCATAGCGCGCCTTGAATTCGTCGAAATCGGAGCCGTCGACGATGCGGGCGATGATTTCGCGGACGTCGAAGGGCTTCTTCGAGTCGGTCGGGATGACACCGTAGAGTTCTTCGGCGGCGTAGGCCGGTTCGGCAGGTGGGACCAGCGACACCGGCGGCTGCTTCTGCCAGTTCAGATCCTTGACGATACGGCGGGCGATGGCCAGCGCGTGGGCGTCGTTCTCGGCCAGATGATCGACGACGCCGGAAATCCGCGTATGGACGTCGGCGCCGCCCAAGTCTTCGGCCGACACCACTTCACCGGTGGCTGCCTTGACCAACGGCGGGCCACCGAGAAAGATCGTGCCCTGATTCTTGACGATGATCGACTCGTCGCACATGGCCGGCACGTAGGCGCCGCCGGCCGTGCACGAGCCCATGACGGCGGCGATCTGCGGAATGCCGGCAGCCGAGAGGTTGGCCTGGTTGAAGAAGATGCGGCCGAAGTGCTCCTTGTCCGGGAAAACCTCGTCCTGCATTGGCAAAAAGGCGCCGCCGGAATCGACCAGATAGACGCAGGGCAGGCGGTTTTCCAGGGCGATTTCCTGGGCGCGCAGGTGCTTCTTGACGGTCAGCGGGTAGTAGGTGCCGCCCTTCACCGTCGCGTCGTTGGCGACGACCATGCATTCGACGCCATTGACCCGGCCGATGCCGGCGATGACCGACGCCGCCGGCACGTCGCCGCCGTACATGCCGTAGGCCGCGAACTGGCCGATTTCGAGGAAGGGCGTGCCGGGGTCGAGCAGGCCGTTGACCCGCTCGCGCGGCAGCAGCTTGCCGCGGGCGAGGTGCTTCTGGCGCGCCGCTTCCGGGCCGCCGAGGGCGATCTTCTCGACCTTTTCATGCAGGTCGGCCACCACCGTCTGCATGGCTGCCGCGTTGGCCTGGAAGTCAGCCGAGCGCGGGTTGAGTTGGGATTTCAGGATGGTCATGTCTCCTCGCTTCTTTTATGTGTGCGTTACCTGAATTGCGATTTGGAAGGCACTACAACTGCCTTTCCTCTTTAAGCCATTTGCTGACCGGTTCCGGGCGGTAGCCCGTCATGGCGGCCAGCAGTTTTTCGATATCGGTATCGGCCAGCGCCATGGCCCGGTTCTGGGCGCGCAAGAAGCCTTCGTCGACCGCCTTGTCGAACATGGCGAGCAGCGGGTCGTAGAAACCATTGACGTTGAGCAGGCCCATCGGTTTCTGGTGAAAGCCGAGCTGGCCCCAGGTCAGGATCTCGCAGAATTCCTCGAAGGTGCCGAAACCGCCGGGCAGGGCAATGAAGCCGTCGGACAGCTCGGCCATGCGCGCCTTGCGCGTGTGCATGGAATCGACGACCTCGATGCGTGTCAGCGCCCGGTGATCGACGGCGCGGCCAGCCACTTCCTTGCCCATGAGCGCCTCCGGGATGACGCCGATGACCGTGCCGCCGGCTTCCAGGCAGGCATCGGCCACAGCGCCCATGAGGCCGATGTTGCCGGCGCCGTAAACCAGCTCGATGCCGCGCGCAGCGAGCAGGCGGCCGAGCTTTTCGGCTTCGGTGCGGTAGATCGGGTTGCTGCCGGCGTTGGAGCCGCAGAAGACGCAGAGTCGTGTCATGTGTTTGCCTTGCCGCTCAAACGCAGGACGACGTATTCCGGCGGGCAGTTGAAGCGGATGGGAAGGATGCTGGTACCAATGCCGGCGCTGACATAAATGGGCGCCGGTACATCGGGCAACCAGCCCAGGGAGTGGCTCAGCGGCGAGCGGCCTGGTGTGACCAGGGCGCCAAAAAACGGCAGGCGAACCTGCCCGCCATGCGTGTGGCCGGCGAAGGCCACGATACTTTGCCGGGGGAGTTCGGGCGCGTTGGCTGGGTCGTGCAGCATGACGATCAGGTGTGCGTCGTTCGGTATGTTGGCCAATGCCTTTTGCGCGTTGGCGTGGCCAGTCATGTCGTCGCCGATGCCGACCAGCCAGATCTTCTGCGTCAGTCCGGTCAGCGTTAGCGAACTGTTTTCGAGGACGGGAATACCAACAGCTTCCAGCGCCTTTTTCATGCGGTCGCCATCGAACCACCAGTCGTGGTTGCCCAGCGTGGCGTAAACGCCAAGCGGTGCCTTGAGGGCCCCCAGTTTGGCGGCGATGTCTTCCGGGCTGACCGCCTCGCCATTGATCAGGCCGTGATGCACAAAATCGCCAGGGAGCAGGATGAGATCCGGCTTCGCTGCATTAAGCTCGGCAACGACCCGGCTCAGCATCTCGTTGCCGACATGGGGCGCGCCGACATGCAGGTCGCTGGCAACACCGATGGTGATTGCCGGCCCATGCCAGTCGGTCGAGTTAAGCGTCAGGTTCTGCTGCTGCAACCAGCCCGGCTCAAAGCCGAAACTCCATCCTGCCAGCGCAAGAAGAAGGGCGTAGGTGGCGAGGCGAACTTTCATGTTCAGAAGCCGCCGCTTTCCAGCCAGCGTTCGATTTGTGGCAGGCGGTCGGCGCCGAAGAAGGCTTCGCCGTCGATGAGCACGTGCGGTGATCCGAAGACGCCGATTTTCAGGGCATTATCGACTTCCTCTTTCAGTCGCGCCTTGATCTCCGGGCTTTGCAGTCCGGCTTCGAGAGCCGCATGGTCGACACCGAGGTTTGTGGCGATTTCGAGCACCGTTTCCGGTGCCGAGATGTCGCGGTTCTCGACAAAAAGGGCGCGGAAAGCGGCGTGGGCAAATTGCCGGGCCAGCGCGCAATCCTGGCCGTGCAGCCAGTAATAGGCGCGGGCGGCGTTTTGCGTGGCCAGGGGAAACTTGTCTGGTTGGCGGTACGGGATACCCATGAAGCGGGCTGAACGGGCAAAATCGCGGAGCGAGTATTCAGCCTTGGCCGGGTTCTGCAAGGTCAGCGGTGCGCTGCCCGTCGCCTTGAAAACGATGCCGAGCAAAATTGGATGCCAGCGCACCTTGCGGCCGTACTGCGCGGCGAGCGCGTCGATCTTCTCGCTCATCAGGTAGCCGTAGGGGCTGGAAAAATCGAACCAGAAGTCGATGGGGGGCAGGGTGTCGGGCATCATTTGTCTCCGGGAAGGGCTGCGGTCATTGGTATTTTTTGGCTTTTTTTCCGGTTGACCGCAGCATTTGCCTCAATCGGCCAGCACGGCGCGTGCGATGACCAGTTTCTGGATTTCCGACGCGCCTTCGTAAATCTGGCAGACGCGCACATCGCGGTAGATGCGTTCGACCGGGAAATCCGCCGTGACGCCATAGCCGCCGTGCACCTGAATGGCGTCGGAGCAGACCTTTTCGGCCATCTGCGAGGCGAAGAGCTTGGCCTGCGAGGCTTCCTTCAGGCAGGGACGGCCGGCGTCGCGCAGCGCGGCGGCGTGCCAGACGGCCTGACGGGCGACGTCGATCTGGGTGGCCATGTCGGCGAGCATGAAGGCAATGGTCTGATGTTCGGTCAGCGGCTTGCCGAACGAGGTGCGTTCCTTGGCGTAGCGCACGGCGGCTTCAAGTGCGCCGCGTGCCATGCCGACCGACTGGGCGGCGATGCCGATGCGTCCACCTTCGAGGTTGGAAAGGGCGATCTTGTAGCCTTCGCCTTCCTTGCCGAGCAGGTTAGCGGCCGGAATGCGGCAGTTCTCGAAAAGAATTTGCGCGGTGTCGGAGGCGTGCTGACCGATCTTGTCTTCCAGTCGGGCGACGATGTAGCCGGGCGTGGCGGTCGGGACGAGGAAGGTGGAAATGCCTTTCTTGCCCGCGGCCTTGTCGGTAACGGCGAAAACGATGGCGACATCGCCTTCCTTGCCAGTGGTGATGAACTGCTTGACGCCGTTCAGCACCCATTCGTCGCCTTCGCGCCGGGCCGTGGTGGTGATGGCGCCGGCGTCGGAGCCGACGTGCGGCTCGGTCAGGCAGAAGCAGCCAAGTTTTTCACCACGCGCCAGCGGCTTGAGCCATTCCTCCCGCAGCGCGTCCGTGCCGTATTTGAGCAGAATCATGCAGGCCAGCGAGTTCTGCACGCTGACGATGGTCGATGTGGCGCCATCGGCGGCGGCGATTTCTTCCAGTGCAAGACCGAGTTCGATGTAGCCAAGGCCGGTTCCGTCCCATTCTTCCGGTACCACCATGCCGAGCACGCCGAGTTCGGCCAGGCCCTGCAGCGCCTTGCGCGGGAAGGTGCTGTGCTTGTCCCATTCGGCGGCAAAGGGGGCGATCTGTTCCTGTGCGAAGGCGCGCACCGAGTCGCGGATCATTTCCTGTTCTTGCGTCAGAATCATGTTTTGTTCTCCTTTTGATAACTGGTCAGCCAGACGCCGGCGATGACCAACAGGCCACCCCCCAGCACGGCGAGATCGAGGCGTTCATTGAGCAGTACCGCCGCTTGCAGGACGGCAAATACCGGTACCAGATTGACGAAAACCGAAGCCCGGGCGGCACCGAGTCGTTTGACCCCGTCGGCAAACCACGTGAAGGCGAGGGCGGTGCCGCCAATGGCCAGAAAGACGACGCTGCTCCAGACTCGCCAGGACCAGTCGGCGAGGTGCGTTCCTCCTTGCGCGACGGCAGTCAGGCCAAGAAGCAGTGCGCCGATCAGGCTGGCCCACAGGGTTGCGCCGAGCGGCGACAGGGTTTTGGTGGCCGCGCGCCCGATGAAGGTATAAGCCGTCCAGCTCAGCGCACAGCCGAGAATCAGCCATTCGCCGATGCCGACTGCGCCATGCAGCAGGGCTAGTGGATCGCCGTTGCCGATCACGGTCAGGCAGCCGGCGAGGGCAACGATGATGCCGGCAAGTTTGCGCGTGGTCATGCGTTCCTGCCCGATGAACCAGGCGGCCAGTGCGACGACAACGGGGTTGAGGGCGACGACCAGTGCGCCCCGTCCGGCCGTGATGTATTTCAGGCCGTAGAAGAAGCACAGGGCGTAGATGAAAATGCCGGTCAAGGCCAGGCCGGTGACGTTACCCCATTCGCGACTGGTACGTGGGGTCGGAACCTGCCCCTCCGTGGCCAGGGCAAAACCGGCCAGCGCCAGCCCCGCGAGCAGAAAGCGGATGGCCGGCGCGGCCAGCGGCGCAGTGAGTTCCTGCGCCACGACGCGCCCGGCAATCCAGGTTCCGCCCCACATGAACATGGCACCGATCAGCTTGAGGTAGGTGGTCGATCCGGCCGTCTGGGGCATTTACAGCAGTTCCACCGCCAGCGCCGTGGCTTCGCCGCCGCCGATGCAGAGCGAGGCAACGCCGCGCTTCTTGCCGTATTTCTTCAGCGCACCCAGAAGGGTGACGACGATGCGGGCGCCGGAAGCGCCGATCGGGTGACCCAGGGCACAGGCGCCGCCGTGCACGTTGACCTTGGCCGGATCAAGCTTGAGATCATGCAGTGCCGCCATGGTCACCACGGCAAACGCCTCGTTGATTTCGTACAAATCGACCGATTCGGCCGTCCACCCGGTTTTTGCGAAAAGTTTCTGCATGGCGCCGACCGGTGCCGTCGGGAACAGAGCCGGGGTATGGGCATGCGTGGTGTGGCCAACGATGCGCGCCAGCGGCTGCAGGCCGAGTTTGGCGGCGTGTGAGGCGCGCATCAGGACCATGGCAGCGGCACCGTCGGAAATCGACGAAGAATTGGCCGGGGTTACCGTGCCATCTTTCTTGAAGGCCGGCTTAAGGGTCGGAATCTTGTCGATGTTGACGGCAAACGGGCCTTCATCCTTGTCGATGACGACATCGCCCTTCTTGCCGGCAACGGTAACCGGGGTGATTTCCCAGTCGAAACTGCCATTGTTGCTGGCCTCCTTGGCGCGGGTGGTCGAGCGGATGGCGAATTCGTCCTGCGCTTCCCGCGTAAATCCGTAAGTGACCGCACACTCTTCGGCAAACGTCCCCATCAGGCGGCCGCGTGTCTCCTTGCCGTAGGAATCTTCGAGGCCGTCGAGGAACATGTGGTCCATCATCTGGCCGTGGCCGAGGCGATAACCGCCGCGCGCCTTGGGCAGCAGGTAGGGGGCGTTGGTCATCGATTCCATGCCGCCGACCACGGCGACATCGTATGAGCCGGCGAGCAGGCCATCGTGACCGAGCATGGTGGCTTTCATGGCCGAACCGCAAACCTTGTGGATGGTGGCGCAGCAGGCCGACAGCGGCAGGCCGGCCTGAAGTGCCGCCTGCCGGGCCGGTGCCTGGCCCTGGCCGGCTTGCAGCACGCAGCCCATGAGTACCTCCTCGACGAGATTGGCATCGAGGCCGGCACGTTCGACGGCGGCCTTGATGGCTGCTGCGCCAAGGTTGGCGGCGGTCAGGCCGGAGAAGCCGCCCTGAAACGAGCCCATGGCGGTACGGGCGGCGGAAACGATAACGATCGGGTCATTCATCTTGCGTTCTCCTTGCTGCTTGTTATGAAAATACGGTTTAGTCGTCGAGGGCCTTCAACGCTGCGTCGTAGCGGGTCGGCAGGTCTTCGAGGCAATCGACGGTAACGCCCAGATCGTGCATGAGGCCATCCTTCAGGCCGTAGATCCAGCCGTGTATGGTCAGCTTCTGGCCACGCTTCCAGGCATCCTGAACGACATAGGTCTGGCAGACATTGGTCACTTGTTCGAGGACGTTGAGTTCGCACAGGCGGTTGTAGCGATCGTGTTCCGGCATGGCATCGAGAATGGCGGCATGCTTGGCGTGCACATCCTGAACATGGCGCAGCCAGACGTCGACCAGGCCATTGCGCTCTTTCTGCATGGCTGCCCTTACGCCCCCGCAGCCGTAGTGGCCGACGACCATGATGTGTTTGACCTTGAGTACATCGACGGCGTACTGAAGTACGGACTGGCAGTTGAGGTCGGTATGGACGACGATGTTGGCGATGTTGCGATGGACGAACACCTCGCCCGGCAGCAGGCCGACGATCTGGTTTGCCGGAACTCGGGAGTCTGAACAGCCGATCCACATGAATTCCGGCGCCTGCAACCTGGAAAGCTTGTCGAAATAACTGGGGTCGACTTCCTGCATCTGGTTGGCCCAGGCGCGGTTGAAATCGAACAGATGACAGAGGTTTTCGCTGCGGATTTCCTCTTCGGACCAGTTTTCAAGATCGAGAGCGAGGAAAATCGTGCCTTCGATGGGGGTGTGGTAATAGTTGGGCGCCTCGGTGAAACCGAGTTCCCGATAAAGCTTCACCGCCATGCGCATGCTGGGCAGCGTGTCGATGAGCAGCTTGCGGTAGCCAAGTTCCTTGGCGGCCTTGATTGCGGCCAGTGCGAGCCGTCGACCGACACCAAGTCCGCGGAAATTGGGTTCGACGTAAAGCCGCTTCATCTCGCACACACCGTCGGTATCAGCCAGCGGGCGAACGCCGACACATCCCGCGCCTTGTCCGTCGTATTCGGCAAAGAACAGGCGGCCGTTCGGCGGTGCATACGCGCCGGGAAGCGAAGCCATTTCCTGATCGAAATTCTGGAACGACAGATCGACGCCCAGCCAGCCCGCGTAGTTGCGGAAAAACTGGCGGACATTTTCGATTTCTGCCGTATCAGCGGCGCCTAGTGTGCGAAGTTTAAGTTTCATGCTGTCCTGCTCCTTGATCCGGCGCTCCCTTTCCGGGCGCGCCGGCAGGAGCTGTTTATGCGGTTTCGGCGAAGAGTTCGCGACCAATGAGCATTCTACGGATTTCCGAGGTGCCCGCCCCGATCTCGTAGAGCTTGGCATCGCGCCACAGGCGGCCGGTTGGATATTCGTTGGTGTAGCCGACGCCGCCCAGTGTCTGGATTGCCTCACCGGCCATCCAGGTCGCTTTCTCGGCGGAGTAGAGAATGGCGCCGGCGGCATCCTTGCGTAGTGTGCGAGAGTGATCGCTCACATCGCAGGCGCGTCCGAGTGCATAGACGTAGGCACGGGTGGCCTGCCAGGTCGAATACATGTCAGCGACCTTGCCCTGCATGAGCTGGAAGTCGCCGATCGCCTGGCCGAACTGCTTGCGCTCGTGCAGATAGGGCACGACGACGTCCATGCAGGCGGCCATGATGCCGAGCGGGCCGCCGCAGAGCACGGCGCGCTCGTAGTCGAGGCCGGACATCAGCACCTTGGTGCCGTTGCCGACGCCACCCAGCACGTTTTCTTCCGGCACTTCGCAGTCGTCGAAGAAGAGCGGGAAGGTGTTGGAACCGCGCATGCCCAGTTTGTCGAGGTGGGTGCCGTGGGTGAAACCTTTCATGCCTTTTTCGACGATGAAGGCGGTCATGCCCTTGGCGCCGGCGTTCGGGTCGGTCTTGGCGTAAACGACCAGGGTATCGGCGTCGCCACCGTTGGTGATCCACATCTTGGAACCGTTCAGGACGTAGCGATCGACTTTTTTCTCGGCTTTCAGCTTCATCGAGACGACATCGGAACCGGCATTCGGCTCGGACATCGCCAGCGCGCCGACGTGCTCGCCGGAGATCAGCTTGGGCAGGTATTTCTGGCGCTGGGCTTCTGTGCCGTTGCGGCGGATCTGGTTGACGCACAGGTTGGAGTGGGCGCCGTAGGACAG
>CAZOWA010000019.1:0-48473 GCA_964583695.1 uncultured Dechloromonas sp.
CGCCCCAGCGGATCGACCAGGTCATCTTCTCGACTTCTTCCTGGATGCTGGAACCGAGCGCCGAGTTGCCGATGTTGGCGTTGATCTTGGTGAGGAAGTTGCGGCCGATGATCATCGGCTCGCTTTCCGGGTGGTTGATGTTGTTCGGGATGATGGCGCGGCCGCGGGCGACCTCGCTGCGCACGAATTCCGGCGTGATCTCGGCCAGAATGGCGGCGCCGAAGCTCTGACCCGGGTGCTGGCGGGTGAGCAGGGCGGCCATTTTTTCGCCGGTTTTTCCGGTCGACCGTAGCGACTCGATATAGGCGGCGCGATTGAGGTTTTCGCGGATGGCCACGTATTCCATTTCCGGCGTGATGATGCCTTTACGGGCGTAATGCATCTGGCTGACGTTGGCGCCGGCCTTGGCGCGGCGCGGCTTGCGCTGCAGGCCGGGGAAGCGCAGTTCGTCGAGGGCCGGGTCGGCGGCGCGCTGGCGGCCGAATTCGGAAGTCAGGTCGGGCAGTTCTTCGGTATCGTTGCGCTCTTCAATCCATTTCTGGCGCAGGGCCGGCAGGCCGGAGCGGATGTCGATCTTCACCGCCGGGTCCATGTACGGGCCGGAGCAGTCGTAAACGTAGATCGGCGGATTCTTTTCGCCGCCAAAGGCGGTCGGCGTATCGGCCTGCGCGATTTCACGCATCGGCACGCGGATGTCCGGGCGTGAACCATCGACGTAAATCTTGCGGGAATTGGGCAGCGGCTGGACTGCAGCCTCGTCGACGTGGGCATTGGCGGCGAGGAATTGTTCGGTGGCGTTCATTGAAGCTCCATGCGGGGGACAGCGGGATAAGACGGGCAAGGAGCGATCTGGTTCCACAGCGGTGGAGTTCGTTTCCCTACGACGGCATGACCCGGTCAGGTTCGAAGGGTTTTTCTCAGCCCTGGCATTGTCGGGCACCCCTAACGAGTGGCTGCAAGTTACTGGAAACACAGGCAAAATGCAAGGAACGCCATTTGGCACTCAAGAATTCTAGAAATTGGCCGAAATATCGTTGCCAAGCTTCAGATTTTCCTGAGAAAAATTATACGAGGTTCAAAATGCGCTCACTCCCTACCGCCATTCTGATCGCGGCCATCCCGATGGCCGCCATTGCAGCGCCCACTTGGCAAACCGTTTCTTCGGAGCCGGGAAAGCGGATCGAACTTGATCGCACGAGCATCAAGCGTGAAGGCAACAGCGTGCAGGCGCAGGGTCGGGTCATCCTCGACAAGGAATTGATCGATGCCAAGACGGGGGCCGGATATCGGGTCATTGAGGCGATCACCCGCTACGATTGCGGAACGCGCAGTGCCAACACGATCAAGCGAGTCTACAAGAAGAGCGAAAACGACATCATTCGTGAGGAGGAACCGAAGGGGGTCGATCTTCCGGTTCGTTCAGGCACGCTGGACGACAAAGTGTTGCGCGAGGTGTGCAGGCCTCCGAAAGAGAGTCCGGCAGAAATCGCGCAGAAAGCCAACGAGGCCGCGGGGCAACTGAAAGAGGCTAACGATGCCCTGCTCAAGAAGGAAATGGCCAAGGCCGAAAAACCTCAGCCGGTCAAGACATCTGATCAGGCCGCGCCAATCGTCGCCATCAAGCCCAATCTGAAGGCGGCAATGGAAAGCAGCAAGGAGGCTGCTAAGGCGACGGCTCCCAAGGAGGCAGCCCACGAACCGGCGCCCATGCCAAAGGCGGCTACGCCTCCAAAATCGACTGCAGTGGTGGTTCATTCCTCTGCGCCGCCCAAGGCCAGAAAGGCCGAGAGGACGGGGGGCTACATGCTCGAGTTGGCGAGTGCCGAGCCGGCGATCCAGCATGCACACATTCATTGGGATTACGAGGGTGCTGGCGCACCCGAGAACTGGGCAAAAATCGATCCGGCCAACAAGGCATGCGGCATCGGGCAGCGTCAGTCGCCGATCGACATTCGTGACGGGATCAAGGTGGATCTGGAACCGATTGCCTTCAATTACCGGCCATCGACATTCCGGGTGATTGATAACGGGCACACCATTCAGGTTGAGTTGGGCGACAACTCAATCAGCCTGACCGGAAAAACCTACGAACTCGTTCAGTTCCACTTCCACCGGCCGTCGGAAGAAAAGGTCAATGGTCAGCGCTTCGATATGGTTGCTCATCTGGTGCACAGGGCCGATGATGGCCAACTGGCCGTCGTCGCAGTGCTGCTTGAGCGAGGTGAGGAAAACCCGTTCATCCAGACGATCTGGAACAATCTTCCGCTGGAAAAACATACCTCGGTTCAGCCGCCGACGGCCACCGTTGATCCGGTCAGTCTGCTTCCCGCATCACGCAACTACTACACCTACATGGGTTCGCTGACCACGCCGCCCTGTACCGAGGGGGTGCTTTGGCTGGTCATGAAGCAACCGGTACAGGTATCGCAGGAACAAATCCAGATTTTCTCCCGTCTGTACAAGAACAATGTCCGGCCCATCCAGCCGGCCGCGGGCAGATTGATCAAGGAAGGTCGTTGACCCGGGGGAATGCAGGGTGATAGCTTAATGACTTTTAAGTCATTAGCTGCGCATGTCCATCATTGATCCGTTGCCGACAAGAAAACGGCGCAAGGAAGCTCGCCCAGGGGAACTGACTGCGGCAGCGCTGACCCTGTTTGTTGAAAAGGGTTATGCGGCCACACGTTTGGAGGATGTGGCGCGTCGTGCGGGTGTCTCCAAGGGGACCCTTTACTTGTACTTCGACAGCAAGGAAAGCTTGTTCAAGGCGGTGATTCGCGAAGGGATTTTCCCGGTGCTGGCGGAGAACGAGGCGATTGCAGCACAGCATGCCGGTAGCAGTTTTGATCTGTTGGCGCGCTTCCTTGATAACTGGTGGGCGAAAATTGGCCAGACTGCTTTTGCCGGCATTCCCAAGCTAATTGTTGCCGAGTCCAGCAATTTCCCGGAGCTGGCGCGTTTTTATTATGAAAACGTGATTCTGCGTGGGCGGGCGCTGGTTGGCGGTGCTCTGGAGAGAGGAATGGCATCTGGGGAATTTCGCCGTCTTGATGTGCAAACGGCAATCGATGTGGTGATTGCGCCGATCCTGATGCTCCTGATCTGGCGTTTTTCCCTGGCTAGCTGCCAAGGCGCTGAGGGCGATCCGCAGATGTATCTGCGTGTGCACATGGATTTGCTGCGCGAGGGCTTGTGCGGGAGTCGGGTATAATTTTCTTTTGCCTGAACCAATATATTAGCTTGTGCTAATATTACGCCTGCGGAGACCAACAATGAACATTGAGCAAGCCCGTTTCAATATGATCGAACAGCAGATCCGGCCGTGGGATGTCCTGGATCCGCAGGTGCTCGACCTGCTTTTCGTGGTCAAGCGAGAAGATTTCGTTCCCGCCGCTTACCGCAATCTCGCGTTCGCAGATATGGAGATTCCCCTTGGGTGTGGTCAAGTTATGCTGGCGCCACGTGTTGAAGCACGATTGCTACAGGAGCTTGGCGTCAAGAAGACGGATCGCGTTCTCGAAATTGGTACCGGTAGCGGTTACATGGCTGCACTGCTTGCTGCGCGTGCCGAACACGTTGTTACCGTCGAAAGTCGTCCGGAACTCGCTGAAATGGCGAAGCAGAACCTTGCCCGAGCCGGCATTGCCAACGTTAGCGTAGAGCTTGGTGATGGTTCGGCAGGCTGGCCGCAGCAAGGAGCTTACGACGTCATCGTCGTTTCCGCCTCAGTTCCTGCTTTGCCCGAGGGCATGCTCAAACAGCTCCGTCTGGGTGGGCGCCTTGCTGTGATCGTTGGCGAAGCGCCGGTGATGGAAGCGCAGCTGCTTACCTGTACCGCCGATGGCGTTTTCAATACGGTTAATCTTTTCGAAACAGTGATTCCCGCACTTGACGGCGTTTCTGCGAAAGATTCGTTTTCCTTCTGATGCAGCATATTCGCGCACACCAACTCGCCGAAAGGTTGTCGGACGCCAGCAAACCCAAGCCGGTTCTGCTCGACGTCCGTGAGTCCTGGGAATTCGAAACCTGTGCGCTTCCCGATGCAGTACACATGCCAATGCATCTGGTTCCGCTGCGTTGCAGTGAATTGAATCCAGCACAGGAAATCGTGGTGATTTGTCATCACGGCGCACGCAGTATGCAGGTCGCGATGTTTCTCGAACGCAAGGGTTTCTCGGCTGTTTTCAATCTGCAGGGAGGCATTGAAGGCTGGGCCTGCGATGTCGACCCGGGCATGAATCGTTATTGAGGTTGGCGTGAAAAAAACTGTCCTGTTGTTGCTCTCTCCTCTGTGCGCCTCACCGCTGATGGCGGCGGACCTGATGCAGGTTTATCGGGATGCGCTGGAATCTGATCAGCTGTTTGCTGTCGCCCGGGGCAGTCTCGATGCCGGGCGCGAGAAGTCGCCGCAGGGCTTGTCTGGCCTGCTGCCCAGTCTTTCGCTTTCCGGAAATACCATCTGGAACGATAATGACACCGAGCTTCGGAGCAATCCATCGGTGAAAAGCAGCAAGCAGTACAACACGCACGGCTACCAGTTGTCTCTGTCGCAGCCCCTCTTCCGCTGGCAGAACTGGGTGGCCTACGACCAATCGAAGATGCAGGTTATTCAGGCTGAGGCCAATTTTGTGCAGGCGCGCCAGGATTTGATACTGCGTGTTGCCCAGGCTTATTTCGATGTGCTCTACGCTGCCGAAAACCTGACGGCGGTACGTGCCAACAAGAGTGCGATTACGCAGCAACTGGAACTGGCCAAGAAGAGTTTTGAAGTAGGCACATCGACGATTACCGACACTCACGAAGCACAGGCGCGTTATGACTTGGCTATCGCGCAGGAAATTGCCGCAGAAAGTGACCTGGAGGTGAAGAGGCGTGCCCTGCAGGCAATTCTTGGCAAGGAGTCGGGGGCGCTTGCAGCCCTGAGAAAAAATGCCGAACTGTCACCGCCGCAGCCCAATGACATGAACCAGTGGGTCGCTGCCGCTGAGAAGGACAGTATCAATGTTCAGGTTCAGCAGGCAGCAGCAGACATTGCTGCTCGCGAGGTTGATCGCCAGCGTGCCGGCCATTACCCGACCGTTGATCTGGTAGCCAACTATGGCAGTTCAAAATCGTATTCGACCGGCGGGATAGCGGATACCGATTACAAGAATGTCGGCGTTCAGATCAATATTCCTCTCTTTCAGGGTGGGATGGTGGTCTCGAAGCAGCGCGAAGCTGCTGCTAACCGCATGGCTGCGCAGGCGGCCCTGGAAAACGCACGCCGTAGTTCAGCCCTCGCGGCGCGTCAGTACTACCTTGGTGTTGCCAATGGACTGGCCCAGGTTCGGGCTTTACAGGCTGCGCTGGTGTCCTCTCAGTCGGCGCTGGAATCAAATAAACTCGGCTACGAAGTGGGTGTTCGCATCAACATTGATGTGCTCAATGCCGAGAATCAGGTTTACGTGACAAAACGAGATCTGGCCAAGGCTACGTTTGACACGTTGATGGCGCAATTGCGGCTGAAGGCGGCAACTGGTGCGTTGGGTGAAGAAGATGTTGCCCAGATCAATGCGCTGCTTGATCCAGGTGTTCTGCAATAAAATCCAGCGTACGCTGCGTGGCGCCTTGATGCCGCCGTGCGAATTGAATGGCCGCCTGTTGCATGGCGGCCATTTCATTTCTCTCCCGGAATAGGCGATTTACCATCAGGCCAAGCTCCGAAGAGCTGGTTACCTGCTGTGCCGCGCCGGCGGCAAGGGCGTCCTGACTGGCCTGCCGGAAATTGAACATGTGTGGTCCGAACAGTGCCGGGCAACCACAGGCCGCAGCCTCGATCAGATTCTGCCCGCCCATCGGCAGCAGGCTGCCACCGATGAAAGCGATATCGGCCATCGCGTAATACGCAGCCATTTCGCCCATGCTGTCACCTAGCCAGATCTGCGTGTCGGCAGTCGGAAGTCCGTGGCTGCGCTGCCGTACCCGCCAGCCTTGCCGTTCCAGCAGGGTGGCCACTTCACCAAAGCGTTGTGGATGACGGGGTACCAGCACAAGAAGCAAGTCGGTGCGTTCGGTCTGACGCAGGGCATCAAGTATCTGCTCTTCTTCACCCTCTCGCGTACTCGCTGCCAACCATACTGGTCGTTCACCAACTTCGTCTCGCCATGTCTTACCCAGAGATAGTTTCTCCGCGGGAGGTTGTACGTCGAACTTCAGGTTCCCGCACACACGAACTTGTGTTGAGCCTAAGGCGTTGATGCGTTGAGCATCGTCTTCGCCTTGTGCCGCGACGCCGGAGAGATTGGCAAATGCATTGTGTGCCAACTCGCCGAGCCTGCCATAGCCGCGTGCCGAACGCTCCGACAGGCGGGCGTTGGCGAGGAAAACCGGAACGTTGCGCTGACTGGCGCCCGCGAGCAGGTTGGGCCAGATTTCGGTCTCCATCAGGATGCCGAAGCTTGGCAAAAAATGGCCAAAAAACCGGTTCACCGCAGCAGGGTAATCGTAGGGCAGGTAGGCCTGAATGACGCGGTCACCAAAGACCTGGTACCCGGCTTCACGCCCGGTGGGTGTCATGCCGGTGAGCAGGATGCGGTGATCTGGCCAA
Organism: uncultured Dechloromonas sp.; assembly: GCA_964583695.1. Lineage (GTDB taxonomy): Bacteria > Pseudomonadota > Gammaproteobacteria > Burkholderiales > Rhodocyclaceae > Azonexus. The sequence goes on from CAZOWA010000019.1 coordinate 6,587, forward strand.
TGTGTCTGCAAAGCGAGGATCAGGGGCTCGACAGCACGGGTTTCGCCGACCGACACGGCGTGTACCCAGATCAGTTGGGGTGGAACGGGTTGTGGATAAAAGCCGTAGCGTTCCCCGAGGTGATGCAAATACTCACGTTGTCGCCGTGCGCGCCAGAGTAGGCGAAGCCAGATCAGTGGCGTGGCAAGGTACAGGATGAGCGTATAGATTAGACGGGGCATCGGGTGAGTGCGGTGGCCAGTTCGACCAGGACGGCTTCAGGTGTCGGTATTTGGGTTTTTCCACCGAGATTGCGGTAAAAACCGCTGCCCAGAACCCCGGTCAGCCCGGGATCGGTTGCGGTGTAGAGCGCGACGGTCGGAATTTTCAAAGCCACTGCCAGATGGGTAAGGCCGGTGTCGACACCGGCCACGCCAGCGCTGCCTGCGAGCAAGGCAGCAAGCTCGGGAATGCTCAGTGGCGGTGCCGCGACAGCGCCTGTAATGCCGCGAGCAAGTCGCTCGGCCCTTTCACGCTCCATCGGACTGCCACCGGGCAGGACGGCGTTATATCCCTGTTGCTGCAATTCACGTCCCAATGCTAACCAGTGATTTTCGGGCCACAGCTTGTCATCGCGGCTGGTTGCTGTGAGGCAAACCACATAGGGAGAGGCTGGTAACCAGTCCAAAGCAAGCGGGCTGGCGGTGATGCCGTAATCCGGTTCGCCTTCGACGGCGTAGCCCAGAGCGGCTGCAGCCAGTTGCCGGTTGCGGACAACGGCATGCGCTGCAGTGGGAATGCTGTGCCTCTGTTCGTAAAACCGGCTGGCAATGGGTTCGCGGGCGGAGTCGGCCGCGTAGCCGATATGCAACCCGGTGGCCTGGCGTGCCACAAGTGCGCTCTTCAGCAGACCCTGCGTGTCGAGAATGACATCGTAGGAGGCGCCGCGCAGATTCCGCCGCAACTCGCCCATTTCCTGCCAGGTGCGCTGACTGAGCAGGTTTTTGCGCCAGCGCCGTATGGCGACCGGAATGATCTGGTCGACATCAGGATGCAAGCGGGGAATGCTGGCGAAGCTCTCCTCAACGCACCAGTCGATCCGTGCGTCGGGATAGTGCGCACGGATGTCGCTGACGACCGGCAGGTTATGAATGACATCGCCGAGCGAGGAAGTTTTAACGAGCAGGATGCGCATCAGCGAACAAATCGGGCGGGCAGCAAAACCGTGATTATAAAGTCCGGCCACGTCCGGCGTGCGCAATCAGTATCCCGCCGGGAAGAAAGTCATTGCGGGGGGCAAGGCGATGCTGTTGCACTGCGGTAAAATCCGGCTCTGTTTGATACTGTTGTGTCTATCGAGAATTCGGGGTTCAGCTATGTGCGGCATTGTCGCGGCGGCAGCCGGTAAAAATATTGTTCCTGTTCTGGTCGAGGGGCTGAAAAAGCTCGAATACCGCGGCTACGATTCGGCTGGGCTCGCAGTGATCGGCCGTGCCGGCATCGAGCGCGTGCGCTCGGTCGGTCGTGTCGCCGAACTGGAGAATGAGTCTGCTGCAACCAGGTCGGTGACAGGAATCGCCCACACGCGCTGGGCGACACACGGTGTGCCCAGCGAGCGCAATGCACATCCGCACGTTTCGGGAAGTATTGCTGTAGTCCACAACGGCATCATCGAGAATTACGAAATCCTGCGTTCCGAACTGACGGCACAGGGCTATGTGTTTGCTTCTGATACTGATACCGAAAGCATCGCCCATCTGATCGAAGCAACCCTGAAGGGTGAGCCAGATTTGTTCAAGGCGGTACAGATCGCTTGTCGGCGTCTGATCGGGGCCTATGCGATTGCCGTTATCGACCAGAATCAGCCGGGCAAGGTCGTGGTCGCCCGTGAAGGTTCGCCGTTGCTTCTTGGGGTGTCGGAAACGGGTAACTACGCTGCCTCCGATGCTTCAGCACTGTTGCAGGTGACACGCAATATGGTCTATCTCGAAAATGGCGATATTTCCGAGTTGACCGCGGAAGGTGTCAGGATTGTCCGTCTTGACGGTACACCGGTCGAACGTCCTGTACATGTTTCGCAACTTTCCGCTGCGGCAGTCGAACTCGGCAATTATCGGCACTACATGCAGAAGGAAATCTTCGAGCAACCCGAAGCGCTGGCCAACACGCTGGAAATCGTGGGCGGCAGCAAGAGTATTCAGCCTGGCATTTTTGGTGCCGAAGCGGCGCATCTGCTGGCCGACGTCGATTCGATCCTGATTCTCGCCTGCGGCACCAGCAGCCATTCCGGTTATGCCGCGCGTTACTGGCTGGAAGCGATCGCAGGCGTCCCGTGCAATGTCGAAATTGCCAGCGAATATCGTTATCGGGTTTCGGTGCCGAATCCGCGTCAGCTGATCGTGGCCATCTCGCAATCCGGAGAAACGGCCGATACGCTGGCCGCGCTGCGCCATTCCAAGACACTCGGCCAGAACAAAACACTGGCCATTTGTAATGTGCCTGAATCGGCCATCGTGCGTGAGTGCAGCCTACGCTTCATCACCCGGGCAGGGCCGGAAATCGGCGTGGCGTCCACCAAGGCATTTACCACCCAGCTTGCCGCACTTTTTCTGCTGACTCTGGTTATGGCCAAGGTTCGCAATTGTCTGAGCGCCTCCCAGGAAACCGCCTTTATCGATCAACTGCGCCATTTGCCTGTGGCCGTCAATAAAGTGCTCGAACTCGAACCCGAAATCGAGGTCTGGGCAAAGCGTTTTGCCGACAAGCAGCATGCACTGTTCCTTGGGCGCGGCCGGCACTATCCGATTGCCATGGAAGGCGCGCTGAAACTGAAAGAAATTTCCTATATTCATGCAGAAGCCTATCCGGCGGGTGAATTGAAGCACGGGCCGCTGGCTCTGGTGGACGCAAACATGCCGGTGATTTCCGTGGCGCCCAACGATCAGCTGATCGACAAACTCAAATCGAACCTCAAGGAAGTACAGGCGCGCGGAGGCGAGCTCTATGTCTTTGCCGACAAGGACTCGGAGATTCCGGAGTCGGATGGCGTCCATGTTCTTCGGCTCCCCGAGCATTACGGCGAGCTGTCCCCCATCCTGCACGTCATTCCCCTGCAACTGCTCTCCTACCATGCTGCGCTGGTCAAGGGAACGGATGTCGACAAGCCGCGCAATCTTGCCAAGAGCGTGACGGTGGAATAATGGCGACTTACGCCATCGGCGACATTCAGGGCTGCTACGATTCGCTGCTCAGCCTGCTGGAGCACTGTGCCTTCGATTCGGCCAGAGATCGTTTATGGCTGGTCGGCGATCTTGTCAATCGTGGTCCGAAGTCCCTGGAAACGCTTCGTCTGATCAGGTCATTGGGGAGTGCCGCCTTGACGGTGCTCGGCAACCATGATCTTTACCTGCTCATGGTTGCTGAAGGTGGTGCCAAGTTCCGCGGCAAAGACGATACTCTGCAATCCGTGCTTGATGCACCGGATGCAGGCGAGTTGCTCGACTGGTTGCGACATCAGCCGCTTTGCCATACGGAAGGCGATTTTTGTCTGGTGCACGCAGGATTGTTGCCGCAATGGACCATTACCCGTGCTCGCGAACTTTCGCGGGAAGTCGAAGCAGCTTTGCAAGGCCCGAATTATCGCGAATTCATTCTGAATCTATGGGGGAGCGATCCCGCGGGTTGGTCGGATGACCTGAGTGGTTGGGCGCGTTTGAGGGTGATCGTCAACGCCATGACCCGGATGCGCTTCTGCACGCTGGAAGGCGTCATGGAGTTCAAGGTCAAGGGTAAGCTTGCCAACGCGCCGGCCGGCCATCTTCCCTGGTTCGACTTACCCGGGCGGCAAAGTGCCGGCGCTGTACTGGTCACCGGTCATTGGTCGGCGCTTGGGCTGAAGGTGACACCAAATCTGTTGGCGCTGGATTCAGGTTGTCTTTGGGGTGGGCATCTGACTGCCTTGCGTCTCGAAGACCGCAAGGTATTTCAGGTTAATTGCTCAGACGGGGAAGCCCTGCCGCTGAAGCAATAGCATCACGCGCCAACGTTGCTACCAGCCGGCGGTCTTCGCCATTGAGCCCGAGCGCCGGAGTTGTCGTCAAGCGGGCAATCAGGCGTTTCCGGCCAATGATAGACCAGGTGGATTGACCGAGTGATATTTCGCCATCGTAACGCGGCGCCAGGCTGCGTTCTCCACTCCGCTCCCAATAGGAAAGTGCAATCGGAAGAACCGGGCGACCGGCTGCAAGTGCGGGTTGAATCAGGGCGGCGTGAAAGTGCAGCAGGGCAAATCCGTCAGTTGTCGTTCCTTCGGGAAAGACCGCTGCATAATGTCCCTTGTCGAGAATGCCGGCAATTTCCTGATTGATCAGCTTCGCATGTCCACGGCTGCCGCGGCGTAGAAAAACCGTATCATTCCGGGCTGCGAGCCATCCCGCCAGCGGCCAGTGCCGTATCTCTTCCTTCGCCACAAAGGCAGCGGGGAAGACGGCATTGATTACGAAAATGTCGATCCACGAAATATGGTTGGCTACCAGCAAGGCGCCCGAGGAGGTATGGTTGATTTCGGCCCGAACCTCCACGCCGAGTGCATCAAGCAACGCAACAGACCAGCTGCTTTTGAGCGCCAGGCGCCGTTGCCGATTGCACAGGGGGAAGATGATCAGCGTCGTGAGTACTCCGCCAAAACCCAGCAGGATCAGACGAAAAATGCGAAAGCTGCGGATCGCCAGATTGGTGTCGTTCAGTCTTCTTGTCCCAGATAATGTTTGGCGTAACGTGTCGACACCTTGGCCATCGGCATCAGAATCGGTAAATCGGCGGTATTGAAATCGGGATCCCATGCCGGTTCGCCGCAAATCCATGCTCCTGCGCGCAGATAACCCCTGATGAGCGGTGGCGTTTCGGCTGGCCGGTCCCGCTGCAAAGCGGCCATCGGCAACGGGCAGCGTGGAAACACGCGATACTCCTGCGGTCCGAGATGATCTGCAGCCAGTCGATTATACAAGCTGGCCGCGATATGCCCACCGTCAGCCATGCTGATCGAAGCGCAGCCCATCAGGTAGTCGTAGTTTCGTTCGGTCATGTACTGGGCAAGACCCGACCAGAGCAGAGTGATTGTGGCGCCAGTACGGTACTCGGGATGAACGCAGGAGCGGCCGATTTCGACCAGGCGCGTGCGCAGATGCTGGAGGCGGGTCAGATCGAATTCATTTTCTGAGTAGTAACCGATCTGGCGGGCATTTTCCGGTGAAAGAATTCGGTAGGTACCAACCACCTCGCCGCTTTGGGTATCGCGAACGACGAGGTGCTCACAGTAGGGGTCGTAAATGTCGTGATCAACGCCGGGCGTGCGGCTGGGTAGTTTTGCGCCCATTTCACCGGCAAAGATGCGATGGCGCAGGCGCTGGGCATCGAGAATCTCGCCCTGGTTGTGCGCCAGGCCGACGCTAAGACTTTTCTTTTCGGGGCGACGACGTCCGGTCGCCTGGTGGAGGTTTTCCATTGTGTTCTCCTTGGTTTCGTGGAGAACAAGTCTGGATGACGACTGTTACACGTCCGTTGCCCGAAGATGACGCCAATGTTTCACTTACCAGGGCGAAGCGCCAAAAGCCTTGCGATAACGCCCGGCGATTTCTTCCCGGCTTGGCTGATGATTTTGCCCGCCACGGTGGGCAATCTTGATCGCGCCCATCACCGCAGCGAGGCGCCCGGTGGTAGGCCAGTCGAAACCATTGGCGATGCCATAGAGCAGGCCGGAACGGTAGGCATCGCCGCAGCCCGTCGGGTCGAGAATCTGATCCGCTTCAACGCAGGGAATGTCATGGCGCTGCCCTCCGGTGTAGATCTCGGAGCCTTCACCACCGCGCGTGACGATCAACGCCTTCACTTCACACGCCAGTTGTTCGAGACTGCGTCCGGTACGTTCGCACAGCAGTTTGGCCTCATAGTCGTTGAAGCAGGCGAAATCAGCCAGTCGCATGAAATCGATCAGCTCATCGCCGTTGAACATCGGCAAACCCTGGCCCGGATCGAAAATGAAGGGAACGCCGGCTGCAGCGAAATCGCGGGCATGCTGCATCATGCCTTCACGACCGTCGGGTGCGACAATGCCAAGCCCGGCGTTGGCTTGCTCCACCTTGTTCAGATGCGAGAAACCCATCGCGCCCGGATGGAACGCGGTGATCTGGTTGTCGTCGAGATCGGTGGTGATGAATGCCTGTGCGGTAAAGCTACCCGGTATCTGGCGAATGTGCTCTCGCGACAGGCCAAGCTGGTCAAGGCGATCGAGATAAACCCCGGCATCATCGCCTACGGTGGCCATGATGGCCGGCGTACCCCCCAACAGCATCAGGTTGTAGGCGATGTTGCCGGCACAGCCGCCGAATTCGCGCCGCATTTCCGGGACCAGGAAGGCAACGTTCAGGATGTGAATCTGGTCAGGCAGGATGTGGTTCTTGAAACGATCCGGAAAGACCATGATGTTGTCGAAGGCCAGCGAACCGCAGATCAGAGTTTTCATGAGGGGTCAGGGATAGAAAATGTAAAGTCGGTAACCGGCGGCACCGATGTTTTTGGCTTCCACCCAAAGACGGACGGCAGTTTCGCCATTGGCCGGGAAAGCTTCAGCGGGAGCAGCAGGGGGTAAATAGTCGGCGGCAAACATTACCCGACGCGCGACGACGGCATCGTTGGTGTCAGTCAGGGTGAGTTCCAGGTCCGGCCATTCCTGTGCATAGGTAGCGCGGTTTCTCAGTGTGGCATTGAGGACGAACATGCCGCGCGCGTTGTCTGCCTGAAGATCGGAGGTCTCTATGGCGACCAGTTCGGAATGCCTGGGCAAAGGTATGTTGATTTCCAGCAATTGATAGAGATTGGCCACGTCAGGCAGGCGTCGGACGATTTCTCCGCGATAGTGCAGGGCGAGTTGGCCGCAAAGGGTGAGGGCAAGCATGATGGAGACGAGTACGAACGGCCAGGAGGTGCGACGAGCAGGTTCGCTGGCGAAGGCGTCAAGGCCGTCGCTGGTCAGCGTACCGGCAGCCCAGCGGTTATAGGCGGCTGTTTCGTTCAGTTCCCGCGCGGCGACGAGGCCGGCCTCGCGAGCAGCTTGGGTGCTTTCTTCCGGGCTTTCATCGTGCTCGGCTGGTTGCGTATCGGGATTGGTCGCGATATTTTTTTCCGCTTCCGCTTCCGCTTCCGCTTCCGCTTCCGCTTCCGCTTCGGCTTCGGCTTCGGCTTCGGCTTCGGCTTCGGCTTCGGCTGGCTCTGGCTCTTCGATTATTTGAATTTCGGGGTACGAGTTTCCAGCGTCGTTCGGTGTTGCAACGACCAAAGATGCTTCTTGGGGCGTGCTTTCCGAGAGGGCGTCGGGGATGCAGACTGCAGCAGGTTCGGAGGGGGAGGCTTCGGGGACGATCTGCCGCGAAGCGGTGTCGGTCGGCGGGGCGTCCGAATGGGCAGCACTTTCAAACTGGTCGAATGCGTTGAAAACCGTCTGGCAATGTCCGCAGCGAACCTTGCCTGCCTTCAGGCGCAGTTGTTCCGACGTGACACGGAATACCGTGCTGCACGACGGGCAACGAGTATGCATCAGGGCTTGTGCCCGGCCAGACATACCCAATCCTCGCGTACATCAGCTACCTGCATGGGGAGCCATTGCGAATAAATGCCAATGATTTCCTCTGCTTGCTCTCGCAGAATCCCGGACAGGGCGAGATAGCCCCCTCGGCGAACATGCGCGCAAATGGCGGGTGCCAGGACACGGAGCGGATTGGAGAGGATATTGGCCACGACAACATCATACTCGCCGGCGACGGGTTTTGCCGAATCGGCAAACTGCGCTGTGACCGCGTTGCGCTCTGCATTGGCGCGTGCAGCCTCGACTGCCTGTGGGTCGATATCGACGCCGGCCACCTTGCCCGCACCAAGGCGTGCCGCAGCAATGGCGAGAATACCTGAGCCACAGCCATAATCCAGAATCGAGCAGCCTGGGGTGACGTTACGCTCAAGCCATTCCAGACAAAGCCGGGTTGTCGGGTGAGAGCCAGTGCCGAAAGCCATCCCCGGATCAAGTATGAGGTTGATTGCCTTGGGGTCCGGCGATTCATGCCATGAAGGAACGATCCACAGGCGATCGGAAACGCGGATGGGGTCAAACTGGGACTGGGTCAGTTGAACCCAGTTTTGTTCCGCAACCTGTTCGACCGTAAATTCCGGGATTCTGTTCAGTCCGATAGCCTTGGCTGCGGCCGTCAGAATGGCCGAGGGGTCAGCTTCTGCCTCGAGTAGTGCAACGATGCGCGAATGCGCCCAGCCCGGCGAATTGACCGTTCCCGGCTCGCCGAACTGCGGTTTTTCGTCGGGTGTGCCCGCGTCGGCATCCTCGATGGAGGCCGATAGCGCTCCTGCCTCAAGAAGCGCGTCACACAGCGGTTCGGCGTGTGACGCGTCACTCAGAAAGCCAATGCTTTGCCAGCTCATTGCCTAGTTTTTCACTTCGCCCTTGTCGGCGAGTTTCTGTTCGAGGTAATGAATGCTGGTGCCGCCTTCGACAAAACGGGCATCCTGCATGAGTTCCTGATGCAAGGGGATGTTGGTCTTGATTCCCTGAACGCTCATTTCGGAGAGGGCGATGCGCATGCGGCGGATTGCCTGTTCTCGGGTGTCGCCGTAGGCGATGACCTTGGCGACCATGGAATCGTAGTGCGATGGCACGGTATAGCCCTGGTAGATATGTGAATCGACCCGGATGCCAGGCCCGCCGGGCGGGTGATAAAACTCGATCTTGCCGGGACATGGCACGAACGTGAAGGGATCTTCGGCGTTAATCCGGCATTCGATGGCGTGGCCGCGGAAGGTGATGTCCTTCTGGCGGTAGCGCAGTCGTTCGCCGGCAGCGACACGAATCTGCTCCTGAACGATGTCGACGCCAGTGATCATTTCCGTGACCGGGTGTTCAACCTGAACGCGCGTGTTCATTTCAATGAAATAAAACTCGTTGTTTTCGTACAGGAATTCGAATGTGCCGGCGCCGCGGTAGCCGATTTTGCGGCAGGCTTCGGCGCAGCGCTCGCCGATGCGGCTGATCAGTCGGGCCGGAATCAATGGGGCCGGAGCTTCCTCGATCACCTTCTGGTGCCGGCGCTGCATCGAGCAATCGCGCTCGCCGAGGTAAATGGCGCTCTTATACTCGTCAGCCAGTACCTGGATCTCCACGTGACGTGGGTTTTCCAGGTATTTTTCCATGTAGACCGCAGGGTTGTTGAAGAACGTGCCGGCTTCCTGACGGGTCATGGCTACGGCGTTGACCAGCGCAGCTTCGGTGTGGACAACCCGCATACCGCGTCCGCCACCACCGCCAGCGGCCTTGATAATGACCGGATAGCCGATGGCCCGGGCGATCTTGACAATTTCCTTCGGGTCCTCGGGCAGGGCGCCATCCGAGCCAGGAACGCAAGGCACGCCTGCGGCTTTCATTGCGTCTTTGGCCGATACCTTGTCGCCCATGAGGCGAATGGTTTCGGCACGTGGGCCAATGAAGATGAAGCCGGACTTTTCGACGCGCTCGGCAAAATCGGCGTTTTCGGAGAGGAAGCCGTAGCCCGGATGAATGGCCTGGGCGTCGGTAACCTCAGCAGCCGAGATGATCGCCGGTACGTTCAGGTAGCTTAGAGAGGACGAAGCCGGGCCGATACAGACGGATTCGTCGGCCAGCTTGACGTATTTGGCTTCGCGGTCGGCTTCGGAATAAACGACGACGGTCTTGATGCCGAGTTCGCGGCAGGCACGCTGAATGCGCAGCGCGATTTCGCCACGATTCGCGATAAGAACCTTTTCGAACATTGCCATATCAGCCAATCACGAACAGGGGCTCGCCGAATTCGACCGGTTCGCCGTTGTCGAGCAGAATGGCCTTGATGACGCCGGAGGCGTCGGCTTCGATTTCGTTGAGCAGCTTCATTGCCTCGATGATGCACAGGGTGTCGCCCTGCTTGACGGTCTGGCCGATCTGGACAAATGACTCGGCGCCCGGAGAGGGGGAGCGGTAGAAGGTTCCGACCATGGGCGACTTGACGACGTGGCCTTCGGGCATGTCGTCTTCGTCATCAAGGTTGACGGAGGAAACAGCCGGCGCCCCGCCGGTCTGCAACGGAGGCGGTGCGGCATAGTATTGCTGGGGCGCAGCGACGGCGCCGTAATGCTTGGCGATGCGCACTTTTTCTTCGCCTTCGGTCACTTCCAGCTCGGAGATGCCGGATTCCTGAACGAGGTCGATGAGTTTTTTGAGTTTACGCAGATCCATGGATACTCCCTTCGATGTTGCGCCCTTGGGCACAAGAAGCCGGCCGCAGCCGGACTATTCAATATTGAGTTTGTTAAGCAGGTATTCGAGAGCCAGCAGGTAGCCCTCGTGACCCAGGCCGCAGATCACGCCGACGGCAAGGTCGGAGAAGTACGAGTGATGCCGGAATGCTTCGCGGGCATGCACATTCGAAAGGTGTACTTCAATGAACGGGATGGCTACCGCAGCCATCGCATCACGCAGGGCGACGCTGGTGTGCGTGTAGGCGGCGGGGTTGATGATGATAGCGCGCACACCCTGGTCGCGGGCGGTGTGAATGCGCTCGATCAGGGCACCTTCGTGATTGCTCTGGAAGGACTCCAGTTCGACCCCGGCACTTTCGGCCAGGCGGGCCAGTGCCAAGTTGATGTCGGACAGGGTTACGCTGCCGTAATGTTCGGGTTCACGCGTGCCAAGCAGGTTCAGATTTGGCCCGTGCACCACCAGGATACGGGCTTTTTCGGCCGGCTTGGAAGCAGTTTTTCGCTTCGTCATGTCGGCAAGTTTGCCGTAATTCGCTGCAATTTGTCCAGTCTATTCCGAAAGTAAGGCGCGTAATGCATCGGCGCGGATGCGTTCGCGCGGACGTCCATCGCGATGCTTCATGCTGACGCGCTCCAATTGTGGCGGCATGATGACGAGATTGGCGTCGGCACTATCGGTTTCCATGACCAGCACTGCTTCGACTTTATCGTTGCGTGGTTCGCGATGATCGACGTCGATGCTGCGATTGAGCAGGAAAATCTCGACTTCCTTGGCGCTGTCGGCAAACAGCAGGATATCGATATTTGAGTGTTCGCCAGCTGTGCCGTCGAGGACGGATCCGGTCAGGTAGGGGTGAAATTCGGCGAGTAGTTCGAGCAGCCCCAGCGCGGTGCGGCGCATGGCGGTGATCATTTCCTGGTGATCGTCGCCTTGGTAGAGGCTGCGATAGGCGCGCAGTTCGGCTTCGACTTCGGCGTTGTCGGGAAAGGCGACGTGATCGGTCAGGCCCAATTGCCGGGCAGCCTTCTTTTTGGCGAGGTGGTAGTCCGTGATGCCATCTTCCGCCATCAAACGGGCGGCTGCGCTGGCGATGCTGGCCCGGGTGCCGGCAAGCTGGCGGGGCCTTTCGTAACGGGGCATGGCGGCTCGATCAGGGTAAAATCGCCCTCATTCTAACGGGTCTATGTGACATGCACATTCATATTCTGGGTATCTGCGGCACCTTCATGGGCGGGGTCGCGCAACTGGCGGTCGCGGCCGGTCATCGGGTTACGGGCTGCGATGCCAATGTCTATCCGCCGATGAGCGATCAGTTGCGGGCTGCCGGCATCGAGTTGATTGAGGGGTTCGACGTTGCGCAGTTGGCGCTTGCGCCCGACGTTTTCGTGATCGGCAATGCCATTTCCCGGGGCAATCCGCTGCTTGAGGCGGTGCTCGACAAGGGCTTGGCTTATGTTTCCGGCCCGCAGTGGCTGGCCGAGCACGTGCTCCAGGGGCGCTGGGTGCTCGGCGTGGCTGGCACGCATGGCAAGACGACCACCAGTTCGATGCTGGCCTGGATTCTCGAGGATGCCAATATGGCGCCCGGTTTCCTGATTGGTGGCGTCCCGCTCAATTTTGGCGTTTCGGCGAGGCTTGGCGATACGCCCTTCTTCGTGATCGAGGCGGATGAATATGACACGGCGTTTTGCGACAAGCGTTCAAAATTTGTGCATTACCGGCCGCGGACGGTTGTCTTGAATAATCTTGAGTTCGATCATGCGGACATCTTCGCTGATCTTGTGGCGATCGAAACGCAGTTTCATCATTTGGTGCGTACGCTGCCGGCATCCGGCCTGATTGTTTCAAACGCCGCCGAGGCCAGCCTGGGGCGTGTTCTGGCCAAAGGCTGCTGGACGCCGGTCGAACAATTCAACGACCCGGCCGGCTATCGGGTCACCGGGGATGATGCGGACGGTGAATTGGTCTTGCACGGACCGCAAGGAGAGATCGGGCGTGTCAGCTGGGCTTTGTCGGGTGAGCACAATCGTGCCAATGCCTGCGCGGCGCTGCTGGCTGCCCGGCATGTTGGCGTGCCATTTGAGAAAGGGCTGGAGGCGCTTTCGCGCTTTGTTAACGTCAAACGGCGCATGGAAGTTCGGGGTATGGTGAGAGGCGTGACCGTCTATGACGACTTTGCCCATCACCCGACGGCCATTGCTACCACGGTGGCCGGGTTGCGCCGCAAGGTTGGCACCGCGCGTATTCTGGCGGTGCTGGAACCGCGTTCGAACACCATGAAACTGGGAACCATGAAAAGCCAGTTGCCGGATAGCCTGCGTGAAGTCGACGCGGCTTTTTGCTATGGCGCCAATCTCGGGTGGGATGCGGCCGAAGCTCTGGCGCCCATGGGCGAACGGGCGGTGGTCGAAGACGACCTGGCACGTCTGGTGGCGCGCATCGCTGGGGCCAGTCGGGCCGGTGATCATATTCTGGTGATGAGCAACGGTGGTTTTGGCGGCATCCACGACAAGTTGCTCGCAGCCCTGGCTCCATGAATTTCCGGCGATGCCTGTGGCTGGTCTTGTCCCTGTTGATGCTCGGCTGTGAGCCGGCGGCCCCGGCTTTCCTCAACACGGATGTGACAGGCAAAGGCATCGGCGGAGATTTCGTGTTGACCGACTTCCACGGTCAACCGAAAAAAATGGCCGATTTTGCCAATAAGGTCGTCATCCTGTTTTTCGGCTATGCCAGTTGTCCGGATATCTGTCCGAGCGCGCTGGCCAAGTATGCGGCACTGATGACGCAGCCCGGGATTGATCCCGCCAGGGTGCAGGTGATTTTCATCAGTCTGGATCCGGAGCGGGATAGTGCCCGGCGGTTGCAGGACTATGTGCCCTGGTTTCATCCCTCCTTTGTCGGTTTGCGCGGCGAACAGCCCGTAATTGACGAACTTGCCCGAAAATTTCGGGTGACCAGCATCAGGAGAGAGGTGCCGGGCGGCATGGGTTATGTGCTCGACCACTCGGCCGGAGCTTATGTGTTCGGGCCGGATGGCCGCTTGCGACTCTATCTGGCAGAAAATGCCCAAATCGAGGATGTGGCGGCAGACGTCAAACGGCTACTGGCAGGTCAATGACCTGTCAGTAGCCGTTTTTTCTGCTTATCGTTCCATCGACTCCACAACGGCCAGAGCCGTCATGTTGACCAGTCGACGCACCGTGGCAGTCGAGGTCAGTACATGTACCGGACGGGCAGCGCCGAGCAGGATGGGGCCGATGGTCACACCTTCACCACCGGTCATCTTGATCAGGTTGTAGGAGATATTCGCTGCGTCGATGTTGGGCATGATTAGAAGATTGGCTTCGCCCTTGAGCGGTGAATCGGGATTGGCTTCGCGGCGGATATCCTCGTTCAGCGCCGAGTCGCCGTGCATTTCACCATCGACTTCAAGTTCGCCAGCTGACATGGCGGAAACCAGACCTGCGGCGATGCTCATCTTGCGTGCCGACTCGGAACTGCCAGAGCCGAAATTGGAGTGCGAGAGAAGGGCCACCTTCGGCTGGCTGCCGAAACGTTTGACTTGTTCGGCAGCGAGCAGGGTCATTTCGGCAATTTGTTCTGCGTCCGGGTTTTCGTTGACGTGCGTATCGCAGATGAACAGCGAGCGGCCGGGCAACATCAGGTAGTTCATCGCCGCCAGCGTGTTGACGCCGCTGCGCTTGCCGATGATCTGGTTGATGACGCCGAGGTGATGGCTGTACTGGCCGGTCATGCCGCAGATCAGACCGTCGGCGTAGCCGAGCTTGAGCAGCATGGCCGCAATCACCGTTGGTTTGCGGCGCATGGCTTCCTTGGCGATGGCCGGCGTGACGCCCTGGCGCGCCATGAGCTTGTGATAGGCGGTCCAGCACTCGCGGTAGCGCTCGTCGGATTCCGGATTGACGATATCGAAATCGACACCCGGCTTGATGCGCAGCTTGGCTTTTTCAAGCCGATGCTCGATCACGCCGGGGCGGCCGATCAGGATGGGGCGGGCGAATTTTTCTTCGATCACGACCTGTGTGGCGCGCAGGACACGCTCGTCTTCACCTTCGGCGAAGATGATGCGCTTGCCCTTGGCCTGGCGAGCGGCCTGGAAGATGGCGCGCATGCCGACACCGGTGTGATAGACGAATTCGGACAACTTGGCTCGATAGGCATCCCAGTCAGTGATCGGACGCGTCGCGACGCCGGAGTCGATGGCAGCCTGGGCGACGGCCGGCGCGATCTTGACGATCAGTCGCGGATCGAACGGCGTCGGGATCAGGTATTCCGGACCGAAGCTGAGATCGCGGCCCGGGTAAGCCATTGCCACTTCGTCGGTTACTTCTGCCTCGGCCAGTTCGGCGATGGCGCGAACGCTGGCCAGCTTCATCTCTTCGGTAATGCGCGACGCACCAACGTCGAGCGCGCCACGGAAGATGAACGGGAAGCACAGGACGTTATTGACCTGGTTTACGTAGTCGGAGCGGCCGGTGGCGATGATCGCATCCGGGCGGACTTCCTTGACCAGTTCCGGCATGATTTCCGGGGTCGGGTTGGCCAGCGCGAAAACCATAGGCTTGTCGGCCATGCTCTTGACCATGTCCTGCTTGACCACGCCAGCCGTAGACAGACCGAGGAAAATGTCGGCGCCGACCATGGCTTCGGCCAGGGTACGCTTCTCGGTGTTCTGGGCGTAACGCGCCTTGGTCTCGTCCATGCCACCCGGACGGCCGACGTAGATAACGCCCTTGGAGTCACAAACCGTGATGTTCTCGCGCTTGACGCCAAGATCGCACCACAGGTTCACACATGAAATGGCGGCAGCGCCGGCGCCGGAAACGACGACCTTGATCTCGTCGATCTTCTTGCCGACGACCTTGAGGCCGTTGAGCATGGCGGCGCCGGAGATGATGGCGGTACCGTGCTGATCATCGTGGAAAACGGGAATGCTCATCCGTTCCTTGAGCTTTTGCTCGATGTAGAAGCACTCTGGCGCCTTAATGTCTTCGAGGTTGATGCCGCCGAGCGTCGGCTCGAGGGCTGCGATCATGTCGATGAGTTTGTCCGGATCGTTCTCGGCCAGTTCGATGTCGAAGACGTCGATGCCGGCGAATTTCTTGAACAGGCAACCCTTGCCTTCCATCACCGGCTTGGCTGCCAGCGGGCCGATGTTGCCGAGGCCGAGCACGGCGGTGCCGTTGGTGACCACGCCGACCAGATTGGCGCGCGAGGTGTACCAGGCGGCGGTGGCCGGATCTTCGACGATGGCGTCACAGGGAGCAGCAACGCCCGGCGAGTAGGCCAGGGCGAGATCGCGCTGGTTGGTCAGGCCCTTGGTCGGGCGGACAGAAATCTTGCCGGGGGTAGGCCAGCGATGATATTCGAGGGCAGCTTCGCGCAAATCCTTTTCCACGAAATCTCCTTGGATTCTTTGTTGGGGAAAACCCTAAAGGGTACTCCAAAGCACCTGCAAACACCATGCAAAGTGGTGGGCGCGAACCCGGGCATATTCCTCGTAATGCCTGTTAACCGAAAAGCGACCAGAAAAAACGCTTCAAGTTCCCTTGTTTTAACAAATTATTTTTATAGATGCATTTGACATAAAGCCAGAAGCGGCGCCGTCTGGCGGGGCGTTTGTGCTTAAAAATCCGTGGCTTATATGACTTTCGCTATATTTTTCAATTGCCCGGCTTTGATTACCATCGGCTCCGTTTCGCGATTTGCTCAGGGAGAGTAATCATGCAGAGTCAGCTCAAACGTGCCCGTACACCCAAGGCCCAAGTCCGTCGTGAGGTGCGCCCGGAATTCACGGCAGCCGTGCGTTATCTGGATGGCCGTCGTGACATCTTCCATGTCCGCAACGCTGACGATATCGACGATGCTCGCGCCCTGGTCATTTCGGAACTGGGCGCGGTACGTTCGCTGGTCATTGCCTTGCGCAAACGCTGAGTTGGTTCAGCAAATTCTTGGCAGGTGTTCGCCGGACAGCCAGTCTACAATGCGTCGCCCGCCGAAGCTTGTGGTCATCTGGACGAAATGACGGGCATCTTCGTGAACACGGCCAATGATGGCCGCTGCCTTGCCCAACGGGTGGGCGCGCATGGCTTCAAGTAGTTTGCCCGCATCCTGTTCGGCGCAGATCGCCACCAGTTTTCCCTCATTAGCCACATAAAGCGGGTCGAGACCGAGCAGTTCGCAGGCTGCGCTGACGGCTGCTGTCACCGGCAAATCTTTTTCTTGCAGCATCATGCCGACGCCGGACTGCAGGGCAATTTCGTTGAGCGTGGTGGCCAGTCCCCCGCGAGTCGGATCGCGCAATACGTGAATGTCGGCACCGCTCGCCTGCATTGCGGCAATCAGCTCATGCAGCGCCGCGGTGTCAGATATGATGGGTGAGGAAAACCCCAGATTTTCGCGCTCGGCCATGATGGCCATGCCGTGATCGCCCAGTGTTCCGGAAACCAATATCGCATCACCCGCACGGGCATTGCGTCCGGACAGGGCCGTTCCCGGTCTGACTACGCCGACGCCAGTGGTGGTGATGAACACGCCATCTCCCTTGCCACGTTCGACCACCTTGGTATCGCCGGTCACAACCGGAACCCCGGCGGTTCGTGCGGCATCAGCCATACTTTGTACAATGCGCGCCAGATCGCCAATTTTGAAGCCTTCTTCGATGATGAATGCAGCGGATAGCCATAGTGGGCGAGCACCCATTACTGCTACGTCGTTGATCGTTCCATGTACTGCCAGGCAGCCAATGTCGCCTCCAGGGAAAAATAGCGGCGAGACGACGTGACTGTCGGTAGCCATCACCAGGTGGCCTTCCTCCGGCACCGGAAGCAGCGCTCCATCGTCGCCTTGGGCGAGATATTCGTTGCCCAGTGCACGGCTGAACACTTCGTCAATCAATTGCGCCATGGCACGGCCGCCGGCACCGTGGGCCATGTCCACGGTGCCATTTCGCAAATCGAGGGGGCGGGAATATTCAGACATCGAGGTGACGACCATAAGTGAAATGAGCGGCGCAGGCGCCTTCGGAGCTGACCATGCAGGAACCGACTGGGTTTTCGGGGGTGCATACCGTGGCGAACAGTTTGCAGGCCGCTGGGCGGATCAGGCCGCGCAGCACGGCGGCGCATTCGCAGGCCTTGTGGTCGGTGACCGGTCGGTATTTGCAGGGGAAACGTTGTTCGGCATCGAAGGCGGCAAATTCCGGGCGCAGGCGGAGGGCCGAGTGGGGCAGGCTGCCGAGGCCGCGCCATTCGAATTCGTTGCGCAATTCGAAAACCTCTCCGATCAGTGCCTGGGCCTTGCGGTTGCCATCGCGGCTGACGGCACGGGTGAATTCGTTTTCGACCTCGGCACGTCCTTCGTTGACCTGACGGATCAGCATGCGGATGGACTGAAGTACATCGAGCGGTTCGAAGCCGGCTATGACCACAGGCTTGCCGCCCTCGCCGGCAAAGCGTTCGTAGGGGCGGCTGCCGATGATGGTGGAAACATGGGACGGGCCGATGAAACCGTCGATCGCAATTTTTTCCGGTGCGGCGAGGATCGCGCCCATCGCCGGCGGGGTCAGGACATGGCAGCTCAGTACGGAAAAATTGTTCAGGCCCAGTGCCGCTGCCTGCCGGACGACCACGGCGGTCGGCGGTGTGGTGGTTTCGAAGCCGATGGCGAAAAAAACCACCTGTTTTTCCGGATTGTTCCGGGCAATGGCAATGGCGTCGCTGCTGGCGTAAACCATGCGGATATCGCCGCCACGGGCCTTCGCTTTCTGCAACGACAAACTGTGCGAAGCCGGAACGCGCAGGCAATCGGCGTAGGTGCACAGTGTGACGCCGGCGTCGAGGGCAAGGTGAATCGCCTGATCGATACGCCCGATCGGCAAGACGCAGACCGGACAGCCTGGGCCGTGGATCAGGGAAATATTGTCCGGAAGCAGATCGGTCAGGCCGTAGCGCGAAATGGCATGGGTGTGACCGCCGCAAAACTCCATGAAGCGGTAGGAGCGGTCGGACTTGACCTCCTGGCTGATTGCATCGGCCAGACGCCGGGCAACCTCGCCATCGCGGAATTCGCTGATGTAGCGCATCAATGGAGCGGCGTTTCGCTACCCGGTCGGCCGAGTTCGGCAAAGAGCGCCAGGGTTTGCGCGGCTTCTTCCGGATCTATCTTGTTCAGCGCGAAGCCGACGTGGACGATGACGAAATCGCCGACCGCGACGTCGTCGACGAGGGCGAGGGAGATGTCCTTGCGTACGCCGGCCAGATCGACCACCGCGTTGTCGCCCTCGCGCAACTCAACTACTTGCGCCGGAATTGCCAGACACATGCTTCATCTCCTTGAACATTTGTCGCGCCAGCCAGGCCTGCCCCAACGCCAGGCCGCCGTCGTTGGGCGGTGACTGCTGCGCTTCGAGCAAGTTTACGCCGGCCGAGGCCAGGTGCGCGGACAGTGCCGACATCAAAACGGTGTTCATCGTACAGCCACCGGCGACTGCCAATTTTGGCCGTTTTTTCGGGTTGACCGCAGCATCGCCGGCGGACAGCAGCCATTCTGCCAGCCCGGCGGCCAGTGTGGCGTGAAAAAGCGCGGCGCCCTCTGCCGTATTGCGACAGCCCAACAAGGTCACGATGAGCGGCGAGAAATCGAGGATGCCGTCACGAAGCACATAACCGCCGGGGTGGGCGGGGACAGGGCCATGCCTCAAAGCCAGTGCTTCGAGCTCCATCGCGGCCTGGCCCTCGAATTGTGCTTCGGCGCGCAGCCCGAGCAGGCCGGCAACAGCGTCGAACCAGCGCCCCAGGCTCGAACTCGGCGGGCAGCGCAAGTTGCGGCCGAGCATGGTGAGCAGCGGGCCGG
Source organism: uncultured Dechloromonas sp. (assembly GCA_964583695.1). Taxonomy (GTDB): domain Bacteria; phylum Pseudomonadota; class Gammaproteobacteria; order Burkholderiales; family Rhodocyclaceae; genus Azonexus. The sequence goes on from CAZOWA010000019.1 coordinate 25,767, forward strand.
CTTCATATTGAGGGTAGTGCTGCTTGAGCCAGCCGCTAACCCGGTAATCGAGGCCTGCGCCATGCATGGCCGAGACAGCCATTCGCCAGGGTTCGCGGGCGGCGCGATCGCCGCCGGGCAGCTTGAGGGTTTGCAAATGGCCGAGCCGGGTGCATTGTGCGCCTTCGAGTCGAAGCAGTTCGCCACCCCATGATCCACCGTTCGGGCCGAGTCCGGTGCCGTCGATGGCGAGGCCGATAAGCGGCTCGTTGATCGCGTGTTCGGCGCAGATCGCTGCCAGATGCGCGTGATGATGCGCGATGGCGAAGGCTGGAATATTCCATTCCCAAGCCAGTCTCAGTGCGAGGTGGGTTGATGCAAAATCCGGGTGGAGATCGTGGGCGATGAGGTCGGGTTTGACCTCAAGAATGCCCAGCAAATGATTCACGCTTTCTTCAAGAAAGCTCACGCTCGCGGCATTGTCGAGGCTGCCGATGTGCGGTGAAAGGAAGGCCTCCCGACCCTTCAGAACGCACACCGTGTTTTTGAGATGGCCGCCCAGCGCCAACACGTTTGGGCCATCGTCGCCGAGGGGGATGGGTAGCGGCACGTAACCGCGGGCGCGGCGGATGAAACGTGGCCCGGCGCGCACGACCGAGTCGTCGCAGCGTGCCACGATGGGGCGGTCGTGCAGCAGAAAGGCGTCGGCGATGCCGGCGAGGCGCGTCAGCGCTTCCTCGTTGTCGGTTACCAGTGGTTCGCCGCCGGGATTGGCGCTGGTCATCACCAGCAGCAGCTCCGCTGTTTGCTCAAGCCAGGAGGTGCCGGTCGGGCGTCCGGCAGCCTCGTGCCAGAGCAGCAGATGCAGTGGGGTCGACGGCAGCATGATGCCGAGATCGGCCAGTCCGGGCGCGATGCCGGGGAGATTTGCAGACGTCTTGCGACAGAGCACGATGGGGGCAGCGGCGCCTTTCAGCAGTGCCAGTTCATCGTCCCCGATGTGTGCGAATTCAGCCAGCGAGGCAGCATTCAGCCCCATGATGGCGAAGGGTTTTGCCTCGCGCAGCTTGCGTTGGCGCAGCTCTGCCACGGCGTCCGCATTGCGTGCGTCGCAGGCCAGATGAAATCCGCCCAGCCCCTTGATGGCGACAATCTGTCCGCGGCGCAGCCGCTGTAGGGTGGCAGCAAGCGGGTCGCCGGCGATGTTCTGCCCGCGATCATCGAGCAGGTTCAAACCTGGTCCGCAGGTCGGGCAGCAACTGGTTTCGGCGTGAAAGCGGCGATCGGTCGGGGTGAGGTATTCGTCCTGGCACGGCGGGCACAGCGGAAAACCCGCCAGACTGGTATTCGCCCGGTCGTAGGGAAGCTTCCGGCTTACCGTATAACGGGGGCCACAATGGGTGCAGGTGGTGAAGGGATAGCGCCAGCGACGGTTGGCCGGATCGCAAATATCGGCGATGCAATCGGGGCACAGGGCGCTGTCGGGGCCGATTGCCGTGGCCACCGTGCCGCTGATGCTGTCGAGAATGTTGAACCCGGCAGAAATGACCTCGTTCAACCCGCCAACTTCCTCGATGCTGTCGATACGTGCCAGTGTGGGTGCCTCTGTGGGCAGGCGTGCGAGAAATTCCGCCGTCCTTTCCCCGTCGATGGCAATGCTTACCCCTTCTCCGTCGTTGCGAACCCAGCCGTTCAGTGCCAGGGAGCACGCCAGTCGCCAGACATAGGGGCGAAAGCCGACGCCCTGCACCAGACCACGGACACGCAAATATTTACGGGACATTCAGTGTGCCTGTCCTTGTATTGCGATCGGAAAAATTGCCGTTTTTTCCGGTTGACCGCAGCAAACCCTCATTGCGGCTGCCGGGCGGCCATGGTCTCTTCCGCGGCCGGGCAGGTCTTCCCGCTGGCGCGTGTGTAGCGCAGGATGGGGCCGGCGGTTTGCTTGAAGAGCGGTGAAATGTCCATGCCCGCGCTGGCGAGACTCTTTGCCGTCCAGGTGTTGCAGGTGTTGAGCGCGGAGTAATGGCCGGTGCCGCTGTAAAACTGGCTGTCGCCGTAGTTGCCGGGCTCTTGTCGGATCAGGCGGCCGCTCGGATCGCGCGTGAAACTCGCCGAAATATGGCTGCTCAGCGCACTGAGTTCTTCATCACTGACACAAGTGGCGATGACCTTTTCTTTTTTGAAGTAGCGCGCTGGCGATTCAGGCACGCCGACCACGTGAACCACAGCGCCGCGAGACCAGAACAGCGCTTGCAGGGTGAGGCCGATGGAGACTTCTTCTGATTGGTAAAAGGCAGCGTCACCCCAGCCGACTTCGTAGTAGGCCGGGTCGCCAAAGCGTTCGCGCAATTCCGGGATGGCCTGATTCAGCGTGGTTCCGGGGACGACAATGCCGGTGTGCAGACCGTGGCCGATGACATAGATCGGCTGGGCGCGCGTGCTGTCAGCAGCTGCGCGCGCGCCGGCTTTTTCTTCCGGGAGTGAGGAGCACGCGGCTAGAGCGAATGCCAGACAGGCAGCGCCAAGCAGGCGTGTGAACATTGAGTGAGGGCGATGAGAGCCCGTTGGGGTTGGGGTCATTGACTATCTGCCCAGGCCATTCTCGATCCATTTCAGCCAGGCAGGAATACCTTCGCCGCTTTTGGCCGAAACGCGAAATATGGTAAGTCGCGGATTGACCTGTCGCGCGTTGGCTTCGGCCAGGTTAACGTCGAAATCGAGGTGGGGCAGCAGGTCGCACTTGTTGAGGATCATCACGTCAGCGGCCCGGAACATGTCCGGATACTTGAGCGGCTTGTCCTCACCCTCGGTCACCGAGAGAATGACTACCTTGTGGTGCTCGCCTAGGTCGAATGCTGCCGGGCAGACAAGATTGCCGACGTTTTCGACAAGAAAAAGCGAGCCATCTGCCGGATTCAGTTCTTCCACGGCATGGCCCACCATGTGGCCATCGAGGTGGCAGCCCTTGCCCGTGTTGATCTGCACGGCGGCGACACCGGTGGCGCGAATGCGTTCCGCGTCGTGGGTTGTTTGCTGGTCACCCTCGACGACCTTGATGTCGATTTTTCCTTTCAGCAACTCGATGGTTTTGACGAGCAGGGTGGTTTTTCCTGACCCCGGACTCGACACAAGATTGAGTGCAAAAATGCCGTGCTGCTCGAAAAATGCGCGGTTTGCGGCAGCATGGCGGTTATTTTCATCAAGGATGTCGGTCTCTATCTGCACCAGCCGGCTTTTCCCGCTACCCTCAGCAGTGTGGCGGTGCGGTTTGTAGGCGTGCGCATGGCGATGCACCGTGCCATCCGCGTGTGTGTGTTCCGTGCCGCCTTCAATGCGCGTTTCACCCGCGCCGCAACCGCAAACCGTACACATCTTCTTTACTCCTCCTCGATTTCGATTTCCCTGACCCGCATTTCCATACCGGCGGTCGGGGTCAGGCAACAGCTGCCACATAGCGGACAGGTTCCTATGGCTTCGTCCATTGGAACAGTGCTGCCACAATCGTTGCACAATCCGGCGCCGGGAATTTCTATGATTTCAAGCCGCGCACCGCTCGCCAGCCCCTTATCTTCGACGGCGGCAAAACAGAAGTGCATGGCATCCGTTTCAACCGAGGCCAGGCGACCGATTTCGAGAACCACCGTCTTAACTCGCCGCGCCCCCTCGCGTCGGGCTGCGCCCTCCACCTGTCGGAGGATTCCTTCGATCAACGACATCTCATGCATGCCAGGCCCGCAATTTTGAACAACGCATCATCCGGTCAGTATGCAAGCTTGATCGCGGACGTCAAGCGCCACCTCGACAAAGTCGCGGTCAAAAGAGAGCGGACTGAACGTAGACATTTGAGCGTGGTCAACGTCAAACTGTTACTAAAGTAATAACATTTCGACCCATGCCTCTCGTTGCCGACCTGATGACCCTCCACGCCGATCGGATCGGCACCACTGCTACGCTGGGTGAGGTGGCCGAAATCATGGTCAGGTCGCGGATATCTTCCGTGATTGTCGTGCAGGGTGACGAGGTGACCGGTATCGTCACCGAGCGTGACATTCTCCACGCGATGCGCCTGCATCAGGATACGTCGATCCCGGTTGCCGCAGTGATGTCATCCCCGGTGCAGACGGTGCGTGCCGATACCGAGTTCCGGCAGGCCTATCGCGATGCGGCGCGCAAAGGGATACGCCATCTGGTCGTGGTCGGCGCCGATCAAGGTATTGTCGGGGTAGTGACCGAAACGGATTTTCGCCGCCATCTCGGGCTCGATTTTTTCCGCCAGCTTACCAATGTTGATTCCCTGATGGAGCGGGATTTTCCCCGGCTACCGCCTTCAGCTACCCTGGACGAGGCGGTTCTGGTAATGGAAAACGACCGTGCCAGCAGCGTGGTCGTCGTCGACGGCGCGCGACCGCTGGGTATTGTGACCGAACGCGATGTGGTTCGTCTTTTTGTCGAAAGAGATCGCGGTCGGACGCTTGCCGAAGTGATGAGTCATCCGGTTGCGACTGTGACTGCTGATACCTCGCTTGCCGACGCTGCACAGATGATGTTCGATCACCATTTTCGGCATCTGGCAGTGGTCGATCAGGAGTGCAGCCTGGTTGGCCTGCTGACCGAGCACTCCCTGATGCGGCCGCTGGAAATCGATCTGGTTGATGCCGCATTGGCGGATCGTCTTGAATTGACGCTTGCCAATGCAGCTTCGGAAAGAGATTTGGCGCACAAAGAACGTTACCAGCGCGCCCTTCTCGATAATTTTCCGTTTCTCGTCTGGCTCAAGGACACGGAGTCACGCTACCTCGCAGTAAACAAGCCGTTTGCGGAAGCTGCCGGCTATCCGGATAGCGATGACTTGCGCGGCATGAATGATTCCGACATCTGGCCTCATGACCTGGCCGAACGTTACAGGACAGACGATCTGGCTGTCATGCATGGCGGCGAAAAAAAATATGTTCTCGAAGAAATCGTCGCCCGGGGGAAGCGCCTCTGGCACGAAACTTACAAGGCTCCCGTCTTCGATTCGCAGGGGCAGACGCTGGGGACGGTTGGTTTTGCCCGCGATATTACCCAGCGACGTCGTGCCGAGGAAGCCATCATCATTCGTAACGCGGCGCTGGCTGGTCTGTTGCGCGGCGAACGCCTGGAAAACCTGCTCGAATTGATCGCGCTTTCTGTTGAGGCGGAGCTCCCGGAAGTAGTGTGTTCGATTCTCCTGGTCAGCGACGATGGCAAGCGACTGCGTCTGGGGGCTGCACCCAGCTTGCCGGAGTCCAGCCAGAGTGCGCTTGATGGCATTGAAATCGCCGAGGGCGTCGGCTCTTCGGGAACTGCTGCATTCCGGCGTAGCCGCGTGTTTATCGAAGATGTCTATGTCGATCCGAAAGGCAGTGCCTTCCGGGAATTCGCCGCTGCTGCGGGCATTCATTCCGGTTGGTCGGAGCCCATTTTTGCACCGGATGGCGAATTGCTCGGAACCTTTGCGGCCTATCACGGCAAGGTGCGCACACCCAGCGAGAATCAGTACGAGTTGCTGCGCCAGGCCAGCCAGTTGGCGGCACTCGTCGTATCGCATTACCGAGATGCAGACAGGTTGCAAGCCAGCCTGGCAACTTTCAGGGGTATTTTCGATGGGGTGGACGAAGCGCTGTTGGTGATTGATCGCTCGGGTGTCTTCGTTGATCTCAATTTGCGGGCCGAACAGCTATCCGGCTACTCTCGAAAAGAAATGCTTGGTCGTACGTACCACGTGCTGATGGCCGAGGGTTTGAATGATCCTGTACAGATCGATGCCTATCTTTCCGGCGCTCGGCAAGGCGAACCCCAGGTTCTCGAATTCTGGGCATTGAGCAAGACAGGGCGGATCTTTCCGGTTGAAGTCCGATTCCGGGCGGGCAAGTACTTCGGGTGCGATGTTGTTCTGGTTTCCGCGCAGGATATCTGTGAGCGCAAAACGGAAGCGCGGCGTCTGGAAGTCGGGCGCGACCTTGCGGTGGCGCTCGCCGATGGTACGTCGCGCCCGGCACTGTATCCCCTGCTGCTCGACATTGCCCTGCGTTTTCCGGAGTTTGATTGCGGCGGGCTTTATGTGCGTGATGACGACGGTTCCTACCGTCTGGTCGAGCATCGGGGATTGTCGGAGAATTTTCTTGATGCTGCTCATTGCTTTGCATCGAATTCGTCCCAGGGCGAGTTGATTGCCAGAGGCAATGTTGTCTGTAGTTGTCAGGAGATGGGGGCGTCCTGTGATACCTCGGCCTTTATTCAGCATGATCTGCTCAAGGCCGAAGGACTCCGCTGCATGACCGTTCTGCCGGTACAGACAAACGGGGTCGTTACAGTCTGCATCTGTCTGGGTAGCCGGAGCGGCGCGCAGGTTTCGCATGGCACATATCTTGTTCTGGATTCACTCTCACGGAATTTTTCGCAGACTCTGCTGCGAGTCGATGCTCAGGAGGAAGCACTTCGCCTGCAGCAAAACCTCTCGGGGCTTTTCGATGCGCTGCGTGATCTGCTTTTCATCGTTGATCAACAGGGCGCGATTCTGCATTGCAACCACGCGCTCAACGATTTACTCGGCTATTCAGGCAACGAATTGCTTGGTCGGCCGTTCATGTCGCTCATCCCAGGCGAACGGCGAGCAGGGCTGGAAAAGACGTTTGCCGGAATGCTTTCCGGAAGGCGGTCGACGTGCTCTTTGCCTGTCCTGCGTCAAGGTGGTTCCCAGGTGACGGTCGAAGCGCGGATTGCGCCAGGTTTCTGGAACGGCAAGCCGGCGTTGCTGGTTGTGCTGCAGGACATTACTGAACGCCTGCTTGCCGAGGAGCGGCAGAAACTGGCTGCCAGTGTTTTCGACAACGCTCATGAAGGGATCATGGTCACTGATCCACAGGGGCGTATTGTCGAGGTTAATTCCACCTTCAGCGAGCTTACTGGCTACTCGAGAGAGGAAGCGATCGGGCATAGTGCCGATCTCCTCAAGTCGGGGCACCACACTCCCGAGTTCTATATCGAGATGTGGCAAACGATACGGAAGGATGGTTTCTGGCGTGGCGAAGTCTGGAACCGGAAGAAAAGCGGCGAAATTTTCGTCGAGCTGTTGACCATCTCCACGGTACGCGATCGCCAGGGAGAGATTTCGCATTTTGTGGGCATTTTTTCCGATATCACGTTGCTCAAGGAGCATCAGCAGCGTCTGGAGCATCTGGCTCATTTTGACCCCCTGACCCAGTTGCCCAACCGGATGCTGCTCGCTGACCGCATGCAGTTGGCGATGGCGCAAACCGAACGCAGCGGCAAGATACTGGGGGTCTGCTACCTCGATCTTGACGGTTTCAAGCCTGTCAATGATCTCTACGGCCACGCGACCGGGGATCGTCTGTTGATCGAAGTCGCCCAGCGACTCAAAAGCTGTGTGCGAGGTGGAGATACCGTTTCCCGCCTGGGGGGCGATGAGTTCGTGATGCTGCTTTCGGGGCTCGACAGTGTTCACGAGTGCGATCTTGCGGTCGGCCGGGTGATCCATTTGCTGACTCAGCCATTCCAGATCGGTGGTCACAGCATCGCGATTTCAGCCAGTATCGGCGTCACCCTTTTTCCGCACGATGGCGCCGATGCCGATGCCTTGCTGCGCCATGCGGATCAGGCGATGTATGAGGCCAAGCAGAGTGGTCGCAACCGTCATCATCTTTTTGATCCGGAAAATGACCGCCGGGCTCGCCAGCGTCGGGAAGAAGTCAGCGAAGTTCGAAGGGCGCTGAGCGAGGGCGAATTCGAACTGCATTATCAGCCCAAGGTGAACATGCGGGCCGGTGATGTCATCGGCGCCGAAGCTCTGATCCGCTGGCGTCATCCTGAGCGGGGATTGCTCTTGCCAGGCCAGTTTCTGCACATTATTGAAAACAGCGATCTATCCATTGAACTCGGCAACTGGGTAATCCGCGAAACCCTGCGTCAGCTCGATGAATGGGTCTGTGGCGGACTGGATGTCTCGGTCAGTATCAATATTGCGGGAAATCATTTGCAGCACCCGAATTTCGCGCAGCATCTCGGTGCCTGTCTCTCTGCGCATCCGCGTGTTCCGGCCAGTCGCCTTGAGCTTGAAGTGCTGGAGACTGCGGCGTTGGAAGATATCGCCATGGTTGCCGATTTGTTCGTCGAATGCCGGAAGCTTGGTGTCAGTTTTGCGCTTGATGATTTCGGTACGGGGTATTCGTCGCTGACCTACTTCCGTCGTCTGCCGGCTGACATGCTGAAAATAGACCAGTCTTTTGTGCGCGACATGCTGGACGATCCCGAAGATCTGGCGATTGTCGAAGGCGTGATCGGCCTGACCAAGGCATTCAAGCGGCAGGTGATCGCCGAAGGGGTGGAAACTGTCGAGCATGGCCTTGTGCTTTTGATTCTTGGTTGCGACCTGGCACAGGGCTACGGAATTGCCCGGCCCATGCCGGCGGGGGAGTTGCCCGGGTGGATCGAAAATTTCCGTCCCCACGAATTGTGGAGTTCAGCAACAGCCTTCAATTGGTCACGCGAAGACATACCGCTCCTGATCGCCGAGGCTGAGCACAACCGCTGGATTCGTTCCCTGAACATGTTCCTCGATACCCACGAAGGTCTTGAGTCGGCGCCCGAACTGAATCATCAGAGATGCCGCTTCGGACGCTGGTATTACGGCGAAAAAAGCCAGCGCTATGCGATTTCTGCGGGTTTTCAGGCTATCGACGCTGTCCACAAACGGATGCATGAGCTTGGTCAAGAACTGATTGACCTGCATCGTGCGGGAGACAGGCGAATGCTCGCTCAGCGCAGGAAGGAGCTTGACGAGGCGAGTGCGGCGCTGAGCGATGCAATTCAGCTTGTTCAGGCTGAAATGTTGATGTCGGCCTAAATAAGTAGACGGTAGGCCGAGTTGTCGACGCCGCGCATGGCGGTCATCAGGGCGTCGATTGCCTTGGGGCGGACAAAGCCGTTGCGCCAGGCCAGTGCGATGCGCCGTGAAGGCTCTGGTGGGCGGAAGGGAATGACGCTGATCAGGTCATTACTGTATGGGTGACGCAGTGCGCCGTCCGGCAGAATGGAAACGCCCAGTCCCGAGGCCACCATGCAGCGGATAGTGCCGATGGAGTGTCCGAGACGGACATCGGTTTCCGGGCTGCTGACCTGTGGGCAGGCACCCAGTACCTGATCACGGAAGCAGTTGCCGGCCTTGAGCAACAGGATTTCATCGCCGGCCACCTCCTCGGTGTCGATAAATTCACGTTTTTCCCATGCATGGCCGCGCGGTACGATGACCTTGAACGATTCGTCGTAGAGTGGCCGTGTAAGCACACCGGGAATGTCGAATGGCAGTGCGATGATGACCACGTCCAACGCGTTTTCCCGCAGCATGTCAGCCAGCGTGGCGGTCATGTTTTCCTCGATCGCCAGCGGCATGGCAGGTGCAACGGTGCGTAGCGCCACGATCAGCTGCGGTAAAAGGTAAGGGCAGACGGTGTGGATGACCCCGAGGCGCAGCGGGCCTTCCAGCTGGTTGCGACCGGACAGGGCGATCTGCCGGACCTTTTCTGCTTCGCCAAGCGCGTGGTGGGCTTGCTGGACGACGAGCTTCCCCACATTGCTCGGGCTGACAAAACCCTTGCCGCGCTCAAAGAGCTGGACGCCGAGTTCGTCTTCGAGGCGGGCAATGGCGACGCTCAGCGTCGGTTGGCTGACCGAGCAATGTTCGGCGGCGCGACTGAAATTGCCCTCACGGGCCAAAGCTACGATATAGCGCAATTCGGTTAAGGTCATTACTGCTCTCCAAGATGGCACGCGAAGGGTCTGTTGCCCCGATTGTGTATAGGATTAACCTATAGCCACTATTAATAAAACCGATAAAAATCATTGATTTATGTCAATATTAGCACACCGATTGCGGTGAGAATGGCCTGACTGTTTTTTCAACGAGGGAGAAAAAAACCATGAAACGGACAATTCTGTCAGTTGCCATTGCGCTGATTTCCGGCGTGGCTGTTCAAGGTGTTGCACAGGCTGCCGATGAGCCGATCGAGGTCATCAAACCGCCAGCCAATATCAATCTGGGCATGGTCGAACTGGGCAAAAAGCTCTACTTCGATCCGCGTCTGTCCAAGTCGGGCTTCATTTCCTGCAATTCCTGTCACAACCTGTCCATGGGCGGTACTGACAACATCCCGACATCCATCGGCGACAAGTGGCAGCAAGGCCCGATCAACGCGCCGACCGTGTTGAACTCCAGCCTGAACATCGCCCAGTTCTGGGACGGTCGTGCGGCTGACCTGAAGGAGCAGGCAGGTGGTCCGATCGCCAATCCGGGTGAAATGGGTTTCACCCACACGCTGGCAATCAAGGTCCTGGAAACCATTCCTGGCTATGTCCGTGAATTCAAGCAAGTTTTCGGCACGCCGAAAATCGATATCAATCAGGTAACCCTGGCCATCGCTGAATTTGAGAAGACGCTGGTCACTCCGAATTCCCGTTTCGACCAGTGGTTGCTGGGCAAGAAAGATGCGTTGTCGCCGGATGAGTTGGCGGGCTATGCGCTGTTCAAGGATAGTGGTTGTGTTGCTTGCCACAATGGTCCGGCCGTTGGTGGCAATTCCTTCCAGAAGATGGGGTTGGTCGAGCCATACAAAGGCAATGCCAAGGGTGTTGAAGGTCGTGCTGGTGTGACAGGCAAGGATGCTGACCGCTTTAATTTCAAGGTACCAACCCTGCGTAACGTTGAAATGACCTATCCGTATTTCCACGATGGTGCAGCCAATACCCTGACTGAAGCGGTTGATGTCATGGGGCGTTTGCAACTGGGCAAGAAGTTCACCAAGGACGAAAATGCCAAGATCGTTGCCTTCCTGAAGACTTTGACCGGTGATCAGCCAAACTTCGTGAATCCGATTCTGCCGCCTTCTTCGGATGCCACGCCGCGTCCGACGCCGTTCAAATAAGTCGTTTTAGCTGCCTCTCATTTTTCGGGGGCTTCGGCCCCCGTTTTTTATTGGCTATTTGTTTTGTTTCGACGTGATCTGCCGGTACACTGGCGACCCCTGTTTTTGAACTTGAGTCTCCCGATTTTTCCTGATGCTTGAAGCCCTCAATCTCGAATGTGTGCGCGGTGAGCGCAGCCTGTTTTCAGGCCTCGACTTTCGTCTTGAGGCAGGAGAGTTGTTGTATCTGCAAGGCAGGAATGGTGCCGGCAAGACCAGCCTGCTGCGTATGCTGATCGGGCTGTTGCCGCCAGAAACCGGTGAAATACGCTGGCAGGGGAAATCGATTCGTTCGCTGGGCGACGAGTTTCGCGCTGACCTTTGTTACCTCGGGCATTTGAATGCCATCAAGGAAGAACTGACGCCCCTCGAAAACCTGTTGTCCGCTGCCCGGCTCGCCGGGGACGTCCTTACGGAAGATGATGCGCTGGATGCATTGGAGCAGGTGGGGCTGGCCGGTCGTGAAGACCTCGCCTGCCGCTATCTTTCGCAGGGCCAGAAACGGCGTGTTGCGTTGGCTCGTCTCGTGATCAACCGGCATCCCTTGTGGATTCTCGACGAACCATTCGTGGCACTGGATGTGGCGGCGGTCGACTGGCTGGCCGGCGTGATTTCCGCGCATCTTCAACGTGGCGGCATGGCAGTCATGACCACACACCAAGCGGTGAACATTCCCGCAGGTGCCGTCAAGGAATTGCGCCTCTCCTGATGCTGAAAATTGTCATTGCCATTATCGGGCGGGATCTCCGGCTGGCCATGCGGCGCCAGGCGGATATTGTTTCGGCACTGTTTTTCTTCGTGATTGTTGCCAGCCTTTTCCCTCTGGGTATCGGGCCGGAGCCTGACCTGCTCCGTAAGTTGGCACCCGGCGTCCTGTGGGTCGCAGCGCTTCTGGCGACCATGCTGTCGCTACCGAGAATGTTTGCTGACGATTACCGTGATGGTGCACTGGAACAGCTGGCGCTTGCGCCGCATCCCCTGGGACTGGTGGTGACGGGAAAAGTGATCGCTCACTGGCTGGTTTCCGGCTTGCCACTGGCCATGCTGGCGCCGGTACTCGGCGTGCAATTCGATCTTCCTGTCGATGCCTTGCTGGTGCTCACAGGGGCCATCCTGCTCGGGACGCCAGCGCTTTCAGGAATCGGCGCCATCGGCGCTGCGCTTACGCTCGGACTAAGGGGGGGGGGCGTACTTCTCTCCCTGCTTGTTCTTCCGCTATATATTCCAGTGCTAATATTCGGAGCTGGTGCGGTGGACGCAACGATGACCGGTCTCGGGGGGGAAGGTCATCTTTCCCTGCTTGCCGCAATGACCATTGCCTCAACTGGCTTCGCCCCCTGGGCGGCAGCCGCAGCCTTGAAGATCGCCCTCGAATGAAAGATCGCTTCAATCTCTACCGTTTTGCGTCACCCGCCGTGTTTTATCCGTTGGCCGGAACGCTGATCCCCTATTTTGCCGCCGTCTCGATCGTTTTTGGTCTCGCCGGGCTCTGGCTGGGTATGCTGGTTGCACCGACCGATTTCCAGCAAGGCGAGGGCTACCGGATCATTTTCATTCATGTGCCGGCTTCCTGGTTGTCGATGTTCATCTATCTGATCATGGCTTTCTGGGCGGCGATCGGGTTGGCCTTCAATACGCGCTTGTCAGGAATGATGGCACAGGCACTTGCCCCGACGGGGGCACTGATGGCCTTTGTGTCGTTGTGGACAGGTGCCTTGTGGGGCAAGCCGATGTGGGGTACCTGGTGGGTATGGGATGCCCGGCTGACCTCAGAACTCATCCTGCTCTTCCTGTACATTGGCTACATGGCGCTGACCGCAGCCATTGACGATGCGCGACGGGCAGACAAGGCGGGAGGCATTCTCCTGCTGGTCGGTGTGGTCAATATTCCGATCATCTATTTTTCGGTCAAATGGTGGAATACCCTGCATCAGGGGTCGAGTGTCAATCTCGCCAAGTCTTCGATGGCCACTACCATGCTTTACGGGATGCTCCTGATGGCCATGTGTTTTTGGATGTATTCGATTGCCATCGCATTCATGCGGGTGCGAACCATCATTCTTGAGCGTGAGCGCAATACCGATTGGGTCAAGGCGCTCCTCGCGGGAGACCAGAAGTGATTCACTGGAACAGTTTTTCCGATTTTATTGCCATGGGCGGTTATGGTGGCTACGTCTGGGGTTCGTTTGGCGTGACGGCGCTCATCATGTTCATTGAACCGTTGCTGACCATTCGCAATCAAAGGGCGACCATCGCCCGACTCAAGCGCCAGATGCGCGCAGAATCAAGGAATCCCGCAGAATGAAATCACGCCACAAGAAACTCGCCCTGATCGGGGGTGCCCTCGCCGTGGTCGGCATTGTCTCGGCGCTTGTGCTCAATGCTCTGAACAGCAATATCGCGCTCTACATCACCCCCACCGAAGTAGCGGAAGGGAAGGCTCCTTCCGGAAAACTGTTCCGCATCGGCGGTCTGGTCAAGGAAGGGTCGATCGAACGTCAGGCAGATGGTGTGACCATTGCGTTCGTTGTGACGGATACGGCAAAAGACATCAAAGTCAGTTACAAGGGCATTCTTCCGGATCTGTTCAAGGAAGGGAAGGGCGCAGTCGCACAAGGCCGGCTTGTGGCGGATGGCAGCTTCGTGGCTACTGAAGTCCTGGCCAAGCACGATGAAAATTACATGCCGCCGGAAGCGGCCAAAGCGGTGAACGATGCCCAGGCTCGCGCGGCCGGGACGAACCAGGCACCGGCGCCTGTCACCGAAAAACCGAAAACGAGCTTTTAAGCATGATTCCTGAACTTGGTAATTTCGCGCTGATCCTTTCGGCGCTGGTGGCGCTGATTCTCGGCACCCTGCCCCTGATCGGCGTGCATCGCAACGATGCGGCCTGGATTGCGCTGGCCCGGCCGGCGGCCAGTGGTATGGCTTTTCTGATCACCTTTGCCTTTGCCTGCCTGACGCAGGCCTTTGTCGCCAATGATTTCTCGGTGGTGTACGTCGCCCAGAACTCCAATTCGCTGTTGCCGCTTGAATATCGCCTGGCTGGTGTATGGGGTGGTCACGAAGGCTCGCTGCTCCTCTGGATGCTGATGTTGAGCTGGTGGGCATTTGCTGTCGTGCTCTTTTCGCGTCGCCTGCCGGAAGCAATGGTGGCGCGGGTGCTCGGTACCTTGGGGCTGGTGGCTTTCGGCTTCCTGCTCTTCATCCTTTTTACCTCAAATCCGTTCGGACGAATCCTGCCCGGGGTCGCCGAGGGCAGGGATTTGAATCCCCTGTTGCAGGATCCGGGGCTGATTTTCCACCCGCCGATGCTTTACATGGGTTACGTGGGATTCTCCGTGGCGTATGCCTTTGCCATTGCCGCGCTGCTTTCCGGTGAGCTTGATGCCGCCTGGGCACGTTGGTCCCGGCCGTGGACCACGGCCGCCTGGGCCTTTCTGACGCTTGGCATTGGGCTGGGTTCCTGGTGGTCTTATTACGAACTGGGCTGGGGTGGCTGGTGGTTCTGGGACCCGGTTGAAAACGCATCTTTCATGCCCTGGCTGGTCGGTACGGCCTTGATTCACAGCCTTGCGGTGACGGAAAAACGCGGCAGTTTCAAGAACTGGACTGTTCTCCTCGCAATTTCGGCGTTCTCTCTTTCCCTGCTCGGCACTTTCCTGGTGCGATCGGGTGTCCTGACTTCGGTACATGCTTTCGCGACTGATCCGACGCGCGGCATCTACATCCTCACCTTCCTGGTCGCGGTCATCGGCAGTTCCCTTGCCCTGTTTGCCTGGCGGGCGCCGAAGGTCGGTCTGGGTGGTCGTTTCGGCCTGATTTCGCGGGAGTCGATGCTGCTCACCAATAATGTGCTGCTGGTGGTGGCAAGCGCGACCGTCCTTCTCGGAACCCTTTATCCCTTGCTGATCGATGCACTGGGAGTCGGCAAGATTTCCGTCGGACCACCCTATTTCGATGCGGTGTTCGTGCCGGTGGTGATGCCGGTGTTTTTCCTGATGGGGGTTGGTATTTTCGCCCGCTGGAAGAATGCATCCATTGCCGAAATCCTGCGCGTTCTGCGTTGGGCTTTTGTCGCTGCGGCGCTTGTCGCCATCGTGCTGCCCCTGCTCTATGGCAGCTGGAAGCCGATGACGGCACTTGCCATCCTCGCAGCGGCGTGGATCGTGCTGAGCAGCGTATTGAATTTCGTGCAACGTGTCCGGCAAACCCGCGGCGACGCGTCAGTGCTGAGTGCCGTATTCGCTCAGCCGCCAAGCTTTGTCGGGATGCATGTTGCACACATCGGTATCGCAATGGTTGTGCTCGGTATTTCCATGGTGTCAACCTACGAACAGGAAACCGACGTCAAGATGTCGCCCGGCCAGACTGTCGAAGTTGCTGGCTATGCCTTCACTTTCAAGGGGGTTCAGGCGCTCGAGGGGCCGAATTATCGGGCGACCCGGGGTGAATTCGATCTTGCGGTGAACGGGAAGTTCGAGCGGAAGCTGTTCCCGGAAAAGCGCAATTACCGCATGTCGTCGATGCCGATGACCGAGGCCGCCATCGATCCCAGCCTGTTGCGCGATGTCTACGTCTCTCTCGGTGAACCGATTGATACTGACAAGCCCGAAGGCGACTGGGCCGTGCGTCTTTACTACAAGCCTTTCATCGATTGGCTCTGGATCGGCTGCATTCTCATGGGGCTGGGGGGGCTTCTGGCGGTGGTCGACCGTCGCTATCGCAAGCAATCTCCCACCGCCAAGGCAGCTCAACTACAGGCAGGAACTGAAACCGCATGAACCGCTATTTCTGGATACTTGGCGCTTTTGTCGCGCTGGTTGTGTTGTTGGCCGTCGGCCTGGGTCTCAATCCGCGCGAAGTGCCATCGCCGCTGGTCGGCAAGCCGGCGCCGGCGTTTCGGCTGAACATCCTTGATCAACCCGGCAAGACCTTTGGCCCGGACGACATGAAGGGCAAGGCATGGTTGCTCAACGTCTGGTCGACCTGGTGCGTTTCATGCCGGCAGGAACACCCGGTGCTGGTCGAGTTTGCCAAGGCCGGCAGGATTCCCCTGGTCGGCCTGAACTACAAGGAAGTTCGCGGGGACGGCGAGTTCGACATGAGCAAGATGCCGGCCGGCGAAGAGGTTCGCCTTGCCAGCGAGCGCGCTTCGCGCTGGCTGTCCCTGCATGGCAATCCCTACACCCTGGCGGTGATGGATATCGACGGACGTGTCGGGATCGACTACGGTGTCTATGGCGTGCCTGAAACCTATGTCATCGATGCGACCGGGGTAATTCGCATGAAACATACCGGGCCGATTTCGCCGGATGTGCTCAACCGCAAGATCATCCCGCTGCTGACGGAGTTGGGCAAATGATTGCGCGTCTTGTCTTTTTAGCCCTGTTTTTCATGTCGACCGCAGCATTTGCTTCCAGTGCCAACGAAGCCGCCGTGGCCGAGGATCCGGTTGCGGAAAAACGCTTGCAGGCTTTGTCGAAAGAGTTGCGCTGTCTGGTTTGCCAGAACGAAACCATCGCTGATTCCAATGCCGAACTTGCCGTCGATCTGCGTCGTGAAATCCGCGGCATGATCCGCAACGGTCAGAGCGATGCGCAGATCATCGATTTTCTCGTCGCCCGTTACGGCGATTTCGTGCTCTACCGTCCGCCGGTCAAGGGTATTACCCTGCTTCTCTGGGTTGGCCCGATGGTTCTTCTTGTAATCGGCATCACCTTGCTCATGCTTTACCTGCGTCGGCGTGCTGCCCGACTGGCCAGTGAAGAGAAGGCGCTGTCCGCGGAAGAGAGCTTGCGCGCCGATGCACTGTTAACGGAAAACGAACCGAAATGACCCAGTTTTTTGTCTTTGCCATTTTGTTGATGCTGGTCGTTGCGGCATTCATCGTGCCACCGCTTTGGAAAAAGCAGCGGGTTGTCGCTCCGGCGGTTGATCGCAAGGCGGCGAATATCGGTATTTTTCGCGATCAACTTGCCGATCTGGAACGTGAAAAAGCCGAGGGTACCCTGAGCGAGGCAGATTTCGTCCAGGCCAAGGGCGAGTTGCAGCGGCGCCTGCTCGAAGAAGTCTCTCCCTCCGGGAGTGAGGCCGCCGCCGGTGTTGAGAGCAGTAGTCGCAAGGCGGCGGTGATGCTGATGCTGGCCTTGCCGGTATTTGCGTTTGCCGGCTACATGCTGCTTGGCAGACCGGCTGCGCTGGATCCTTCCCAGGTTGCTGCCGCGTCTCGAGAGGCGGGTGGCCAACCGCAGATGACGCCGGAACAGATCGAGGCGATGGTGACCAAGCTGGCTGAGCGCATGCAGGCCAACCCGGACGATATGCAGGGTTGGGTCATGCTCGCACGCTCCTACAAGGTGCTTGGCAAGTATGAGCTGGCAGCTTCCGCTTATGCCAAGGCGGAATCGATGGTCAGCAAGGATCCGGAATTGCTTGCCAGCTATGCAGAAACGCTGGCCATGGCGAGCGGCGGCAAGGGGCTTGCCGGAAAGCCGCGTGAATTGGTGGAGAAGGCGCTCAAAATCGATCCCAAGCACGCACACTCGCTCTTCCTTGCCGGCGGCGCCGCCATGGAGGCAGGCGAGTTCAAGAAAGGCATCGCTTACTGGGAAGCCTTGTTGCCACAGGTCGAGCCTGGCTCCGAAATTGACCAGATGCTGCGAGCCGGGATTGAACAGATGAAGCAGGGCAAGTAGAACATGATGAACCGCCAGATCCTACGGACTGGCGGTTCATGCTTTAATGGCAGTGTATTTACTGGGGAGATAAGTCCATGTCGCAAGAAAAATTCCGCCTGGTTACCCGCAGCGATTTCGATGGCCTTGTTTGTGCCGTGCTGCTCAATGAACTGGATCTCATCGACGATATCAAGTTCGTGCATCCGAAGGACATGCAGGACGGCAAAATCGATATTACCGGCCGCGATATCACGACCAATCTGCCTTATGTTGCCGCCGCGCATCTCGCCTTCGATCATCACCTATCGGAAACGATCCGCAACAGCGGCGAGCGAAAAAACCACATTATTGAAGCGGATGCTCCTTCTGCAGCGCGCGTGGTCTATAACTACTACGGTGGCAAGGCGCGTTTTCCTGCGATTGCCGACGAAATGATGGAGGCGGTCGACAAGGCAGACTCTGCTCAGTTCAGCCGTGAAGAGATTCTTCAGCCGACCGGCTGGGTGCTCCTCAATTATCTGATGGACGCACGTACGGGGCTGGGGCGTTTTCGCGAGTTCCGGATCAGCAACTATGCCCTGATGATGGATCTGATCAAGTATTGCCGTAATCACAGTATCGAAGAGATCCTCGCTCTACCGGACGTCAAGGAGCGCGTCGATCTGTACCTCGAGCAATCGGAGAAGGCCAGCGAGCAGATTCGCCGTTGTACCACGGTGCACAAGAACCTGGCAGTGCTGGATCTGCGCGACGAAGAAACGATCTGGGCCACCAATCGCTTCATGATTTACGCCCTGTTTCCGCAGACCAACATTTCGATTCACGTGCTCTGGGGTGTGCAGAAGCAGAACACTGTTTTTGCCACCGGCAAGTCGATTCTCGATCGAGGCAGCAAGACCAATGTCGGCGAATTGATGCTGCAATACGGCGGAGGAGGTCACCATGCTGCGGGCACCTGTCAGGTGGCCAACGAGCAAGCTGGAGAAACCCTGCAGGCATTGATTGCCAGGATCAACGCCGACGGCTGATCATTCAGCTGTAGGCAGGGCCAATGCGGGTGGGCTGAAGCCCAGTTCGAGCATTTCCGTTTCGAGTTTGATGCGGAGCAGAAGTAAGCCGTGCAGACTCTCCCGCGCCTTGTCTTCGGCCCAGTTGTCGTGATGGTCGTTTATGCAGGCGTCAATTTCGTGGCGATTAGCCAAGTTGATGCCGCAAATTGCAGCGTAGCGAAGAATCTCGTGATCCAGATCCACCAGTTCTCGCTCATAATGTTCGAATCCGCTCATGTGACTAGCATACCCTGAAAGGAATCGTCGTGCATTGGCTAGCTCTTCCCGAACCGCGTAAAGACCGAGTGCCGGCCTTTCAGGATGTGCCTGGTGCACGTGCCTGGCTGTCCGAGCAATTACAGGCGCAACCCCTGAAAATGCTCGGCGCGCTTCACTGGCAGATTGAGGCGGTTGATGGCGCGGCGCTGGCGCCAGCCACAGCCCTGGAGTTGCTTGATCTGCTGCGCACCGCGGCCATCCCTTTGCTGGAAAGTCTGGAGTCGCGCTATACCCGCAAGGCGCTACCCATGCAGGATGAGGATTTGCGCAGCTTCGAGCTGGCCCAGCAATGCTGGACTTCGCTTGGCATCGCCTATTTCCGGCTGGCCCCCTATTTCCCGGCACAGCCGAAAATGGTTGCGCTCAATCGGGCTGCGATCGCTTTCCGGATGGCCGAGTTCTGCCATTTTCTCGCCGCACGCGAATGTCCGGTTCTTCTCGATCGCTTGCTCTTCGGGGTGCTTGCCCAGGCCGATAGTGCCAACCTGCTGCGGCAGGGCATCGTCGATCCGGATTTTCCCAATTTCGGCGAAGCCAACATTGCGGGTCAGGTGACATGGGCGTTTTTCCTGCGCCGGATCGACCCCTATCGATTGACCGCCGCCCAGCTGGTATTCGCCAACCGGGCGCTCGGTCGCTGGCGAGAACTGGCCAGCTTTCAGTCGTTTCCGGATGACGAGCCGAAAGCCAAGATCGTTGATCTTGAAGAGTTGTTTGGTGCGCCACTTCCCGAACATATTCCTCGCTGGCTCAATGTGCGTCCGGTAATTCGTAAAATACGCCAGCGCGTGGAAGCGCTGAAGGCGGGCGAGTCACTCGAAGCACTCAAGCTGGGCAGAGAGTTGTCACCGGGCATGGCGACACGACTTCTGAAGGATATCGATCATCGCCTGATGGCTAGGCAGCGTCCTGGAAGTACTGAAATCGGCGAGCTCGAGATTGCTTTCGGGGCTGAACATGCCTATTCGGTTTTCAAAGAGGAAGCACTTAATCAGTCTGGCGGAATGGATATCGGAAGCGAAACGCTTGCGCACGACCGGGTTGCCCTTTTTGGCTTTAATCGCCCTTCCCATATGCCGACTGCGGTCAAACGACTGGAGGTGCCGAGCGAGACCTGGACGATGGTCGATGGTCGAGCGATGCGCTCGCCGCAACAGGGTGGCGAGCGTCGGCAGTCACCTTGCCTGATCGTCTCACGCGAAAACGACGAGCCACGTCTGGGCGTGATGCAGGCCTTGCAGATCAATGCGACCGGTGTGTTGATCGCCAATCTCGTCTGGTACGACGAGCCTGCTGAAGCCTGTTACCTGCATCGCCCGTCAATACAGGACAGGCGCGAACCCAAGGTGCCGGTTTTCCTGCTCAAGGGAGATAAGGCCTTGTCGATCGTGCTGCCCTCCAGCGCCGGCATCCGGCTGGATAACGGTATTACTCTTGAGGGGGCTTCGGTACAGCATCTGGTTCCGGTTGAGGTGCTCGAGCGGGGAATCGACTTCGTACGCTACGCCTGCCGTCGCGCCTGAAATGAAACAAGGCCTGTCTGAGGACAGGCCTTGCAATGCGCTACCGGGATTTCCCGGATGTCGCGGTCAACCTGAAAAAACGGCCAAAACCGGCATCACTCAAATTCGATGATGATCTGGTCGACGGACAGGCTTTCGCCTGCAGCTGCCGAAATTTTCTTGACCTTGCAGTCCTGGTCGGCCTTGAGGATGTTTTCCATCTTCATGGCTTCGATGATGGCCAGCTTTTCGCCAGCCTTCACTTCCTGACCGACCGCCACCGACACTTCGCGTAGCAAGCCCGGCATCGGCGAAAGCAGGAACTTGGACAGATCGGGCGGCAGCTTTTCCGGCATCAGCGACAGCAGTTCGGCGGCGCGGGCGCTCATCACCATGAAGTCGGCACGGGTGCCCCAGTGGAACAGGCTGTACTTGGTCTTGTGACGCTCGACCTGCAGGGTAAATGGCTGGCCGTTGCAGGTGCCGTTGAACAGCGATTCACCGAGCTTCCACGACGAACGCAGTTCGTAGTGCTTGCCGTTGTATTCGATATCGTAGCCACCCTCGACCAGACGGGCGGTGACCGGGTGATGCTGTTTGCCGGCGGAGTCCAGACGCACGACCATCCATTGGTCGCCGACGATACGTTCGTGGCCTTGCAACTGGCCGGTAATCGAGGCGGAACGGTCGGTGAAGGCACGATAGACGTAGGCGGCGACGGAAACCAGCAGGGCCGGATCATCGTGCGGCACCATCGAAGCGTCGAAGCCGGTCGGGTAGTGCTTGGGGATGAAGCCGGTGTCGAAGATGCCGGAATGGAAGACCGGGTGCTGCATGAGCGCGGCCTGGAACGGAATGTTCGAGGAAATGCCGCGAATCACGAAGGCGTTCAGCGCGTCGCGCATGCGGGCGATGGCCGCGTTGCGGTCCTTGCCGTGTACGATCAGCTTGGCGATCATCGAGTCGTAGAACATCGAGATTTCGCCACCGTCGTAAACACCGGTATCAACGCGGGTCGTACCGTTGGCATCGGTGCTTTCAGCCGGCGGCAGGAACTTGACCAGACGACCGGTCGACGGCAGGAAGCCGCGGAACGGGTCTTCGGCGTTGATCCGGCACTCCATGGCCCAGCCATCGATCTTCACGTCGGCCTGGGTCAGCGGCAACTTCTCGCCGTAGGCAACGCGGATCATCTGCTCGACGAGGTCGAGGCCGGTGATCAGTTCGGTGACCGGGTGTTCCACCTGCAGGCGGGTGTTCATTTCCAGGAAATAGAACTCCTTGGTCGCACCGGAGACGACGAACTCGACCGTACCGGCCGATTCGTAGTTCACCGCACGAGCGAGGGCCACGGCCTGTTCGCCCATCGCCTTGCGCATCTCGGCATCGACGAAGGGGCTCGGCGCCTCTTCGATGACCTTCTGGTGACGACGCTGGATCGAGCAGTCACGCTCATTCAGGTAAACGTAGTTGCCGTGCGAGTCACCGAGCAACTGGATTTCGATGTGGCGCGGTTCGAGAACGTACTTTTCGATGAAGACGCGGTCGTCGCCGAAGGAGTTACGGGCTTCGTTGACGCAGGACGAGAAGCCTTCGTGCGCTTCGGCATCGTTGTAGGCCACGCGCAGGCCCTTGCCGCCGCCACCGGCCGAGGCCTTGATCATGACGGGGTAGCCGATTTTCTTGGCGATCTCGACAGCTTCGTCCGGCCCGGCGATGGCATCGTTGTAGCCCGGAATGGTATTGACCTTGGCTTCGATGGCGAGCTTCTTGGACTCGATCTTGTCACCCATCTTGGCGATGGAGTAGTGCTTCGGACCGATGAACTTGATGCCTTCTTCTTCCAGACGACGCGAGAACTCGGCGTTTTCGGACAGGAAGCCATAGCCTGGATGGACGGCCTGAGCGCCGGTCTGCTTGCAGGCAGCGATGATCTTGTCGGCGACCAGATAGGACTCTTTCGAGGCAGCCGGGCCGATACAGACGGCTTCGTCGGCCATGTCGACAAACAAGGCGTCCTTGTCAGCTTCCGAATAAACGGCAACCGTCTTGATGCCCATCTTGCGGGCGGTCTTGATAACGCGGCAGGCGATTTCGCCGCGGTTTGCGATCAGAATCTTGGTGAACATATTCCTTTTTCTCCCTGACGCTTACAGAGGAATGTTGCCGTGCTTGCGCCACGGGTTGTCGAGTTTCTTGTCGCGCAGCATGGCCAGCG
>CAZOWA010000020.1:0-48285 GCA_964583695.1 uncultured Dechloromonas sp.
ACAAGGTGCAGAAGGAAATTGATGCGCAGGTGAAGATTACGCAGGCGTTTGGGCAACAGGCACCGAAGGCCGTCGCAGACTTTGCTAACGCACGGGTCGATGAACTCCAGAAACAAGGTGACTTTGAAGAAGCTGCCAAATGGAAAGACGGTGGCATCTACCGCGTTGCCATGCACACCGCCATCGGCGGACTGGCCGGCGGCGCACCGGGCGCTCTGGGCGCAGGCGCGGCGGCTAGCGCGGCACCGCTACTCAACGAGTTCCAGAACAACATCACGCAAAGCCTGAAAGATGCTGGCGCCAACGACAAAGTGGCCGGGATTGCCGGGCAACTGATCTCGGGCAGCACTGCCTTGCTGATCGGCACAGCCGTCAGCGGCGGCAACCTCGTGGGCGGGGCGACGGCGTTTAATGGGGATGTTAATAATCGGCAGTTGCATCTGGATGAGAGGAAATGGGCAAGAGACAACGCTATGCGATTTCGGAAATATCTGGCCAACAAAACTGGAGAAAACATCTCGCCCGAAGAAGCCTATCAACGATTGCTATCGGCCGGCTACGCACGAACGGACGACTTGGCTAGTCGCCTGGGAACGAGTGATTTGACAGCATTGCAGTTCTTGGCAGAAACAGCCCCGAGCACACTTTTTGTCGCCACCGCTGCCGAACGCTCAAACCCCTTGCTTGGCGGTAATGTCGACGGTTCATGGACGCCCGAGCAACAAGCCCGGTTTGGAACTGTTGCGCCTGCGGGAACAGCCAGTACACTAGTGACGCGCGCAGTTGATTACATTGACATCAAGTGCGGAACCAACGCGACTTTATGTCAGCAGAAATTCGAGGCTATCGACAGCGCAATCGGGGCGTTACGGGAAGCACGGCTTCTCTATCAGGATGATCCGGGAAGTGTGGATTTGGTCGACAGACAAATTAGTCAGTTGCTGGCAGGAATCAGTTCGGAGGAGGTTACACGGGGAGCGTCGGGCACCATCAGCGACCGCTACAAGAATATTGCATATCTTTTATCCGGCACGGCGCCGCGTTTGCTGCTGTCGAAAACGGCAGCGGAGGCCACTGGGCGTGTTGCACTGACTCAAGCCATCGGCGATGTACGCGCTTCGTTGCCATCGTATGCGAGGAGTTCCGGGAATGTTGCGACGGCGAAAATCGAGATCGATGGCCTTCCTTCAACGATGGCTGCGTCAAGTAAGATCGAAAAGCCTTCCTCTGTTGTAGTTGGAAAAGGCGGGGAGAATTTCTCGGCACTAAACCTTGGTGACAAAATTGACCGCACAGGTGACTCTGAGTACAAGATTCTCGACAACATTGCCGACATGTTAGGAAAAAACTCATCGGCAACTGGTCGAGTAACCGTTGTCACCGAACGCCCCGCCTGCGACAGCTGCCTGGACGTTGCTCGGCAGTTTAGAATTAGATACCCCAATGTTGAACTTACGATTTACAACAATCAGGGGGTTGCCCTTTTTCCAAAGGGACCGTATCTCACGAAAGACTTTAATCCAAATAATGTGGGGAGCCGTCATTGAAATACGACTTCGAAAATGATGATTGGCCAGATGATGCAAGGGTGCCATATAGCCTGATACGCTGGTGGTTCTTCAAAGCGGCCTATAGCTGCTGCTATTCCAGCATTCATTACAACAATCGCTGGCATAGCTCTCCGCTGGGTAATCAACGTGAGTACACATGGGCATATGAGCAATCGGAAGGTTACAGTCGCCCCATTGAGAAGCTCATGCTGGAAGTCGTGGTGTTGATTGTTTACGCCGGTCGAGCGAGCAAGCAGGAGGAAGGCGCTCACCGACAAGCTATTGCGGACATTCTGAAAACGCACGAACTCAAAACGTTACTCAGCGAATTACCCGAAGATGAAAGGAAGGAGTTTGTAGCCGATATGGAGACTTTGGAAATAAAATAATTCGCATGCCGGGGTCACGCATGCCGGGGTCATCGCATGCCGGGGTCAGGTCTTGCAATCCAACAATCTGCGCTGTAGATTTCATCCATGGCAAGACCGCTACGCATAGAACTCTCTGGGGGTCTGTATCACGTCACTTCCCGTGGCGACAGGCGTGAGGATATCTATTTTTCCGATGAAGACCGAAAGAAGTGGCTGGAATTATTCGGTCAGGTCTGTTCGCGCTTTAACTGGGTTTGCCACGCCTACTGCCAGATGACCAACCACTATCATCTGGTGATCGAAACGCCGGAAGGCAATCTCGCCCAAGGCATGCGTCAGCTCAACGGCGTTTACACGCAGTGGGTGAACCGGATGCACAAGCGCGTCGGGCATGTATTTCAAGGGCGATACAAAGCAATCCTGGTTGAGAAAGACAGCTATCTGCTGGAGTTGGCGCGTTACGTCGTGCTTAACCCGGTACGGGCCGGCATGGTCAGTCATATCGAAGATTGGGAATGGAGCAGCTATCCAGCGATGTTAGGCCAGGTTGAGTCGCCGGCCTGGCTGCAAACAGATTGGCTGCTGGGCCAGTTTGGCGGACAACGCAATCACGCCATTGCTGGATATATCGATTTTGTCGAGGGCGGAATTGGCGAGCCAAGCATTTGGGACAACCTGCAAGGTCAGATCTATTTGGGCGACGAGCAATTCATTGCCCGAATGCAATCATCCCTGATGTCAGAGCAACTGCTGGACGAAATTCCGCGTGTTCAACGCCGACCATTGGCAAAGCCTTTGACGCACTATCAAACAACCTATGCCGATGATCCCCGTACAGGCATGGTGCAGGCCTATCTGACCGGAGATTACGCAATGAAAACCATCGCCGAGGCATTTGGTGTGCATTACGCGACGGTGAGCAGGGCGGTTAAAGCTTATGAAAATGGACGGGAAGAAACGTGAATGTCGTTTTGCAAGACCTGACCCCGCGGTGGTGGTCGGGGGTGGAATTGGCGAGCCAAGCATTTGGGACAACCTGCAAGGTCAGATCTATTTGGGCGACGAGCAATTCATTGCCCGAATGCAATCATCCCTGATGTCAGAGCAACTGCTGGACGAAATTCCGCGTGTTCAACGCCGACCATTGGCAAAGCCTTTGACGCACTATCAAACAACCTATGCCGATGATCCCCGTACAGGCATGGTGCAGGCCTATCTGACCGGAGATTACGCAATGAAAGCCATCGCCGAGGCATTTGGTGTGCATTACGCGACGGTAAGCAGGGCGGTTAAAGCTTATGAAAATGGACGGGAAGAAAGGTGAATGTCGTTTTGCAAGACCTGACCCCGCGGTTGTTCGGGTTGTTCGCGGGGTTGTTCGTGAATGTGGTTTTGCAAGACCTCGTATCTTTCACCGGTGCCCAACATCGATTGTAATGACGATACTGAGCACGTTGAGCGACGAGACACCGGCAAGACTTTAGGTCTTTGAACCTGTGGGTCAGATAGGTGCCGTGGCTCATCTTCCTGAAATACCGAACGGTAACTTGGGCTAAGTCGCTTGCGACAAAAGCCTGCATACGAGGAGGGTCTGGATGATGGTGGCCACGGAATACGTGTTCGGGATAGATGTTTCCAAACGCAAACTGGATACAGTCCTGATTCATGAAGGGAAACTCAAGAGCAAGGTGTTCGACAACACACCAAGCGGGCATCGGACGATGTTGAATTGGCTGGAGGCGCATGGCGCCAAAGCGGAAAGTTCGCATATCTGCCTGGAAGCGACGGGGCCATACAGTGAGCCGGTCGCGCTTGCTATTGCGACGGCGGGCTGGAAAGTTAGCGTCGTCAATCCGGCGCGGGTCAAAGGGTTTGCCCAAAGCGAACTAACGCGTAATAAAAACGATCAGGTCGACGCTGCGTTATTGGCACGTTTCTGTGCTGCGCTCCAGCCCGACGCCTGGACGCCGCCGCGCCCGGAATGGCGTGAATTGCGGGCCTGGGTGGATCGTCTTGATGCCTTGAAGGCCATGCATCAGCAGGAGATTAACCGCCTGGAGGCGCACCAAATTAGTAACGAACCGGCCTTGATTGCCTCGGTACACAACCATCTCGCTTGGCTAGCGCAGGAAATTGCCAATCTGGAACGAAAGATTCACGATCATATTGATCATCACCCCGATCTCAAACACGATGCCGCGCTCTTGGAAAGCATTCCTGGGCTGGGCGAGACGACGGTTGCCAAAATTCTGGCCTACGCTGGAAATATTCGTCGCTTCGCCAATGCCAAGGCGTTGGCGGCCTTTGCCGGTTTGACGCCCCGCCAACGGCTATCGGGCAGTTCGGTCAAAGGCCGCACGATGATTTCCCGCACGGGGCACGAGGATTTACGGCGCGCGCTCTATATGCCGGGCTTGGTCGCCAGGCGACACAACCCGACCTTGAAGCTATTTGCTGACCGCCTTGCGGCCAATGGCTTGTCCCCAAAGGCCGTCGTTGGCGCCGTGATGCGCAAGCTCCTGCATTTAGCTTTCGGCATCATCAACTCTGGGAAGCCATTTGATGAAAATCATCAATCAGGGCTTGCTATTCAAGACGGTATCTGACCCCGGGGGTTGGAATTGGTAATGGCGATACTCTGCAATGGCTCATGTTTTACGAAAGCATAAGGGGTGGAAAATGACACTTGATCACGCAATTAACAAAGCCGCCGATGAATGTGCACAAATAGACATAACAGATTTCTTGCTACAGTTTGGCAAGACAGAGGTGTATGTTTATTTGGAAAATAACAATGAAACATCTGAGGCGCCCTCAGAAGACGGGGTGAAAATTCGTACCGCTCGGCTTGGAACGGAAGAATTTGTGATGTTCTTCATCGATAAGAACGATGACCGCTTGTCACAAAAGTTCGCTGGTCTACTGCTTGAAAATGCAGTGCTGATGACCCTCAAGAATCCTAATACCTCCGGCATGCTGCTACAAGGCAGTGGTACTGCGTGGCTGGTTCTTAGAAGTCAATCGCTTCGAGCCTTTCTGGACCCGGGAAACACGGCAAGCCTGGGTCAGCGAACTGATCTCGCCGGGGCGCATTGATCTGGACGGCGCAATAGCACAATGCCGAGCCGTGCGCGTGCCGGGGTCAGGTCTTGCAATCCAACAATCTGGGCAGACCACGGATTCCGCCCCTCCCACGGTCACCCCCAAAATCCGCCCATTTTCAAGTTGACCGTGGAAGCCGAGTAGCAACCCATGGGTCCAATACTGGGGTCAGGTCTTGCAATCCAACAATCTATGCACAATACGGTTAACGTGAAAAAGGGAGCCAAATTGGCTCCCTTTTTTATCGCTTGCTGAATCCGCTCAGGCCTTGGCGGCAACCTCAAGCGCGGCAAACAGGATATCCAGCCCTTCGTCGAGAACGGCATAGGAAATGGTCAATGGCACCATGATGCGCAGCACATTCCCGTAGGTGCCGCAGTTGAGCAGCAGCAAACCACGGCGTGCGGCTTCGGCCTTCAGGGCATTGGCGATTTCAGGCGCCGGCTTGCTGTGGTCGCCGTTCTTGCAGAATTCCACGGCGGTCATCGCACCCAGGCCGCGAATTTCGGCGATGCAGTCGAAGCGCGAGGCCAGCGTTTGCAGGCGCTGGCGCATGTGCTGGCCGATTTGTTCGGCGCGGGCACACAGTTGTTCTTCTTCGATCACATCGAGAACCGCCAGTGCGCCGGCTACGGCCACCGGATTGCCGGCATAGGTCGAACCCAGACCGCCCGGTGCGGCTGCATCCATGATCTCGGCCTTGCCGATGACGGCAGAGATAGGCAGGCCACCACCCAGCCCCTTGGCCATGGTGATGATGTCCGGCTCGATGCCGGCGTGTTCGATGGCGAACATCTTGCCGCAGCGGGCGGCACCGGTCTGGATTTCGTCAGCCACGAGCAGGATGCCGTATTTGTCGCAGAGCGCGCGCAAACGCTGGAAAAATTCCGGCGGCGCCGGCAGGTAGCCGCCTTCGCCCTGCACCGGCTCGGCGAAAATGGCCGCGACGCGGCGCGCCTCGATGTCATTCTTGAAAATCGACTCCAGCCCGGCGATGGCATCGTCCACCGTCACGCCGTGCAGCGCGTTCGGGTAGGGCGCATGGTAGATCTCGCCGGGGAACGGGCCGAATCCGATCTTGTAGGGATCGACCTTGCCGGTCAGCGCCATGGTGTACATCGTGCGGCCGTGGAAGGCGCCGTTGAAGGCGATGATGCCGCTGCGCCCGGTGTAGGCCCGCGCTACCTTGATGGCGTTTTCGACCGCTTCGGCGCCCGTGTTCATGAAGAAGGTCTTCTTCGGCGTGCTACCCGGTGCAAGACGATTCAGCTTTTCGGCCAGTTCGACGTAGGACTCGTAGGCAACGACCTGGAAACAGGTGTGCGTGAATTTGTCGAGCTGGGCGTGAGCCGCTGCGATGACGCGCGGGTGGCAATGGCCGGTATTGACGACGGCAATGCCGGCACAGAAGTCGATCCAGCGCTTGCCTTCGACATCCCATATTTCGGCATTTTCAGCACGCTCCGCAAAAACCGGGTGGCCTTGACCGACGCCGCGCGGCAGAGCCGCGCTACGCCTGGCCATGAGATCGGCATTGTTCAGGGCGGGCAGATCAGTGGGTGCATTCATGGGGAACTCTCCAATTTATAGTGAAATCAGCGGCCGATGCCGGCCATGCAGACGTATTTGATTTCGAGGTAATCCTCGAGACCGTATTTCGAACCTTCGCGGCCAAAACCGGAGGATTTGATGCCGCCGAACGGCGCCACTTCCGTCGAGATCGCGCCCGTATTGACGCCGACCATGCCGTATTCGAGCGCCTCGGAAACACGCCAGACGCGCCCCAGATCGGCACTGTAGAAATAGGCGGCGAGACCGAACTCGGTATCGTTGGCCATGCGAATCGCCTCTTCCTCGGTATTGAAGCGGAAGAGTGGCGCCACCGGCCCGAAAATCTCCTCCCGCGCCATGCGCATCTCCGGCGTCAGGTCGGCGACGATGGTCGGCTCGAAGAAGGTGCCGCCAAGGGCGCTGCGCTGACCACCGCAAAGCACCCGCGCCCCCTTGCCGGTCGCGTCGGCAAGCAGCGTTTCGACCTTGCAAACCGCATTGTTGTCGATCAGCGGCCCCTGGGTGACGCCTGCATCCATCCCGGAACCGAGAACCAGTTTCCCGACTGCTTCGGCCAACTTGCTGGCAAAGCGCTCATAGATGCCGTCCTGAATCAGGAAGCGGTTGGCGCAGACACAGGTCTGGCCACTGTTGCGGTATTTCGAGGCCATGGCGCCGGCAACAGCCGCGTCGACATCGGCATCGTCAAAGACGATGAAGGGCGCGTTGCCGCCCAGCTCAAGCGAGAGCTTCTTCAGCGTCGGCGCACATTGCTGCATCAGCTTGATGCCGGTTGCGGTCGAGCCGGTAAACGAAAGCTTGCGCACTACCGGGTTGGAACAAATTTCGCCGCCGATGGCCTGCGCATCGCCGGTGATGATCGAGAAAACGCCGGCGGGAATGCCCGCCCGCTCACCCAGCAAGGCAAGGGCCAGGGCCGAAAACGGGGTTTGCGGCGCCGGTTTGACCAGCATCGTGCAGCCGGCAGCGAGGGCGGCGGCGGCCTTGCGGGCGATCATCGCGGTCGGGAAATTCCACGGCGTGATTGCGGCACAGACACCGACCGGCTGCTTGAGGGCGACGATGCGGCGGTCGGCCAGATTGGGCGGAATGATGTCGCCGTAAGCCCGCTTGCCCTCTTCGGCAAACCATTCGATATACGAAGCAGCATAGGCGATTTCGCCGCGCGCCTCGGCCAGTGGCTTGCCCTGTTCGCTGGTCAGGATGAGCGCAAGGTCTTCCTGGTTGGCGAGCAGCAGGTCGTACCAGGCACGCAGGATGCGCGAGCGCTCGCCGGCGGTACGTGCCGCCCAGGCTTTCCCTGCCTCTTCGGCAGCCACGATGGCGCGACGGGTTTCGGCCTGGCCCATGACCGGGACCGAGCCGAGCAATGCCGAATTTGCCGGATTTTTTATGTCGACCGTGGCACCGCTGTCGGCGGCACACCATTGACCGTTGACGTAGGCCTGTTGACGAAGCAGCGAGCTATCTTTCAATCCTTGCATGGAATTTTCCTTTTTCTTGGGAAGAACGGGGTTCAGCGGGCGGCCGTGCGCAGGCGTTCGTTACGGCCACGCAGCCATTCGAGCGTGAGCAGCATGAGCACGGAAACGAGCGTCAGAATCGTTGCCACTGCAGCAATCGCCGGGCTGATGTTTTCGCGGATGCCCGAGAACATCTGGCGCGGCAGGGTCGTCTGTTCGGGACCGGCGAGGAAGAGCGTGACGACCACCTCGTCGAACGAGGTGCCGAAAGCGAACAATCCACCGGAAATCACGCCGGGCGCAACGAGCGGCAGGGTGACGCGGAAGAACGCAGTGAGCGGGTTGGCGCCGAGGCTGGCCGCAGCCCGGACCAGGTTGTAATCAAAGCCTTCCAGCGTGGCGCTCACCGTCGTCACGACGAAGGGCACCCCCAGCGCGGCATGCACCATGATCAGGCCGAGATAGCTGCCGGACAAGCCGACCGGCGCGAACACCAGATAGGTGGCGACGCCGACGATGACCACCGGCACCACCATCGGCGAAATCAGTACCGCCGTGAGCAGGGCCTTGCCGGGAAAATCGATCCGGGTCAGCCCGATCGCCGCCGGTGTGCCCAGCGCCATCGCCAGCAGCGTGGCAAAAGGCGAGACGATCAGGCTGTTCTTGAGCGCATGCGTCCAGGTATCGGAATAGAAAAATTCCTCGTACCAGCGCAGCGAGAATCCGGACATCGGATACATCAGGAAGGAATCGCTGTTGAACGACAGCGGGATGATGATCAGGATGGGCGTGATGAGAAAGAGCAGGATCAGCCCGCACAGGACGCGGAAGCTGTAGTACCAGAGACGTTCGGGCAGGGAGGCGTAGGCCGGCAACATGGACTTCTCCGATCAGCGGGACTTGGCACCGGCAGCGGGGCTGCCGACCAGGCGGTTATAGACGACATAGAGCACCAGCGTGGCGCCGAGCAGGACGGCGGACAGTGCGGCAGCCATGCCCCAGTTGGTAGTCTCGTTGGTATAGAAGGCGACGAAGTAGCTGACCATCTGTTCCTGCGGGCTGCCAAGCAGGGCCGGCGTAATGTAGTAACCCATCGAAAGGATGAAGACGAGCAGCGCGCCTGCCGCAAGCCCCGGGATGGTCATCGGGAAATAGATTTTCCAGAAGCTCCTGAACGGCGGACAGCCGAGCGAGACAGCCGCCCGCAGGTAGGTCGGCGAAATACCCTTCATCACGCTGTAGAGCGGCAGGATCATGAAGGGCAGCAGGATATGCACCATGGCGACATAAACGCCGATGCGGTTGAAGACGAGTTGCAGCGGCTCCTCAACGATGCCCAGCGACATCAGCCCCTGATTGATCAGCCCGCCTTGCTGAAGCAGGACGATCCAGGCCGCGACGCGCACCAGGATCGAGGTCCAGAAAGGCAGCAGGACGAAAATCATCAGCAGGTTGGAGGTACGCTTCGACAGCGAGGCAAGCAGATAGGCGAGCGGAAAACCGAGCAGGACGCAGCACACGGTGACGACCAGGCTCATCCAGATGGTACGGAAGAAAATATCGACGAACACCGTTTCGCCGGCATCCACCTGAACGATCTCGCCCGCCGCGTCGCGGCGCAGGTCGAGCGCTGCCAGCAGGAAATAGTCGGTCTTGGTGTCGGCATTGCGTGCAATTAGTTGCCAGGTCGACGCCTGACCCCAGCGCTCATCCATGGCGAGCAGTGCTTCTTTCGGATTCTCGCCCGGTGCCAGCGGCATCTTGCGGGCAGTATTCATGAACAGGGAGCGAATCCCGGCCTCTTCCATGTTCAGGCGTTTGGCAGCCTCGCCCAGCCCCCGGCTGCCCTTGGCCAGACCGAGGTCGGCGACCATGGCGGCGTAGGCGCCTTCGTGCGGCAGTTCCGGCCCTTTCCACTCAGCCAGCTGATGCAGGGTGAGCGGAAACACTGCCGGCACTTCCGCATTGTCGACACTTTTCATCAGCAAGGCGGCAATCGGCCACAGGAAAGTGAGCAGGAGAAAGATGGCCAGAGGCGCGATCAAGGCACCGTAGCGCAGTTTTTTCATGCGCTCGGCGCGGCGTAGCAGACGCTTGAGCGGCACGACCTGTTGCTCCAGCGGATCCGGCGTCACTTCCATGTGAGTCATCACCTTCATGCTTCTTTCCTTGCTTTTCCATTCCCCGGGGCCAGGCCCCGGGGATCATTGGCGAACGACTCAGCGTGCAGCCCAGGCGTTGAAACGTTGTTCCAGATCTTCGCCATGTTCAACCCAGAACATGGTGTTGCTGGCCACCGAGCTCTTCATGTTGGCCGCCGAGGTCGGCAGTTCGGCTGCAACAGCCGCATCGATCAGCGGATTGGCCTTGGTGTTGGTCGGGCCGTACGGAATTTCGCCGGAGAAGACCTTCTGGTTTTCAGGCTTGGCCAGCGTGGCGAGGAACTTGTAGGCTTCCTCACGCTTGGCTACACCCTTCGGAATGCCATACGACTCAACGTCATAGATGTTGCCGGTCCAGACGATCTTGAGATTGCGGCCTTCCTTCTGGGCGGTGGCAATCCGGCCGTTATAGGCGGAGCTCATTACCACGTCGCCTGAGGCCAGCAGCTGCGGCGGCTGGGCGCCGGCTTCCCACCACTGGATGCTCGGCTTCAGCTGGTCGAGCTTCTTGAAGGCGCGGTCGACGCCGGCCTTGGTAGACAGCTCCTTGTAGACATCGGCCGGCGCAACGCCATCGGCCATCAGCGCGATTTCCAGGGTGAACTTGGCGCCCTTGCGCATGCCGCGTTTGCCCGGGAATTTCTTGACGTCCCAGAAATCCGCCCAGGAAGTCGGCGCGCCCTTCAGTTTGTCGGCGTTGTAGGCCAGCACGGTGGACCAGACGAAGAAGCCAATGCCGCACTCGGTAACGGCCGAGGGCAGGAAGTCCTTCTTGTCGCCGATCTTGCTGTAGTCGAGTTTCTCGTAAATCCCTTCTTCGCAGCCACGGGCCAGTTCCGGGGATTCAAGTTCGACCACGTCCCAGCTGACGTTCTTGGCAGCAACCATGGCTTTCACCTTGGCCTGCTCGCCGTTGTATTCACCCGGCACGATGTTGATCTTCGTGTTTTTGATGAACGGCTCGTAAAACGCCTTGACCTGGGCCT
Organism: uncultured Dechloromonas sp.; assembly: GCA_964583695.1. Taxonomy (GTDB): domain Bacteria; phylum Pseudomonadota; class Gammaproteobacteria; order Burkholderiales; family Rhodocyclaceae; genus Azonexus. Next base: position 11,207 of record CAZOWA010000020.1, read on the forward strand.
TCTGATTGGTACCGCCGAAAGAGATGACGGTCAGGTCGGCCGCATGGGCAGCGCCCATCATGCCCAAGGCGGCAGCGATGGCGACAATCTTGTTCGCAGACTTCTGGTGAATCATTGTTGAACCCTCCATTTTGGTGTGGATATAGCCGGTACGTGTGCTGCTGTTACGCCGCAGGATTGCGGTTGAATCATTGCGGCTCGACGATCGGGTCGAGCGCACAAACATGTTCGGGTGCCATGCCAACCAGCACCTGATCGCCGGCTTGCAGCTGCCGGTCGAGTTGCGAAATCGGGGTCTTGACGGTGAAATCGTGTTGTCCGGCCAGGTCGAGGCGAACCCTGACGTGGTCGCCGAGATAGATGATTTCCCGGACTTCGGCAGAGAAGCGGTTGAAATCACCGCCTTCGCCATTGACCAGGAAGGCACGCTCCGGCCGCACCGAAAGCATGGTTCGCGCGCCTTCACCGGCGACATTGCGGGCTTCGGCCTGAATTTGCGCGCCGCAATCGAGACGAACGCTGCAGCGACCATCGACGATCTTTTCAACCGTTCCGTTCAGGGCGTTGTTTTCGCCGATGAAGCTGGCAACGAAGGAATTGGCCGGGCGCTCGTAGAGGGCTTCGGCACTGTCGATCTGCTGGATGACACCATGATTGAAGACGGCGATGCGATCCGACATGGTCAAGGCTTCCCCCTGGTCGTGGGTGACGAACACCACGGTCACCCCGAGGTTTTCGTGGATATGCTTGATTTCCAGTTGCATGTGTTCGCGCAATTGCTTGTCGAGCGCGCCGAGCGGCTCGTCCATCAGCACCAGTTCCGGACCGAAAACCAGGGCGCGGGCCAGGGCGATGCGCTGCTGCTGCCCGCCGGAAAGTTGCAGCGGATAGCGGCTGGCGAATTGATCGAGGCGAACCATGCCCAGCGCTTCCTTGACCTTGGCGTCAATTTCGGCGGCCGGCAGCTTGCGGATGGCCAGCGGGAAACGCAGGTTCTCGGCCACCGTCATGTGCGGGAAGAGCGCGTAATTCTGGAAGACCATGCCGATGTTGCGCTTGTGCGGCGGCACCTGGTTGATCACCCGGTCGCCGAGGCGAATCTCGCCGGCGGTGGGCGTCTCGAAACCGGCCAGCATCATGAGGCAAGTCGTCTTGCCGGAGCCGGAGGGGCCAAGCAGCGTCAAAAATTCGCCGCGCCGAATATTCAGGTTCAGATCGCGGACGATCAGGTGTTCGCCGTCGTAGGTCTTCTGAACCTTGCTGAACGTTACGTGGGGCGAACTGCTGTCTTGCTGGCCCATACTTCCCTCCTGAGTCTTGGCTTTGGCTGCTTCGAAACACTCCCGATGCAGCAGATGGGTTGATCATAGGGTAACGATTGGTCAAAATGAGAACCAATTTTTTACAAAAAGACGGAACCAATTTTTCCGGGAAGCAAAAATGGAAACCCGACTGATCACCGAATTGCTCGAGCAATATCTGGAACGCCAGGCACCTTCCCTGAAGCTGCGCATCAGCATATACCTTGCGTTGCGCCAGGCAATTCTCGACAAGAACCTGCCACCGGGAACCAAGCTTCCGCCCACCCGCGCCCTCGCCGAAGACCTGAAAATGGGCCGGAATACCATCGTCCGCGCCTACGAGCAATTGCTGGTCGAAGGCTACATCGAGGGACGCGTCGGCGACGGCAGCTACGTATCGGAAGCCGTATCGGACGGCCTGAAACCGGCCCCACCCAAGCGTCTGGTCGGCACGCGGCGCGAAGGCCTGTCACGACGCGGCAGCATCGTGGCGGCCAACGCCACCAGCAGTGTCGTGCAGCGCGGCGCGTTCATGCCTGGCGTTCCGGCCATCGACGCCTTCCCTTTCAGCATCTGGCGGCGACTGGTGGGGAAATACCTCAATGGCGATCAGGCGCATTTGCTGAACTACGCCCACACCGGCTTTGGCCCGCTCAAGGTTGCACTGGCCAATTACCTGCGGGTGACGCGCATGATGCCGGTCGACCCCAAGCAGGTCATCATCATCAACGGCTCGCACCAGGCCATCGACCTCTGCGCCCGCATGCTGGCCGACCACGGTGACCGTGCCTGGATCGAAGACCCCGGCTACTGGGGCGCGCGTAACGTGCTTTCGGCCGCCGGTCTCCAGGTCACGCCCATCGGTCTCGACGCCAAGGGCCTGGCGCCGAGCGCCGAAGATTGGTCCCTGCCACCGCGCCTGATCTTCTGCTCGCCATCGAGCCAGTATCCGACAGGCACGGTGCTGTCGCTCGACCGCCGGCTGCAACTTCTGGAAAACGCCGATCACGTCGGCTCGTGGATCATCGAAGACGATTACGACAACGAACTGCGCTACCACGAACGCCCGCTCGGCTCGTTGTTCGGGCTGTCGAACCGGCAGCGGGTGATCTATCTGGGCACGCTGAGCAAGGTGATGTTCCCCGGCATCCGGCTGGCCTACCTCGTCGTCCCGGAAGACCTGGTGGACGCCTTCGTCATCGGCAATTCCGAGCTGTATCGCGGTGGGCGCCTGGCCGAACAGGCTGCCCTGGCCGAATTCATCGACGAGGGACATTTCGCCGCCCACATCAAGCGCATGCGCGTCATCTACGCCGAACGGCGCGACACCCTGCAAAGCGCGATGCAGAACCGGCTGGGCGGTGCCGTCACCCCCTCCGGCGGCCACGCCGGGCTGCAACTACTCTACCGTTTCAATCAGGCGGTGGACGACACCATGGTCGCCTCGGAAGCGCTCGCCGAAGGCGTCATCTGCCGCCCCCTGTCGATGTATTACCTCGACCAGAGCAAGCGCCAGCCGGGCATGAATCTCGGTTTTGCCGCCGTGCCGGTCGAACGCATCGGCCCAGCCACCGACATTCTGGCCAGAGTGGTCGAACGCCGCCTGAAAAAGACCGCGCACTGATTTTTATCGAGCTTCCACGGTGAACTCGAAAAACGGGCTTTTTTTGGCAAGCCTGACGCCCTAGCAACACTCCTCTTCGAGGCGGGTCAGCATGGCCTGCCCCGTCTCGTCGCCACATTCGTCAAACAGTTCACGAATCTGGTTGATATGGCAATGGATCAGGAACAGGTCATCGGGTGCCGGCCCGCTCTTCGGCTGGCGCTTGGCCATGAAATAAGGCCAGAACGGGGCGCTTCGCCCGGCTGACGGCACGTTTTCGATGATTCTCGCCATGATCTGCCGGGCATTGCCATCGCAATCGATGTCGCTGAATGTCACATAACGATCCGCTTTCCTGTGGCAAGCGCAATCCTCAAGTTCTGGTTTTTCCATAAGTCCCGAGTTACCCGAAAATGTATCGGGCATCCGGAAGCAAAAGCAGCGCCAGAAATTATTCATCGAAAAATCACATGGTTAAAAACATCACCCGGTGAGCTGAAGGCTTTCCGACAAAACTCGATGTATGACAACTTCCACGGTGAACATGAAAAAACCACCAATTTCGGTGGTTCTTTTTGCATTACCAGCTTGGCGTTTCCGCCGCCGGCGGTGGAGGTGGCGGTTCCGGCAGCCAGGCGCCGCTCGCTCCGTAAATCGCTGCAGCAGCAATGAGCAGGGCTACCACCAGGGCAGCCAAACCACCGCCCCGTGCCGACTCGCCCTTTCCTTCTTTCCAGCCGGTAATCATCGGCAGGATGAGTTTCTGCTTCTTGACGCGACCGTAAAAGCCGATCGCCGCGAGGTGCAGAACAACCAGCGCGATCAACACCTTGGAAACCAGATGATGAATACCGGTGAGCACATTGCTCAGATCCTTGCTCACCAGATCGAAAAGCGGGCCGACAAAGGCAATGTCGTCGTTGCTGAATAGTCCGGTTCCTGCCTGCAGGCCAACCACGCCGAGCAAGCCGAAAACGGAAAGGGCGCCGAGCGGATTATGGCCCTCGCCGTGCCACTCGCCGCGCAGATACGCCTTGATCTTGCCGGGGGTCGGGAAGAACTGGGCAAATCTTGCGTAGGTCGAGCCCAGCAGGCCCCAGACCAGACGAAACGCGATCAAGCCCAGGATCGCGATCCCGATCTTGCCGTGCACGTCGATCAGGTTGCCCCCCAGCTGGCCGCTGACAAATGCGGCGACGATGCAGAGGACGAGCGCCCAGTGGAAGATGCGGGTGGGCAGATCCCAGAGCCGGAAACGTGTGCTGTTCATAGCTGTCCTTCTGATTTTTCTATTGAAAAAGGCGCCCGCGGGCGCCTTGCAGGAAGCAGATGAAGCTTATTTCTTCGTCCTGAAGTCGTCATGGCAACCCTTGCAGGTACCACCGAGCTTGCCAAGCTGTTCCTTGACGGCGGCAGCATCACCGGTGGCAGCGACCTTGGCCATTTCGTTGGCTTCCTTGCCGAACGCCATGGCGGCCTTGCCAACGCCTTCCTTGTTGGTAAACAGTTCAGCCTTGACACGGGTTTCTTCCCAACCCTTGCCCTTGTCGCTGCCCGGAACATACAGGGCGCCCATACCGGAATTGGCAATTGCCTGAATCACATTGGCGGCCTTGATGACCTCTTCCTTGTTGTAGGTGCCTTCAACGTTGGACTTGATGCGGGCCATGCTCCAGCCCATGGTGGCATAGGCAGACTGGCGCCACTTGATGGCATCTTCCGGCTTGACCTGGGCAGACGCCGTACCGGCAAGGGTAAACGCGAGCAAAGCGAGGGTAATTTTTGACTTCATTGTGAATTCTCCGTTGTCATTGGTAGGGTGGGCAATGCCTGACCAGCATGCTCTCCGTTCAGCATTATAACTATCTGATATGACAAACCCACGATTGTCTGTTGAGGATTATTCACAAATCACGTGAGTGATTTTGCATAGGACTATGACTTGTCGTCCTTCGGTGCAGTGATTTTCCATATGGCATAAGGACCAAGGAAAAGCACGATCGGAATGTAAAGCGTATTGGCATTGGGAAGGCCAAACAGATAAAAAAAGCAGCCTCCCAGGCTCCAGCTCAGAATGGTGGCTATCCAGGCCCCGACCGACATACCTTTCATCATGTTCCCGCTTCCATTTCTCGTTCAGGCATTGAATGCCCACGGCTTCATCGAAAACTCAAATTATCACCCGGCATTTGCCGGACTCATTTACACGGCAAAAACGTGCTTCACCCGCAAGGCCGGGGCGCCGGCTTCGATTTTCAGCAGACGGGCGATGTTCGGGTGCTTGCCGGGATTGGCGCGCTCATCCTCGCTATGCTCGTCGAAGATTTCGATCCCCTTCCTGGCGGCTTCAGCGTTGATCGAACCGTAGGTCTGGGCGAGGTGGTTGTAGACAGCCAGCGACCCCTGGCTGCCGGCCTTGTTCTCGATGCTGGCAACAACATTGCCGTCGGCGTCGAGCAGGTTGATGGCGGCAAGATGGGAGATGCCGGGAAGTTTTTTCAGGTTTTCAGCGAAAGACATGGATATCGGTTTCAGGAAGAAGATTTCGTACGCAACCGGGCGATCACGGCGCCCAATGCAGCGAGCAACAAAGGCAGAGCGAGAAGCAAGGCCTTGAAGGAATCGGCGTATTCGGCGCGAGCAAGCAACACAGTCACTACCAACAACCCCAGCGCCAGCCCGCCTGCAGCCCCCTTGAGCATGGCACCGACCAGGCGCATGCGATGCACCTGGTGCCATGCGGCGCAATTCGGGCAGGCGTCGGCATCAGCTGGCAGAGCACTGCCACACTTGGGACAGTCCATCAGATGCGCTTGGCCAGCTCGGCGGCCTTGCCGGTGTAATCCCACGGCGTCAGCTTGAGCAGTTCGGCCTTGGCGGCTTCCGGAATCTCCAACGTAGAAACGAAGGCCTGCATGCCGTCGCGTGAGACGCGGGTGCCGCGGGTCAGTTCCTTGAGCTTCTCGTAGGCGTTGGGCACGGCGTAACGACGCATGACAGTCTGGATCGGCTCGGCGAGCAGTTCCCAGTTGGCGTCGAGGTCGGCCTTCATGAGGTCGGCATTGATTTCCAGCTTGCCCAGGCCCTTGAGCAACGAATCGTAACCAAGCAGCGCGTAGCCGAGGCCGACGCCCATGTTGCGGAGCACGGTGGAATCGGTCAGGTCACGCTGCCAGCGCGAGATGGGCAGCTTTTCAGCCAGATGTTTCAATACCGCGTTGGCCAGGCCGAAATTGCCTTCGGAATTCTCGAAGTCGATCGGGTTGACCTTGTGCGGCATGGTCGACGAGCCGATTTCGCCGGCCTTGACCTTCTGCTTGAAGAAGCCGAGCGAGATGTAGCCCCAGACGTCGCGGTCGAGGTCGATCAGGATGCTGTTGGCGCGGGCGAAGGCGTCGAACAGCTCGGCCAGCGCATCGTGCGGCTCGATCTGGATGGTGTAGGGATTGAAGGTCAGGCCGAGCGATTCGACGAAACGCTTGGCGAAACCCTCCCAGTCGTAGCCCGGGTAGGCTGCGAGGTGGGCGTTGTAGTTGCCGACGGCGCCGTTGATCTTGCCGAGCAACTCGACGCCGGCGATGCGGGCACGGGCGCGCTTGAGGCGGTAGGCGACGTTGGCCATTTCCTTGCCCATCGTCGACGGCGTCGCCGGCTGGCCGTGCGTGCGGCTCATCATCGGGATGTCGGCGTAGGCATGGGCCAGCTCGACCAGCTTGGCGATGACCTTGTCCAGCGTCGGCAGCATGGCCAGCTCGCGGGCCCCCTGGCACATCAGCGCGTGCGACAGGTTGTTGATGTCCTCGGAGGTGCAGGCGAAGTGGATGAACTCGCTGACCTTGGTCACTTCGGCGTTGCCCTTGGTGTTCTTCTTGATCCAGTATTCCAGTGCCTTGACGTCATGGTTGGTGACGGCTTCCTCGGCCTTGACCTCGGCGGCCTGCTCAACCGTGAAGTTGGCAACCAGCGCATCCAGTTCTGCCACGGTCGACGGGGAAAAAGCGGCAATTTCCGAAAAGTGCGGCTCGGCGGCGAGCGCTTTCAGCCATTCGATCTCGACCTTGAGGCGAGCCTTGATCAGGCCGAATTCGGAAAAATGTTCGCGCAGGGCATCGACCTTGCCGGCGTAGCGGCCATCGAGCGGGGAGATCGCGGTCAGGAGACCGGCTGTCAGCGGGTTGTAAGTCATCGGGGGCATCCTTCTTGTCAATCCCGTAATTTTACCTGCCCGACGTAGCGCTGTGCCATAAGCTATAATCGGCATCCCCTAAACAGAGAGCAAGCGATGAAGCTGATCGGCTCCTACACCAGCCCTTTCGTACGAAAAGTGCGCGTCGTGCTGGCAGAAAAGAAAATCGAATACGATTTCGTGATCGACTCCCCCTGGCAGGAGGACAGTGCCGTGCCCGGCATCAATCCGCTGGGCAAGATCCCGGTTCTGGTGCTCGACGACGAGACCCCCCTTTTCGATTCCCGCGTCATTGTCGAATATATCGACAACGTCACCCCGAACAGCAAGCTGTTCCCGGCACCGAATCGCGAACGCACCGAGGTCAAGCGCTGGGAAGCTCTGGCCGACGGCATCTGCGAAGCTGCGGCCACGGCCTACCTCGAGGCAAAACGCCCGAAGAAGGAGCAAAGCGCGAGCTGGATCCAGCGCCAGCGGGAAAAGGTCACGCGCAGTCTTGAATTCATGGCCAGCGAACTGGGCGAGAAAAATTTCTGCATGGGAACCCATTTTTCCATGGCTGACATCGCCGTCGGCACGGCGCTGGGCTACCTCGCCTTCCGCTTCCCAGACATCGAATGGTCGGAAAGACACCCCAACCTGGCCAAGCTCTACGCCAAGCTCGTTCTGCGTCCGTCATTCGCCGATACCGTACCGCACGACTGAACCGAATCTTTCACTGGTTGTCTCAGAGAGCGTCCGCCACGCTTCGTGCGGACGCCCCATGGAGAGGAGGCGATTCTGGAAAACATCAACCACGTGCTGTCCGTTGCGCTCGGCGCAAGGGACCAGGACACGCAGAAGCACTCCGAACGCGTGATCGGGCTTTCGCGTGCGCTCGGCATCCAGATCGGGCTCACCGAAAGGGAACTGACGGTACTCACCCTCGGCGCCCGCCTGCACGACATCGGCAAGATCGGCATCCCCGACCACATCCTGGGCAAACCGGCCACTTTCAATCAGGACGAATGGGAGTGCATGAAGCAGCACTCCGCAATCGGCGAACGCATCGTCAAGGCAATCGACAGTGATCACTCCCCCGAGGTAGCGCGCATCGTCCGCCACCACCACGAGCACTTCGATGGCTCCGGCTACCCCGACGGCCTGCATGGAACGTCAATTCCACTGCTTGCCCGTATCGTCTCCCTGGCGGACTGCTACGACGCCATGGCCATGCCGCGGCAGTACCATCCGATCAACAATCACCGGGCAGTCATGGAAATACTCGGCGCGGAGGCCGGCATCAAGCACGACCCCGATCTGCTGCATGCTTTCCGGGCGGTCATCGAACAACCGGAAAACCGCCAGGTACTCTGAAGCGCTAGCGGATCACCCCGCCGCCCAGGCAAACCCGGCTTTCGTAAAGAACCACCGATTGCCCGGGCGTCAGCGCCCATTGCGCTTCGGCAAAACGGATTTCGCAGCTTTCAGCATCGACACGCTCGATCTCACAGGCCTGGTCGGTGGTGCGGTAGCGCGGCTTAGCGGTGTAAACCCAATGCGGATGGGGTGCCCGGCCCGACGTCCAGGAAAGCTGCTCGGCCACCAATTCCCCACGGAACAAGGCCGGATGATCATGCCCCTGCACCACGTAGAGCACGTTCTTTTCCATGTCCTTGCCGGCGACGAACCAGGCATCGTGATCACCGCCGCCCGGCCGGCCCTTTTCCTTGATGCCGCCAATGTGCAAGCCTTTGCGCTGACCGAGGGTATGAAACATCAGGCCGTCGTGTTCGCCCATCACCTTGCCGTCATCCAGCCGGCGAATTTCGCCTTTTTTGGGCGGCAGGTAGCGCGACAGAAAATCCTTGAACGGACGTTCGCCGATGAAACAGATGCCGGTCGAATCCTTCTTGGTTGCAACGTGCAACCCTTCCGCCTCGGCAATCTTGCGCACTTCGCGCTTGTAGAGGTTGGCCAGAGGGAACAACGTCTTGGAAAGCTGTGCCTGGTTCAGACGATAGAGAAAATAGCTCTGGTCCTTGGTCCCATCCTCGGCCTTGAGCAACTGGAATTCGCCGTTGAATTCGCGCACGCCGGCGTAGTGGCCGGTGGCGATCTTGTCGGCACCGAGCTGCATGGCGTGGTCGAGGAAGGCCTTGAACTTGATTTCGGAATTGCACAGGATGTCCGGATTCGGCGTGCGCCCGGCCTGGTATTCGCGCAGAAACTCGGCAAAGACGCGCTCGCGGTATTCGGCGGCGAAATTGACCACTTCGACGTCGATGCCGATGCGGTCGGCCACGCTCATCACGTCAATCAGATCCTGGCGCGACGAGCAGTATTCCTCGGTGTCGTCATCTTCCCAGTTCTTCATGAACAGGCCGATCACCTTCCAGCCCTGGCGCTTCAACAACAAGGCCGCCACCGAGGAATCCACCCCGCCGGACAGGCCGACTACTACCGTTTTTTCAGACATCGGGCCCAGCCCCCTTCTTCCATTCGTCCAGCGGCAGGATCACCGCTGGCTGTCCATTATCGACGAACCAGCTATCGACCACGAAGCGCTGCGCTGGTTCTGTCGATTTCTCTTCGATCACCGCGGCATAGTGCGCCGGGAAAACAAAAGCGAAATAGCGCACGTCCGGCTCCAGCACCTGATGCCAGCGCAGGTAACGTCGCCTTTCGAGCATTTGCAGCAGGCGGGTTGTCGACGTCGAGTGATCGATGCAATCCATTTTGCCCGGCGTCGTGCCGTCGGCGTAATTGCCGCCGCGATCATTTTTGACATCGGATTGTTCGCCAGCCCAGGCATAGAGCTGACCGATGACATCGCTTAGTATTTTTCGCTCATTTTTCGCGTCGACCGCAGCATTCAGCCGGCGGCCGATCGCATCGAGCCGGGCATCGCTGTATTCGATCCCGACCTGCACCAGACAGCCGTAGCCATGGCAGACGGACACGTTCTCATCCGCCCTGGCGACGCCAGCCTGCAACATCAGGAAAACAGCCAGCCAGCGCAGCATCAGCCGTAATGCACCAGCAGATCGAGCGGATAAGACTTGCCGGCGAGCAGATCCTCGATACAACGCAGGATCAACGGGCTGCGGTGGCGCGCCTGCGTTGCCTTGACTTCATCGAGCGTCAGCCAGCGGGCGGCGATGATGCCCTCGTCCAGCTTGCGCTCGGCCTCAAAGCCACGTAATTCGCCGCCGAAGGCGAAGCGCAGGTAAGTCACGTCCTTGTCCGGATGTTTCCAGTTGTAGACGCCGATCAGGTGCGTCGGTTTGAAGTGGTAGGCGGTTTCCTCCAGCGCTTCGCGCACCACGGCGTCGACCAGCGCTTCGCCTTCTTCGAGGTGGCCGGCCGGCTGGTTGAAAGCCAAGCCGCTATCGGTTTCTTCCTCGACCAGCAAAAATTTGCCATCGCGCTCAACGACGGCGGCGACAGTCACATTCGGTTTCCAGATCATGGCAGCTTCTATCGGCAAAAGCGTTATTTTAACGTCTGAATTCGGCTAGAATTACCGGCTTTGATAGACGAAACACGGAGAAGATGACCATGTCCATGTCGGATCGCGACGGCTTTATTTGGCAAGACGGCAAACTGGTGCCCTGGCGTGAAGCCACCACCCACGTCCTCACCCACTCCCTGCACTACGGCATGGGCGTATTCGAGGGCGTCCGTGCCTATAAGACCGAGCGTGGCACCGCCATCTTCCGTCTGGAAGACCATACCGACCGCCTGTTCAACTCCGCCCACATCTTCCAGATGACCATGCCTTACGACAAGGCCGCCATCAACGAAGCGCACAAGGAAGTGCTGCGCGCCAACAATCTCGAATCCGGCTACATCCGCCCGATCGCCTTCTACGGCTCGGAAAAGATGGGCGTTTCCCCGAAGGGCGCCAAGGTGCATGTCGCCATCGCCGCCTGGCCGTGGGGTGCCTACCTCGGTGAAGAAGGCATGGAACGCGGCATCCGCGTCAAGGTGTCGAGCTTCACCCGCCACCACGTCAATATCTCGATGGTGCGTGCCAAGGCTTCCGGCCACTACATCAATTCCATCCTGGCCAACAACGAAGTAACCAACGAAGGTTACGACGAAGCCATGCTGCTCGACCCGGAAGGCTACGTTGCCGAAGGCGCTGGCGAGAACCTCTTCATCGTCAAGAAGGGCAAGCTGTACACGCCGGACCTGACCTCCTGCCTCGAAGGCATCACGCGCGCCACGGTGCTGCAACTGGCTGCCGAACTCGGCCTCTCGGTCCAGGAAAAGCGCATCACCCGCGACGAAGTCTATACCGCCGACGAAGCCTTCTTCACCGGCACCGCCGCCGAAGTCACTCCGATCCGCGAACTCGACGGTCGCCAGATCGGCATCGGCCGCCGCGGCCCGATCACTGCCCAAATCCAGGCCAAGTATTTCGATGTCGTCTACGGCCGCTCGGCCCAACACGACGGCTGGCTGGCCTACATCTGACCGGGAGAAAGCGATGTCCGACAAGAAGACCGTTGAAGTCACCGCCCACGACCTGCCCCTGCACTGCCCGCAACCGGGTTCGACGCTGTGGAACCAGCATCCGCGTGTTTTCCTCGACGTGCTCAAGACCGGCGAGGCGACCTGCCCGTACTGCGGCACGAAATACGTGTTCACGGGCGAGGCGCCCACGGGCCATCACTAAGATAGTGGCGGGCGCACAACCCGCCACTTTTCCAGCATGAAAGCCCTTATCGTCGCCCCTTCCTGGATCGGCGACACCATCATGGCGCAGCCGCTGTTTGCGCGCCTGCGTGAGCGAACCCCCGGATTGCAGATCGACGCCCTGGCCCCGCGCTGGGTCGCCCCCGTCCTGCAACGCATGGCGGAAATCAGCGAGATCGTCGACAGCCCCTTCGGGCACGGCCAGCTCTCGCTGAAAGCCCGCTGGCGACTGGCTCGCGAACTCGATGCCCGTGGCTACGACACCGTCTATGTCCTGCCCAACTCACTCAAGTCGGCGCTGGTTCCCTGGCTGGCCGGGATTCCCCAACGCATCGGCTTCATCGGCGAATCGCGCTACGGGCTGATCAATGTTCGCCACCGACTCGACAAGCTTGCCCTGCCGCTGATGGTCGAGCGCTTCATGCAGCTTGCCGAAGCACCGGGAGCGCCAATCGAGAAAGGCATTTTTCGGCCAAAAATCCGGTCGACCGTGGAAGAGCAGCAAAAAACGCTGGCTGAACTCGGGCTGGAACGCCCGGCCCGTATCGTCGCCTTCTGCCCCGGCGCCGAGTACGGCCCGGCCAAGCGCTGGCCAGCGGCGCACTTCGCCACCCTGGCCCGGGCGCTGGCCGAACGCGGTTACGCCGTCTGGCTGTTCGGCTCACCGAAAGACCATGCCGTCGCCGAAGAAATCTCGCAACTCGCCCCCGGCCTCTGCCGCAACCTGTGCGGCGCCACCTCGCTCGCCCAGGCCGTCGACCTGCTCGCCCTGTGCGACCTCGTGGTGTGCAACGATTCCGGCCTGATGCACGTTGCCGCTGCACTGGATCGCCCTATCGTCGCCCTCTACGGCTCGTCGTCGCCCGGCTTCACGCCGCCGCTGTCCGACCAGGCCGACATCCTCAGCCTCAAGCTCGATTGCAGCCCCTGCTTCAAGCGCGAATGCCCGCTTGGCCACCTCGACTGCCTGAACAAACTGCAACCCGACACGGTACTGGCCGCAGCCCTGAAACGGATCACACCATGAGTTCACCCAGCGGATTTACCTCACCCGAAGAAGTCGAACAGGCCTTTTACGATGGCGTCATCAAGGGCGATGCCGACCTGCTCTCCCACCTTTGGGCGGAAGATGAGGAAACGGTCTGCGTCCACCCCACCGGCGTACGTCTGACCGGCATCGTGCCGATCCGCGAAAGCTGGCGGACCATCTTCGCCACAGCCCGTCTGCGCGTGCAGGCCGAGGTCGTCACACACTGGCAGTCTTCGGTGCTGGCGGTTCATCACCTGACGGAAATCCTATTCGTCGGCGACGACCCCAGCCCGCACGGGCCGCTTTATGTCACCCACGTCTATCTGCTCGGCGCCCACGGCTGGCGGCTGATCAGCCGGCATGCCTCGGCTGCCGACGACGGCCATCAGGCCATGGCCGACGCCGTGCCGCACACGCTGCATTGAGACCTTACCAGGCACCTGCCTGGCTGCCCGGCGGTCAGGCACAAACGCTCTGGCCGCTGCTCATCAAGCCGCGGCCGTTGCCCTTGCGACGCGAACGCTGGGCAACGCCCGACGGCGATTTCATCGATGTCGATCATCTCGACGTACCGTCCCGGCAGGCCAATCCGCCGTTGCTCGTCCTCTTTCACGGACTGGAGGGCAGTGCGCGCAGTCACTACGCCATTTCCACGGCACGTGCCTGTCAACAGATCGGCTGGCGTCTCGTCATCCCGCATTTTCGGGGTTGCTCGGGCGAACTCAATCACCGTCCACGGGCATACCACTCCGGCGACTCCGACGAAATCGACTGGATTCTGCGGCGCCTCCTGGCAATCAATGGCGGGCAGCAGGTGCACGCCGCTGGCGTTTCGCTGGGCGGCAACGCGCTGCTCAAATGGGCCGGCGAGCGCGGCACTCAGGCGGGAGAAGTCGTCACCGGCATCGCCGCCTTCTGCGCCCCGCTCGACCTTGCCGCCTGCGGACATCATCTGGCGCACGGCTTCAACCGCATCTACACGCGGCACTTCCTCGGCACCCTGAAACGGGTTTCCGCCGCCCGCCTGCGCCTGCACCCGGGTCTTTTCGACGAGCAGCGCATGCGCGAGGCAATCAATCTCTACCAGTTCGACGATGCCGTCACCGGGCCAATCCACGGCTTTGCCGGCGCCGACGATTACTGGCAACGCGCTTCGGCCAAACCCTGGCTGAAATCCATTGCTGTACCGACTCTTGCGGTCAACCCGAAAAATGACCCTTTTTTGCCAGCCGCCCATCTTCCCTCACAGAATGAGGTGAGCCCCACAGTTCGGCTCGAACAACCCGCGAGCGGCGGCCACGTCGGCTTCGTCAGCGGTTCCTTCCCCGGCAATCTCGACTGGCTGCCGCAAAGACTTCTCCACTTCTTCCAATTCGAAACTTCCGCAAACCCATGAGCCAACTTCCCGCCGAAATTTTCAAGGCCTACGACATTCGTGGCATCGTCAATAAATCCCTGACTGCCGACGTCGTCCGTCAGGTCGGCCAGGCACTCGGTTCGCTGGCGCTGGAACAGGGCCAGACGGCGATTGCCGTCGGCCGTGACGGTCGCCTGTCCGGCCCCGAACTGGCCGGTGCGCTGATGGACGGCATCTGCGCCGCCGGTTGCGATGCCATCGACGTCGGCTGCGTGCCGACTCCGGTCACCTATTTCGCCGCCTATGAACTCGGCTGCAACTCCTGCGTCTCGGTCACCGGCAGCCACAACCCGCCCGACTACAACGGCCTCAAGATGGTCATCGGCGGCACGACGCTGGCCCTCGACGCCATCCAGGACCTCAAGAAACGCATCGAAGCTGGCAACCTCAAGCACGGCCAGGGCCAGCGCAGCTCGGCCAACGTTCTCGACGCCTACGTCGAGAAGATCGTCGGCGACGTCAAGCTGGCCCGCCCGATGAAGATCGTCATGGATTGCGGCAACGGCGTTGCCGGTGCCATCGCCCCGGAACTCTTCAAGCGCCTGGGCTGCGACATCGTGCCGCTATTCTGCGAAGTCGATGGCAACTTCCCGAATCATCATCCGGACCCGTCCAAGCCGGAAAACCTGGCCGACGTCGTCAAGGCGCTCCGGGAAACCGACGCCGAGATCGGCATCGCCTTCGACGGCGATGGCGACCGCCTGGGTGTCGTCACCAAGGACGGCGAAATCATATTCCCCGACCGCCAGCTCATGCTCTTCGCCGCCGACGTGCTGTCGCGCGTCCCCGGCGGCACGGTGATCTACGACGTCAAGTGCACGCGCCTGCTCGCCCCGTGGATCAAGAAGCACGGCGGCGTGCCGCTCATGTGGAATACCGGCCACGCGCTGGTCAAGGCTAAGCTCAAGGAAACCGGCGCCCCGCTGGCCGGCGAGATGTCCGGCCACACCTTTTTCAAGGAGCGCTGGTACGGCTTCGACGATGGCCTCTATACCGGCGCCCGCCTGCTGGAAATATTGAGCCGCACCGCCGACGCCAACGCACCGCTGAAATCCCTGCCAAATTCGCCGTCGACCCCGGAACTGAACATCAAGATGGCCGAAGGCGAGCCCTTCGCGCTGATCGACAAACTCAAGACCAATGGCTGCTTCACCAACGCCGAGGAAATCATCACGATTGACGGTGTACGCGTAGAATACAGGGATGGTTTCGGGCTGGCCCGCCCGTCAAATACGACACCGGTGGTGGTGCTGCGTTTCGAAGCCGATAATGCCGCCGCGCTCGAACGCATCCAGGCCGACTTCCGTCAGGCCATCAATGCGGTCTGGCCGGGAATTCAACTGCCGTTTTAAGGAACGCCGTGAGCGACAACGCCACCGATCAGCTATTTCTCGGCCGCCAGCCGATTCTGGATCGCAACCAGCAGCTTTTCGCCTATGAGCTGTTGTTCCGCAACGGCAGCCGCAATTTTGCCGACGTCACTGATGGCGTACAGGCTACGGCAACGGTCATCGCCAACGCTTTCACCGAACTCGGCGTCGAGGCCGCGCTCGGCAGCCATCGCGGTTTCATCAATGTCGACGAACAGTTCCTGTTCAGCGACATGCTTGAACTGCTGCCCAGACAGGCGGTAGTGCTGGAAATCCTCGAAACCGTACCGCCGACCGCCGCCGTCCTTGAGCGCTGCAAGGCACTCAAGGACGCCGGTTTCACCCTGGCCCTCGATGACGTCATCCAGCTCGAACCGCAATTCGCTGAATTGCTCGCTCTGGTCGAGATCGTCAAGGTCGACATTCAGCCGCTCAACCGCGTTCAACTCATGCAACTGGTCATGAAGCTGAAGCCGATGGGCAAACAGTTGCTGGCCGAAAAGGTGGATTCGCGCGAGCAAATGGAACAATGCCTGAAACTGGGCTTCACACTGTTCCAGGGCTACTACTTCGCCAAACCGACCATCATCGCCGGCAAGAAGCTCGACCATTCCCAGCTCTCGCTGATGAAGCTGATGGGCCTCCTGCTTTCCGACGCCGATACGCCTGCACTGGAAGCCGCCCTCAAACCCGAGCCCGGGCTGACCATCAACCTGCTGCGCATGACCAACTCGGTCGGCGCCGGCACTACTGAAAAAATCACTTCGCTCGGCCATGCCATCACCGTCCTTGGCCGGCGCCAGCTGCAACGCTGGCTGCAATTGCTGGTCTTCGCGGCCGGCGATCAGGCCGGAACAACCAACCCGCTGCTGCTCATGGCGGCTACCCGCGGACGTCTGATGGAGCTATTGGCCAGCGAACTGCACGCCGGCGACAACGCGCTGGCCGACCAGTCATTCATGGTGGGCATCATGTCTCTGATGCCGGCACTGGTTGGCCAGCCGATCAAGGATATCGTTGCGCCGCTCGGTCTGGCGACGAATGTGCGTGATGCGCTCTGCGAAGGCGAGGGCTTACTCGGAAAACTGCTGTGCATTGCCGAAAGCAGCGATGGTGGCGAGCTGGAAAAACTGGCAAACGCGCTGGCCGAACTGCCCGCCCTCACCCCCAAGGCAGTCAACCGCGCCCAGACACAAGCCTTGCTCTGGGCCAACAGCATCGGACAGGAAAAAGCGGACTGACCGTTACAAAATCAGGACAGGACTGCACAGACACATATCCGCATTTCCGGAAAATGTCAGCACTGTTCTCCACCATGGATCACGATGACGACCAACTTTTTCCGACAGGCATCATTTAACGGCAACGCCCCCCGCAGCCCGCTCGCAAAGTTGCTGGCGTTCCTTGTCAGTGCCGCACTGCTTGTCTTCGCCTTCATGTTTTCGCTGGTCGCGCTGGCGGTTGCTGCCGTTGGCGGCCTGCTCCTCGCTGGCTGGCTATGGTGGAAAACACGGGCCGTTCGCAAACAGATGGCCGCCGCCCGGGCAACAGGCGTCTTTACCCGTAGTGAAAGCTTCGAAGGCACCATCATCGAGGGTGAAGTGGTACGCGAAACCGATGCTCCGCCGCCAGGCGGACGCCTGCTCAACTAAGCACAGGGTGCTCAGCGCATTTTCGGATTCAGCGTACCCCGGTTGTAATCCTTGTCACCGGGCAGGATGACCCGACCAAAGTCACCCAGCACCACGCCCTGCGAATCCATGGGGCGCGTCCGGTTTTCCGGATACTGTTCGGCACGCTGCCGCGCGGCGGCAGCTTCGTCAGGATCAACGAACGCCCAGCGTCCATTGGGAAAAAGATGCACTTTTTTCCCGTCGACCGTAGCAGCCTCAATCGGCGTCCGGTCCAGATCGGCAGCGAGGCCTTGCCCCGCCACCAGCGCCAGTATCAAGGCGACGGCCGCTCTCACAGCTTGCCCTCGACCCAGCCCTGAACGGAGGCCAGCGCCGCCGGCAGGTTTTCCGGCTGCGTACCGCCCGCCTGCGCCATGTCCGGACGACCGCCGCCCTTGCCGCCGACCTGTAGGGCAACCAGGTTGACCAGTTCGCCCGCCTTGACCTTGCCGGTCAGGTCGGCCGTCACCCCGGCAATCAGCGTCACCTTGCCGTCGGCGACCGAAGCCAGCACGATGGCAGCCGACTTGAGTTTGTCCTTGAGCTTGTCCATCGTCTCGCGCAGCGTCGCAACATCGGCCCCTTCGAGCGTCGCGGCGAGCACCTTGGCGCCCTTGATGTCGGCGGCCTGACCGACCAGATCGTCGCCCTGCGAGGCGGCAAGCTTGGACTTGAGACGAGCCAGTTCCTTCTCCAGCGAACGGACGTTGTCGAGAATACTGACGACGCGCTCGGCCAGATCGTCGGGCTGGGTCTTGAGCAAGGCGGCAACCCCGGCGACGCGGTTGGCCTGCGCCTGCACCCAGGCCAGGGCATTGGTGCCGGTGATGGCTTCGACGCGGCGCACGCCGGCAGCCACACCGCCTTCGGAGACAATCTTGAACAGGCCGATGTCACCGCTGCGAGCGACGTGGGTACCGCCGCACAGTTCCTTCGAGGAACCGATGGCGACGACACGAACTTCCTCGCCGTACTTTTCGCCGAAGAGCATCATGGCGCCGGACTTCTGGGCGTCCTCGATGCCCATGAGGCGGCTGTCGGTCGCGGCGTTGGCGAGGATTTCGGCGTTGACGATCTCTTCCACTTCGCGGATTTCCTCGGCGGTCATCGGCGTGTTCTGGGCAAAGTCGAAACGTGTCTTGTCCGGATCGACCTGCGAACCCTTCTGCTGGACATGCTGGCCGAGAACCTGGCGCAAGGCCTTGTGCATGAGGTGGGTGACCGAGTGGTTGCGGGCCGTGGCGGCGCGGGCAACGGCATCGACCTTGGCAGCGACTTCCTGGCCGACGACGAGCTTGCCGGTCTTCAGGATGCCGTGATGGCCGAAGACGGCGGCCTGGATCTTCAGGGTATCTTCGACGGCGAAAATGCCGCCGGCGCCCTTGAGTTCGCCACGGTCGCCACACTGCCCGCCGGACTCGGCGTAGAACGGCGTGTGGTCGAGAACGATGACACCGAAATCGCCCTCGTGCAGTTCGTTGACGGCGGCGCCATCCTTGTACAGCGCGAGCACCTTGCCCTTGGCTTCAAGCGACTCATAGCCGTGGAAAGTCGTTTCGGCACCGGCGTATTCAAGGTTGAGCGTCATCTTGAACTTGCCGGCGGCGCGAGCCTGTTCCTTCTGGCGGGCCATGGCAGCATCGAAGGCAGCGCCATCGACGGTCACGTCGCGCTCGCGGCAGATGTCGGCCGTTAGGTCGAGCGGGAAGCCGTAGGTGTCATGCAGCTTGAAGGCCGTTTCGCCGTTGAAGACGGTGACGCCCTTGGCGGCCATGGCGGCGAGTTCGCTTTCGAGGATTTCCATGCCGTGCTCGATGGTCGCGAAGAAGCGGTCTTCTTCCTGCTTGAGCGTGGCGACGATCTTGGCCTGGTTTTCCTTGAGTTCCGGATAGGCGTCGCCCATTTCGGCGACGAGGTCGGGCACCATCTTGTTGAAGAAGGCGGCGCGGGCGCCGAGCTTGTAGCCGTGGCGGATGGCGCGGCGGATGATGCGGCGCAGGACGTAGCCGCGACCTTCGTTGCCCGGGATGACGCCGTCGGCGATGAGGAAGGAGCAGGCGCGGATGTGGTCGGCGAGCACCTTGAGCGACGGGGAGTTCATGTCGGCGTCGCTGGTTTCGCGGGCGGCGGCGGCGATCAGCTTCTGGAACAGGTCGATTTCATAGTTGGCGTGCACGCCCTGCAACACAGCCGAGATACGTTCGAGGCCCATTCCGGTGTCGACGGAGGGCTTGGGCAGCGGATGCATGACCCCGGCTTCATCGCGGTTGAACTGCATGAAGACGTTGTTCCAGATTTCGATGAAACGGTCGCCGTCTTCTTCCGGCGATCCCGGGGGGCCGCCCCAGTGCTTTTCGCCGTGGTCGTAGAAAATTTCGGTGCACGGGCCGCAGGGGCCGGTGTCGCCCATCATCCAGAAGTTGTCGGAAGCGTAGCGGGCGCCCTTGTTGTCGCCGATGCGCACGATCTTCTCGGCCGGCACGCCGACTTCCTTGTGCCAGATATCGTAGGCCTCGTCGTCCTCGGCGTAGACCGTGACCATAAGCTTTTCCTTGGGCAGCTTGTAGACCTCGGTGAGAAGTTCCCAGGCGTACTTGATGGCGTCGCGCTTGAAGTAGTCGCCGAACGAGAAGTTGCCCAGCATTTCGAAGAAGGTGTGGTGACGGGCGGTGTAACCGACGTTTTCGAGGTCGTTATGTTTGCCGCCGGCGCGCACGCATTTCTGCGAGGTCGTCGCGCGCGAATAAGGGCGCTTGTCGAAACCGAGGAAGACGTCCTTGAACTGGTTCATCCCGGCGTTGGTGAACAGCAGGGTCGGGTCTTCATGCGGCACCAACGAGCTGGAAGACACGATCTGGTGCCCCTTGGAGGCAAAGAAGTCGAGGAACTGCTGGCGGATTTCGGCGCTTTTCATAAGCTGACGGCCCTTACGGCGTTGAATTCGGAATCCGTGATTTTAACGCAGGAGCGAGCTGAACTTGCGCCCCCGAAAAGGCTTTCAAACCGGATTTCCATTTTTGGCCGTTTTTTCAGGTTCACCGTGGAAATGAAAAAACCCGCCAGCAGGCGGGTTCTGGACGAGGCGAAAACCGTTCAGCGGCGGCGTGGGCGGTCTACACGACCATTGTGATTGTAGTCGTGCTGCCGATCATGCTTCTGGCGATAGATCTTGCGATCCTGAACATCCTGCGCCTGCTCCAGCCGGGCGCGCTCGCGATTGGTAACCACACCATCAGCTGTGGCACGCGTTTCCATATTGTCGACATGTTGCTGCCCCCGTTCGAGACGCGCGGCCTCACGCTGGGACAGGCTTCCCGAAGCAACCCCCTGGTCGATACGCTGATCCTGATTGGCCTGTCGCTGATCAACGCGCGGCGTACTGTACTGGGCGAAAGCAAGCACGGGCAGCATGGCACACACGGCGGCGACGATCTTGATATTTTTCATGACTTCCTCCTGGTTCGCGGGCGAATTCCCTGAGACACATTAAAAATGAAAAGGCGGAAAAAATCAGCCGCGCAGTTGCAAACGATTGTAATCAGTTGTTGCTGGCGAAAAGAGATCCAGGCTGTCGGTAAAAATCCCTGAAACGCCACGTTCGAAAAGCAAATTGGCCCGATTTTTCAGGTTGACCGTGTAAGCCAGCACCGGAACGCGCCTCTCCCGCGCTTCGGCCAGCGTCTCATCCATCAGACCTTCCGCAGCGCAATGCACCGAAACCGCCCGTATGCGTTCCAGTATTTCAGGCCAATCCGCCGGCACCAACCCGAAAAGAAGCCCCCGGGGAAACGCCGGAGCCACGTCCCGCGCCACTGTCAGTGCATGTTGCGAGAATGATGAAATCAATGGGGGGACTTCTGCTCCAGCCCAGAGCCGGCCGGCCATTTCGGCAACCACACGGGCAGTGATCTCGTCGTCTCCCGGCGCCGGCTTGATCTCGACGTTGGCAAGCAGCCCCAGGCGGATACACAAGGCCGCTGCATCGGCAAAACGGGGAATCCCCTCCCCGTGCCCGAGGTCAAGCGCAAACAAGTCGGAATCAGCCGTTTCGCAAACCCGGCCGCTTCCGTTGCTTGTCCGCTCCAGGATTTCGTCATGAAATAGCACAGGGGTCCTGTCCGCCGTAAGCGTGACGTCGAATTCCACCGCGCGAAACCCCATACGTGCCGCCAGTTTTATGCCGGCGAGCGAATTTTCCGGAGCCAGTCTTCCGCCACCGCGATGGGCTATCCAGCGCGGCAGCGGATCAAACATCAGAAGGGCTGTACCTTCTTCAGGGCCGGCTTGCTGCCGAGCAATGCGTTGCCGCGGCTCACAGAAGCATCAAGCGCTGCCTTGGCCGGTTCCTTGTCAGCCCAAACTTTTTCAAGTTCTTCGCCGGTCACGACACGAACGGCATCAATGTTGGCCACGCGCAGATTCGATTTCGGACCATTGCCCTTGAGTGACTCATAAGCCACCTGCAGGGTACGATCATCATCGCTGTTCAGCAACTTGCTGCGCGCTGCGGCACGCCCTGCAGAAGTCAGCGGCAAGGCGCCATAGACACGAACCATTTCTACCTGCATTTCCGGGCTCAACAGGAAGGAAACGAATTTCGCAGCCTGCTTGTACTCGGCCGCCGAACGTCCTGCACCAACCCAGAGCGACGCACCGTCAGCCAGCGAATTCTGGCGACCACCGAAAACGTCGTCGTGATACGGCAAGGGCGCAACGCCCAGCTCAACCCCCTTGGCTTCGCGGAAATCGACATGCTCACGCGAATCGGTGGTGATCATGGCGCACTCGCCTTCGTTGAACTTCTGGCTGGCCTCGTCACGCCGTCCAAACAGCTTGAAATAACCGGCCTTGCTCCAGGTCGCCATCATGGCCACGTGCTTGACCTGGGGCAGTGCATTGAAACTCAGGACGCCCTTGTCGGTCGTCGCCGGGACGCCGGAAACCGCACTGACGTTATCGACATGCACCCAGACCGGCCAGGAAGAGGTGTACGGGCAGGAATAGCCAGCCGTTTGCAGCTTGTCGAGCACGCCCTGCATTTCAAACCAGGTCTTCGGCGGCTGTTCCGGATCGAGCCTGGCCTTGCGGAAGGCATTCTTGTTGTAGAACAGAACCGGGGTCGAATACAGCACGGGCAACGCAACCAGCTTACCCTTGCCATCAACGACACCTGCCTTCAGTTCATTCGACAGCTCACCGACATTGAGCGGCTGCTTGGCCTGGGCCATCATGACATGCAGGGGCACAAACTGTTTCGGCTGACTGAGCACGTCACCGAGGTCGTAACGACGAATCAGGTTGAGGCCTGCCGGCTTGGCATCCTTTTCCAGACGGGTCAGCTTCAGGTTACCGCCGGTTTCCTTGTTGAACCGGTCCACTACGGCCTGCAAACGCGCTTCGCCAGTCGCCCCGAGATTGTGCGCCAGCTCGAAATCAACAGGTGCCGGAGCCGGCTTTGCCGCAGGCTTGGGCGCCTTGGCTGCATGAACGGAAAAAGCGGCTGACAACGCGATTGCTGCGACCAGGGGACGGTAACTATTCGGCATGCGAACTCCTGACTATCTTAAAGGAGCGCAATTATAAAGCCATGAAGGTCGCTACGCATTCGCCACTTCGCTGCCGAATGTGCGAAAATCTGCGCATGTTTACACGCGCATTCATCCTGTTACTCGCCGTAGTGCCGCTTTTCGGATGCGACCAGATCAACCAGAAACTGGGTCTGGAAGACATTGCCAAAAAGGAGGCTCGCACGGAAGCCGAAGCCAAGGCCGTCGGTAGCGCCTGCCGCCATTCTGGCCGCGCCATCGAGGATTGCTATGCCATTTACAGCTGGCTACCCAAGGCAGGCGTGTATGAAGGCTGGCGGGAAATGGACGCTTACATGCGCGAAAACTCCATCGACACCATCGTGCCCCAGTTGCCGCCCGCCGAACCCCCGGGCAGCAAAAAGAAAAAAGCCGCCGTAGCAGAGGCGAGCACAACAGCCCCCGAAACACCCGCAAAGCCCGCAGAAGGCAGCAAGACCGGCGAGACAGCACCCGAGAAAGAAACCGAAAAGACCGCCACCAAGCACTGAAGCCGCGTGGAGGAAGAACAATAAGGAGGAGATGAGGAATGAAGCGACCGACGTTTCTCGGTGGCATTCGCGGCAAACTGATTGCCCTCTTCGTACTGATCAAGGTGGTTCCCCTCCTTTTGCTGGCATGGTTTGCGTGGCACGCAGCCAACCAGCTCGGCAACGACGTTTCCCTGAAAGCAGGCGACATGGCCAACGCCATGCTGGAGAGCATCAAAAGTGTCGGCGACACCGTCACCACCGATTCGATCCGCGCACTGGACTTGCGCTCGCGCGAAGCAATCGAAGCAATGACCACAGACACGGCAAAGGAAATCGCAAATTTCCTCTATGACCGCGATCGTGATATCCGGCTGGCCGCCGCCACGGAACCCTCGGAAACGACGTTCAGGCGTTTTCTCGCTGAGCGCACCCGTCCGCTTTACGCTCACGGCCTATGGACACTCGCCGAAGACGGCAAGTCCTGGGTAGCAAAAACACCTGTGCAACTGGAAGCAAAGGTCACCCGGCCCATCCTGCCCGACAATGCGAAGGACTTCCATGCCCGGCCGGCCGAATACCTCGGCGAAATGGAGCAACGCCCACTGTTTGTCGAAATGACTTACATCGACCTCGAAGGCCAGGAGAAAATCAAGGTCACCAGTGGCGGACTAACCGAAAAAGCACTCAAAAATGTCGCTGACCGCAAAAACACCTTCGTCAGGGCAGAAACCTATTTCACCGAACTGAAAAAGCTCAAGCCCGGAGAAATCTACGTCTCTGACGTCATCGGCGCCTACGTTCCAACGCAGGTAATTGGTCCTTACCTCCCTGCAAATCTGGAAAAGGCCGGAAAACCCTTCAAGCCGGAAGAGTCTGCCTATGCCGGGACGGAAAACCCGGTCGGCAAGCGTTTTCGTGGCATCGTGCGCTGGGCCATGCCGGTCGTCAAAAACGGGGCGATCACCGGTTATGTCACCCTGGCTCTGGACCATGACCACATTCGCCAGTTTTCCGACCGCCTGATGCCAACCGAAGATCGCTACACCCCGATTGCCGACGCCATCAAGGGCAACTACGCCTTCATCTGGGATTACAGGAGCCGGTCCATTTCCCATCCACGGGACTATTTCATCGTCGGCTACGATCCACAGACAGGCAATCCGGCAACCCCATGGCTGGATGAAGACCTCTACAACGAATGGCAGGCCAGCGGCAAACCCTCCCATGAGTTCCTGTCAGGCGTTCCGGACTTCCGCGACCAGAACCTCAAACGAAAACCGGCCAAAGCCCTGGTCAAGGCTGGTACCGTCGGACTTGACTGCCGTTACCTGAATTTCTCCCCGCAATGCGACGGCTGGAACGCACTTACCGAGCATGGAGGTTCCGGCTCGTTCGTCATTTTCTTTTCCGGTTTGTGGAAACTCACCACAGCAGCAGCCATTCCCTATTACACCGGGCAGTACGGCAAAACGCCGCAGGGCTTCGGGTTTGTCACCATCGGCGCGAACGTGGATGAATTCCACAAGGCGGCGACCGATACCGCCACCAAGATCAATGCACTGATCGCCGAAAAGGACAGCAGCTTCAAGGCACAACGGGGAGAAATGCTCGACGACATCCAGAAAAGCCTGACCTCCACAGCAATCGGTCTCTGGGGCTCGACCACATTCATGGTGCTGCTGGTCATCGGCATAGCGATCTGGATTGCCAACCTGATGACCGGGCGCATCACCGACATGATCTCCGGCATTCGTGCCTTCCAGCAGGGCAATCTTGAACACCGACTGGACACGGGTTCATCGGATGAAATGGGCGAACTGGCCCGTTCTTTCAACGGCATGGCTGATTCGGTCGAAGAGTCCTTCCGCCGCCTGGAAGAAGCCAAGGAAAAAGCCGAGGAAGCCAGCCGTCTGAAATCAGCCTTCCTCGCCACCGTGTCGCATGAGCTGAGAACACCGCTCAATGGCATTCTCGGCTTCGCCGACCTGCTCAAATCGGAACTTCAGGAACCGGATCAACAGGAATACGCGGCCATCATCCACCGCAGTGGCGAACATCTGCTCAGTCTCGTTACCGAAATTCTCGACCTCGCCAAAATCGAGTCCGGCGAGATGAGCCTAAACCCGACCGATATCGAGTTGTCTTCTTTCCTCCGTGAAAGTTCAGAGGTTCATCGCGGCGCCGCCGCAGCAAAAGGCATTTCGTTCGAACTGCAACTGGCAGAAGACCTGCCGGCAAGTTTCCATGCAGACCCGATGCGCCTGCGCCAAATTCTCAACAATCTGTTCTCCAACGCGGTGAAATTTACTGACCAAGGCGGCATCACCCTGAACGCCCGGCGGGAAGGCGAAGAAATCCTCTTCGCCGTGAGCGATACCGGGCCGGGCATCCCGCCCGAAAGCCAGGCCGTGATTTTCGAAAAGTTCAAGCAACTGGAGAACTTCCTGACCCGGGAGCATGGCGGAACCGGTCTGGGGCTCGCTCTGGTCAAGCAACTGACCGAACACATGGGCGGTCGGGTTACACTGGAATCGAACGTCGGCACCGGCTCGACGTTCACTCTCCACTTTCCGCTGAGTTCCGAACATGCGTGAGCGCAAAGCACTGATTGTTGACGACCACCCCACCAATCGCCTGCTGGCCAGTGCCCTGCTCCGCAAGCTCGGCTGGACGACGGAAGAGGTAGAAAACGGTGAAGCTGCCCTGCACCAGGTCAAGGACGGCTCGTTTAGCCTCGTTCTTCTCGACATCAGCATGCCTGGCATCTCTGGCGAAGAAACCTGCAGCAAACTTCGCCAACTCCCCTGCGGGAATGCATTGTCGATCATTGCCTATACAGCGCACGCATTTCCGGAGGAACGAGAGCGCTTTCTGGCTGCCGGATTTGACGAAATTCTGGTCAAGCCAATCAATCGTGAACGCCTCGAAGCATTGACCAGGAATCTGTAGTCCAGAAGGAAGCACGGTCGCATACCGGACACGCTGCCGCGGGTGGCGTATAATCGTGCCCCATGTCTGAAATCAATACGTTAGCTGGCGACGCGGCCAGCATCCCGGCGGCGCCCGCACCCGCCGATTCCCTTCCCGAAACGAGCTTCGCAGACCTGGGCCTGGCGCCGGAACTGCTACGTGCCGTGCTTGACGAAGGTTACACGAAACCCACACCGATCCAGGCGCAAGCCATTCCGCTCGTTATCCGAGGCAAGGACATCATGGGCGGCGCCCAGACCGGCACCGGAAAAACTGCCGCCTTCACCCTACCCATTCTCCAGCGTATCCTGCCTTTCGCCAGCAGCAGCCCATCCCCGGCCAAGCACCCGGTACGCGCACTGATTCTCGCCCCAACCCGGGAACTGGCCTTGCAGGTGTTCGAATCGGTCAAGGCCTACAGCAAGCACACGCCGATCCGCGCCATGTGCGCCTTCGGTGGCGTCGACATCAAGCCGCAGATCGCCGAACTGAAGAAGGGCGTCGAAATTCTCGTCGCCACCCCCGGACGACTTCTCGATCACGTCGAGTCGAAGAGTGTCAGCTTCAACTCGGTTCAGGCACTGGTGCTCGACGAAGCGGACCGCATGCTCGACATGGGCTTCATCCCGGATGTCACGCGTATCCTCAACATGCTGCCGCAGCAGCGCCAGAGCCTGCTGTTCTCGGCCACTTTCTCCGAAGAAATCAAGAAGCTGGCCGACACCATGCTGAAAGCCCCGGTACTTGTCGAGGTAGCGCGACGCAATCAGGTGTCGGACACCATCACCCACCGTGTCCACCCGGTTTCCGAGTTCGGCAAGCGTGGCTTGCTTACCCGGCTGCTCAAATCCGGTGAAATTCGCCAGTGCATCGTTTTCATGCGCACCAAGCAGGGCTGCTCGCGCCTGACCCGTGAACTACAACGCGCAGGCATCAAGGCGGATGCCATTCACGGTGACAAGAGCCAGCTCGACCGTATCAAGGCACTCGATGCCTTCAAGGCCGGCGAGACGCACGCACTGATCGCCACCGACGTCGCCGCCCGCGGCCTCGACGTGGACGACCTGCCCTACGTCATCAATTACGAACTACCGCACACGCCGGAAGACTACGTGCACCGTATCGGCCGCACCGGTCGGGCCGGCAAGATGGGCAACGCCATTTCGTTGGTCAGTGCGCATGAAGTGGGCTATCTGATCGATATCGAAAAGCTGATCAAGCGGCCGATCGAACAGGTCGAAGTAGCTGGCTTCGAACCGGAACCAGAATACGAATACCCGCCGGGTAACAAGAAAAAACGTAGTGCGCCGCCCCCGGCCAAGGCTCCGCTCGCCCACAAACCGGAACGCCGCCACGGACGGAACATGGTCGCTGCCGACGGCTTCGATTTCAGCAAACCCTACGAAGCGAAGCACGCGGAACTGCCTGATGCGCCCAAAGCCGTCGCCAAGGCCGACCCGCACAAGCCGAAAAAAATTGTGGCGGCACTGCTCGGCGGATTAGGTCGAAAAGCCTGAGCCCACCGACATTCCAATGAAAAACGGCACCTTGCGGTGCCGTTTTTCATTGTTTGAAGTCAGCGGACAGCGCGCGAAAAACCCGGCGGTGTTTTGGGTTTGCTCGCAGGTGCTTCAAGCAGCTTGATGATGGCAAGCGAAAGATTATCGCCGGTGCCACCGGCCCGCTTGCGCGCCAGCTCGATGAGTTTTTCGCAGGCATCTCTCGCCGAGTTCTCGGCAATCAGGGTAGCCAGTTCAAGGTTGTCGAAATAAGCCCAAAGACCATCTGAACACAGGATAAAAGCATCGCCAGGAAGCAGGTCGTCGGTTTCGGAAAAATCGAAACGCGGCTCCTCCTGCCCGCCCAACGAAGTCAGCAGGACATTGCGGTTGGGGTGGGTCAGCGCCTGTTCCGGGGTAATGCGCCCGATCGCAACAAGATGCTCGACGTAGGAATGGTCAACGGAGCGAGCCGCCAACTCCTTGCCGCGGAAACGGTACAGCCGGCTGTCGCCACAGTGCCCCCAGGTCACCAGACCGGGCTGAAGGACAAGCATGACGGCGGTGCTGTGCGGATCTTTTTCATTGATGAAGCGCGAAGCCTTGATCATCGTATGCGCTTCACGCATGCTGTTTTCAAGCAGGGAACGCGCGCTTTCCTCGGAGGGGGAAAAGTGGTCGAAGTTGTTCTTGGCCGTGTGCACTACCTGCTCCGCAGCCAATGCACCGCCGGTGTGCCCGCCCATGCCGTCTGCCACGACTGCAAGCGCAACACCACGCTGTTTGCCATGCGCAAGGATCGCTACGCGATCCTGCTGTTCTTTTCGATCTCCCTGATGCTGTGCTGCACAGGCATCCACTGTTATTGCCATTGCCACTCCTCTAATGCCCGGCAGAATAGCACGAAAGCCTTACCCTCACGCCACACTGTTACCTTTCGTTACGCTCACGTCAGAGGTCGACTCCTCCGTTGTAACGCTCAAGAATGTCATCAATGAACTCCGGCAGGGCATCCTCGGAGATACCTAGTTCTGGAAGCACCTCGTTCTTGACCGAATCCCACTCGGCATTCGGGACACGCAGGGAGCGATAGTAGATTTCGATGGCCAGAAGCAACACTGCCACCATACTGCGTGTCTGGTGAAAACCCAGCTCACCAATGGCGTGGTGAAACCGGATGGCATCGCAAATGAAGTCGGGCAAATGCCAGTGGCGTGCGACCAGATAGCCGACCACACAGTGATCGGCATTGAATTTCTTGTCCTCCTCCGCCAGATCGACCCAGCGCCCCGGCTCCTCAAGCCGCATTTCCGCACAGTAACGTGGAAAACGCTGCATCAGCAGAAGCACGCCGCAATCATGAAAGATTCCGGCGAGATAAGCCTGATCGGGAAAGATGTTGCAGACCGCGATGCGTTCTTCCGCGATCAGCATGGCAAGCTGCCCGACCGCCCGCGAGCGCGCCCAGAAAGCCTCATACACTTCGCGGTTCTTGCTGATATCGAGCATCGAAGTCAGGGCAATGGCCTGCACCAGATTGAAGGTCTGATGAACGCCCACCGCATGCAGGATCTGCTCGATCGACTCGAATGGCTGGTGCTGCCTGTAGGCCGGGCTGCAAACCACCTTGAACAAGAGGGCGGACATCCCCGGATCCTGATTGATGACGCGGGCCAGCAGGCGAACATCAAGCTCCTTGCGCGCCATTAGCCTGCGCAATTCAGTCAGGACACGCGGCTGCGCGGGAATCTTCACCCCAGTTTCGAGCAGGCGGCGGATACGTCGCGCATCCAGTTCCCCCAACTCCCTCGTAATTTCGGAAACAGACACCCCTGTACTCATCCCAGAACCTCGTCAATCAATTCAACCCAGTGCCGCACCGGTAGCACACTACCCGACTGCAGATGGGTCAGGCAGCCAATATTCGCCGTGGCGATGACCCGCGGCGAAGCCTGACTCAAGGCCGCCAGCTTGTTGTCACGCAGACGCGCCGACAGTTCGGGCTGCAATACAGAATAAGTCCCCGCCGAACCGCAACACAGGTGACTGTCCGCCACCGGCACCAGTTCATATCCAGCTGCCTCAAGGTAAGTTTCGATCACCCCCTTGATTTTCAGCCCGTGCTGCAAGGTACAGGGCGAGTGAAAAGCCAGTTTGCCACGGTCAGCACGGAGCGGGCCCAGCAATTCGCGAACGCGTGCTCCTTCGGCCAGAATGATGTCGGCCGGATCACGACACAAGGCACTGATTTTTTCGGCTTTTTTCGCGTAGACCGCATCATCCGCCAGAATATGACCATATTCGCGCACCTGCACACCGCAACCGGAAGCGGTGACGACGATGGCTTCGATGCCGGCTTCGACGTGCGGCCACCAGGCATCGATATTGCGCCGCATGTCGTCCTTCGCCGCGGCCTGATCATTGAGATGAAAGCGCACGGCACCGCAGCAACCGGCCTTCGCCTCCTCGAACAGTTCGATGCCGAGGCGATCCAGAACGCGCGCCGCAGCCGCATTGATATTGGGCGCCAGCGCTGGCTGGACGCAACCAGCCAGCGTCAGCATGCGGCGCCCGTGACGGGCCTTGACGGGCCAAGGCTTGGCCACGCTGGCCGTTGGCGGCGGCAATTTGTCGGCAAGCGAAGAGGGCAACAGCGGACGCATGGCCCGCCCCATCCGGACCAACGGCCCGAACAGTCCGCGCCGTGGCAGGACTTCACGCAACAGCCGGCGCGGCAGTGCTTCACCGACCTTGCGCGATAGCTGCGCCTCAACCACCTGGCGCCCGATATCGAGCAAACGGCTGTATTTGACGCCGGAAGGGCAGGTCGTTTCGCAGGAACGGCAGGTCAGGCAGCGATCCAGGTGCAGGCGCGTCTTTTCCGTCGCCGGCTGCCCCTCAAGCACCTGCTTGATGAGATAGATACGCCCACGCGGACCATCCAGTTCGTCGCCCAGCAACTGGTAGGTCGGGCAAGTTGCCGTACAGAAGCCGCAATGCACGCAACTGCGCAGGATGGCTTCGGCTTCCTCGCCGGCGCGGGTATCGCGGATGAAATCAGCGAGCCGGGTATCCATCAGAACTCCGCATAGAGACGACCGGGGTTGAGGATTCCCTTCGGATCGAAGGTCTTTTTCAGTCGCCGGTGCAGGGCGTGCAAGGCCGGCGACAGCGGCGCGAACGGCCCGACCCGGCAACGCAACGACTCGGCTGCCCGATAGAGCACGGCATGGCCACCAGCCGCGGCCGCAGCACGGCGCACTTCATCCGGATCAAGATCACCGGCCAGCCAGCGCTGAGCGCCGCCCCATTCGATAGCCTGCGGCACACCCAGATCGAGCGGAGCGGTCGTCGAGGGTAGCGAGAGCCGCCACAGCGGCGTGCCGGCAAATGCCGGGTGCGTCTGCTCACGTACCGAAATCCAGTGTTTTTTCGGGTTGACCGTGGCATCCATCGGTTCGCCCCCGAGTTTCCGGCAGGCCGCATCGACCGCCGCCCGTGCGCCCGACAGGCGCAGCCAGAGCTGGTCGGCAAACCAGAACGAGGCGGAAATCGGCAAGGGCTGACCGCCCCATTCGTTTAGCCGGGCAATCGCCTCAGCCTCGCCCATGGAAAAAACCAGCGTCTGCCCGGCAACCGGCACGGGCAGGACTTTCAGCGTCACTTCGGCAAGCACGCCCAGCGTACCAAGGCTGCCGGCGAGCAGGCGCGACACGTCGTAACCGGCGACGTTCTTCATGACCTGACCACCGAAATCGAGCAGCTGACCGGTGCCGTCGATCAGCTTCACGCCCAGCACGAAATCGCGCACCGCCCCGGCCTGCTGCCGACGCGGCCCGGAGAGGCCGGCCGCAACGCAGCCGCCCAGCGTCGCGTGACCGAAATGCGGCGGTTCGAAGGCCAGCATCTGACCTTTTTCAGCCAGCGCCGCCTCGATTTCGGCGAGCGGCGTACCACAGCGTGCCGTCACGTAAAGCTCGGTCGGCTCATAGGCAATGATGCCGCGATAAGCTGCCACGTCGAGCACCTCGCCAGCCAGCATGCCGCCGTAAAAATCCTTGCTGCCGCCGCCGCGAATGCGCACGGGCACGGCGTCGTCGTACGCCGCCCGCAGGCGCTCCGACAAATCGTCCAGTTGCATCAGAAGCGCTCCAGTTCCGGGAATTTCAGCTCGCCGTGATGCACGTGCATGCGCCCGTATTCCGCGCAGCGATGCAGGCTGGGCACGGCCTTGCCGGGATTGAGCAGGCCGCGCTCGTCAAAGGCCGACTTGATGCGGCGGAAAGTGTCGAGTTCCGGGCGCTGGTATTGCACGCACATCTGGTTGATCTTTTCGATTCCGACGCCGTGCTCACCGGTGATGGAGCCACCGAGGGCCACGGAGAGTTCGAGGATTTCCGCACCAAACGCTTCGGCCCGTTCCCAGTTGCCCGGTTGCGAGGCGTCGTACATGATCAGCGGGTGCAGATTGCCATCGCCGGCGTGAAAGACATTGGCACAACGCAGGCCGTATTTTTCTTCCATGGCGGCAATCGCCGAGAGCATTTCGGCCAGCCGCTTGCGCGGAATGGTGCCGTCCATGCAGTAGTAATCCGGCGTGATGCGCCCGACGGCAGGAAACGCCGCCTTACGCCCGGCCCAGAAACGCAGGCGCTCGGCTTCCGACTGCGAGACGCGAATTTCGCGGGCACCGGCCGAGCGCAGCACCGCCGTCACCGCGGCGATTTCCTCGGCAACCTCCTCCGGCGTACCGTCCGCCTCGCAGAGCAGGATGGCGGCAGCATCAAGATCGTAACCGGCCTTGACGTACGGCTCGACGGCGGCCGTTGCGGGCTTGTCCATCATCTCCAGCCCGGCCGGAATGATGCCGGCGGCGATGATGGCGGCCACCGCGTCGCCCGCCTTGCCAACTTCGTCGAAGGAAGCCATGACGACCTGCGCCAGTTCCGGCTTGGGCACCAGCTTGACGGTCACCTCGGTGACCACGCCGAGCATGCCTTCCGAACCGATCATCAGGGCCAGCAGGTCATAGCCTGGCGCATCGGGCGCTGCCGAGCCGATCTCGAAAATCTCGCCTTCGATGCTGACCACCCGGATGCGCAGCACGTTATGGACGGTCAACCCGTATTTCAGGCAATGCACGCCGCCCGAGTTTTCCGCGACATTGCCGCCCAGCGTGCAGGCAATCTGCGATGACGGATCGGGTGCGTAATACAGGCCATGCGGCGCCGCCGCTTCCGAAACGGCCAGATTGCGCACGCCAGGCTGAACGATGGCCAGACGGGCCTGCGGATCGAGGCGAAGTATCTTGTTGAAGCGGGCCAGTGACAGCACCACGCCCTGAGCGTGCGGCATCGCGCCACCCGACAGTCCGGTACCTGCGCCGCGCGCCACTACCGGTACGCCGAGTTGATGGCAGGTACGCAGCACGTCGACCACCTGGGCTTCGGTTTCCGGCAGGCAGACCGCCATCGGCAACTCGCGGTAGGCAGTCAAGCCGTCGCATTCGTAGGGCCGCAGGTCTTCTTCATCGATGAGCAGGCAGTGGTCCGGAAGCAGGTTTTTCAGACGCCCCGCCAAAGCCGCGCGATCGGTGCTGAAAGAGGGGTCTGGTGAGGTGTCCATGGCGGCATTTTAAACCCGGCGAACAGGTCTCCGACTATCACCAAAGTATACAAATATTCACATATTCGATGCCCCGAACTTTTATAATCCCGCGATTACGGGCCTTTTGGGACACCTTCAGCATGAGCAACTGGAATCAGCCGGAAAACCTGCTATTGCTGAGGCGTTTGTTGCAGGAACTAGACCAGCAGGTTGAAACAGCGCCCCCGGAAGAGTTGTTCTCGGTCGAAAGCACCATCGTCGCCTGGCCGCGCATCATGGAATGCCTCAGGGAAACGCTGAGTTCCGGCGACGAAACCCGCTGCCACGCAATGATTGAGGAACTGGCCGGGGAAAACACCCCGTTCACGCTGTTTTCCCACCAGTTCGGCGTACTGCGCAACCTGCTCATCAAGCTCACCCTGGCACGAGGCGCACTGGATGAGGCGAGCAAGACGATCTCGCTATTCGAAGCGATGGAAGACGGGTTCGCCGCCATCTATCTGCGGGTATTTCTCAACCGGCTAGGGACGCGCAACCATTTGCGCCTGATGCACATCCACAACCTCAACGACAAGAACCTGCTCGTCTATTTCGAAAACCATCTGGAATGGGTGGCCCGCCTGGTCGAAGCGGTGAGCGAGCGCGACCCGGAAAACATGCCGGAAATGAACCCGTCCTGTTGCCAGTTCGGGCGCTGGCTTGACGATGAAGGCTACCGCATGATTCGTGACCGCAGCCACGCTGCCCAGATCCGCAGCCTGCACGAATCGCTGCACCATGTGGTCAGCGAAGTCGGCGACATCATGAACCGCAAACATGTCAGCGCCCCGATCTACGCCATGCTGAAAAAAGCGGAAACCTACTCGCTTGAGCTGGGCAACGAGATTTCCCTGCTCAACAACATCGTGATCATGAGCGTCTACAACAAGGATCCGCTTACCGGCTTCCTCAGCCGGCGTTTCCTCGACCGCGTGCTGATCAACCAGATGGAAATCGCCAAGGCCACCGAATCGGTCTTCAGCGTGATCATGTTCGACATCGATCACTTCAAGAAACTCAATGACAAATACGGGCACCAGACGGGTGACCGGGCGCTTGAACACATCGCCGGCATCGTGCGTGAATCGCTGCGCCAGTCCGACCTCATTTTCCGCTACGGTGGCGAAGAATTCCTGCTCGTCGCCCCATCCACTTCCCACGCACAGGGTCTGGCCCTGGCCGAAAAGCTGCGCCAGCGCATCGCCTCCTGCCCGTTGCCCGATGCCGCACCGATTGCCATCAGCGCCAGCTTCGGCGTCACCGAAATCAGCCCGGCGTTCTACTCGGTCATCGACAAGCATCTGGTCGAAGATGTCATCGCCACCTGCGATGGCAAGCTCTACGCCGCCAAGAACCACGGCCGCAACCGGGTGGTCTAACTCTAAACCAGAAGGATCGCCCGGAAGTCGTTGACATTGGTGCGTGTCGGGCCGGTCACCAGCAGATCGTCCAGCCCGGCGAAGAAACCCCAGGCATCGTTGTCGGCCAACCGGCCAGCCGCATCCAGACCGCGTGCTTGCGCCCGGCTCAGGGTATCCGGCGAAACGAAGGCCCCGGCGTTGTCCTCGGAACCGTCGATACCGTCCGTATCTGCCGCCAATGCGTGGATCCCCGGGGCGCGATCCAGTGCGAGTGCGAGTGCCAGCATGAATTCGCTGTTGCGACCACCCCGCCCGGTACCGCGCAGAGTCACCGTGGTCTCGCCACCGGACAGCAGAAGGATCGGTTTTTTGGCCGTTTTTTCCGGTTCACCGTGGAAGCCGGCCGGCCAGACACCCTGCGCACATGCCCGCGCCAACGCAGCCATTTCCCGCGCTGTTTCACGCGCTTCGCCCTCAATGGCGTCGCCAAGAATCACCGGCGTCACCCCCAGCCGACGCGCTTCAGCGGCAGCAGCTTCGAGCATCTGGCGCGGACTGGCGACCAGACGGAAGCTGCTGCGCGCCAGTTTTTCCGCCCCTGGCTTGGGCGTTTCCAGCGCACCGCCCAGCAGACGCTCGCGAATCGCTGCCGGCAAGGCTATCCCGTAGCCATCGAGCACACGCAACGCATCCCGTGCCGTTCCCGGATCGCCCACCGTCGGCCCGGAAGCAATCACCGCCGGATCGTCGCCCGGCACGTCGGAAATCGCCAGGGTCAGAACGCTGGCCGGCCAGGCCGCTTCGGCGAGACGCCCACCCTTGATCGCCGAAAGATGTTTGCGCACGCAGTTGATTTCGCCGATCGCCGCCCCGGAACGCAGCAGCGCAGAGGTAATGGCACGTTTTTCAGCCAGCGAAACTCCCTCGGCCGGCGCTGCCAACAAAGCCGAGCCACCGCCGGAAATCAGCGCGAGAACGCGATCACCAGCATGCAGCCCACGCACTTTTTCCAGGATGCGCCCCGCCGCTGCTTCGCCGGCTGCATCGGGTACCGGATGTGCCGCTTCGACGATTTCGATACGCTCGCACGGCACACCATGCCCGTAGCGGGTGACCACCAGCCCGTCCAGCGGCCCCGACCAATGCTGCTCCACCGCCCGCGCCATGGCAGCCGATGCCTTGCCGGCACCGACTACGATCAGCCGGCCACCATCATCCGGCGGCAAATACGGTGGCACGCACACCGCCGGATCGGCCGCAGCGATCGCCGCGTCGAACACCTGACGCAAGATCCGGCGCGGATTCATCAGCCGGCGACTCGCGGCAGCCAGCCCAGCCCCGCCTCGGTCGTGGTCAGTGGCTTGTACTCGCAACCGACCCAGCCGTCGTAACCCAGACGGTCGAGCAAGGCGAAGAGGAAAGGGTAATTGATCTCGCCGCTACCCGGCTCGTGCCGCCCCGGATTATCGGCAATCTGCACATGTCCGATCCGCCCGATATTGGCTTCCAGAGTGCGCGCCAGATCCCCGGCCATGATCTGGGCGTGATAAATGTCGTACTGCACCCTGACATTGTTGCGTGCAATCCCGGCCTGCAGGCGAAAAGCCTTGTCGACATCATCCAGCCAGTAGCAGGGCATGTCGATGCGACTGTTGATCGGCTCGATCATCACGGTCACACCAATGCTCGCAAAGCGATCTGCCGCATAACGCAGATTGGCCACGTAAGCAGCCTCAAGCAGGGCCTCGTCGACGCCGTCCGGGCGCAGACCGGCCATGCAATGAACTCGCCTGCAATCAAGCTGCACGGCGTATTGCACCGCCAGATCAACACTCTCGGCAAACTCGCCGCGCCGATCCGGCAGGCAGGCCAGCCCCCGCTCGCCCGCAGCCCAGTCACCCGGCGGCAGATTGAAAAGCACCTGCTCAAGATCATTGCCGGCCAGCCAGGCAGCGACGTCGCCCGCCGGATACTCGTAGGGAAACAGGTATTCAACCCCCTTGAAGCCAGCCTGTGCCGCACACCGGAAACGATCTGGAAACGGCGTATCGGCGAACAGGAAACTGAGATTGGCAGCGAACTTTGGCATCGGAATGACAGTCTGTTGGCGGGCTGCTCAGTATAATCTGCCCTCACCCAGGAGAAACACGCTGTGAGCGATACCGAACGCAAGGGCAACCGCCTCTCGAAAATCGTCACCCGCACGGGCGACGCCGGCTCAACCGGTCTCGGCGACGGCAGCCGCACGACCAAGGACAGCCTGCGCATCGACGCCATCGGCG
>CAZOWA010000021.1:0-46636 GCA_964583695.1 uncultured Dechloromonas sp.
CGATGGTGGTACGCACGACGTTGTTGTACGGATCCTGCTCGGTGAGCGACCAGCCGGAGGTCTGGCTGTGCGTGCGCAGCATCTTGGACTTCGGGTTCTTGGCGTTGAAACCAGTCATGATGCGGTCCCACAGCAGGCGGCCGGCGCGCATCTTGGCGATTTCGAGATAGAAATTCATGCCGACAGCCCAGAAGAAGGACAGGCGACCCGCGAAGGTATCGACATCCATGCCCGAGGCGACGCCGGTGCGGACGTATTCCATGCCGTCGGCCAGCGTGAAGGCCAGTTCGATGGCCTGGTTGGCACCTGCTTCCTGGATGTGGTAGCCGGAAATCGAGATGGAGTTGAACTTCGGCATGTGCTGCGCGGTGTAGCCGAAGATGTCGGCGATGATCTTCATCGACGGCTTGGGCGGATAAATGTAGGTGTTCCGCACCATGAATTCTTTGAGGATGTCGTTCTGGATGGTGCCGGACAGCTTGTCCTGCGACACGCCCTGCTCTTCGGCGGCGACGATGTAGCCGGCCAGGATCGGCAGCACGGCGCCATTCATGGTCATTGAGACGGAAATCTTGTCGAGCGGGATGCCGTCGAACAGGATTTTCATGTCTTCGACGGAATCGATGGCCACACCAGCCTTGCCGACGTCGCCCGTTACGCGCGCATTGTCGGAGTCGTAACCACGGTGCGTGGCGAGGTCGAAGGCGACGGACACGCCCTGACCGCCGGCGGCAAGCGCCTTGCGGTAGAAAGCGTTGGATGCCTCGGCGGTGGAGAACCCGGCGTACTGACGGATGGTCCAAGGCTTGACGGCATACATGGTCGGTTGCGGACCACGCAGGAACGGGGCGAAACCGGGCAGGGTATCGGCAAACTGGAGACCTTCGACATCAGCCTTGGTATAGAGCGCCTTGACAGCCAAGCCTTCCGGAGTTTTCCAGACCAGATTCGCAACATCACCGCCAGGAGCCTGTTTGGCTGCAGCCTTTTCCCAAGCATCCAGATTATTGGAATCAAAGAACTTTTCCGACATGACACATCCCCCGCTGATTCGATTTTTTCAGGCCGATGATGCAGAATCCAAAATTCTACGCTTCATGCCCGAGCTTGACATACAAAACCCGGCATAATACGTTATCCATAATTATAGAGGCAAGTCGGCGACGCACCCACTTTCCCTTTTCACACCAAAAAAAGACATGACCCGTATTGCACCTACCGCCCTTTACCAGGAAGTGGCCGAGCGTCTGAGACAGCGCATTTTTGCCCACGAACTGACGCCAGGTACCTGGATCGACGAGCAGAAGCTCGCCGAACAATATGGAATTTCACGTACCCCCTTGCGGGAGGCGCTCAAGGTTCTGGCCTCCGAGGGGCTGGTTGAACTCAAGCCACGCCGCGGCTGCTATGTCACCGAAATATCGCATCAGGATGTCGACGATATTTTCCCGTTGATGGCCTTGCTGGAGGGGCGTTGTGTCGTAGATGCAGTACAGAGGGCGAGCAAGGCCGACATTGCTTCCCTGAAAGCCATTCATGAAAAACTGGAAAAGGCGGCCAGAGAGGGGCGCATTGATGCCTTTTTCGAGGCCAATCAGGAGTTTCACAGGCGGATCCAGGAGCTAGCCAATAATCGCTGGATGCTTTCGGTGATTCAGGATCTGCGCAAAGTGCTCAAGATGTCGCGCATGCACTCGCTGTTTCTAGAAGGGCGTTTGCAACAGTCCCTGGAAGAGCATCGGGCGATCATGGCAGCCTTCGAAGCAGGTGATGTCGCCCGCGCCGAAAAGGCTATGCATGACCATTTGCTGTCCGGGCGGGAAGCGTTGTCGAAAATGGAGCACGCCGCCGGCAAGGCTGCCTGATTCCTCTGGCTGTTTTCAGGAGGGTAGCGGCTCGAAGAGCGCGGCGAGGTCGTCGGTGCCGAATTTGACATCCACACGGCGATCGTCGGACAGGATGCCAGCTACCAGCTCAGCCTTGCGTTCCTGCAAGGCAAGAATTTTTTCTTCGATGCTGCCACCGACAATCAGCTTATAGACAAAGACCGGTTTGTCCTGGCCCAGTCGGTGAGCACGATCAGTTGCCTGATTTTCGACTGCGGGATTCCACCAAGGGTCGTAATGAATCACGGTGTCGGCCGTGGTCAGATTGAGGCCGACGCCACCAGCTTTCAGGCTGATCAGGAAAATCGGCACCTCGCCTTGCTGAAAACGCTGGATCGGGGTTTCGCGGTTGACGGTATCCCCGGTCAGGGTGACATAGGTCAGTCCCAATTTGTTCAGCTCATTTTCAATCAAGGCCAGCATGCTTGTAAATTGGGAGAAGACAAGAATTCGTCGACCTTCGTCGACCAATTCGGGCAACATCGCCATCAACAGGTCGAGCTTGGCACGCTCCTTTACCTTTTTGGCTGCGTTGGCCTTGACCAAACGGGGGTCGCAGCATACCTGGCGAAGTTTGAGCAGAGCATCGAGGATGACAATCTGGCTGCGCGCAAAGCCCTTCTGGGCAATTTCGTCACGTACCTTGGCGTCCATCGCGGCACGTACCGTTTCATAGAGATCACGCTGGCTGCCTTCAAGTTCGACGCTGCGCACGATGATTGTTTTTGGGGGTAGCTCTCGCGCCACATCTTCCTTCTTGCGACGAAGAATGAAGGGTCGAATCCGACGGGCAAGCAAGTCGCGGCGCCAAGTATCACCCAGCTTTTCGATGGGCGTCCGCCAGTGCTTGGTGAACTGGCGGCTGGTGCCGAGAAAACCGGGAAGCAGGAAGTCGAACTGGCTCCACAGTTCACCAAGGTGGTTTTCGAGCGGTGTACCGGTAAGGCATAAACGGTGGCGCGTATCGATCCGGCGCACGGTCTCGGCTGCCTGACTCTGAGCGTTCTTCACGGTCTGTGCCTCGTCGAGGATAAGGAGATGGTAGCTGTGCTGAACCAGTTCCTCAGCGTCACGCCAGAGCAAGGGGTAGGTTGTCATGACCAGATCGTGCTGGTCGATTTCCGCAAAGAGACTCTTGCGTTCCGGGCCATGCAGCGAAAGTACTCGCAACGACGGTGCAAAACGCGCTGCTTCGTTCTTCCAGTTGAAAATCAGTGAAGTCGGCAGAATGATCAGGGCGGGTTTGTCGAGACGCCCGGCTTCTTTTTCTACCAACAGGTGGGCTAGTGTCTGTGCGGTTTTGCCCAGCCCCATGTCGTCAGCCAGAATGCCGGACAGCTTTTGCTCGCGCAGGAACTGGAGCCAGGATAATCCTTCTTTCTGGTATGGGCGCAACTCAAGGCAAAAGCTGCCAGGCGGCGTGACATCGCTGATGCCTTGGGCCGCCTGTAGGCGCTCAGCCAGCGCGAGTACATCGCCTTGGCCGCGAAATTCCCAGCGACGGACGTCAGTTAGTTCGGCAAGGCGCGGTGCATCGAAACGCGACAGACGCAAGGCGTCGCCACCGGTGAAACCGTCGAACAGATCGATCAGTGTGGCGGCCAGTGGCTTGATGCGCCCGGCGGAGACGCGCAGACGTTTGCCCCGCGGTGTAAATAGTTCGATACCTTCGTCATCGGCGACACGCTCGAGTGCCGTGGCGTCCAGCCAGCGGGGGTCGCGGCGGAACAGGGTGGCCAGCAAGGGCGCCAGGGCCAGTCGTTCGCCTTCAACCATGATGCCCATATCAAGGTTGAACCACCCGTTGTCCGCTTCGTACAGTTCTGCTTCCCAGCTGTCGACCTCGACGACGTGGTGGCGAAAATCTTCGGGAAACTCGACTTGCCAGCCTGCTGTCTTGAGTTGGGCGATGCCTTCCTGCATGAATGGGTGCCAGCGGGCTTCTTCGGCCAGGCCGTAAATTCCTTCTGGCGGGCTACCGAAGGTGTAGAGCGTGTGGCTGGGTATCCGTTCCAGTCCGCAGGTGGCCAATGCTTGCAAAGCCTTCGCTTCCGCTTCCGGACGACGTTTGATACGCACGGTTTCGCCTTCGGGCAGGGTGACGAATTCGCTTTTTTCTTCCGGACGGATATCGGCATCCGCATAGCGGAAAATTACCTTGGCGATATCGAAAGGTCCGCCGCCGAAATTCTGTGGATAGTTACGCCAGTTTCGCTGGCCGTGGGTATGCAGGGTGTCAAGTTGCAAAATGGCCTGCAAAGGGGCATCGACAAGACGTAGGCGGGCACCTGCATCCTCTGCCGGGAGTGGAAGATCCGGGGCGAGTTCCGTCAATGCCTCGGCGACAAGCGCCGCTTCCTTAGCCGAGAGGGGCGGCAGGGTGAACAGGCGATTGACCACGGCCGGGTTGCCGGTGACTTCCAGTGGACCGGTTTCGCCTTCTCCCAGATCGAGATACCAGGGCGGGTCAACGGCAATGATCATTTCAGCCATGGGCTCGGGTTTCAGGTAGGGGCGCTGGAAACCCATACCGTCGACCTGCCAGCCGATGCTGGCCGGCCGAACTGCGCCTGCGGTGAGCGGTAATCCTAGATCGTCTTCCGGATACAGGCGATGGCTCGCCGCCATGCGTTGCATGATTTCGGCTCCGTGCTTCGGGCCAAGGCCGAAAGCACGCAGGCCGGTTTCATGCCCTCGCTCGGCCCAGATGAGACGCAGAATGCCGATATCTTCCTCAGTGACGAACTGCGGTGGGGTGATTAGAGCGCGATCCACCTTCCACCATTCCTCTGCGCTTTCCGGGTACTTTCCCTTGCGGATTTCGACGCCGAAGCGCCGCCGATCCGCCGTCCATTTGATGATGTAGAACAATTGCTGACGTGCGCCAGCCGGCCTC
Organism: uncultured Dechloromonas sp.; assembly: GCA_964583695.1. Classification (GTDB taxonomy): domain Bacteria; phylum Pseudomonadota; class Gammaproteobacteria; order Burkholderiales; family Rhodocyclaceae; genus Azonexus. Next base: position 4,783 of record CAZOWA010000021.1, read on the forward strand.
GCCTTTTTCTTGGCTACGGCGATCGATACCCTGCGGAGATCTTCAACCCACGACAAGACACTGCTACTGACGCGTTCTTTCGGATTGCGCGCCTCGATGGCCTTCAGCATCATGGCGGCGACGTGTTTGCAGTGACGCCCGACAGGGCAGGTGCAGCGGCTGACCAGCATCATTTCGCCGCTTTGCGAGAGGCTGAGGTACGCTTGCGCCGAGTAGGGGGTGCGGGCTGACCCGGGTATGACGGCACTGATCTGGCTACCGTTGATTTCGATGTCCTGCACCAGGTCGACGTAAGGTTTTGCCTTGCTGAGTTCGCGGGATGAGAACCACTCGGCAACGTCTTCCTCAGTGAAGGTCGATAGATTGATCGTGGCCATCGGCAATCAGTGAATCAGGGTGGCGAGCAGGGTGGCGAGCAGCACGGCGATAATGATCAGCCAGCGGTTCTCCTGCTGCTGTGCTTCAATCAGTCGTTCCATCTGGGGTTGCAGATCGGGTGCCACTGGCTGGGTGAGCGCCTGATGAACGAGTCGTGGCAACTGCGGGAAGGTACGGGCGAGATAAGGGGCTTCCTGCTTCAGGGTTCGCAGCAGGCCGCGCCAGCCAACCTGCTCGCTCATCCAGCGTTCCAGGAAGGGCTTGGCGGTTTTCCAGAGATCGAGTTCCGGATCAAGCTGGCGACCCAGACCCTCGATATTGAGCAGGGTTTTCTGCAACATCACCAACTGCGGCTGGATTTCCACATTGAAGCGACGTGAGGTCTGAAACAGGCGAAGCAGCACCTTGCCGAAGGAAATGTCTTTCAGGGGTCGGTCGAAAATGGGTTCGCAGACTGCCCGGATGGCGGCCTCGAACTCGTCGACGCGCGTGTCCTTTGGTGCCCAACCTGACTCGATATGTGCTTCGGCAACTCGTTTGTAGTCGCGGCGGAAGAATGCGAGAAAGTTCTGGGCCAGGTAATTCTTGTCGGTATCGGTGAGTGTGCCGACGATGCCGAAATCGAGCGCGATGTAGCGACCGTCGGGGGCGACGAAAATATTGCCCGGATGCATGTCGGCGTGGAAAAAACCGTCGCGGAAAACCTGGGTAAAAAAGATTTCCACGCCCGCTTCCGACAGCTTCGACAGGTTGATACCTTCCGTTCTGAGTTTGTCGATTTGCGAAATCGGTGTGCCAACCATGCGTTCCATGACCATGACGGTGGAAGTGCACCAGTCCCAATACACTTCCGGAACGATCAAGAGCTGCGAATCGATGAAATTGCGGCGAAGTTGCGAGGCATTGGCGGCTTCGCGCATGAGATCGAGTTCGTCTCGAAGATATTTGCCAAACTCGGCGACAACTTCGCGCGGTTTCAGTCGCTTGCCGTCAGACCACAGTTTTTCGAGCAGCATCGCGAAGCTGTCCATCAAGGCCAGATCGTGCTCAATCACCGAGAGCATGTTAGGTCGCAGGATCTTTACTGCAACCTCGTGCCCCCCATCCTCAGCCTTCAATCTTGCAAAATGCACCTGGGCAATTGAGGCGGAAGCGACGGGAACCGGATCGAATTCCGCAAAAACCTCACTGGCCGGGCGGCCGTACGCCTTCTCGATTTCGGCCAGCGCAAGCTGTGAATCGAACGGTGGCACTCGGTCCTGAAGACGTGCAAGTTCATCCGCAATGTCGGCAGGCATCAGATCACGGCGGGTCGAGAGTACCTGCCCGAATTTGACGAAGATGGGCCCGAGTGCTTCCAGCGCAAGGCGAAGGCGTCTGGCCCTTGGCGCCGAAAGATCGCGCCAGAATTGGAGCGCATTCGCCAAACGAACCAGACGGCCAGTCGGCTCATGTTCGAGAACCATCTCGTCCAGTCCGAAACGGCTGGCGACGGAGGCAATCTTGAGCAAACGGAAGAAGCGCATGGCAGGCAGGAAAAGTCTGGTCGGACCAAGCAAAAGTGAGTCGAACATGCTAACACGGGGCGCGCATGCCACGCTGAGTGTTTTAAGTTTCTACCGAGTGCACCTAGTTCGGTCATTCGGTTAAACTCGGCAAAAAGATGGGGTGAGTTCTGTCCCCGGTAACTGTCGTTTTGGGGCCTTGCGGATTAACTCGACTGACAAGCAATCATGAACGAACCGAAAAATCCCTCCGAGATTGCGCGGGAGGCGCTCAAGCATCTGGCGGTCAGCCATCTTCCGCCGACGCCCGCCAATTACCAGGCGTGTTACAACGAGATCGCCGGATTGCCCAATGTGGCGGCATTTCCCGATCAGCAGCTTCGGCAGTTGGCGGGTCAATTGGTGGCACGCGATACGAAACAACAGAAACTGCTTGAGAGTCTTGACGAATCGATCGGGCGTCGCAGTTGGCAAGGTATTCAAGAGGCTTTTCTGGCGTTGCTAGCCAGCGATGCACCTGCGGAAAAGAAGCACGATCTGGTTTTGCCGTCGGTGTTGCCTGCTGACTTTGCTCTCAAACTTGCCCGTTTTATCGAGTGCGTATTGCCGGCGTTGGGAGACGATGGTGGGCGGGTGTGGATTTCGGCCGAGGAGTTCCTTGTTGTTTTGAAACGTCCTGTGGTAGATCTGGCTGAAGCCCGGCAGAAGCTGGCGCAGCTGACACATCAGGTACTTTTTGCGGCGGAAGAGCAGGTCGAGATCAAGGGGCTCCTGCTGAAATTGTTGCATCTGATCATTGAGAATATCGGGGAACTGAGTATTGATGATCACTGGCTTAAAGGTCAGATTGACGGACTGCTGGCGGTGGTGGAGCAGCCGCTGACCGTGCGCCATCTCGATGAGGTCGAACGGCGCATCCGCGATGTCATGGAAAAGCAGGGGCAGGCCAAACTGCGAACGGTTGAGGCACAGGAAGAGGCGCGCCAAATGCTTGCCGCCTTCATTGAGCGCCTGGCTGCGATGAGCGTGTCGAGCACGGCTTTTCAGGGGCGGATCGAAGCAAGTGCGCGCCGTATTTCCGAGGTGAAAAGCCTGGATGCCATTGGCCCCTTGCTGGAAGAGGTGATTGGTGCCACACACTCCATGGTGGAGGAAACTGAGTCGTCCCGCGAGCAGTTGCAGAAATTGCAGGAGAAAGTTCTGGCGACGGAAGCAGAGCTGGTTCATCTTCATCTTGAACTTGATAATGCCAGTGCACTTGCCCGCCATGATCCCTTGACCGATGCGCTCAACCGCAAGGGGCTGGATGAGGCACTGACCCGTGAAATTTCGGGTATGCGGCGCAAGGAGACGCCTCTTTCGGTTTGTTTGCTCGATATCGACAATTTCAAGAAACTCAACGACCGGCTGGGGCATGAGGCAGGCGATGGCGCATTGGTTCATCTCGCCGCCATAGCGCGACAGTGCATGCGGCCTTGCGACACCCTGGCGCGTTACGGTGGCGAGGAATTCGTCATTCTGATGCCGGATACCTTGCTTGAGCAGGGCATCGCCGCCATGGTCCGTTTGCAGCGCGAATTGACGCGCACCTTCTATTTTTCCGGAAAGGAAAAAATCCTGATTACCTTCAGCGCCGGAGTGGCACAGCTCGGGCCGGATGAATCGGGTGCGGACGCGATCAATCGTGCAGACAAGGCGATGTATCTGGCCAAGCGTGCCGGCAAGAACCGGGTGCTGGGCGCCTGAGCATTTGCTGCCTGCCGATAACTACTGTCTGGCAGCGTATAATTTCCCCTTTTGAAATTCAGCCGCAAATCAATGGCCCACGACGTCAAATCCCAACTGACAGCTCTTTTGCAAAAAGCGCTGGACAGTGTTGCGCCGAGCGCAACCGATACTCCCATCCACCTTGAACGTCCGCGTGACCCGACGCATGGTGATTTTGCGACCAACCTGGCCATGCAACTGGCCAAGGCGCTGAAGAAAAATCCACGTGACATTGCCAGCCAGTTGATCGCCGAATTGCCCCCTTCGCATCTGGTGAAAAAGGCCGAGATGGCTGGCGCCGGTTTCATCAATTTCACACTCGATGCGCGTGCCAAGACGGGTGTCGTTCGCGCGGTCCTTGCCGAGGCGGAGAACTACGGGCGTTCGACGCTGGGTGGCTGGCAGAAGGTTCAGGTCGAGTTCGTGTCGGCCAACCCGACCGGGCCACTGCACGTCGGACATGGTCGCGGTGCTGCTTATGGTGCATCGCTTTCCAGCCTGCTGACCTTTGCCGGCTGGGATGTGACTCGCGAGTATTATGTCAATGATGCCGGTCGTCAGATGGACATCCTGGGTTTGTCGACCTGGTTGCGTTACCTTGATCAGCATGGTGTTTCCATACCTTTCCCGCCGAATGCCTATCAGGGGGACTACGTCCGCGAGATGGCAAGACAGCTGAAACTTGCGCACGGCGAGAAATATTTGTGCCCGGCCGAAGGCATACTGGCCGGAACGCCCGGCTTGCCAGCCCCGGAGCGCGCTGATGATGAAGCGAAACAGCAGCGCGAACAGCACCTTGATGCACTGATTGCGCGCGCCAAGGAATTGCTTGGCCCGGATTGGGAATACGTTCATCAGCACGCCTTGAACGAGCAGTTGTCGGATTGCCGGGACGATCTCAAGGAATTCGGTGTTGAATTCGAAGTTTGGTATTCCGAAAAGGCCTTGTACGACACCGGCCTGGTTGCCCGCTGCGTCGATCTCCTCGAAAAGAAGGGGCATCTCTACGTTCAGAACGGTGCGCGCTGGTTCAAGTCGACTGCCTTCGGTGATGAAAAGGATCGTGTCGTGCAGCGCGAGAACGGTCTTTACACCTATTTCGCCTCCGATATCGCCTATCACCTCAACAAGTTCGAGCGTGGTTTCGACAAGGTCATCAATATCTGGGGTGCCGATCACCACGGCTACATTCCGCGGGTAACCGGTGCCATCAAGGCGCTCGATCTCGATGCCGACAAGCTGCAGGTGGCGCTCGTCCAGTTTGCGGTGCTTTACCGTAATGGGCAGAAGGCGTCGATGTCCACGCGCTCCGGCGAATTCGTCACCCTGCGCGAATTGCGGGGTGAGGTTGGTAACGACGCCTGCCGGTTCTTCTACGCGCTGCGCAAATCGGATCAGCATCTCGATTTTGACCTCGATCTCGCGAAGAGTCAGACCAACGAAAATCCCGTTTACTACATCCAGTATGCCCATGCGCGGATCTGCTCGGTGATCAACCAGTGGGGCGGGGAGCTTTCCGGGTTGGCCGAGGTTGATCTCGGGCGTCTGGAAAATCCCCGCGAACTTGCCATTGCCAACGAGTTGGCCCAGTTCCGGGAAGTGATCGAAAATGCCGCCCGCGATCTTGCGCCGCACATGATTGCTTTCTACCTGAAAGATCTGGCAGGTGAATTCCATGCTTGGTACAACGCCGAGCGCATGCTGGTCGATGATGTCGATTTGCGCGATGCGCGGGTTGCGCTGGCAGCCGCGGTTCGGCAGGTTATTCGTAACGGTTTGGCCATTCTGGGCGTGAGCTGTCCGGAATCGATGTAAGGAACTCCTGATGAGTCGTGACATGAAACCCCGTAAATCTCAGCCGGCTCGCAAGAAATCAGCCGGTGGCACCCTGATTGGCATGTTTATCGGATTGGTGATGGGCGTCGGCCTGGCGGCTGCTGTCGTCTGGTACCTGAACAGTTCGCCCCTGCCTTTCAACAAGCAGGTTCAGGCCTCTGCTGCGAATGGCAAAGCCGAAACGAACGGGCAGCCGGTCGAGCCCATGGCGCTGCCGGGCAAGCCGGGCGATCCGGTGCCGGAGAAACGCTTCCAGTTTTACGACATCCTTCCTGGCAAGGCAGACGCAGTGCCTGATAAGGCCGGCAAGCCGGCAGCAAATGCCAAGGAAGAAGCGAAAAAGGAAGATGTGAAGAAAGAGGAAAAGAAGGAAGAGAAAAAAGAAGAGAAGGCCGAGCCTCCCAAGGAGAGCAAGACGCCGCTCTTCCTTCAGGTCGGTTCCTTCAGCACGGCACACGATGCTGACAACCAGAAGGCGAAACTTGCGTTCATGGGTGTGGAGGCCGTCGTGCAACAGGTCATGATTCAGGATCAGACCCTGTATCGCGTTCGGGTCGGTCCCTACAGCAAGATCGAAGAATTGAACAAAGTGCGTGCCGAGCTTGCCAAATCAGGCATCGAAGCTCAACTCGTCAAATAGGAGTAAGGAATGAAGTCTGCCCGCCGTGCGTTTTTGAGTGTGACCCTGGGTGCCGCCCTGTGTGCAGCGCTGCCTGCTGCAGCCCAGCAACTGGGCACGGATTACACCCTGCTTTCACCGCCGCAACCGACGGAAAATCCGGCAAAGATCGAAGTGACCGAGTTTTTCAGCTACGGTTGTTCGCATTGCGCCGAGTTCAATCCTCTGGTTGTTGCCTGGGCTTCCAGGCTGCCGCCTGATGTGAGTTTCAGGAAAGTTCCCGTGTCGTTTGGTCGCGCGGCCTGGATGAATATCGGCAAGCTCTATTACACGCTGGAAAGCACGGGTGATGCAGCGCGTCTGGACGCGGATATTTTCCGTGCCATTCATAGCGAGCGGGTCAATCTGTTCGATGAGCGCAGCCAGGTTACATGGCTGGCCAACAAGGGCGTGGACACCAAGAAGTATAGCGAGCTGTTCAATTCCTTCGGCATGATGAGCAAGATCAAACGGGCGGACCAGATGACCCAGAGCTACCGCATCGAGGGCGTGCCTGCATTGGTCGTCGATGGCAAGTATCTCGTCGCCGGCCGGGATTTCAACGACCAGTTGGCGATTGCCGATAGACTGATCGCCAAGATTCGTACCGAAAAGTTGACCAAGGGTAGCGGCAAGAAGTAATTGACACTTAAAGTCTTCATCACGGGCGCCTCGTCGGGTATCGGCGAGGCGCTTGCCGTTTACTACGCGGCACAGGGGGCAAACCTGGGCCTGGCAGCGCGCCGCAGTGATTTGCTGGATTGTCTCAACCAGCGTCTGGGCGGCAGGCATGCCTGTTACCCCCTTGATGTTTGCGATGCGAACGCCCTGCACGCTGCCGCCGGCGATTTCATGCATCGTTTTGGGGTTCCCGACATCGTCATCGCCAGCGCGGGCGTTTCCGCAGGAACGCTGACCGAACATGAGGAAGACCTCGAGATATTTCGCCGTCTGATGGATATCAACGTATTTGGCATGGCAGCAAGCTTCGCGCCCTTTATTTCGGCGATGAAGGAAGCGCCTGCCAGTGCCGCCCGGCTGGTGGGCATAGCCTCGGTCGCCGGCATACGCGGCTTGCCGGGGGCGGAAGCCTATTCGGCCTCCAAGGCGGCCGCCATTGCCTATCTGGAAAGTTTGCGTCTGGAAATGCGTCCGTACGGCATCAAGGTGGTGACCATTGCGCCGGGTTACGTGGCGACGCCGATGACGGCGGTCAACCCGTACCCTATGCCTTTTTTGCTTACTGCGGAGGCCGCGGCGCCACGATTCGCCGCCGCCATCCAGCGTGGAGTCAGTTGTGCCGTGATTCCCTGGCAGATGGGTATCGTCGCCAAAATCCTGCGTGCCTTGCCCAACTGGGTTTATGACCGCATCTTCACGAACGCGCCGAGGAAACCTCGTGGCTTGCTAAAATAACCCGATGCTCGAACTCAAGATCAATGGCGAACTTCGCCACTTCCCCGCAGCGCTGACCGTGGCCGGTTTGATTGAGCAACTTGGCTACACCGGCAAGCGCATCGCCGTCGAACGCAACGGCGAAATTGTCCCGAAAGGCCAGCACGCCAGCACTGCGCTCGTCTCGGGTGACCAACTTGAAATTGTCGTCGCCGTTGGCGGCGGCTGAGGAGAACTCCAATGCATCAACTGACTGTTGGCGGTAAAACCTACCGTTCGCGTCTGCTGGTCGGTACCGGCAAGTACAAGGATTTTGCCGAAACGCGAGCCGCGCTCGACGCTTCCGGTGCCGAAATCGTCACGGTAGCCGTTCGTCGCGTCAATATTGGCCAGGATGCCGGGCAGCCCAATCTGCTCGATGCCGTACCGCCGTCGCAATTCACCATCCTTCCCAACACCGCTGGTTGTTACACCGCGGACGATGCCATCCGCACCCTGCGTCTGGCGCGTGAACTGCTCGATGGTCACCCGCTGTGCAAACTGGAAGTGCTGGGCGATCCGACCAACCTCTTTCCGAATATGCCGGAAACACTGAAAGCTGCTGAAATATTGGTCAAGGAAGGTTTTCAGGTCATGGTGTACTGCGCCGACGACCCGATCCAGGCCAAGATGCTGGAAGAAATCGGCTGCGTTGCCGTCATGCCTCTGGCTTCGCTGATCGGCTCCGGCATGGGCATCGTCAACCCGTGGAACCTGCGCTTGATTATCGACAACGCCAAGGTGCCGATCATCGTCGACGCCGGCGTGGGTACTGCTTCCGATGCCACCATCGCCATGGAACTGGGCTGCGACGGCGTGCTGATGAACACCGCCATCGCCCATGCAAAAAACCCGGTGCTCATGGCCAGCGCCATGAAGAAGGGTGTCGAGGCCGGTCGCGAAGCCTTCCTCGCCGGGCGCATGGCTCGCAAGTATTACTCGGCTGATCCGTCGTCGCCGACCTCGGGGCTGATCGGATCATGAGCGATACTCCCCTGATCGAGACGGCCGGCGAAGGCGCCTACACTGAGGGCCGCGAAGGCTACGGCCATATCAAGAGTTACGTGCGGCGCGCCGGTCGCATGTCGGCAGCCCAGGAAAACTACTACGCGGAGATGATGCCGAAAATCGGCGTGGTGTATGCGCCGCAACAGATCGACCTCAACGCGCTTTACGGTCGCAACAACCCGAAGGTGCTGGAAATCGGTACCGGTATGGGAGAAACCACCGCAAAAATCGCCGATGCCAATCGCGACATCGACTACCTCGGCGTCGAAGTTCATGTGCCGGGCGTTGGTGCACTGTGCAAGCAGATTGCCGAGCGTGAACTGGCCAACCTGCGGATTTGCCAGCACGATGCGGTCGAAGTGGTGCGTGACATGTTGCCGGAAGCATCGCTCGATGGTGTGCATGTCTTTTTCCCTGATCCCTGGCACAAGGCACGTCACAACAAGCGTCGACTGATCCAGTCGCCCTTTGTTGCTCTGTTGGCCTCGCGTCTCAAGCCGGGTGGATATTTCCATTGCGCGACCGACTGGGAGGAGTACGCCCAGCAGATGCTGGAAGTGCTTTCGGCCGAACCGACGCTGGTCAATTCGGCCGATGGTTTTGCCCCGCGCCCCGATTACCGGCCGCTGACCAAGTTCGAGAACCGCGGTCTGCGTCTCGGACACGGGGTCTGGGACGTTATTTTCAAGAAGCGTTAATGCCCTGGCATGGCACCGTGACCGCCCATGCCTTCATGGCCGGTCATGGTGGCGGCTCCGGATTGAAGTAGCGTCGGATCAAGCATCCCGAAGATCATCGCGATGTGCGCGACGACCAGAAACACCGCTACCCAGAAGGCGTGCTGCTTCAGCTTCTGTTCATCGCTCAAGCCGCGTCCGGTAACGCCGAGATCGAGCAGGGCAAGGCTCAGCAAGGGCACGATACCGAGCAGGTAGGCGCTGACCGCAATGACGTCGGCCGGGCCGCGCCACTGCCCGGTCTGTGTGAGCGGGATCACCGCATTCAGCAGCAGATGGACAAATACTCCGGTGAAATAGAGGCCGCCGACAATGCTGGCGACGCGGTTGATGTTGCGAACCGGGCCGTGAAATTGCCGGGAAAACAGGATGAACAGTTCGGTAATGGCGACGGTCTCGGCCAGAATGACCGGTACGGCCATGAATAGAATGAGGTTCCACGGTTGGTTGACCGCGAGCAGTTCCATGTAATGCGTCATGGGCATGATGATTCTCCAATGCAATGGTAAACGCCGCGCCGACGGGTGTCGGGCGGAAATAAACAGGCAGGGGGAGAATCAGCGGATCGGGGGCGGGTGATCCGGCGGCGGTGCTTCGCCGAATGCCAGCAATGGCAAGGTCGGGCGCAGCGTATCCGGAAGTGGGCCGAGCGGAATGCCCTGGCTGGTAATGAGTGCCGGGGCAGCGGCAAGGTCACAACTGATCTGGCAAGACTTGTCGCCCGGTTGGTGATGCGCCGGGGCAGCGAGCGGTGCAGTCTGCTGGTGCTCCGGGCAATCGGCCAGAGTGGCCGCAGCAATCGTGGCTGCCAGGTTCGCGGGCTCCGGTTGCGCGAATGCGACCCCCGAAAAGCCGCGCAGGGCAATCGACAGGATCAGCAACAGGATGAGACGCAGGGACGGACGCATGGCGCAAGTGTATTCTGCCTGGCCTCGTGCGGCAATGCGCCGGGGCTGCTAAACTTTCGCCCCTGTGTTTGCGAGGCAGACCGGATCGGAGCTCCCGCAATCCGGATGTCCGTGCTGATTAGCGCAAGTTCGCCGTGCCTGCTGATTATGGGTAATCAGCCTCTTTTCGAAAGCTTCCGACATGTGGTTCAAGAATCTTCAGCTGTACCGTTTGCCAACGCCGTGGAATATCGAGCTCGCCAAATTTGAGGAGCAACTGGCGCGTGGCCCTTTCGTGAAATGCCCGAGCAACCAGCCGATGAGCCGGGGCTGGGTGTCGCCGCGCCGTGACGGCGCACTGGTCTTTTCGCTTGATCGTCAATGGTTGATCGCGTTGTCTGTCGAGCAGCGCCTGCTGCCCTCTTCTGTCGTCAATGACGAAGTCCGCGAACGTGCCGAGGCAATGGAGGCCCAGCAGGGTTACGCGCCGGGCCGCAAGCAGTTGAAGGAAATGCGCGAACGCGTCACGGAAGAGTTGATGCCGCGCGCCTTCACCAAAAAGCGCACGATTTTCGTCTGGATCGATCCGCAGAACGGCTGGTTCTGCGTCGATGCCGGCAGCCCGTCCAAGGCCGAAGAAGTCATCGAACATCTGCGCCATTGCGTCGACGATTTCCCGCTCACCATGCTGCACACCCGGCTTTCGCCGCAAACGGCGATGGCTGATTGGCTGGCGGGCGGTGATGCGCCTGCCGGATTCACTATCGATCGCGACTGCGAATTGAAGGCGGTCGGCGAGGAAAAGGCGGCGGTGCGTTATGTTCGGCACACGTTGGAAGGCGATGAAGTCAAGGCGCATCTGGCCGGCGGCAAATTGCCGACGCGACTGGCGCTGACCTGGGATGACCGGATTTCCTTCGTGCTCGGCGAGAAGCTGGAAATAAAGCGGCTCGCCTTCCTCGACCTGCTCAAGGAAGAAGCCGAAAAGAGTGCCGAGCATGCCGACGAGCAGTTCGACGCCGACTTCGCCCTGATGACCGGAGAATTGTCGCGTTTCCTGCCGCAGCTGATCGAAGCACTGGGCGGCGAGGTCGTCGAGGGCGAATGAACTCTTGTCCCTGCGACAGCGGCCGGTCTTACGCCGACTGCTGCGGTCAACTCGAAAAATCGGCCAAAAATGCGGATTCGGCCGAAGCCCTGATGCGTTCGCGTTACACCGCCTACGTACTCGGGCGGGAAGATTACCTGCTTGCCACCTGGCATGCCTCGACCCGGCCGGCAGCGCTCAATCTGTCCGATGATGCCGGTACCAAATGGCTGGGCCTTGAGGTCAGGCGCCACCAGCAGATTGACGACAACAAAGCCATCGTCGAATTCGTCGCCCGCTACCGCATCGCCGGACGCGGCCACCGCCTGCATGAAATCAGCCGTTTCGTGCGGGAAAACGGGCGCTGGTTTTACGTCGATGGCAATCTTCTCTGATTCTGGGGTCGGCGCATGGATCTTGACGAGCAGACACGACGCCGGAATCGAATCTACCTGATCGTTGCCGGCAGCTTGTTCGCCGGCTTCTTTCTGGTGCTGGTCTTTCTGCTCGGCCCGCAACTCGCTCTTGTCTGGACGTCGCCGATATTGGGCTCGGTTTTTTCGTACCTGCTGGTGCAGCACTGGGCCGGGAAGCCTTTTCGCTGGCTCAAGCATCGGGCCTACGCCGGAATGTCCGGCAACTTTCATGCTTACGACGACTTGCAGGTTCGCGTGCGCTGGAACGGTGCTTCCTGCGAAGTGGCGCTGATCGATGTGCTGGGTGTGCTGCGGATTCCGAGGTCGGCACATTTCGACATGACGCGCCGGCTTTCCTTACGTTTTCCGCAAGCGGTATATCTGGACCAGAACCATCAATGGTGGTTCGCGGAGCGCGCGCTGCTCGACTGGCTGGATGAACGCAGCCGGACGCTCGATCCGCACGTGTTGCGCTTCAGGCGCTGGTTGGAAAAGGAAACCTTTCCGGCGATGCGCAGGAAAATGACCGAGGTGCCCGACAGCCGCACCAGTCAATAATGTTGCGGTAGGCTCAGAGATCCCGCAGCCCTTGTGTTACTCGCTGCAATTGGTAGAGCGTTTGCGCGAAGCATGTATCGCATGCTTCGCTGTTTTTTGCGGCGGCGGCGGCCTCCAGCTTTTCTGCAGACTCTCCCAGATCGAAGGCGCCAAGTGTTCGCGAAACACCTTTCAGTGCGTGGGCGATTTGTACTTGCAAGCCCCAGTCACCGTCGTATTTTGCCTGGTTATAGTTATTTTCGAAGGTCTCTCCGTGTGTGTCGCGGAACTTGGCCAGCAGTCGCAAGTAAAGCGGCCTCTTGCCAACATGGGTCAGACCGACGGCAACATCGATTCCAGGAAAATCGAGGGGTGAGATGACATTTCCGGAATCGACGGACTGCGTGCCGCTCCCTGTAGGGCCGGATAGCTTTTCAGGCTGCCGTGCGGGCAGGCAGGTTTGCAACTGCGCATAAAGTTGTTCCATCCGGATCGGCTTGGCGATGTGTCCGTTCATGCCTGCTTCGATGCAGTGTTCCTTTTCCTCAAGGAGGGCATTGGCGGTCAGCGCGATGATCGGCAGATCCGCGTATTCCCGGTTACTGCGCAGTGCCATGGTCGCGGTGTAGCCATCCATGATCGGCATCTGTACATCCATCAGGACGACGTCCGGGCGTCTCGCGGACACAGCGTCCAGACATTCCTGCCCGTTGTTGGCAAAGCGGACTTTTAGCCCGACATTGGCCAGCAATTCGCCAATGACTTCGCGATTGATCTCGACATCTTCCGCCACCAGGATGTCGATTCCTGAAAAGTCGCTCCAGCGTAGCGAGGCCCCCTTGCGTCGTTCGATTCGTGGGGCTTGCGGGCTGGACATCCCAAGGCAGTTGGCCAGTTCGATGTAGAGGTGTCGGGCGCAAAGGGGTTTGGCCAGAACACCCTCGATTCCGCCGGTGAGATTATCCAGTTCGCTGTGGTGGCTATGAGCAGTGACCAGAATCATTTTTGGAGGAGTGAGCGCGTTCCCCACGTAAATATCCCTTATTTTCTGGATCGTCTCCATGCCATCCATTGTGGGCATTCGCCAGTCAATGATGCAGGCCAGGTAAGGCTGCGGGTGTGCGGTATCGATAAGTTGTAGTGCCTCGATTCCGCTTTGGGCAATTTCTGTCCGTAGTCCGAGTTGGCGGGTCAGATGATCGAGAATGTTCAGGGAAATGGCGTTATCGTCGACGATCAAAATCGGGCGGTGCGCCTGCTCGGCGAGCCGCACGCCGAATTCGTGCAGGCCAAGCCTGCGGTCAGGGCCGAGGGATTTGAGCCGGACCGTGAAATGGAAGGTGCTGCCCTGGCCCAGTTGGCTCTCGGCCCAGATGCGCCCACCCATCATCTCAACCAGTTGGTGGCTGATCGACAATCCCAGGCCGGTGCCGCCGAATCGACGTGTGGTTGAAGAATCAGCCTGGGTGAAGGGATTGAACAGTCTGCCCAGTTGCTCCTCGCTCATCCCGATGCCTTCGTCACTGATCGAGCAATGAAGTTCGGCCTCGGCATTGTGTGTCAGCGTTTTTCGTACGCGGACGATAACGCTTCCTCCGGTCGAGAATTTCAGGGCATTTCCGACCAGATTGATGAGTATTTGTCCCAGTCGGAGCGGATCTCCTTCGAGCAGGGTCGTGTCATCGTCGATGTCATAGTACAGTTCAATGCCCTGACTTTCCGCTCTCAGGGCAATGACACTGGACAGACGTTCGAACACGGTTTCGAGCACAAAAGGCGTCCGCTCCATTTCCAGCTTTCCGGCTTCGATCTTGGAGAAATCCAAAATGTCGTTGATGACCGTCAGCAGGCTCTCCGAGGCGGTTTTGATCTTGGATACATAGTTGAACTGGCGAGCGTTCAGATGCGTTGCCAGAGCCAGTTCGGCCATGCCGATGATCGCGTTCATCGGAGTTCGTATTTCGTGGCTCATGTTGGCCAGAAACGCACTTTTCGAACGGGTTGCCGCCTCGGCTTCCGACTTCGCCTCCTGTAGCTTGGTGATATCGAAAAACCAGGCCAGTACCGCAGGCTTTCCCTCGTAGTCGATGTTCATGTACGAGCCCAATGCCCAGACGTGGGGCTCCTGTGGGTCTTCGGGGAAATGAATCTCGACCATCCGGTTCAGGACCGATTCGCCACGTGACAGCGTGTCGCGAATTTCCTTGAAAATGCCCGGGTCGACGTAATAGCGGCTGACATCCTCATTATTCGCTTCGGCTTCGCTGCGTCGCACCATGCTGCAAAATGCCTGATTGACGAACAGTATCTGGTGGTCTTCCACACTGGCGATGCGCACTGCAATTGGCGATGCGGCGAGCACTTGCTCCAACGTTTCTTGCTGCCGGCGAAGCTGGTAGTAATCGATCAGGGCGGAACGCGTGCAGACAAAATTTCCGGCATCATCCATGACGGCGGTTGCTGACAGCAGAACCGGGAAGGTCGTACCGTTGCTGCGGGTCAGCTCAAGGGGTAATTCGTTGATTGGTTCCCCAGCACAAATTCTCGGGAAATTCGCACGGAATTTTTCGATGGAGGAATCGGTCATGAAATCAGTGATGCGTTTCTTTCCGATGACCTCTTCGCGGCTGACGCCGAGCCAGTCGAGTTCGGTATCGTTGATTTTCTGGTAGAGCCCCTGTGTGTCCAGTGAGTGATATCCGCAGGGGGCATGGTTGTAAAGATCGTCGAGTTCATCGGCCTGATGCTGGATCTTCTGCTCGGCGAGTTTGAGTTCGGTGATATCGTAGATCAACACGAAAAAGCCACTGACCGTATCGAGGTCCGCGTCTGGAATGTAGTGAACCTGAACGAATCGGTCCGCCTTTCCCGGCTGTGACATGACCTCCTCGAAGCACTGAGTCTCGCCCCGGATGGCTGCTTCGGCGTGGCTCTTGCTCAATTGCTTGTGTTCCTCACTGAAAAGCTCATCCATTCTGATATGAGCGAGTTCTTCAGCCGATTTGCCGAACCACGCAAGATAGGCGCGGTTCGCGAAGTGGTTCCGCAGTTCGATATCCCAATAGGCAATCATGCTCGGCAGTGCATCGGCAATGGCACGGGTAAATTGCTCGCTGGCGACCAGCGCCTCGGTTCGTTCTTCAACAGTTCGTTCAAGATGATCTCGTTCCGTCTGCAGGGCGAGCAATTGCTTGCGGATGACCAGGTTGAGTCGATTGAAATGTTGCAAAAAGGTTCGAATCTCGTGGCAACCCTTCTCCGTCAATAAGGGTGCTTCTTTGTTCGGGAGTACCTTGGTGATTTCTGCCGCGGCATCTTCGAGCGGTTTCAGGTGGATACCCATCAGTCGCCACACCACCATGCCTGTCACGAGCATCGCAAGTAAGGCGCCCGTCCAGATGGTGAGCATCAGGCTTTCGAGAGGCGCAAGAGCCTGTTTGGCCGGAACGTGGGCCAGTACAATCCAGTCGGAGTTGTTGATTCGTCTGGCGTAGGAAATGACTTCCTTTCCCTCCGCATCGAGTGGCCAGTCTGCATTTGCCGGAACATCGCCAAACGGGATTTCCGTGGGGGGCTGCTGCTCGGCCTCCCTGACGCGCGTCAGTACCTTTGATGCATCGGTGCTCGCGACATAGACCTGGCTGGAAAGGGAGATTACGTCATAGCCACCGAGTTGCTCACCAATCGGGATTTCCGAAAGATAGAAATGACTGCCCGGGGCCAGTTCCTCCGAGCCACAGACGACGGCCAGAACATGGCCATTTTTGTCGACAACCGGCACGGCGAAAATCAGGTTTGGCCGCTTCGAGTAGCGACCGATGAGGGGCATGATTACCGGCTTGCGGGATTCCAAGACTTGCCTGACATAAGGGGATTCTCGGTAATCGGTATTGGTCTGCTGGCGAGCCGGGATTTCTGCCACTCGGATTCCGGCGGGTGAAATGACGTATACATCCCGGGTAAAAAGGCGGCGAAGGCCCCCCTGACTGTTCAGGTAAGCCTCGATTTTTTTCGGCTCCGACCAGTCATCATCGGGAATGCCGCTGGCCAATGCTTCCAGGGATCCGATGCGTTCGTGGATTTCGCTTTCCAGCCATTTGGTGAGTAGCCCCAGATTGGTCCTGTTCTGGACTTCCAGTCGCTCGATGAAGCTGTTCCTGAGTCGATCCTGAGCGATCATTGCAAGGCTGGAAAGACTCATGGCCAGGAGTACGAGAACGCCCGCGGTGAGCTGAACGCGCAACGAACTCCTGTGCCTGGAGATTGTGTTCCAACCGAATAAACGCATTCGGCACCTTCCTCGACTTGGATTTGGAAAATATCAGCGGATACGATGGCTTGCTGATTTTGTCATATTTTATATGAAAAGTATTACCTTAGTAATATATTCGAGTTTGGTGTGTTTGTCCGGAGATGCCTTTTCGGGAGTCTGGTTTCATTTAAGGAAGGACTGTTCCGAAGGTCAAGGGACTTCTTGGTGCGGAAGGAAAAACGCGGGAATACGCCCGAAATGCGGCGTCTATTTGCCGAGAAAGCGTTCCAGAAGCACGTTCAGAAAGCGTCTGCCCTTGGCCGTCGGGGCGATTTTTTCGCTGCTGACATGGAGTAGTCCGTCGGTCTCGGCGATTTTTAGTTGCGGCAGGATGGCGCTGAGCGGCTGGGCGGTACGGGCTTCGAAAAGACTGGGGTGAAAGCCATCAGCCAGGCGCAGGGCATTCATCATGAATTCGAAAGGCAGGTCGGTGGGGGCGACTTCGTTTGATTCCTGCACTGGGTTGCCGCTGGCGACATTATCCAGGTAGGCCTTCGGGTGTTTCCAGCGCATCTGGCGCAGCACGCGGTCGTGCTGGGTGAGCTTGGAATGGGCGCCGGCACCGATTCCGAGGTAGTCGCCGAAATACCAGTAGTTGAGGTTGTGCCGGCACTGCTTGCCGGGCTGCGCGAAGGCCGAAGTTTCATAATTGCTGAAACCAGCGGAGGCGAGCCTTGCCTCGATGGCTTCCTGCATGTCAGCACACAGGTCGCTCTCGGGGAGTTCGGGCGGAAAGGCAGCGAAACGGGTGTTCGGTTCGAGCGTCAGCTGGTAACAGGAAAGGTGCGACGGAGAAAACGATAGGGCGGTTTCCACGTCGGCAAGCGCTTGCTCATGTGTCTGGCCAGGCAGGCCATACATCAGGTCTAGATTGAAGGCGGGGAAATGTTCGCCGGCCAGTTGGGCAGCACGCTTTGCTTCGTCCGCGCCGTGAATGCGGCCGAGTGCTTTCAGGTGACCGTCGTTGAAACTCTGAATGCCGAGCGACAGCCGATTGACGCCGGCCGCACGAAAACCCGCGAACTTGTCTGCCTCGACGGTGCCAGGATTGGCTTCCAGCGTGATCTCGGCCTCCGGCGCCAGCATGGCCAGCGCCCGGAAGGCGGCGATCAGTTCGTCAATGGCTGCCGGAGAAAGCAGGCTGGGCGTGCCGCCGCCAAAGAAAACGCTGACCACAGGTCGGCCCCAGATCAGAGGCAGGGCGGATTGCAGGTCAGCGATCAGCGCGTCGACGTATTGCCGCTCGGGAATCTGGCCGTTCGCTTCATGCGAGTTGAAATCGCAGTACGGACACTTCTGTACGCACCACGGCACGTGCACGTAGAGGGCGAGCGGTGGCGAGACGCGGAATTCGAGCGATTTGCCGTCTTCTACGGTCGACGCGAAATTTTGGCTAAAAATGGGAATCGTGCACGCCACGATTTCAGAGCGTCGGCAGGCGGGCGATCAGTTGCTGCATGGCCTGGCCACGGTGCGACAGGCGATTTTTGGTCTCGGCGTCGAGTTCGGCGGCGGTCTGGCCGAAAGCGGGGAGGTTGAACAACGGGTCGTAGCCAAAGCCGCCTTCACCACGCAGGGCTGGCAGGATTTCACCGTGCCACTCGCCTTCGGCGATGAGTGGTTGCGGGTCTTCGGCGTGGCGGACAAGGACGATGACCGAGACGAAGTGGGCGCGTCGGTCGGTGTTGTTGCCGAGTTCGGCGAGCAGCTTTTCATTGTTGCGGGCATCGGATTTCGGCTCGCCGGCGTAGCGCGCCGAATAGACGCCGGGGGCGCCACCCAACGCGGCGACGCAGAGGCCGGAGTCGTCAGCCAGCGCCGGCAGACCGGACAGCTTGGCGGCATGCCGGGCTTTCGCCAGGGCGTTTTCGACGAAGGTGCAATGCGGCTCTTCCGCTTCCGGAATGCCCAGTTCGCCCTGCGGGATGACTTCAAAGCCGAGCGGCGCGAGGAGCGCGTTGAGCTCCTTCATTTTCTTGGCGTTGTTCGAGGCGAGGACGAGTTTCTTCATGCGGCCAGGGCGCGCTGCTGGGCGGCGATCAATTGACGGATGCCCATTTCGGCCAGATCGGTCAGGGTGTTCATCTGGGCGCGGGTGAAGGGTTCGCCTTCGGCCGTGCCCTGAACTTCGACGATGCCGCCGCTGCCGGTCATCACGACGTTCATGTCGGTGTCGCAGTCGGAATCTTCCGGGTAATCGAGGTCGAGTACCGGACTGCCCTTGTAGATGCCGACGGAAACGGCGGCGACGTGGTCGCGCACCGGGTTGGCAGGCAGCTTGCCGGCCGTGACCAGCTTCTCGCAGGCTTCGTAGAGGGCGACCCAGGCGCCGGTGATCGAAGCGCAGCGGGTGCCGCCGTCAGCTTGCAGGACGTCGCAGTCGAGCGTGATCTGGCGTTCGCCGAGGGCTTTCAGGTCGACCACGGCGCGCAGGCTGCGCCCGATCAGGCGCTGGATTTCCTGGGTGCGGCCGGTCTGCTTGCCCTTGGCGGCTTCGCGCGAACTGCGGGTGTGTGTCGAACGCGGCAACATGCCGTATTCCGCCGTCACCCAGCCCTGGCCCTTGCCACGCAGGAAGGGCGGTACGCTTTCTTCGACGCTGGCGTTGCACAGGACGCGGGTATCGCCCATTTCGATCAGCACCGAACCTTCGGCGTGACGGGTAAAACCGCGGGTCAGGCGAACTTCGCGGAGCTGGTCGGCCTGGCGTTGGCTGGGGCGCATAAGAATCCTTATTTCTTCGGGTTGAATTTGTCGATGGCCGCGCGGATTTCCTCAATGGCCTGTTCGATTTCGTCTTCGGTCAATTCGCTCTTGTAGGCCGGGTTGCGTCCGAATTCCTCAAGGCGGGTGGTCACTTCATCCTGTGACATGGTCTGGGTCGAGATGGCGCTGCTGGCTTCCTCGACGTAGGTTTCCTCCCAGCGAACGGCGACGGCGGAGAGATTGTCACCATGCTCGCCGGCGACTTTTTCGGCCTTGGAAAGCAGCGCCGGAACGGCTTGCAGCAGGTTGGCGCCCTTCAAAGTCAATGCCATGGCTTCGCCGGGCGTGATGCCCCACAAACCGTCGGTGCACAAGAGCAGGATGTCACCGTGTTCGAGCGGTGTCTTGCGCGAAAAGTCGATTTCCGGTGGCGTCGGGCTGCCCAGGCAGCTGTAGATCTTGTTGCGGTCCGGATGAATGGCGGCTTGCGCTTCGGAGATCATGCCTTCTTCAATGAGCAGGCGGATGCGTGAGTGATCCTTGGTCTGCGCGACGATTTTGCCATCGCGGACCAGGTAAAGGCGGGAATCGCCTGCGTGCGCCCAGTAGGCGACGTTGTCCTGGACGATGCAGGCGACGCAGGTGGTGCGTGGCGTGTCCTTCAGGTGGTGGCGTGCCGTGTAGTCGAGAATGGCGTGGTGCGCATTGGTCATGCTCTTTTGCAGGAAGCGGAAAGGATCCGCCAGCATGGGCCGCGCTTCGCGCTGGAAATTGTCGGCCAGTGTCTGGATCGCGATCTGTGCTGCGATTTCCCCGTAGTGGTGGCCGCCCATGCCGTCAGCGACGACCATGAGCAATGCATCCCGCGAGTAACAGTAGGTCGTGCGATCCTCGTTGTTGAGACGCCCGCCCTGACGACTTTCCTGATAAATCGTGAATCTCATTTAATCGGCTTTCTCATTTTGTCGACGAACCGTCCGAGCCAGTTGGGACTCGTTTTCGGACTGGGCGGCGTGACTGTTTCGACCAGCGCTTTCTGCAAGGCAAATACGCTTTGCGGTCGGTACAAGTGATTGAGGTTGAGGCACCAGTCGATGATTTCCAGCAGACGGTCGGAATACTGGCCGTCCCAGAGCATCATCGCCGGGGTCAGGGAATCTTTCTTCATGCGCTCGTCGGCTGCCTGCGGGGCAAAGCCGGCCAGGCAGGCGTACATCGAAGCACCCACGCTGTAAATGTCGCTCCACGGCCCGAGATCCTTACGGTTACCGTAATGCTCGGGCGAAGCAAAGCCAGGCGTGTACATCGGCTTGAGCATCGGCTGGTCGGTGGCCAGTGTCTGGCGTGCCGCGCCGAAATCGATGAGCACCGGCGTGTTGTCGCTGCGCAGGTAAATATTGGAAGGCTTCAGGTCGAGGTGCAGTAACTTGTGCGAATGCACTTCGCGCAGGCCGTTGAGCATGCGCGTGAACACGCCGCGGATGAAGCGTTCCGAAATGTGTCCCTGATGCTTCTGGATGAACTCCTGAAGCGTGCGGCCGTGTTCGTATTCCATGACCAGATATACGGTGTCGTTGGCCCGGAAGAAATTCAGCACGCGAATAACGTTCGGATGAGACAGGCGGGCCAGTGAGCGGCCTTCCTCGAAGAAGCATTTCATCCCGTAACGGAAGGCACCGAGATGCTCCGGCGTGATCACCGGCTTGATTTCGTCCTGGCCGCGCAGCGCCAGACTGTTGGGCAGGTACTCCTTGATGGCGACCTGCGTACCTTCCGGATCTGTCGCGAGATAGACGATCGAAAACCCGCCGAGCGAGAGCTGGCGGTCGATCACATATTCTTCGAGCAGGTGGCCGTTAGGTAGCGGCTGATTAGCTTGTTGCGCCATTGATCTCGCGGTTATCATCCAATTTCAGGCATTTTCGGGCGTGTTGTCCAGCCTGTAAAGCCGGAGATATTCCAACATGATTAGTAGTATGACGGGTTATGCAGTCAAAACGCGCGATATTGAGCGTGGATCGCTGCAACTTGAGCTCAAAAGTGTCAATTCGCGCTATCTCGATTTTCACTTCCGAATCACCGAAGATTTGCGCGCGCTTGAAATGCCCTTGCGCGAACTGCTTGCCGCGCACCTGTCGAGAGGCAAGGTCGAGTGTCGCCTGGCCTTCAATGCCGCGTCGGCCCGCGCCGAACAACTGCAACTCAACGGCGACCTGCTCGACACCCTGAAATCGCTCAATGCGAGGGTGCGCGAAGAAATGCCCGAAGCCAAGCCCCTTTCCGTCAATGATGTGCTGCGCTGGCCGGGCATGTTCGGCGACCAGAGCATCGATTTCGCTGCGCTGGGCACCGAAGTCATGGCGCTCGCCCGTGAAGCACTCAAGGACTTTACGGCCAGCCGCGGCCGCGAAGGCGAAAAACTTGCCCAAATGATCGTGGATCGTGTCAATGGCATGCGCGATATCGTGCGCCGTGTCGCACCACGCATTCCCGAAGCACAGGCCCTGTACACCGACAAATTGCGCCAGCGCCTGACCGAAGCACTGGGCAATGCCAGCGATGACCGCATCCTGCAGGAAGTGGCTGTGTTTGCCACGCGCATCGATGTGGCCGAAGAACTCAGTCGCCTGACCACGCATCTCGACGAAGTCGAACGCGTCCTCAAGCAGGGCGGCGCCTGCGGCAAGCGGCTGGATTTCCTCATGCAGGAACTTAACCGCGAGGCCAACACGCTGGGTTCCAAGTCGGCCATCACGGAAGTGTCGCAGGCATCGATGGAGCTCAAGCTGTTGATTGAGCAGATGCGCGAGCAGATCCAGAACCTCGAATAAGCCATGTCCGGAAATCTCTATGTCGTTGCGGCGCCTTCGGGCGCCGGGAAAACTACCCTGGTCCGGCTGCTGCTTGAGCAGGAGCCGGATGTACATTTGTCGATTTCCTACACCACGCGCGCACCGCGTACTGGCGAGCAGCACGGGCGCGAGTACAACTTTGTCGAGGTGGCCGAATTCAAGGCCATGATCGCCCGCGGAGAGTTCCTTGAGTGGGCCGAAGTGCACGGCAATTTCTACGGCACCTCGAAGAAGTGGATCGCCGATCAACTGGCGGCCGGTCACGACGTGCTTCTTGAAATCGACTGGCAGGGCGCCCAGCAGGTGCGCGCCAGTTTTCCCGAGGCGATTGGCGTATTCATCCTGCCGCCTTCGATGGACGAACTGACCCGCCGTCTGACCGGACGCGGAACCGACAGCGCCGAGGTCATTTCCCGGCGTCTGGCCGCAGCACAGGCCGAGATGCGCCATGTCGGGGAATTCGACTATGTTATTATTAACGACCAGTTAGCGCAGGCGCTGGACGAACTGCGTACGGTAGTACGTGCTTCCCGCCTGAGCTTCGGGGCGCAGCGTGCGCGTCACGCCGCCCTTTTCGCACGAATGATCTGATTTTTGAGGTTCCACATGGCCCGCGTTACCGTTGACGATTGCATGAAACGTATCCCCAACCGCTTCCAGATGACCCTGGCTGCTGCACATCGCGCCCGCCAGATCGCCAACGGCGCAACGCCGCTGGTCGATCCGGAAAAGGACAAGCCGACCGTTGTCGCCCTGCGTGAAATGGCTGCCGGCAAAGTGGGTCTGGAAGTGCTCAACCGCGGTCAGGCCTGATTTTCGGGGCGGTGAAGACTGATGGATCCAGCCCCGTCACCTCTGCCGCCCAGCCATGAGGAACCCGCCTACCGGGTCTTCCTCGATAGTCTCGATTACCTTCCCCCTGCTGATGTAGAACGGATCAAGGCGGCCTACGCCTATGCCGCGCGCGCGCATGAAAATCAGAAGCGCATGTCCGGCGAAGCCTATATCACGCATCCGCTTGCGGTTGCCGGCGCCGTCGTCGAGTGGCGGATGGATGGCGATGCCGTTGCCGCGGCCCTTTTGCACGATGTGCTCGAAGATACAGGGGCCAGCAAGCACGAACTCGCCGAAAAGTTTGGCAAGGAAGTCGCCGATCTGGTGGATGGCCTTTCCAAGCTCGACAAGATGGAATTCGCTTCCTACCAGGAAGCGCAGGCCGAGAATTTCCGCAAGATGCTGATGGCCATGGCGCGCGATTTGCGCGTCGTGCTCATCAAGCTTGCCGACCGTCAGCACAATTTGCAGACCATGTCGGCGATGCGTCAGGACAAGCGTCAGCGCATTGCTCGCGAAACACTCGAAATCTATGCTCCGATCGCGCTGCGTCTCGGCCTGAACAAGCTCTACCGCGAGTTGCAGGACATCTGTTTCCGCCTGATTTATCCGCATCGTGCCGAAGTGCTCTCCAAGGCCATGAAAGCGGCGCGAGGTAATCGCAAGGAGCTGCTGGTCAATATCCTGGAAGGCATCAACGGCAAGTTGCTGCACGCCGGGCTCAAGGCCGAGGTTTTCGGCCGGGAAAAGAGCCTGTACTCGATTTTCCGCAAGATGAAAGACAAGCACCTGTCCTTCTCGCAAGTGCTCGACATCTACGGTTTTCGGGTCGTGGTCGATAACGTGCCCTCGTGTTATCTGGCACTGGGCGCCCTGCACAGCCTGTTCAAACCGGTACCGGGCAAGTTCAAGGACTATGTCGCCATTCCCAAGGCCAACGGCTATCAGTCCTTGCACACGACGCTGATCGGCCCCTACGGCACGCCGGTCGAAGTGCAGATCCGCACCCGCGACATGCACCACGTGGCGCAGGAAGGCGTGGCAGCACACTGGCTGTACAAGGACAGCGAGGACAGCGGTGCCGACCTTCAGGTCAAGACGCACAAATGGCTACAGTCGCTGCTCGAAATGCAGAGCAACGATTCCTCCGAGTTCTTCGAAAACGTCAAGATCGACCTTTTTCCCGACGAGGTTTACGTCTTTACCCCCAAGGGCAAGATCATGGCGCTGCCGCGCGGTGCCACCGTCGTCGATTTCGCCTACGCGGTGCACACCGATGTCGGACATCACTGCTCGTCGGCGCGCATCAATCACGAACTGGCGCCGCTGCGTACCGAGCTGCGCAACGGCGACCTGGTGGAAATCATTACCGCATCGAAAGCCAGCCCCAACCCGCTCTGGCTCACCTACGTCAAGACCGGGCGGGCGCGCAGCAAGATTCGTCATTTCCTGCGCACGACGCAAAACGAAGAGTCGGCGCGTCTTGGCGAGCGTTTGCTGCGGCAGGAACTGCTCTCGCTAGGCGTAGTGCCGATTTCCATACCGACCGAAGCCTGGGAGCAACTGGTCAAATCCGGCGGACAAAAATCGCTGGAAGAGCTCTATACCGATATCGGGCTGGGCAAGCGCCTGCCCTCGGTGGTGGCTCGCCGCCTGCTCGCCCGCGAAGACATGGGGCCCGATTCGCCAAGCAACATGGCTCTGGCCATCCATGGTACGGAAGGCATGGCCATCCAGCTTGCCCGTTGTTGCCAGCCGATTCCCGGTGACCCGATCATCGGTTCGATCAAGAAGGGCAGCGGTCTGGTCATTCATACGCACGATTGTCCGGTGATCCGCAAATCGCGTTCGGCCGATCCGCAGAAGTGGATCGATGTCGAGTGGGAGCCAGAAGAAGGCAAGCTCTTCGACGTGCGTATCAAGATCGAGGTCAAGAACACGCGCGGCGTGCTGGCGCAGGTGGCGACGGCGATTGCCGAGGCGGGGTCGAACATCGAACACGTCTCGATGGATGCCGATCCGGACCACCTGTTCACCCTGCTACGCTTCACCATCCAGGTTGCGCACCGGACGCACCTGGCTGCCGTCATGCGCGGCATGCGCCATATTCCTGAAGTGTCCCGCATCGTTCGCGAAAGGGGAGGCGAGGCTTGAGGGTTCTCGTGCTGGGGGCCGGCGTCATCGGCACGACAAGCGCGTGGTATCTGGCTCAGGCCGGACACGAAGTCACGGTCGTCGACCGCCAGCCGGTCGCCGGCAAGGAAACCAGTTTTGCCAATGGCGGGCAGATTTCCGTGTCACATGCCGAGCCGTGGGCCAATCCGCATGTCTTTCCTCGCCTGCTCAAATGGCTGGGGCGTGAAGATGCCCCCCTGCTTTGGCGCTGGCGGGCCGATCCGGCCCAGCTCGCCTGGGGTCTGCGCTTTCTCGGTGAATGCCTGCCGGGACGCACCCGTCGCAATATCGCCGCTTCGATCGCACTCGCCTCGTACAGCCGCCAGCAACTTGGCGAACTGCGCCGCAGCCTGAGCCTTGAATACGACCAGCTCGAACGCGGCATCCTGCATATCTACACCGACAGCGACGAGTTCGCGGCGGCGATCCGCTCTGCCGACGTTATGCGTGAATTCGGCCTGGACAGGGCTACCTTAGACGTCGAGCGCTGCCTCGAAATCGAGCCGGCGCTGGCGGGGGTGAAGCACCATCTGGTCGGTGGTGATTACACCGCGACCGACGAATCCGGAGATGCCCACAAATTCACCCGTTTACTTGCCGAGCGGGCGATGGCAGCCGGTGTCCATTTTTGCCCGGATTTTTCGGTTGACCGCATCGCTTCGTCCGGAAGCCAGATTGCCGGCGTGGTCGGCAGCGGCCCCAACGGTGGCGAACTGCTCACCGCCGATGCCTATGTCGTGGCGCTGGGCTCCTATTCGCCACTGCTGCTCAAGCCGCTCGGTATCGGCCTGCCTGTCTATCCCGCCAAAGGCTATTCGGCCACGCTGCAACTGGCGGAAGGTGCCGTTGCGCCAACCGTGAGCATTACCGATGACGAGCGCAAACTCGTCTTCTCCCGGCTCGGCAACCGGCTGCGCATTGCCGGTACGGCCGAATTCAACGGCTACAACCTCGATCTCAACCCGGTACGTTGTCAGGCGCTGATCGACCGCGCACGCCAACTTTTTCCCCGTCTGGAAATCGAAGGTGAGCCGGAATTCTGGAGCGGCCTGCGCCCTGCGACGCCCTCCAACCTGCCTTTCATCGGCCGAACCCGCTACCCCAACCTGTGGCTGAATACCGGTCACGGCACGCTCGGCTGGACCATGGCCTGCGGCTCGGGGGCGGCGCTGGCCGATCTGATGAGCGGGCGCCGAACCGAGCCTGATTTCCCCTTCCTCTGATGCTGATCGACACCCACTGCCATCTCGATGCGGCCGAATTCGATGCCGATCGCGATGCAGTGCAGGCCGCAGCGCTGGCTGCCGGGGTCGGGCGCATTGTCGTGCCCGGTGTCGAGGTCAAAGGCTTTGGCAAGCTGAAAGCCGTGGTCGAACGCGATCCGGCCTGCGTTGCTGCCTATGGCATCCACCCGCTTTATGTCGATATGGCCGGGGCCAATGATCTACCCGTGCTGCGCGAATGGTTGTTGCGGGAACGGCCCGTCGCCATCGGCGAAATCGGCCTTGACGCCTACGTCGCCGACAGCGATCCGGTGCTTCAGGAGCACTACTTTGTCGAGCAGCTCAAACTGGCCCGCGAATTCGACCTGCCCGTCCTGCTGCATGTCCGGCGCGCCGTCGATGCCGTACTCAAACAGTTGCGCCGTTTTCGCGTGCCGGGCGGCATTGCGCATGCCTTCAACGGCAGCCATCAGCAAGCCGATGAATTCATCAAACTGGGGTTCAAACTGGGTTTTGGCGGCGCGATGACTTACGCAGGCTCGACGCGCATCCGGGAACTGGCAAGCTGCCTGCCTCTGGAAAGTGTCGTACTGGAAACCGATGCGCCGGACATGTCGCCCGCCTGGCTCAATCGCGGTCGCAACGCGCCGGCCGAACTGGCTTCAATCGCCGGTGTATTTGCCGGACTGCGCGGCTTTAGCGTGGCCGAAATCAGCTCGGCCACCTCAGCCAACGCCCGGCAGGTGTTGCCGGGCCTCTAGATTCAGGCGGCGGCGAGGGCGCCGCGCATTTTTTGCAGCGCCTTGACTTCGATCTGGCGAATGCGCTCGGCGGAAACATTGAACTCGGCCGCCAGGTCATGCAGGGTCGACGCCTCGCCCTCGCTCAGCCAACGCGCCTCGACGATGCGCCGGCTACGCGGATCAAGAGCTTCCAGCGCTTCATGCAGGCCTTCGTTCTGCAAACGCGCCAGCGCCTTGTTTTCAATCACGCGGGTCGGCTCATAACGCGAATCGGCCAGATAATCGATGGGCGCAAAAGCCTCGTCGCCGTCATCCGGATTGCCTTCCAGCGCCAGATCACGCCCGCTCAGGCGGGTCTCCATCTCGACGACTTCTTCCTGCTTGACGCCAAGCCGGGCAGCAACCTCGGCAGCCTGCGGGCCGGAAAGCGTACCGACGCCTTCGTAATCATTTTTCAGACTGCGCAGGTTGAAGAACAGCTTGCGCTGCGCCTTGGTTGTGGCCACTTTGACCAGACGCCAGTTCTTCAGGATGTATTCGTGAATCTCGGCCTTGATCCAGTGCATGGCAAAGGAAACCAGGCGCACGCCGCGCGACGGGTCAAAGCGTTTGACGGCCTTCATCAGGCCGATATTGCCTTCCTGGATCAGGTCGGCGTGCGGCAGACCGTAGCCCAGATAGCCGCGGGCAATGGAAATGACGAGACGAAGATGCGAGAGCACGAGTTGCCGCGCGGCCTCGACATCGCCTTCGTTGTGAAGACGCTCGGCCAGCCGCGACTCCTCGGCCTCCGACAGCATCGGATACCGGTTCGCCGCGTGAATGTACGCGTCGAGGTTACCAACCGTCGAGGGAATGGGAAGCGCCAGGGCGTAGGTCATAGCGTAGTGTCCTCCATCAAGTTACGTGCTCATTTTAGCACTCGCTGATTCAGAGTGCTAATACCCGGAGAAAGTTGCGGTCAACCGGAAAATGTTCGTTGCCAATTAAGTCTGAGACAGTGCAATAGTCTCTGAGACAAGACAAAATAGTTTGAGACTAGGCTGGGTTTGAAATGAAAAACCGCGGGGCTGATGGTGGCCCAAAACTGGTCTATGTAAAGGCAAAGGGGGAACAATGAACTCGTTTGCAGAGTTTAGGGCGCCTTAATTGACGAGTGCTTCATCGATAGGACCGTAACGTCTGAGCATTTCATCGGAGTCTATTTCGACCCTGAAAGTTTGCTGGATGAGTTTGCCAAAGTCTGGACTTTCTACGGGAAAGCAGACTTCGCGTTTGTGAACAAATTGCTTGGTGTCAGATAGCTGAGGCGGCGACGAGAGATAGTCGTGCAAGACAGCGCCAGCCTCATTCGCATCTTTATAAAACTGAATCGCATGCTTAAAGACCGACTTTCCTTGATGACGGCTTTCGGCTTTTACATGCTCATTCTTGAAAAAAGCCCCCAGAATGGGTAGGTCGACAATAGGAACATTGTCGATTGGAAATCCAGAGTACACGGCAGAGTTTGTGAGCACGCAGCAAGTGATCTTCGGGTTTTTAGGGGCTGAATAGCCGAGTTGGCGTAGTCGCTCAGAAAAGCTATCGTAGTCTGATTGCACTGCCTCCCTTTTCCTTGAAATTTGAGCCACTGCTTTTTCGACCGTATCGCGATAGTTAGAAAACTGTAGCGAGTCATCTGGCCACATAATGCACTTGGCCTCGATTAACAACACGGTATCGGCAATCAATATGACGATGTCGATTTCTTCTTTTCGACCGGCGCGCGGCTTAAATTCGACGCCTTTGTTGATGACAACGACGGAGTTTTTGATGGAAGACTGTCGTACGGCCGAATTTAGATCGCTTCGGCAAAACGCCTCAAACTCTGGGCCTTTGCGCTCTAGATCTAAGCCCCCTTGGCGCATCCATCCTTCCACGATTCTTTGGAGGTGAACTGAATGTATGCATGTGAGAACAAGGCAGTAGTCGTCTTCCATGGAAATTAGGGGCTGGAACCAAAGTTCCTGTGAAGGGGTGCCCATGAATACAAAAATATCAATTAATAACTGAGCGGATTCTTGGTCGATCGAGAGAGCCTTGGAAAAGGTGCCTCTTAGGACTGCCTTTGGAATTCTTGGCGCATATTTGAGGAGGTTGTGTGGCTCGTTGTTTTCTAGCGGGCCCAGCGAATCGAAGATTGATACCGCAAGAGATTGAAGCAGGCGCCAGCCGAGAATTATCTGATTCAGGGTTAAATTCTGAAGTTTGGGGAGCGGCTCGTCCATGAATGGCTGATAGTAGCTATGTTGAAGCCATAGCTTTGCGGCGACTCCAAAAGCAGCAGAGTCCAGTATTTTTCGATTGAACCCAAGTTCGATGCGTTCTATCCGGTCAGTCCCGTGTGTCCTGCTGACAAGTGGAATCTCGCATAGTTTTTCTTTGGCCTTGCGAGACCATCGATGTAACCAAAATTCGACGGCTACCATTGCATCTTGTGTCGAGATGTTTAGGCGCCTGTAGATTGATACGATGCGGGCAATTTCTAGGTCGGGATCGTATGGTGTAATCGCTATTCCCTCTTCATGCTTGGCTAAGCCGTAACCGTTGCCAACGCAATCGCTCCAATACTCGGCGGCGCATTGATAGAGAATGGCTTGGTTGAGCTCGCGATCAATATTGTCGATATCGGCGGCCGTAGCCTCGTATTCAGTTCGTCTTTCGGCTTGATCTGTCCAGCTCGCAAGTTCCCTGAACATGTGTTTCATTGCATCGCCAACACCGGTTAGCAGTTCATCAGGGGAGAACACCTGCCCGCCTCGAGCTTCGACTGTCTTCGAGAGCTGGGAAGAAACCGCGATACTCTTTTTTTCACCGGGCTTGGGTTTTGCGATTTGAGTTTGTTCGTCGATTTGGTAGAGGTTGAGAGTTGCGATTGCGATGGCAAATCGAGCAATTGCACTTTGTTTGAGGTCAATCTCAGAAAGACGGATTTCTTGTCTCAAGTATGAAAGCAAATCGTCGAACAGCAGGCCGGCATCTAGGACGCGCTTGTCTTCTGCATCCATCGTTGAGTTGCTTTTTTGAGAATCCCACTCAGTTCGGTTGAACCTTTTTTGGGTAGGGCCCGGTGTCTTGCCATAGCGGACACTCTTTGCAAACTCTCCCATCGCTAGTACCTCAGTATGATTTGTGCCAAGAAAACTACATGGCATTTTACGGCGAGGAGTCTTGGTTGATCGCTAGGGGCTCGATGTATTTCAGCGCGATGGTTGTCCGTTTGTCTGTCGCAGACTTTATTGAGTGTAGTCACCTTTGCATGAGAGGCGCGCCATGCTGATGTCTCAGACACTGACCTATGTTCTGCTGCTAGCAAATCGCGCTAATCGGAAACAGTCTGTCTCAGACTTAATTGGCTATGAACAGAAAAAAAGCTCGATTTTGGCAATACGTCGGGATTCGATCCCCATTGAATTTCGAACGGCTTGCCGGACAATCTCAAATGCATGGATCGCTGCGTGTAATCAGCTTTAAAAACACTAGAATGGGCGTTCGTTTTCTATCATTTGCCTGCTGAAGGCTTGGCGAAAAAGCTGGATGACAGGCGCACTTCCCGGGGGAAAAATGAAAGTCTTTGCTTTGTTGCTGTTGATGGCAAGTTTGGCGGGATGTTACGAAACCGAAAAACCGGTTTTGGAGAAAGGGGAAAAATCACCGTTCAGCGGAAGCTTTTCATGCAAGAGCAACCCGTCCGGGAAGCTCGAAACGTTCAAGGTAACTGAGTTGAAGGACGGATTCTGGTTCCTGGCAAACTATCAGTACGTCGACAACGAAGGCGAGATCAGCTTGTTCAGGAAGCTGTCGTCCGGCATGTTTCTGGTGCAGCAAAAGGCAAAGAGCGAAAAATTTCAGTACGCGTTTCTCGATGTTGTAGACAAAAGCACCTTCATTTTTCTGATTCCGGATACGGTGTCAAAGGAACCGTATATCGACGCCTTGCTGAAAAAATACAAAATCGAAGTTGCGAGCAAAGGCATCGGGAGCATTCGATTGGCTGCCGATAATCGCGCGCTGCTTGATTTTTTTGCTGCGCACGACAAGTCGATACTCAGTGTCGCGATGACCTGTCAGAAACAATAGCGATTTGCTTCCCTGGCGCTCCGTTTTGTAAATGCAACTTGGTCTCATCTTTGCGATGTTATAACATTGCATTTTTGGCTCAAGCCATTTCAGTCAGGAGTTCCCCGTGAAGCGTTTTTCCCTTCTTGTTGCCGGTGTGTTGTCGGCGGGTTTTGTGGTGGCCGAGCCGGCGCATGTGCATGGTCAGGCAGTGCTGAGCGTGGCGGTGGATGGCGATATTTTGAGCATTGGCCTGGAGTCGCCGCTGGATAATCTGCTGGGTTTTGAGCGGGCGCCGCGGACTGAGGCGGAACGTCAGCGGGTTCGCGACGCAGTGGCGCAGTTACGCGAGGGCGCCAGCATGTTCGTGGCTGATTCGGCGGCGCAGTGCGCCCTGCAAAGTGTCGAGCTGGACTCCGAAGCGCTGGCGCCCGAGTTGCTCGGCAAACCTGCGGCAGCGAAGGAAGCGCACGCGCATGGCAAGGAGGGGCATCAGCATGGCGACATGGATGTGGGCTACGTTTTTACCTGCCGTCAGATGAGCGCGCTGAGCGCTATCGAGGTTGGCTTGTTCAAGGCTTTTCCAAAAATGAAGCGGCTATCCGTTCAGGTGGCCGGCAAGGGTGGTCAGTCGGCGCAACGGTTGACGCCGCAGGCGGCACGCATTGTCTTCAAGCCCTGATGAGCTGATGCAGGCGGCGTGCCGTTTCGCCGACGTGCATTTCGCCTGGTCCGGGCAGCCCGATTGCCTGGTCATCGGGAATGCTGCGGTGAACCTGAAAAAACAGGTTTTTTTGCATGGCCCCAGCGGTTGCGGCAAGAGTACGCTGCTTGCCTTGCTCGGCGGCATTTTGTTGCCGAAATCCGGAACGCTTGAGGTGCTGGGGACGAATCCCGCGCTGCTTTCCGGGCGGGAGCGCGACCGCTTCCGGGTCGATCGCATCGGTTTCATTTTTCAGCAGTTCAACCTGATTCCCTACCTTGATGTGCTGGGCAACGTGCTGCTGCCGTGCCGGTTTTCGCCAAGGCGGGCGGCGCGGGCGGTAGAGCGCGACGGCAGTGCCGAGGATTCGGCGCGCAGCATCCTTGCGACCATGGGCATGGCGGGCGATGTATTGCGGCGCCCGGCCGGGCGGCTTTCGGTCGGTCAGCAGCAGCGGGTTGCCGCGGCGCGGGCGCTGATCGGCCAGCCGGAACTGATCATTGCCGACGAGCCGACGTCGGCGCTCGATGCGGATCGGCAGCAGGATTTTCTCGATCTTCTGCAGGCGGAATGCCGGGCAGCAGGCAGCACCCTGATCTTTGTCAGCCATGACCAGAGGCTGGCGGCGCGTTTCGACGAGCGCATTTCGCTGCCCGAGATCAATCGGGCGTTCGTGCAGGTGGCATCATGATGCTGCTTCGGCTGGCGCTGGCCAGTGCCTGGAACCGGCGCTACACCTTGGTGCTGGTTCTGCTTTCCGTGGCCCTGGCCGTGACCTTGCTGCTTGGCGTCGAACGTTTGCGCCATGCGGCGCGGCAGGCGTTCTCGCAATCGGTCTCGGGGACGGATCTGGTCATCGGCGCCCGCACCAGCCCAGTACAGCTGGTGCTGTATTCGGTGTTTCGCCTCGGCGAAGCGACCAACAACATGAAGTGGTCGAGTTACGAGAGTATCGCCAAGTCTCCGCTGGTGGCGTGGAGCGTGCCGTTTTCGCTGGGCGATTCGCATCGCGGTTTTCCTGTGCTGGGAACGACAAGCGCCTATTTCGAACATTTCCGCTACGGCGCCAAGCGCCCGTTGGTGTTGCGCGAGGGCAAACCGTTTTCGACGGTGTTCGAGGCGGTGCTTGGGGCCGAGGTGGCGGCGCGCCTGGCGTATCGTCTTGGGGACCACATCACCCTCAGCCATGGCTCGGGCGAAGAGGGCCTGGCCGAACACGCCGACAAGCCTTTCGTTGTCGTCGGCATTCTGGAACCGACCGGCACGCCGGTGGATCGTACGGTGCATGTCAGCCTGTCCAGCATCGAGGCCATTCACCTCGACTGGGTGGCCGGGGCGCCGATTCCCGGCGTCAATATTCCGGCGGATCAGGTGAACAAGTTCGACCTCAATCCGCAAAGCATCACGGCCATGCTGGTCGGTCTGAAAAACCGGGCGGCAGTGTTTCGTGTTCAGCGTCAGGTGAACGAATCCGGTGACGAGGCATTGCTGGCGGTGTTGCCCGGCGTCGCGCTCGACGAGTTGTGGCAACTGGTGGGGTTTGTCGAAAAATCGCTCTTCGCAGTCGCCGCGCTGGTCGTGGCGGTCGGGCTGGCCGGGCTGGTGGCGGTCATTCTGGCCAGCCTGAACGAGCGGCGGCGCGAACTCGCCATCCTGCGTTCGGTGGGGGCGACCCTGCCGCAAATACTGGGTTTGCTGCTGATTGAAGGCGTTTTGCTGACACTTTGTGGCGCCATCGCCGGATTTGCCGTACTCAGTGCATTGAGCGTGGGACTCGCCCCGCTGATCGAGAGCCGTCTTGGTCTTTCGTTGCCGCTGGCCTTGCCCAGCCAGCAGGAAATATACTTGCTCGGCCTGATCGTCCTGACCGGTGCCCTGAGTAGCCTGATTCCCGGGGTGCAGGCCTATCGTCTGGCACTGGCCGATGGCCTGAATCCCCGTTAAAGAGAAGTCGCATGCCCATCCTGTTTCTGTTTCTTGCCCTGCTTTTCCCGTCATTGGCCGGCGCGGCCGATTACAAGCTCGGCGAACGCCTGCAACCCAACAAGTCGATGACGACGCCGCTTGCCGGCTATACCGAAATCACCTGGGAAGCGCTGACGCCGAAAGGCTGGGACCCGGCGGCCAGCTTTCGTGAAATGAATCTGTCCCGTCTCAAGGATAGCGACCCGCGCGCCATTGAAGCACTGGCCAAGTTGCGCAAGGCGTGGGACGAGGCGCCGCTTGAAAATTCGATGAACGGCAAACGCATCCGCATCGCAGGTTTTGCCGTGCCGCTCGAACGGGTGGGCGACGATGTCAGCGAGTTTCTGCTGGTGCCTTATTTCGGCGCCTGTATTCACAGCCCGCCACCGCCGGCCAACCAGACCATCCATGTTCTGGTGAGGGGCAAGTCGCGGCCCCTGAATACGATGGATACGGTGTGGGTGGCCGGTACGCTGGAACTGCACCGGGCGGAAAGTGGCCTGGGCGTAGCAGGGTATCGCCTGCAGGCCGACTCGGTGCGGCCTTATTCGAAGCTGATCGGTACCCGCTGATGACTACCTTTGTTTTTATCCTGCTCGCCTGTCTGGCCGGTGGTGTGCTGAGCATTGCGGGGGCTGCGCTGATCGCTTTCCGCCTGCCGCAAAGAAGCCTGTCGATGCTAGTGGCTTTTGCAACCGGGGTCATTCTTTCATCGGCGTTTCTCGAAATTCTGCCCGAAGCTTTTGGCGATTTTGCCGGTGAACACAGGGAGCAGTTCGCCGTGTTGCTGGCCGGTATCATGCTGTTCAACTTTCTCGAGTACTGGTCGGTCTGGGGGCATAACCATGCCGATGTCGACTTGACCGAGTCGCACGGTTGCCGGCGTGCTGTGCCGGTCATTCTGGTAGGCGATGCGTTCCATAATTTTGTCGATGGCGTTCTGATCGCCGCTGCCTTCCTGGTTGATCCCTGGCTCGGCGTGACGACGACGGCGGCGGTTATCCTGCATGAGATCCCTCAGGAAATCGGCGACTTCGCCATTCTCCTCGACGCCGGCTGGTCGAAGAAAAAAGCCTTTCTGGCCAACGCTGCGTCGAGCATGTCTTCGGTCGCCGGCGGGGTGCTAGGTTACTTCGCGCTGCATACTGCAGAATTCCTGACACCCTATTTCCTGATCATCGCTGCCGGCAGTTTCATCTACATCGCGATTGCCGACCTGATGCCGCTGATGCGGTTTTATCAGAGGCGGGACGGTTTTCTGGCGCAGACGGCGGTCATGCTGTTCGGCATTGCCATCGTGGCGGTCATCGGCCACTGGCTGCATTAAGCTTTTCCCATGGCTGGGCATCCATCGACCGACACGCGCTATCGCGGGCGATTCGCCCCATCGCCCACCGGGCCGCTGCATTTCGGTTCGCTGGTCGCCGCTGTCGGAAGTTATCTCGATGCCCGTACGCAGGCGGGGGAATGGCTGCTGCGCATGGAGGATGTCGATACCTCACGCAATGTGCCGGGTGCAGCGGAACAGATTCTGGCGACGCTGGAGGCGTTCGGTTTCGAGTGGGATGGCGCGGTTCTCTGGCAGAGCCAGCGGCTCGACGCCTATGCAGCGGCGCTGGAGCGTTTGAAGGCGACCGGCGCGCTGTACGCCTGTGCCTGCTCGCGCAGGGAAATCGCCGATTCGGCGACAGGCACGGCGATTGATGGAGGGCTGGTCTATCCCGGTACCTGCCGCAACGGCTTACCATCGGGGCGACCGGCCCGCGCCTGGCGCCTGCGTGTCGAAGCGCAGGAAATCGCGTTTGAAGACCGTTTGCAAGGCCGCATCGCGCAAAATCTGGCGCGGGATGTCGGCGATTTCGTGCTGCTGCGGGCCGACGGTTTGTTCGCCTATCAGCTGGCTGTCACGGTCGACGATAATTTTCAGGCAATTTCGGACATCGTGCGTGGTGCTGACCTGCTCGCCTCAACGCCGCGCCAGATCTGGTTGCAGCGCCTGCTGGGCTACGCGCAGCCGCGTTACGCCCATCTGCCGGTGGTGGCCAATGCGGCGGGCGAAAAGCTGTCCAAACAGACCCTGGCGCCAGCGCTCGATCCGGAACATCCGGCGCCGGCCCTGTGCGATGCGCTGGATTTTCTCGGACAGTCCGTGCCGGGTGCCTTGCGGCGGGCTCCTGTCGCGGAGATCTGGGCTTGGGCACTGGAACACTGGGACTTCGCGATGATTCCGCGGTGCCCGGCTATCTCGCCGGCTGATTGTCCTTAGCGTCGGGGGCCTCTTCATCGGCCTGCCCGCGTCGGGGGGCGTAGCCGGTCAGTCCGACTAGTGCGCGGACCATGCCGTAACTGAGCAGCCGCATGAAACGTGTCAGCCAGGAATGGCGCCGGAGTTCTTCTGCCACGATTTCTCGGGCGCCGATCTGCATTGCAGCTTCGATGCTGGCTTTGAGTTCTCCGGAAAAGCCGCGGTCGCGGATGACGAGATTGGCTTCCTTGGCGAGCAGCAGGCTGAAGGGGTCGATGTTGGAAGAGCCGACCGTGGCCCATTCTCCGTCGATGACGGCAACCTTGGCATGCATGAAGCTTTTCTCGTACTCGAAAATGCGGATGCCGTGTTGCAGTGCCGCGGCATACATCGATTGCGTGGCGAAACGCATCATCGGGTGATCGGTCTTGCCTTGCAGCAGCAAGGTGATGCGAACACCGCGCCGGGCGGCTGCCTGCAAGGCCAGGCCAAAGCGCACGCCGGGCAGCGCATAGGCGTTGGCGATCAGGATGTCGCTGCGCGCGGCTTCGATGGCGTCGATGTAGGCATTCTGAATGTCGTTGCGATGGCGCAGATTGTCGCGGATCAGGAAGGCCGCGCTTTGTCCTCCGAGGCTCGGGCAGCACGGCTGGACGAGTGGGCGGAGACGCAGACGGCGCTGGAGGCTGGCCCAGGTGACGACTTCTGCCAGCCGGCGGCAGGCTTCGTGCACCTGGCGCACGGTCGGGCCTTCGAGGCGCACGGCGTAGTCGTAGCGGGGCCGCATGTCTTCCGGCGCGTTGTTGTCGTCGACGATATTGATGCCGCCGACAAAGGCAATGCGGGCATCGATAACGACCAGCTTGCGGTGCAGCCGGCGCAGCCGGTGCCGGCGCAGGCGAAAGAGGCTCTTTTCCGGACGGTACAGCATGGCGCGGACGCCGGCAGCTAGCAGGCGGGGGAGAAAATCGGCGGCAAAATTCCGGGCGCCGAAGCCATCGACCGTGACATGTACCTGGACGCCCCGCTGGGCGGCACCGATCAGTGCATCGGCAACGGCACGGCCGATTTCGTCATCGGCAAAGATGTAGCTTTCGAGATGGATTTCGTGGCTGGCCGAGGTGATCGCAGCGAGCAGGGCGGGGAAATACGCTTCGCCTGAATTGAGCAGGGTGATCTGGTTGCCGGGGAGAAACTCAGGCGCCATGGGGTTTCAGGTAGGCGGAGAGCGCTGCGTGATCGGAAATGGCCGACCAGGGCAGCCCTTGGTGAACTTCGGAGTGGTGCACGCTGAACCCGCGCACGTAAATCCGGTCGAGCCGGAACATGGGCAAGGCGGCAGGATAGCTGCGCACAGGGCCGCCGTCGCGCCGGGTGAATACTTCGTTCAGTCCGAGTTGCCTGGTGAGCTGACGGCCGGCGCGATTGCTCCAGTCGTTGAAGTCGCCGGCAATGATAAGGGGCGCGTCGGGCTCGGCCATGCGTTCGAGATAGTCGGCCAGCGCACTCATCTGCTTGCGGCGGGAATAGCCGAAAAGCGAAAGGTGAACGCAGACGCAATGGGCGAGATGCCCGCCGGGTAGTTCGATGCGGCAATGCAGCAGGCCGCGTTTCTCGAACTGGAGGTGGGTGACATCCTGGTTGTGCACATGCAGGATCGGAAAGCGCGAGAGGATGGCGTTACCGTGATGGCCATGGTCGTACACCATGTTGCGACCGTAGGCCGAGGACTGCCAGACATCTTCGGCAAGAAACTCGTGCTGGGCTTCGGTCGGCCAGTCCTGGTGGTTTTCGGCATGGCCGAGATGCAGCCCCTGAACTTCCTGCAAAAACACGATGTCCGGGTTGAGGTTGCGCAGCCGGTCCCGCAGCTCGTGCACCATCATCCGCCGGTTGAATTGCGAAAATCCCTTGTGGATGTTGAAGGTCGTGACGTGCAGGGTCGGCTGGGTCATGGGCTCAGGAAATGGCGAGCATACGCTCGAGGGCGAGCTTGGCCTGCACGGCTTCGTGCTCCGGAACGCTGATCTGGTTGACGACCTTGCCTTCGACGAGATTTTCCAGTGTCCAGGCGAGATGCTGCGGGTCGATGCGCTGCATGGTCGAGCACATGCAGATGGTGGTGGCCATGAACTGGACGATCTTGTTCTGCGGCAAAACTTCCTTGGCCAGACGGTCGACCAGGTTGAGTTCGGTACCGACCAGCCAGCGCGTGCCTTCCGGCGCTTCCTTGATGGTCTTGACGATGTGTTCGGTCGAGCCGACGTAATCCGAGGCGGCGCACACTTCGAAATTGCATTCCGGGTGGGCGATGACCTTGCCGTCCGGGTACTTGGCGCGGAAGGCATCGATGTGCGATTTCTGGAACATCTGGTGCACCGAGCAGTGGCCCTTCCAGAGCAGGATTTTGGCTTTCTTGATCTGCGCCGGGGTCAGGCCGCCGAGTTCGAGGTCAGGGTCCCAGACGACCATTTCGTCCATTGGTATGCCCATGTTGTGTCCGGTCCACCGGCCAAGGTGCTGGTCGGGGAAGAACAGCACTTTCGGGCGGCGCTCGAAGGCCCATTGGGCAATCGTGCCTGCGTTCGACGAAGTGCATACGATGCCGCCATGTTCACCACAGAAAGCCTTCAGATCGGCTGCCGAGTTGATGTAGGTGACGGGGGTGATCTCCGCTTCGGCGTCCAGCACCGTGTTCAGTTCGCGCCAGCAGCGTTCGACCTTGGCCAGGTTGGCCATGTCGGCCATCGAGCAGCCGGCGGCGAGGTCGGGCAGGATGGCCTTCTGGTTCGGGGCCGTCATGATGTCGGCGACTTCGGCCATGAAATGCACGCCGCAGAAGATGACGAATTCGGAATCGGTCTGCGAGGCTAGGCGCGACAGTTTGAGCGAATCGCCAGTCAGGTCGGCATGCTGGTAGATGTCGGCGCGCTGATAGTGGTGGCAGAGGATGACGGCACGCTTGCCGAGCTTGGCACGGGCGGCACGAATGCGTTCCTGGCAGGCTTCGTCGGAAAGTGTGTTGAAGGGGCTGAAGGAGATGGGGGTGTTTTGCATTTTATTGTCTGAAAAAGACCGTTTTTTTTCAGGTTGACCGCGCAAGGCGGAAATTTTTACGGGGGGACGGCATTATCCCTGATGCCAGGGTAAACCGGCACGACGCCAGCCGCCAATTGTGTTGCGATGGCCGTTGGCGTCCTTGTCGCCTTCGAAGCCTTCGAGGACGTTGAAGCAACTGCCGTACCCGGCTTCGGTGGCAAGGGTTGCCGCACCGATGGAACGAACGCCACTGCGACAGATGAACATGACCAGCGATTCCGGATCGACCTGGCGCTTGAGTTCGGCAAGAAAATGCGGGTTGCGGACGCTGCCCGGATACTGGTTCCACTCGATTTCGACGGCGCCGGGGATGCGTCCGACCCAGTCGAGTTCGGCGCGGGTGCGCACGTCGACCAGACGGGCGCCGGGGGCCAGTTGCAGGAGCTCACTGGCTTCCTGCGGGGTCAGTTCGCCCTGATAGTCGCGCTCCAGAGCCTGGCCACGAGCCCGGGCGAGGGCGAGAATTTCCGATAGTTTTCCCATAAGGCTTGGCTGTTAAGATACAAGGCTGACAGTATAGGACAGACAGCATGGCGCACGGACATTCACACTTCCCGCAGGCGACATCGGCCGAACGTGCTGACGAGGCGCAGAAGGCGACATGGGTGAGCGTGGCGGTCAATCTGGTCATGACCGTGGTGCAGATCGTTGTCGGCTGGTTGGCACATTCGCAATCGCTGCTTGCTCACGGCCTGCATTCATTCTCCGATCTCCTTTCGGACTTTCTGGTGATCTGGGCAAGCCGGCAAAGTGCGCATCCGGCCGACGAAAGCCATCCCTACGGTCATGCACGTGTTGAAACGGCGGCCACGCTTGCGCTCGGTACGTCGCTGGCGCTGATTGGCGGCGGCATCCTGTGGGAGTCTGGCCTGCGCCTGCAGCATGTCGAAACGCTTCAGGTGGTTCAGATGTCGGCTTTCTGGATTGCAGTGGCAACAGTATTGGCCAAGGAGGCGCTGTATCGCTACCTGATTCGTGTCGCCGAGCGCCTGCGTTCGCAGATGCTCATTGCCAATGCGCTGCATACCCGTGCTGATGCGGCTTCAGCATTGGTGGTCGTGGTCGGCATCGGCGGTGCGCTCCTCGGCTGGTCCTTCCTTGATCTGCTCGCGGCGGCCCTGATGGGGTTCATGATCCTGCGCATGGGGGCTGGGCTGGCGTGGGGGGCGATCAAGGAACTGGTCGATACCGGGCTCGAGCAGGCGCAGGTCGATGCAATTGGACAGAGTTTGCGTTCTACCCCGGGGGTTCTTGGTCTCCACGCTTTGCGTACGCGCCGCATGGCGCATCAGGCATTGGTCGATGCGCATGTTCAGGTCGATCCGAGAATCAGTGTGTCCGAGGGGCACCGTATCGCCGAATCGGCGCGGGCGCGCGTGTTGCGCGAACATCCGGAAGTGCTCGATGTGCTTGTGCATATTGATCCCGAGGATGATGTCGATCCTGATCTCACCGTAGCTTCGCTTCCCGAGCGTGCAACTGTAGTGGAAGATCTGAAGCGGGTGCTGGCCGATTTTCCGGCGCCGCAAAAGGTGGTGTTGCATTACCTGGGTGCCGGCATGGAGGTGGAAGTGTTCATCAACCATGGTTCTTTTGAAGACGGGGAAGCTTTGCAGCAGGCCGAGTCGGTGATTGCGGAGCGGCTCAAGGCTTACCCTGCAATACGCTCCTTGTCTTTGAATTGCTGTAGCGCACCAAAATAGTGCCAAATGCTTTGTTTGTGGCACCACAACAGTGCGTTAATTTCCTGCTTAATCCCGGCATCTCCTTGTGGCAAAATGCAAAGTTCTGCTGCCGGTATTTGGCACGTTTTCTGCTAAACATTCCGCGTTGCGAATTTTTGATTGTCGCCGGATCAGCCGGCAATTTGTTTTCTTAGGAGACTACCGCTTATGGCAACCCCGCAAGACGTGATGAAGATGGTCAAGGAAAACGACGCCAAGTTCGTCGATTTCCGTTTTACCGATACCCGTGGCAAGGAACAGCACGTCACCGTGCCGGTCTCCGCTTTTGACGAAGACAAGTTTGAAAGCGGCCACGCTTTCGACGGTTCCTCCATCGCTGGCTGGAAGGGCATTCAGGCTTCCGACATGCTGCTGATGCCGGATCCGGACACCGCCTATATCGATCCGTTCTTCGACGAAACCACCGTCGTGCTGTCCTGCGACGTCGTTGATCCGGCCGACGGCCGTGGTTACGACCGCGATCCGCGCTCCATCGCCAAGCGCGCTGAAGCCTACCTGAAGTCCTCCGGCATTGGCGACACCGCCTACTTTGGTCCGGAACCCGAATTCTTCATCTTCGACGGCGTCGAATGGAATGTCGACATGTCCGGTTGTAACCTGAAGATCCACTCCGCCGAAGCGGCCTGGAACTCCGGCGAAAAGAACGAAGGCAATGGCGCCACCGGTCACCGTCCGGGCGTCAAGGGCGGCTACTTCCCGGTTCCGCCGGTCGACAGCCTGCACGACATCCGTTCTGCCATGGTGCTGACCCTGGAAGCCCTGGGCGTGCCGGTTGAAGTGCATCACCACGAAGTGGCCAACGCTGGCCAGTGCGAAATCGGTACCGTCTTCTCCACCCTGGTGAAGCGCGCCGACTGGACCCAGATCCTGAAGTACGTGGTGCACAACGTTGCCCACCAGTACG
>CAZOWA010000022.1:0-46440 GCA_964583695.1 uncultured Dechloromonas sp.
AATGCCGTCAGTGCCGCCGTGAAGGCGAAAAGCTGTTCCTGAAGGGCGAAAAGTGCTTTACCGACAAGTGTGCCATTGAGCGTCGTTCGTACGCGCCTGGCCAACATGGTCAAAAATCCGGTGCCCGTCTGTCTGATTACGGCGTTCACCTGCGTGCCAAGCAGAAGATTCGTCGTGTCTACGGCGTCCTCGAGGGCCAGTTCCGCAAGACCTTTGCCGAAGCTGACCGCCGCAAGGGCCAGACCGGTGAAAACCTGCTGCAGTTGCTCGAAGCCCGTCTGGACTCCGTTGCTTACCGCATGGGTTTTGGTGCTTCCCGCACCGAGTCGCGTCAGGTCGTTCGCCACAATGGCGTTCTGGTCAATGGCAAGCGCGTCAATATCCCGTCGTACCTGGTCAAGCCGGGTGACGTCGTTCAGCTGACTGACCGTGCTCGTGCGTCTCTGCGTTGCAAGGCTGCTCTCGAAGCCGCCGAGTCCCGTGGTTTCCCCGAGTGGGTTGCAGTGGATATCAAGGAAGGCAAGGGCACGTTCAAGGCCATGCCGCAGCGTTCCGAACTGCCGGCGACCCTGAACGAAGGTCTCGTCATCGAACTTTATTCGAAGTAAGCACTGAGCAGAGGAATTTAGCCCATGCAAAGCAGTGGACTTCTCAAGCCCCGCATCATCGATGTGCAAAGCGTTTCGCCTGTGCAGGCCAAGGTTGTCATGGAGCCGTTTGAACGCGGCTACGGTCATACCCTTGGCAATGCACTGCGTCGTATTCTGCTCTCTTCGATGCCGGGTTTCGCGCCGACCGAAGTCGGCATTGAAGGTGTGCTTCATGAGTACTCGACCGTTGATGGTGTGCAGGAAGATGTCGTAGACATCCTTCTGAACCTCAAGGGCGTGGTCTTCAAGCTGCACGGCCGTGACGCTGTTAACCTCAACCTGGTCAAGGAAGGTGAAGGCCTCGTTCTGGCTGGTGATATCGAATTGCCGCATGACGTGGAAATCATCAACCCCGAACATGTGATTGCCCACCTTTCTCCCGGCGGCAAGCTGGCCATGGAGATCAAGGTTGAAAAGGGACGTGGTTATGTTCCCGGTAATGTTCGCAATCTCGGCGATGCCAAGACTATTGGCAAGCTCGTTCTGGATGCTTCGTTCAGCCCGATCCGTCGTGTTGCTTACGCGGTCGAAAGCGCCCGCGTCGAGCAACGTACGGATTTGGACAAGCTGATCGTTGACATCGAAACCAACGGTGTTGTCGAGCCGGAAGAGGCCATCCGTTACGCCGCCCGCGTATTGATGGAACAACTTTCCGTCTTCGCCGATCTGGAAGGTACCGCGCCTGTTGCCGAAGCTTCCAAGCCGGCTCAGGTTGATCCGGTTCTGCTCCGTCCGGTGGATGATCTGGAATTGACGGTTCGCTCCGCGAACTGCCTCAAGGCAGAGAACATCTACTACATCGGCGATCTTATTCAGCGTACCGAGAACGAACTGCTCAAGACCCCGAATCTGGGTCGCAAGTCGCTGAATGAAATCAAGGAAGTGCTGGCCGCACGTGGCCTGACCTTAGGCATGAAACTGGAAAACTGGCCGCCCGCCGGTCTGGAAAAGGTCTAAGGACCTTTTCCGGCTTGGGCAGTCAAGGGACGCCTGTAGAACATAGAAAGGATTAACCATGCGTCACCGTTTGGGACTTCGCAAACTGAACCGCACCAGCAGCCATCGCCTGGCGATGCTGCGCAACATGACTGTTTCCCTGCTTCGTCACGAAGCGATCAAGACCACCTTGCCGAAAGCCAAGGAACTGCGTCGCGTTGTCGAACCGATGATCACCCTCGGCAAGACCCCGACGCTTGCCAACAAGCGTCTGGCCTTTGATCGTCTGCGTGACCGCGAAATCGTGGTCAAACTGTTCGCCGAAATTGGACCGCGTTACGCAACCCGTCCGGGTGGCTACCTTCGTATTCTGAAGTGTGGCTTCCGTGATGGCGACAACGCACCGATGGCCTTTGTCGAGCTGCTTGACCGTCCGGAACCGACGGAAGCTGTGGAAGTGAACGAAACCGCCGAGTAACTGGCGCGCAGCAGTAATAAAGCAAAGGCCGGGATTTCCCG
Organism: uncultured Dechloromonas sp.; assembly: GCA_964583695.1. Classification (GTDB taxonomy): domain Bacteria; phylum Pseudomonadota; class Gammaproteobacteria; order Burkholderiales; family Rhodocyclaceae; genus Azonexus. The sequence goes on from CAZOWA010000022.1 coordinate 2,106, forward strand.
GCCTTTGTCTTTTTTGGCGTTTTTTCCGGTTGACCGTGGAAAATGCCTATTCGAAGGCCGTATCGTTCGGAGCCTTGTAGAGGGCCTTCATTTCATCGGAAAGCGGCATGTTCAGATTCAGGCCCTTGGGCGGAATCGGGTTCATGAACCACTTGTTGTAGATCTTCTCGGCATCTCCGGAAGTCATCGCCTTGGTCAGCGCCGCATCGACCACCTTCTTGAAGCCCGGGTCATCCTTGCGCACCATGCAGCCGTAGGCCTCCTTGGATTGCGCCGTGCCGACCACAGCCCAGTCACCCGGCTTCTTGGCCTTGGCAATTTCGCCGAAGAGCAGCGCATCATCCATCATGAAGGCGGCTGCGCGACCGGTTTCCAGGGTCAGGAACGACTCACCGTGATCCTTCGCCGAGATGACGTTCATGCCCATCTTCTTCTCTTCGTTCATCTTGCGGATCAGGCGCTCGGAGGTCGTACCTGCCGTCGTCACCACGTTCTTGCCGGCGAGGTCGGCGAAGTCCTTGATGCCCGAATCCTTCTTGGCCAGCAGCTTGGTGCCGATGACGAAAATGGTGGTCGAGAAGCCCACTTGTTTCTGGCGCTCGGTATTGTTGGTGGTGGAGCCGCATTCGATATCGACGGTGCCGTTCTGAACCAGCGTGATGCGGTTGGCGGAAGTGACCGGCATCAACTTGGTGTCGAGCTTGGCGAGCTTGAGCTCGGCCTTGATGGCATCAACGACCTTGAGCATCATTTCATGCGAATAGCCGATGACTTGTTGCTTGTCGTCGTAGTACGAAAAGGGAATCGAGGATTCGCGGTGGCCGAGGGTGATGCTGCCGGTTTCCTTGATCTTCTTCAGGGTCGCCGACTCCTGGCTGAGTGCCGGGGTGGCGCTGAAGGCGGAGGCAATGACGAGAGCGGAGGCGAGCTTCATGAAATTCACGGTTTTCTCCTGAAAGTTACGGACAGTCGATGACCATTAGCGACACATCGTCCGCTGCAACGCAGTTTTCGAGATGTTTGGCCAAGGCCGAATCAATTTGTGAAAAACGATGTTCCGGCGAAGTGTTGGCTGCGGCGGCGATCAGCCCGGCCTCGCCAAACTCAGCGCCATCAATGTTGGTTGCTTCAATCAAGCCATCGGAGCATAGCGCAATCTGGCTCTCTTCTTCCCAAGTGAAGGAAACGGGTTCGCCGGATAACTCTGCAGTGCCCAGAATGCCCAGGGGCATGTGTTCCGAGGGGAACGTCCGGCAATGCCGACCCCAACGGTCGAACATCAGGGCACTCGGGGTGCCGCCTACCCAGATTTCACCTTTGCGTCCGTTGCCATCGAGGCGCAACAGCGTTGCTGCGACGAAGCGGCCGATAGGTATGGACTCCTTCAACTGGAGATTCAGCTCCATCACGATTTCCTGAATTGTGCGATTCAGCTTCGTCATCCGGTAGAACAGGGCGAGTACGGGCAGAACGCTGATCGCGGCGCTAAGGCCGTGACCGGTGGCGTCAGCAAGAAGCGCGTAGAAGTGTCCATCCGCCGAGCGTGTTGCAGCCACGATGTCGCCACTGAAGTTTGCGGCGGGAATCACCTTGTAGCGAAGTCCCGGGTCATTTAGACCAGGACGGTGCAACTGCATTTCCATCAGGTGCATCGCCAGCTGTTGCTCGCTTTGCGTCTGATCGTAATAAGACTGAAGCAGCAACGCGTTGTCACGCAGCTTTTGCTCGGTTTGCTTTCGCTCTGAAATGTCCCGTATCACCCCGATGAGCATGCGCTCGTTATCGAGAGTAATGCTGGTTACCCCGACGGTGACGGGGATGAGATGTCCGTCCTTGTGTTGGGCATGCCCCTCTCGTTCGCTGCTGCCCGGGGTCGATTTACCCAGATAACGATCGATGTAATCGGCATGTTCAGGGCGCATGCCGTCCGGCATCAATACCTCGAGATTGCGACCGATCAATTCCGTTGCAGTCCACCCGAAGAGCCTTTCGGTGGAGCGATTGACTGACGCAATGGTGCCGCGACTGTCAGTCGTTACGATGGCGTCGATCACATTGTCCGAAATGGCCTGAACGCGCCGCAGAGACTCCATCGATTCCTGTTGCAGCGAGAGTGCGCGCTGCATGGAGCGTAACTTGGCTTCCAGTACGACAAAATTGATAGGTTTGGTCAAATAGTCGTCGGCGCCGGCATCCAGGCCCTCGACCAGGTTTTCGTCCCGATTCAGGGCTGAGAGGAAAATTATCGGCGTCCACCGGTCGGATTTTCTGCCCTTGATGCGCCGGGCGGCCTCAAAGCCATCCATGACCGGCATCATGATGTCGAGCAGCACGAGGTCGGGCGCATCCTGCTCAAAGCGACGAACCGCCTCCTCACCGTTTTCGGCAAGAATGACGTCGTGCCCTAGTTTTTTCAGGAACACCTGAAGGATGTGCAGGTTGGTGCGGTTGTCGTCAACCGCGAGTACCTTCATTTTCCTCAATTTTGGATTCATGTCGGTTTAGTTCTGTTTGTTGTTCGATGCTGGGCAAAGAATGGTCGCAACGACAATATTGCCACATCCCTCATAGCGGATCGTGGCGAAACTCATGAGTTTCGCGAGCGCAATGCCCCGCCCGTTAGGATCGAATGCACGTTCCGGGGCCATGGCAAGAAAATTCTCCCAAGCGAAGCCCTTGCCTTCATCTATAAAAGTCAGGGTAATCCGGTCGTTGTCCCGGGCAAAATTCAGCTGGACACGTTTTTCGACGTTTCCCGGCAAATTACTTAGACGTTCGATTTCGGTATGCCAAGTGTCTTCTCTCTTGAGTCGGGATTTTTTCTCGTAGCTCAGCCCCAGGTTTCCGTGCTCGATCCCGTTGATCAGAAGTTCAGAAATGCCGATAACCGCAGTGTCGGGGTTCGGGCAGGCATGTGCGATAAAGGAAGCAAGTTGTCCAGCCTCAGGAAGCGTACGTACCGAGAAACTTGCCTGATTCATAAATTGCAAGGAATCGACATGTTTGCTGAGTTGCTGACGCAAAGCCTCTTGAGCGCGCGCATCGACAAGGGCTGAGTGCACTACGCCAAGCATTTCCTCGCGACGGTAGGGCTTGGTAAGGTAATAAAAGGCGCCTGCCTCCAGCCCCTCACGAATCTGCGCTGGTGAGTTTGCTGCGGTCTGCATGATGACTGGAATGGAGCGCAGCCGCGGATCACCCTTGATGAGCTTAAGCAGGGAGATTCCGTCCATGCCCGGCATCATCCGGTCGAGCAGAATCAACTTGAAGTCACTTTCCGGATCCTGCAAGAGCTGCCAGGCCGCTTCACCACTATCAGCAGTTCGTAACGCCAGAGACGTTTCACCTTCGAAATACTCAACAAGAATTTCAAGGTTCAATGCTTCGTCATCGACCAGTAGGACACTGGCTTCATTCATCGGCGTCTGCTCCCCGGGTGCGGCTGAATATAGGCAAGGTGACAGTGAAGCATGCGCCGCCACCCGCGTTGTTGGTGGCAGCAATCGTACCACGGTGTTGCAGAACTATTGCCTGACTGATCGCCAACCCGAGTCCCGTACCGCCGGCCCCGCTGCGGGTCGTGCTGCTCTGGACGAATTTTTCGAAAATATGCTGCAGTTCTGCCTCAGGGATGCCGACGCCCTGGTCAATGAAACGAATGGCAATGGCGGGCAGGTTTCCGCTGTCACCAAGGCGCCTTCCCGAAGGGAGCTGGGCCGGCACGATTTCGATCCGCAAGGTGCTGCCCTTTGGGGAAAACTTGATGGCGTTGGAAAGCAGGTTGATCACAACCTGACTGATGCGTTGAGTATCGGCGAGAACTTCCTGTCCAGGGCATTGGTCCTCGATTTCAAGATGCAAGCCATGGTTGATAAGCAGTGACTCGAGTTGTCCATGAACACTCTCGATGAGCGCTGGCAGAGTGACCGGAGCGAGTTGTAGCGTGACATGTCCGGCTTCAAGTTTGGAAAGATCGAGCAACTCGTTGATCAGTCCGAGCAGTCGATGAGCGCTTTGCTCAATGCGCTGGAAATACTGTGCGAGTTTGCTTCTTTCCGAACTCATTACCCGACCGCTGCCAAGTTCGGAAAAACTTAGAATCGCATGCATCGGTGTGCGTAATTCGTGCGACATGTTGGCGAGAAACTCCGATTTCGCCTGATTTGCAGCCCTTGCTTCGCAAAGCGCCTGATCGAGTCGCAAGGTTCTTTCCGATACCAGTTCGTTCAGATGGTCGCGATGTTTCCTCAGCGCGTGGGTCACCTCTTCTGCATAGGCTTCCGCCCTTGCTCGATGTGTGGTTGTGTAAAAAACCAGAAGGGCGAGCAGGAAGCTACCCGAAAAGCCGCTCAGCAAAATTGCGGTTGCAGCGTCGATCCCTTTTGCCTTTTCGTTTCGGGGATGAAATTCCAGAATCCAGTTACGGCCACCAAAATCTATCTCATGGTGCAATGCTTCTGCTTCCTGCGTGGCTTGGCCTTCCGGAGCAGAATCGTAGGTCAGCGTGGGTGCGTTGCCCTCGCTTCCTCCCAAAGGCTCATCGTATATTCTCAGTGAAAAATTACTGTGGTCGACGTAACGCAGAGATGACAAAAACTCGTCGCTACGATAAGCGGCCAGTACGATACCGTTAAACGCCAGTTGCCTTTCTCGGGTGGTTCCGAGCGGCATGCCGGTTCTGTAAAGTGCTTGTACCATCAAGAAGGCCGGACGGGGCGCGGCTTCGTCACCTCTCAGAATGATTGGTCCGGAAAGCGCAACCTCACTCGTATCCACACTGCGCAGGATGGCGTCACGCCTTGTATCTTCAGCCATCAGGTTGAAGCCAATAAATTTGCGAAGCTCCTCCCGTTCCGGGGCCATGAATACCACGGGAGTGGCGAAATCGGCCTTGCTTTCGGGAAAAATGTGGAAGTGATCAATCTTCCTGTCGTTACTGATGGCTTTCAGAAAACCCGGCAAATTTTCGGGGGCAACCTTTGGCGCGTAGCCGAGTGCGAACAGACCAGCAAGTTGTTCGCCATCATTTACCTTGCCGGTGAAGTGCTGCCAAGCCGTTTGTTCGAGATTCGGGCTTTGGCTTACGAAAGCATGAATCGATCTGAGAAAAAGTGCATGCAGACGCAAACGGTCGCGAATTTCGGCGGTGATGAAAGCACTTTCCTGTGCGCTGGCCTGGTTATTCGCATCCTCAATCAGCAGATTTTGCCAGTGCCACGCAATCAGTGTTGCGATCGAAAGAACAAAGAAAGTCACAGCCGGAAGCAGCCAACGGGAGATTCGGTTGGCCGAGCTGACGAAGGAAGGCGTGTGGTCGCTCATGTGCGATGGAAAGGCTCGTCCGCAGTATAAGACCTGAAGACGAATAAAGCAGTTGGTCTCAGGCGCTTTCCTCCTGTTGCTGCAACAGCCACATCCGAGCGTAATGCCCTTCTGCTGAGAGAAGCGCAGCGTGCGTGCCACGCTCGATGATGTGTCCTTCGTTCATTACCAGAATTTCGTCGGCATTCATGATGGTTGAGAGTCGATGGGCGATGATCAATGTGGTGCGCCCACGCGCCGCGAATTCGAGTTGGCTTTGGATGGCGCGCTCGGTCGCCGAGTCCAGGGCGGATGTGGCCTCGTCGAAAATCAGTATGGGTGGATTCTTGAGCAAGGCCCGGGCGATAGCCACGCGTTGTTTCTCGCCACCGGATAGCTTTAGCCCTCGTTCGCCGACCCGGGTTTCATACTTCTGTGGCAAACCTTCGATGAAGTCATGCAACTGGGCGGCGCGTGCAGCAGCATAAACCTCGTCCTTGCCAGCATCGGGACGCCCGTAGTTGATGTTGTAGAAAATGCTGTCGTTGAACAGCACGGTGTCCTGTGGAACGATGCCGATCGCGGCCCGCAGGCTGGCCTGTTTCAGGTTGCGCAAGTCATGACCATTGATGCGGATTGCGCCCTCGGTGACGTCGTAAAAGCGGTAAAGCAACCGGGAAAGGGTCGATTTCCCGGCGCCGGAATGGCCGACCACAGCTACGGTTTTTCCAGGAGCGACGGCGAAATCGACGTTCTTCAGAATCTTGCGTTCCGGGTCGTAAGCGAAGCTGGCCTGATCGAAATTGATCTGCAGCGGTCCGTCGGGGAGGTCGCGTGCATTCGGCACGTCGGCGATCTCGCGATTTTCGAGAAGCAATTTGAACATGCGCTCGATATCGGTCAGAGCCTGGCGAATTTCCCGGTACACGATGCCGAGGAAATTTAGCGGCGCGTAAAGCTGGATGAGGAACGCGTTGACCAATACGAGATCGCCGATAGTCATCCGGCCGTCGACCACGCCATCGGCTGCCCGCCACATCATGGCAGTGACGCCAAGCGCGATGATCGCCTGCTGGCCCAGATTGAGAAAGGCGAGCGTGGTCTGGCTGCGGGTGGCGGCCTCTTCCCATTTGATCAACTGTTCGTCGTAGCGCCGGGCTTCCCAGGTCTCGTTGTTGAAATACTTGACCGTTTCGTAGTTGAGCAGGCTGTCGACAGCGCGGGTGTTGGCAGCTGAGTCGTTTTCATTGACGGCGCGACGAATGTCGATGCGCCAGTTGCTGACCTTGATGGTGAAGACGATGTAGCTGACCAGAGAAATCAGGGTGATCAGGACATAGCCGCTGTCGTATTTGACGAAGAGTATGCCGAGCACCAGGCCGATTTCGACCAGCGTCGGCAGAATCGAATAGAGCGTATAGGAAATCAGGCTCGAGATGGAGCGGCTGCCTCGTTCGATATCGCGCGATACGCCGCCGGTCTGCCGCTCCAGGTGAAAGCGCAGGCTGAGCGCGTGCAGGTGGCGAAAGACTTCGAGTGAGACCTGCCTTACAGCGCGCTGCGTAACGCGGGCGAAGAGTATTTCGCGAAGTTCGGTGAACAACGCGGTCGAAAAACGCAGGCAGCCGTAAAGGACAAGAAGCAGAACAGGCAGCGCCAGCACCTGCCGGGTGCTGCTCAGGCCATCAATCATTTCTTTGAAAACGATGGGTACGCCGACATTCGCAATTTTTGCGGCAACCAGGCAGGCAAGCGCTGCAAGTACACGCAGGCGGTAGCGCCAGAGATAGGGGAAAAGCGTGCGCAGCGTCAGCCACACATGGGTTTCGGGGAGCGGTTGTCCGGCAGGTGGTTTGGGTAGTGCAGTGGCGCGGCGCATGGCAAGCCTGATCAATTGAACTGGAGGTGTGCGCCAGTATATGAAAACTGCGGCTTTTCCGCGAAAATCCGTGTCTTTCGGAATTTTGGGCCCAATATGCAAGTTGACCGTGGCAGTCTTCCTTCCCGTCACTCCACGCTGCGTGTCGTTCCGATGCCGGCTGATCTCAACCAGAATGGCGATGTCTTCGGTGGCTGGGTCATGGCCCAGGTTGACGTGGCCGGTGCCATTCCGGCAATGCGCCGGGCGCGGGGCCGGGTGGCCACGGTGTCGGTGAACTCGTTTCTGTTCAAGCAGCCAGTTTCGGTGGGAGATATCGTCAGCCTGTATGCGGATATTGTGCGGGTTGGCAAAACCTCGATTACTGTGAAGGTCGAGGTTTATGCCGAACGGAATTACGTCGATCCCATCATTGTCAAGGTGACTGAGGCGGAATTGACTTACGTGGCGATCGATATGGATGGAAAGAAGCGCGAACTTCCCGCCGAAAATTTGCCCAAAATAGAATAGAATCGCGTGATCGATTAATCTGCCCGCTTTTCAGGGAGCGAAGTAATGAAGAAAATGACGCTGCGCGCCGTCCCGGCCATGATGCTTTTTGCCTTTTCAGGGGTTGCTTCGGCTGCTGCCTTCCAGTTGCTGGAGCAGAACGCCAGTGGCCTCGGAACCGCCTATGCCGGTTCGGCAGCCGTTGCTGATAACGCCAGCACCATTTTCTTCAATCCGGCTGGCATGACGCAGCTCAACGGCATTCAGATTTCCACCGGGGTTACTGCAGTCGGCCCGAGCTACGAATTTAACAACAAGGGTTCCTCCGGCCCCTTGCTGGGTACTGGCGGTGACGGTGGCGATGCCGGTGGCTGGGCCGCCCTGCCGAATGGTTATCTTTCCTGGCAAGTGAGCCCCGATCTTTTTGTTGGCGTCGGTGTTTCAGCGCCCTTCGGCCTGGCGACCGATTACGATGGTGATGACTGGATCGGTCGTGTGCATGCACAGAAGTCGGAGATCAGAACCGTCAACATCAATCCGTCGGTGGCTTATCGGGTCAATGATAAGGTTTCACTGGGGTTCGGCCTGAACTATCAGTCGATCGATGCAAATCTCACTTCGGCGACGGTAGCTCCGTTCAACTATTCCAAACTCAAAGGTGATGATTCTGCCTGGGGCTGGAATGCAGGCGCATTGTTTACTCTTTCTCCCGCCATGCGGGTCGGTGTTTCCTATCGTTCCGCGATGAAATACACGCTGGAAGGCAATGCGACCACGGCAGTCAGTTCGACTCCGGTCAAGGCCGATGTGAAACTCCCTGACACCTTCACCCTTTCCGTTTGGCAGCAGGTGTCGGATCGTTGGGAAGCCATGGGCGATCTCTCGTATACCCGCTGGAGCACGCTCGACAAACTCGAGGTTCGCCGGCGCAGCAATGGTGCGCTGCTGTCTACCGAGAATTTCGGCTATGACAATTCCTGGCGTGTGGCCTGGGGTGCCGCCTACAAGGCGACGGACAAGGTGAAGTACAAGTTCGGTGTTGCCTATGATCGTACGCCGATCAGCAACAGCGATCGTTCGGCACGTGTGCCCGATAACGACCGCCTCTGGCTGTCCCTCGGGGCGCAGTGGAATACTGGTGGTTATGGTACGGTGGATGTTGGTTATGCGTATCTTTACGTCAAGGATGCGAAGGTTAACCAGACCAAGCTGGGGACCACGCTGCGCGGTGAATACGATGCCGGCGCGCATATCCTCGGAGTCCAGTATTCCGTGGGTTTCTGACCACGGCAATCCTGAGCCAGTTTGCCAGCCATGGAAATAGGCGGCTTGGTACTGGGGCTGCGGGAAGGCGTCATTGTCCTGATTGCGGGTGTGGCGTTTTACATGGTGTTTGTCCTGTTGCGCATGCGGCGTTTGCGTCGTGTTCCGGCGTCCGTGTCGGCGCCTGACGCTGTTGTTCCCGTTGAAGAAGCCAAGACCGATACGCTGACGCTGGCTGAAGCGTTGGGGTCGCCTGCCGAGGAGGTGCCGGAAATTCCTCGAGCGCTTGTCGCGGAATCAATCCTGCGTCAGGATTTCGAGCGCGAACTGGCACAGATGCGCGAGGAAGTTGATGCCGTGCGCGGCGAACTGGCCGCGCTGCGGCAGGACATGCTGCAGGAACTGGCCCATTTTCGTGCTGCGCAAACCGTTTCTCCGATTTATGGTGACGCAATGCAGATGGCTATGGCCGGTTACGATCCGGTGATGATTGCCGAGCGCTGCGGCATTGCACGTGCTGAAGCTGAATTGGTCGCAGCGCTGGCCAAGAGTCAGGGGCAGTGAGGGAGCGATGAGCATGAAGCAGGAAATGCCGGAAGGCGATGACAACGCTGCGGAATTGCGGCGCAAGCTGGTCAGGCGCCTGGCTATGGCCGGGGTTTTGGTTGCGGTGTTGCTGGGGGTGTTAGCCGTGTTCGACTACCTCGCCACGCCACCGGAAGAACCCGATGCTCCCGTATTTTTGCAACCCGTGCCGGTTGCGCCCCGCAAGGAAGTGTCGCAGCCGGTCGTCAGCACCGAGAATCTGCCCGAGCCGCCTGCACAGGCGGCCCCGGTGGAAGCGGCGGCAGATGTTCCGCCGCCGCCCGTAGTGGAAGTTCAGGCGCCTCCTGTGGCGGAAGAAACCAGGTTGACCCCAAAGGCCGAGCGCAAGCCGCTTCCGGTTGCCGAAAAAACCGTTGCAGCGAAGCCTGAGCCGGTGTCGCCGACCCTGCCAGTCGAGGAAAAGAAGCCTCCAGTTGCGGTCGCAGAAGAAAGCGCTCCTGCTGTACCGACGGCACGTGTTGTCGAAACACGTAGCGCACCACCTGCTCAACCGAATGTGGCGCAGCGGCTGTTTGCGGGATTCGTTCTTCAGGCTGGCGTATTTACCAATGCCCAGCGTGCCGAGGAGTTACACGCCCAGCTGACCCTGAGCGGTGTGCCCTCGACACTGGAAGCCCGTGTTCAGGTGGGACCGTTCCGGACACGCCAGGAAGCCGAGGCGGCACAGGCCAAGCTGAAGGAGCTTGGCGTGCAGAGTGTCATCGTGCCGCCCAAGGGCAAGAACTAACGCCAGTGATACGGGTATCCGTGATCGTGGTGGGGTCCCGGGCGCGGGGCTGGACGATAATCACGGCGATCATGTCGGTCGTAGTAATAAACGTTTGAGCGATAAACCGGGTAGGTCTCGACCACCACCGGTGACGAACGATAGGCGACCGGATGGGCGGGAACCACCGTGCAGGCGGTCAGCGTGCCCAGTGCGGCGATGGTCAGCCCGAGGCGGACCAGGGTTGAGGATTTCATTTTTCTCTCCGTTGGTTTGTTGGTGCGTACTTAACGTCCCAACGGAGTGCGTTGCCGACCCGGAGTTGTAAGCAGATATTGCCGGGCCGATTGGCAAAAAATGGCGATTTTTCAGGTTGACCGTGGCATCGCCTTATCCAGCCGTTTCGCAAATACGCCCATCTCCCTGGCGGCCTGAATGTCGCCGCGCGCGCTCGCGACAGCGATGCCTTGCTCGTAGGCCTCGCGCGCGCCTTGCGGATCGCCGTTTTCGGAAAGCGCTTTGCCGAGCGCCTTCCAGGCTGCCGAGTAATTCGGGTCACGGCGGGTAGCTTCACGAAAACATTCGCCCGCCCTGGCCGGATCGCCCGCTTTCAGGTATTCGTTGCCGAGCGAGAAGCGTAGCAGGGCGCTGTCGCGTGGGCCGTCGAGCATTTTTTCCAGGGATGCGATACGTGGGTTCATGGTTTCCAAGGGCTAAAATAGGGTTTTGCAATTTGATACAGGAAACGACATGGCCAAGACCATTATCTCAACGCCTCATGCACCGGCTGCCATCGGCACCTATTCCCAGGCGGTACGCGTTGGCGACACTGTTTACATGTCCGGTCAGATCGGTCTCGATCCGGCCACCATGCAGATGGTAGACGGCATCGACGCACAAATCGTTCGCGTCTTTGAAAATCTCAAGGCCGTGGCAGAAGAGGCGGGCGGTTCGCTGGCCGATGTCGTCAAGCTCAATGTCTTCCTGACCGACCTTGCGAATTTCGCCAAGGTTAATGAAGCGATGGCCACCTACTTCAGTGCGCCTTTTCCGGCCCGCGCCGCTGTGGGCGTCAAGGAACTGCCGCGCGGCGCGCTGGTTGAGGCCGACGCGGTCATGTATCTCGGCTGATGACGGCAGCCGGGGCTGCGGCCCCAATTCGCGCTTCTGATGCCTTGCGCAAGAAGCTCGCCAAGATCGGCCTCCACAGCGAGGCCGATTTGCTGGTGCATCTGCCCCTGCGCTATGAGGACGAAACCCGCATCACGCCGGTGGCCCGAGGCTTCAGCGGCGAGCCGGTGCAGGTCGAAGTGGTCGTTCAATCCTGCGAGATCCAGTTCCGGCCGCGCCGGCAGATGGTGGTGCGGGCGGTGGACGAAAGCGGCGAGCTGACCTTGCGTTTTTTCAGCTTTTACCCGAGCCAGCAGGCTGCGTTGAGCGAAGGCTCGCGCATTCGTGCTTTCGGCGAAGTGCGTGGCGGCTTCTTCGGGGCCGAGATGGTGCACCCGCGATTTCACAAGGTGGCGGATGACGAACCGCTGCCGGCTGAACTGACGCCGATTTACCCGACGACCGCAGGCTTGGCCAATTCGGCTCTGCAAAAACTCATCAACCGGGCGCTCGGCGAGGGCGATCTGGCCGACACGCTCCCCGACGAAATCCGCCAGCGCCTGAAACTGCCCGGCTTTGGCCGCAGCCTGCAGTTCCTGCACCGGCCACCGCCCGGTACCGAGCTTGACGCCTTGCATGCGCGCAATCATCCGGCCTGGAAACGGGTCAAGTTCGACGAAGTGCTGGCCCAGCAGTTGTCCCTGCGCCGCGCCTATCTCGCCCGCCGCGAGCAGGGCGCACCGGTGCTGGTGGCGCGGGATGATCTCGGTGCCCGGCTGGTCGATCAACTGCCCTTCGGGCTGACTGGCGCGCAACTGCGGGCGATGGCCGAGATTGCTGCCGATCTGGCGCAGCCCTACCCGATGCAGCGCCTCCTGCAAGGCGACGTCGGCGCCGGCAAGACCATCGTCGCCGCGCTGGCAGCCTGTCAGACGATTTCTGCTGGCTGGCAGGCGGCCTTCATGGCGCCGACTGAAATTCTCGCCGAACAGCATTACCTCAAACTCAGGGACTGGCTGGAGCCGCTCGGCGTACGTGTTGCCTGGCTGTCCGGCAGCCTGAAAAGCAAGGCCAAACGCGAGCAGCTTGCGGCGACGGCTGCCGAGGCCCAACTGGTGGTCGGCACGCATGCGCTGATTCAGGATGGCGTCGATTTCGCCCGGCTCGGTCTCGCCATTATCGACGAGCAGCACCGTTTCGGGGTCGCCCAGAGACTCGCATTGCGCAAGAAGGGCAATAATCCGCACCAGTTGATGATGTCGGCGACGCCCATTCCGCGCACGCTGGCCATGAGCTACTACGCCGATCTCGATGTCACGGTGCTCGACGAGCTGCCGCCCGGCCGCACACCGATTAAGACGCGGCTGGTCGCCGACAACCGGCGGCAGGATGTTGTCGGTTTTGTCACCAAGCACGTGGCGGAAGGTCGGCAGGCCTACTGGGTCTGCCCGCTGATCGAGGAATCCGAAGCCTTGCAACTGCAAACCGCGCAGGACACCTGGGCGCAACTCTCGGCCGACCTGCCGGAGCTGCGCATCGGTCTGGTACACGGGCGCCTGAAGGCCGAGGAAAAGCAGGCCGTGATGGCGGCGTTTGCGGCTGGCAACATCGACGTGCTGGTGGCGACGACGGTGATCGAGGTCGGCGTCGATGTGCCCAACGCCAGCCTGATGGTCATCGAACACGCCGAACGTTTCGGCCTGTCGCAACTGCACCAGTTGCGCGGCCGGGTCGGGCGCGGGGCGCACGAGTCGAGCTGCGTCCTGATCTACGCCGGGCCGCTCGGCGAAATCGCCCGCCAGCGCCTGAAAATCATTTTCGAGAATACCGACGGCTTCGAGATCGCCCGTCAGGACCTGCAACTGCGCGGGCCGGGCGAATTTGTCGGTGCCCGGCAAAGCGGCGTGCCTTTGCTGCGCTATGCCGACCTTGAAATGGACGGCGATTTGGTCGACATGGCGCGCGAAATTGCCGAGGAAATGCTCACCCGCCACCCGGCCGAGGCCGAGCGCCATCTGCAACGCTGGCTCGGTACACGGGAAGAGCTGCTCAACTCCTGAACCAGTCCTCGATCAGTGCGGCCACCTGCTCCGGCTGGTCGTGGTGCAGCATGTGGTCGGCGTCTTCGATCCAGATTTCGGTCAGGTCGGCAAAGCAGGCGCGGCGGTTTTCCCAGTCGCCGGGGCGGTTGGCAAAATCGCGCACGACCCACGATTCCCGGCCGATGACCCAGAGTACCGGACAACTCACCTGTCGCCAGATCGCCATCGATTCTTCCAGCCGGAAGAGGTAGGGCGAAGTGGCCTTGTGCCACGGGTCGCCATTCCAGACGATGCCCTGATGACGGGCGCCGCCGCGGCTCTCGCCTTCGCCGATACGGGCGAGGTGGCGGGAAAGGAAATCGGCGCGTTCGGCGCTGAGAAAGCGGTCGCTCTTCATCAGGCGGCGCGCGAACCCGGCGCGGTCGGTGTAAGCATGCATACGCGGCGGCTGGCGCAATGTGTCGAGCCATTCGCGGTAACGACCGGGTGCCATGTCAGGCTGGGTGGGCGGAATGCCAACGCCTTCCAGCGAAACCACGCGTTCGACGCGTTCGGGCCGGATGCCGGCGTAGAGCGTGGCCAGAATGCCACCCATGCTGTGCCCGGCCAGACGAACCTTGCCGCACGGCGCGTAGTGGTCGACGATGGCTTCAAGATCGCCCAGATGCTCGGCGAAGAAATACGGGCGGTTCAGCCATTGCGATGGCCCGAAACCGCGCCAGTCGGGGGCGACAATATTCCACTCGCGGGCCAGTGCATCCACCACGAACTGGAACGAGGCCGAAACATCCATCCAGCCGTGCAGCAGAAACAGCATCGGCGCCTCGGGGTTGCCCCAGCGGCGGATGTGCAGGCGGACGTCGGGCAGGTCGAGGGTTTCGGAGCGCGAAAGAAGCATGGTCATTTTTGGGCGAAATTTCAGGTTGACCGCAGCATCGCGACTTTCGCCGCCAGCCCGAGGAGTACGACGCCGACCGCACGGTCGAACCAGATCAGGCGTCCGCGCAGCCAGGCCAGTACCTGACGGGAGGAGAACAGCAGGGCAATCAGTCCGAACCACAGGAAGGATTCACCGACCAGCAGGGCAAAAAGCAGCGCCGTGTCTGCCCGCCCGAGATCCGGGCTCAGTGCCTGCGAAAGGATGGAGCTGAAATAAAGCATCGCCTTCGGGTTGAGCAGGTTGGTCAGAAAACCAGTGACGAACGCCTGACCGCCAGCCTGTGGCGGCTGTGCCTCAGGCAACTGGCCTTGCGAACGCAGGCATTGGATGCCGAGCCAGGCAAGATAGACGGCGCCGGTGATCGACAGCACACGGGACAGGCCGGGCAATGTGGCAAGAATCAGCGAAAGCCCGAGAACGCAGATCAGCACGTAGATGCCGATGGCTGCCGCGACACCCGCCGCGGCCCACAGGCCGCTCCGTCGGCCGGACACGATGGAAAGCCGGGTGACGATGGCGAAATCCGGCCCCGGTGAAACGAGGGCGACCGCGTGGATGCTCAGTACGAGTGCAAGTGCTTCCGGAGACATGATGGGCCGATCAAAAAGACCAGATGATCGGCCATCACGAAATAATTGCAAGTATCCCGGTGGGAGCGGGTCGCCCCGCTCAGGGTCAGACGAGCGCTCTCATCCGGTCGGCACGCTCGCGCGGGCTAGGGTGGGTCGACAGCCAGGAGGCGCCACCTCCGCCGCTCATCGCATCGAGTTTTTCCAGTGCGGTCACGCAGGCTTGCGGGGCATAGTGATTGTTCTTCATGAACTGCATGGCCAGATCGTCCGCTTCGCGCTCGTTGGCTTGCGAATGCTGCGCCTTGATGACCTGTTCGAACAATTCGCCCAGTTGCGAGTCGGCCAGTTGGGCTGCCTTGCCGCCCGAAGCAGCAGCGACATTGCGCAAGGCACTGGTGCGCATGGCAGTCTGGATGCGGGCCTTGGTGTGCCCGGCCTTGACGTGGCCGATTTCGTGACCGATCACGTAGCGGATCTCGTCATCGGTGAATTTGTCCATCAGCCCGCTATAGACGCGGATCGTGCCGTTGGCCATGGCGAAAGCGTTGACCTCGGGCGTCAGGTAAGCCTTGATGTCGAGTTTCAATCCGTCGTAGTTGTCCAGTCCCTTGGACAGTTTGGCAATGCGCTTGCCGTACGGATCTTTCGGGCCGGCCAGACGGTTCTGCGCGTCAGACGCTGCAGCCATCTGGTCAAAATAGGCTTTCAGTTCCTCATCGGAAATGTTTGCCGAATCAGCCAGGTCTTTTCCCGCTTGCAGTGCCCGACCAAAATCGAAGGCGAGTGCGGTGTCGACGGCGCTGACGCCTGAAAGAAAGGTGGTCAGCAGGACAAAGTCACGACGTTTCATCAAGTCTCCTGGAATAGGTGGGGGGAGGCTGGATTATATGCCATTGGCACATGCGTTGCCTTTGGGGGCAAGCCCGTTCCGCACCAAAAAAATTCAGCATTGCGGATAAATAAAAACCCCTCGGTTTTGGAGGCCGAGGGGTGTTTGCTGCCTGTTACGGGGAAATTACTTTGCAGCTGGAGCCGGTGCAGGTGCGGGGGTTGCGGGCTGCACTTCAGCCTTCGCCGCAGCCTTGGTTTTTTTCTTGCCCTGAGCTTTGGTTTTTGCCTGCTTTTCAGCCGGCTTTGCCGCCTCAGCCTTCGGTGTCTCTGCCTTTACGGCTTCGGTTTTTGCGGGTTCGGCGGCCTTCGGTGCTTCAACTTTCTTTTCGGCGGCGGGGGCGGGTGCAACAACCTTGGCGGCCGGGGCAGTGCTTGCAGCCGGCGAGGTAGCTTGGGCGAAACAGGTGGAGGCAAAACCGGCGGCAACAGTCAGGGCAACGATCAGTTTGGAAGCTTGCATTTTGAATCTCCAATAAGCAGGTTGTATGTTTGGTCTTGGATGCTGGCAACCTATTCCAGCACCATGAGCCGATTAACGCGACGGGTTGAGCAGGCGATGTCACGAAGAAGGTAACCGACTGTATCGCCGTGTGACCAAGGTGTTTCACTTTGTCATGCGGGCGGAAAACCGCATATTCGGCATGGCGCGCATGCCTTGCGGGAAATTTTCGTCGCTCCGTAATATGATTGCATGTTCCATGCGACATGCATGGAGCAACCACAAAGAGTAAATCCATAAAATGAGTTATGTCCTGAGCGTTTGGGATTGTCCGGAGACGGAATCCTTGCCTTCTACCATTGATGCTGCCGTGAAGCTTGTCGACCAGTTGAGCAAGCATCGAGGTAAGCAGTCATCAAAGTTTCCGATCCTCGCTGCCCGGCTGACGGATCGCTTTCCCTGTCCGACAACTCCGCGCAGCCGATCATCCAAAGCCGGTTCGGCATGGACCGATGGGCCGGTCGACGGTCAATGCGATTCCCTTGTATACAACATCGGGATCAACCGGGATTTGCTCGATGAGGTGCGCTCCCTAATTGTTGTGGAGGCCAATGCCCTGGGACTTCATGTCCTCGATGCGCAGGCCGGGGATGTTTTTTTTGCAACGGGAGAGGTGCTGACTCCGCGGGACGAGGGGCACTGTGTCAAAGGCTTTGCAGCGTACTTCGCCAAGGACTGGCCCGCAGCACTCGCAGAATTCCGCAGGCTGGCGGAGAAAAGGAACGGCGCTGCACAGCACGCGCTGGGCGTAATGTATTTGAACGGCGAGGGCGTGCCGAGGAACCCGGTCATTGCCTACGCGCTTTTCAATATGGCGGCCAACTGTGCTTATTCAAATTCGGTTTCGGCACGCAAGCAAGTCGCGCAGAGCATGTCGAAGCGCGCCATCAGTGAAGCACGAGGCCTGAGTGTAGCCATGGTCGTCAATGGCAAGATCATCGAAGCCATCGAAGAGTACTTGTCCCGTTCGCTGCCCGAGGCCGAAATGTACGAAGCCGGGCGACTCCCCGGCGAAAGCGACACCCACTACGCGAAGCGTTTGAAACCACTTGCGGAGCAGGGCGATTCAGAGGCGCAGATCCGGCTGGGAGAAATCTACCGGACGAGTTTCGTTGTACGTCGCAGTCCGACAACTGCCCTGAAATGGTTTCGGCAAGCTGCCGAAGGCGGTTCGGCGGAGGGGCAATTCAAGCTCGGTGACATGTTCAAGGATGGCCAGGGAACCCGACAGGATTACGCTGAAGCAATCAAGTGGTTTGAGCAGGCAGCCGAAAAGGGCCATGTCGAAGCGGGTTTTCGCGTGGGCTGGTTTCAGGAGCGCGGATGGGGGTGTGAACGGAATATCGAAGCGGCGCTGGCCCGGTATGTCGATGCGGCCAATGCCGGTTCCGCAGGGGCGCAGATGTGGCTTTCCGTCGTGTATTCAAACGGCAAGATCGTGCCCAAGGACGAAGAGACGTCGGCGAGATGGGAGCGCCTGGCTGCGGCACAGGCTGTTCCGACATCAATTCGCGGATTGGCGATGCACTATTTTGGTGGCCGCCTGGCCCCGAAGAGTATGTTGATTGCCCACGCACTCCGACGATTGGCTGGCATCCTCAGTCCGACTGGTGAGAAGGACACGATACTCGAAGTGACGGCTGAGCGAATGACGGCCGAAGAACGAAAGGCTGCAGATGCCCTGGTTGTCGAACTCGCCAAGCCCGACAATTTTCTGCCCGCCCTGGGGCGCGCAACCGCGCGAGTGGCAACTTGAAGGGGAATCGCCTCATCCCGAGCCATTTTTTGTAAAACAGGCAGGTTCTCGTTCACCCAGTGCGTCGAAAAAATAAAACCACCAAGCCCCGGTCGGCTGACCGTGAGTTCTTAATGGCAACAAGCGGCATCGGCACGAGTGTTCGGGAGAGACTCTTTTTACTCAGGCTCTCGCTATACAAGGCGCTTGTCTATCTGATGCTTGGCATCGGAGTGAGCTGGGTGCTGCTTCGCGTGGGAACGTTCTTTTTGCTGCCCTCCGTGGGCAATCATCTACAGCAAACCGTCAATGTTTCGCCCTGGTGGATCGTGCTCGGCATACAAGGCCTGTGCCTGGTCATTGTGGTGATTGTATTTTTCGCTCACTCCGTGCTTGAGATGCACGGGGCCCTGATCTGGATTGTTCCGGGTGTGGTTGTCGCGGGTTCAATACTTTTCGAATCGATCATCCTGCTTGCCGTCCCCGATGCCTCGCTCGCCGCCTGGGCGTTTCATGCAAACACGACAAGCAGTATCAGAAGCTATGAGCGGCAGGTCAAAGCGACTCCCTATACCGTTCAATATCGTCGCATGCGGGTCAGGAATGCACAGATAGAAAACTGGCAATGCGGCTCGCCAATCAAAACCCACATGAGTTTCCAGCCCGAATTCGCCGGCCATCCCCTTTGCGTCACGGTGCATGAAGGATATTTCGGCTGGGAGTGGATCGAGAACCTGCGAGTCTGCCCGGAAGGCGATCTCCAGCGGGCAGTGCCAATTTCTCCGTGCGAGGTATGGGCGCCGGGAATGGGGGGCTCAGGTTTTCCGAAAAACCGGACTGAAGCGCTCTACGTTCCGTAGAAAATTTTGGCTGGCTCCGGGGACATTTTTGTTCCATCTGCCGGAAAGTTTTCAACGGGCAGGAAGCAATTGTTTGAATTTGTCCAGAATGATCGTCTCCAGTTGCTTAACGATGGGCTTGGTACCGCTCTCGCACGGTGCAGTAACCGGCCGGCAGGGTGGTTGGTGCCGTCTTTACGGGTGAAAGTGTGATTCATATAGCCCGAGTGCATGGCGAACGAAAGCGCAACTATATGGGATGGTACTTCTGAGCGAGATGAAAGGTGATCCGGAGGTATATCCGAGACTAGGAGAAGGAGGGATGCAATCCGCTTGGTACGCAAGCTTTTGCAATATGATGAGCAGTACTTTTTCGAATTGCACCGCAATGACCATATTCCGCAAGAAACCTTACCTCTTGGTCATCCTTTCGGGACTGGCCTGGAGTCCCCTGTCCGAAGCTGTCGATTCCGGCTCCCAATTGCGACGTTTTCAGGATGAAACACAACGCCGACTTCAGGCAGATCGCCCTATCGAGGCGCTGCCAGGCGATCCGAGTGTGACTCCATCTCAAGCAGCCGCCAAAGCCAGTAACACGCAGGCTTTCGTGGCAGGTTTTGAAGTCTATGGTGTGACACGCTTTTCCGATTCGGAAATTGCCAATGTTCTCGCACCCTATACCGGTCGCGTCTTGTCGACAGCGGATATCCATGTGGTAGCCAATACCCTCATGCGGCACTATCGCAACGCCGGATACATGTTGGCCAAGGTCTATGTGCCGCCGCAGCACTTCAATCAAGTAGTGCGCCTTGACGTCGAGGAAGGCAGGCTTGAGCCTGGCGGCATCGAAGTCCTGAACAAGAGCGAGTGTGTTGGAACGAAGGTGGTGCAAGACCTCCTTGAGCACCACCTCTATGATGACCGCCCTTTGCAGCGAAAGGATCTCGAAAGAGCACTTCTGCTAGCAGACGATCTTCCCGGTACGCGGGTTGGTAGCGTCATCTATCCAGGGATGGAGGTCGGTACAGCCCGCCTGCGAACCGTGATAACGGAAGAACCCTTGCTGGCCGGGAATATCGATTTTGATAATTTCAACAACCGCGCCCTAGGCCAGGAACGTCTCGGCACGACGCTCTATCTCAATAGCCCAAGCGGTGTTGGCGACCAGGTGGTAGCCCGCTTCGTATCCTCCGGGAGCCGTTCCAATTTCGCCTATATGACCTATTTGCGACCTGTCGGAAGCTCAGGCTTGCGCATTGGCGCGAGTCTGGATTACTTCGGCTACGACGCAGATGCACTTTCCGGGCCGATGCAGTTCAGTGGTCAGGCCAGAGATTTTCGGCTCTATGTAACCTACCCGCTGATTCGTTCCCGCTACACCAACCTCAATATCCGTACCGATATCTCGCATGCGCGCTTGGTTGACCATAGCCGCAACGATCCAGACTACAGTCCGCCGTCTGTCAGTCCATTCGCCACGAGCGAACGGCAGATCAACCTTTTTCAGGTCGCGCTCAGTGGCGACGAAACGCACGATTTCCTCCCCAACGGTACGACGTTATACGAAGCAACGCTGGCCGCCGGCTCTCTGGATGTTGGTGGAAATAACGCGCATCGAGCCTTCGATGCTGCTGGCCCCAAAACGGCGGGCGGGTTCGGGCGATTCCATTTCTCGCTGCGGCGTTTGCAACACCTTACTGGCCCATGGTCCTTTTATGGAAGTCTGGATGGACAACTTGCCTCCCGTAACCTCGACGCATCGCAGCGCTACTATCTCGGCGGCGCCACCGCACAAGCCGGATACCCTATCGGCGAATCGAACGGTGACCAAGGGGGCCAGGTGCACTTCGAACTGCGTCGCGATTTCGTTCCCGCATGGGGAGGCAATCTTCAGGCTGGCCTGTTCTACAGCCAGGGATGGGTCCAGCGTTTCAAGACGCCTTGGCAACCCATCAACAATCACGAGTCGCTCAAAAGTATTGGCGTTCAATTGACGCAGTCCATCGACAGTAGCTGGGTCGTGCGTGGGCTTATCGGTTGGCAACTGGGTGGCGACACAAGCGCTGAGCGACAAACGGGAGAGAATATCGATGGGCGGAACCAGAACTACCGTGCATGGGTACAAGTGATCCGCTATTTCGGAACAGGGGCTGTGAAATGAAACGGACCACCATCACTATCGCCATTGCCAGCATCTGCATTCCAGTATCGTCATTTGCGGCTGACCCTCGTTGCGCCATGGGGCTATTTGTACTTTGCCAGCAAGGTATCATCACTCCTGTGACCAATCAGGCTGGGAGCCGACCGGCAACGACAACGACAGCTCCGACGCAAGTCGGTGGCATCGTTCCGGACATTCATAACTCGGTCCTCGTTTCAACATCGTCGCAGCCGACACTCAATCAGATTTCTCCCGCTCATACACCAACCACGCCCTCATTCCAACTCACGCCGCAAGAAAACGCATGGGCACAGGCGCATTTCGGTCAGGGCGCCAACACCGGTGGCAGCATCCCAGCGCAACCGCCTAAACCGGTAGTTGTCCAAACACAGCCGCCCGTTTCAACATCGTCGTTGCCGACACTCGGTCAGCTTTTTCCCGCTCACACACCAACCACGCCCTCGTTCCAACTCACGCCGCAGGAAATTGCATGGGCTCAGGCGAACTTCGGCCAAGGCGCCAACACCGGTGGCAGCATCCCAGCGCAACCGCCTAAACCGGTAGTTGTCCAAACACAGCCGCCCGTTTCAACATCGTCGTTGCCGACACTCGGTCAGCTTTTTCCCGCTCACACACCAACCACGCCCTCGTTCCAACTCACGCCGCAGGAAATTGCATGGGCTCAGGCGAACTTCGGCCAAGGCGCCAACACCGGTGGCAGCATCCCAGCGCAACCGCCTAAACCGGTAGTTGTCCAAACACAGCCGCCCGTTTCAACATCGTCGTTGCCGACACTCGGTCAGCTTTTTCCCGCTCACACACCAACCACGCCCTCGTTCCAACTCACGCCGCAGGAAATTGCATGGGCTCAGGCGAACTTCGGCCAAGGTGCCAACCCGGGTGGCAGCATCCCCCAACCGCCGAAACCGCTAGCTGTCCAAACGCAGCCTGTGCAAGGGCCTCAACCCATCACACAGACACCCACACAAATGCCGGTGGGTCCGCACTTTGTCGATGGTCCACTGATGCAGCAACAGACGATCCAGCCGACGCTGATGCAACCGCAAGTGCCAGTTGTACAGGCACAGCCGCCGAAGCCTGTCGCCATGCAGGCGCAGCCCGTGGTCGTGCCACAGCCTCCGGCGCAACCGCCGCAAATCAAGCCGATCATCGTGATGGCCCAGCCGCAGGTACCGACTGCCACCTATAATCCGCCGCACCCCCTGGCGACGGTGCAATCAACCATCACCCACCAAATCCAGCCGCTGGCCCAGCCACCACAACCGCCCGTGCAAGGGCACCCCCCGGCTCAACAAGTTACCGTACCCCCAGGACAGCCCGCCAAGCCGGTCGTTGTCACGGCCCAACCGCAGGTACAGACTTTAACCTATAACCCGCCGCAGCCGTTGGCGACGGTGCAACCAACCATCACCCACCAAGTCCAGCCGCTGGCGCAGCCAGCGCTCCCGACCGGCCAGGGGCAACCCCCGGCTCAACAAGTTGCCGTACCCCCAGGACAGCCCGCCAAGCCGGTCGTTGTCACGGCCCAACCGCAGGTACCGACTTCGACCTACAACCCGCCGCAGCCCCTGGCGACGGTGCAACCAACCATCACCCACCAAGTCCAGCCGCTGGCGCAACCGCCGCTACCGACCGGCCAGGGGCAACCCCCGGCTCAACAGGTCGCCGTGCCCCCTGGACAGCCTGCCAAGCCAGTCGTTGTCACGGCACAGCCGCAGATGCCGACCTCAACCTACAACCCGCCGCAGCCCCTAGCGACGGTTCGGCCGACGGTGACGAATCAGGTGCAACCGCTGGTCCAGCCGCCGTTACCGACCGGCCAAGGGCAGCCTCCGGCTCAACAGGTCGCCTTACCTCAGGGTCAGCCCGCCAAGCCCATCGTCGTCACGGCCCAACCGCAGGTACCGACTTCGACCTATAACCCGCCGCAGCCGTTGGCGACGGTTCAGCCGACAGTGAGCAACCAGGTTCAGCCGCTGGCACAACTGCCGCAACCAAGCGTGCAACTGCTAGGGCAAGGACAGCCGCTAACCACGTCGCCGCAGTACCCAATTCAGCCGCAGGTGCAGCCACAACCTTATCGTCCCTATGCCTTGCTTACCCATGCACCTCAGGCCGTACGCCCGGTCACATCCGGTCGGTTTGATGGCTCTGTTTCGATGTACAACCTGGAGTTTATCGAGCCCGGGCTGCAACATCGGAAAGTAAAGGTTTATCGCACCAACGATGCCGCCGAGCAGATCTACAAGGACATGATTCCGCTCGACAAAGGGGGGTTCCAGATCATCGTGATTGGTACCCGCAATCCGGATTATGTCCATTGAACCATCGGAGAGGCGCTCTATGAAACAAATCAAGCCCGTCCTCATCGCCCTGCTGGGCGCCTTTGCATCGGCCGGTATCAGTGCGCAGGAGATGCCCTATTACTTTGGCTACCCGGCGGGTTTCTCAGTCAGCAAGATGGACACCGCCGTGAGTCCGCGCCAGGACTTTACACGCTACGCCGCCGGCAAGTGGTATGACGCCATGGAGATTCCCGCCGATCAGATGGGGGTGTTCGGCCTTTCGCTCATGTCCAAACGTACGGATATTTTGCTGCAGCAGGCCGTCGAAATGGCGGCTCAGAAGGCGGCATCAGCACCTAAGGGGAGTCCAACCCAGCAGATTGGCGATCTCTACGCTGCTGGCACCGACGAAAGTCGGCTCAAGGCCATAGGCAACGCCCCCTTGCAGCCTGTATTTCAGCGCATTGCAGCGATCAATGACAAAAAGCAGCTTGCCCCTGAAATAGCCCGACTGCAGCTCGCCACGAATGCCCCAATTTTCTACGCAGCCTCCGTCACCGTCGGCATCAACGACAAGACGAAATACATTCTCGTGGTTTCCGACAGTCCTCTGCTGCTGAGCAATTTTGAGGACTACTACAAGCCCGAGGCAGAAAAGTATCGCAATGCCTATTTGGCGTATGTGTCCGACACCCTTGTTCTTGCTGGCTTCTCGCCGGATGTCGCCCGGGTATTCGCTGCCAAGGCACTCGCCATCGAGACCCGGATTGCCAAGGTTCGCCAGCCCCTACTGGAGCAGAATGAACCCGACAAACTTTTCGTCCCGATGCGCTACGACGCATTGAAGGTACTGACGCCCGCATTCGATTGGGATGCCTATTTCGCAACCCTTGGATTGACCCCGCCGGCCGAGGTGACGGCCATGGAGGTCAAGGCCATGGCCGAACGCAGTGCCATTCTGGCCGAACTACCCCTCGACGACCTCAAGATGTTTCTGACCTGGGAATATCTGCGACACGCGACAGAGGGACTCTCCCTCGATTTCAATGCGCCAAAACTGGCTCTCGCGCGAACCTATTATGGAGACAGCTATTCCCTTCCGACACGTCCGAAGCAGGTAACGGAAACCATCGCGAAAACCATCGGCCACCCCTTGGCCCAACTGTTCGTCGAAAAGAACTTCAGCCCGGAATCAAAACGCGCCGTCGAAGACATGGTGGGGCGTATCCACGCCGAATTTCGCGCTCGCATGGCGAAGAACACCTGGCTGACCAAGGCGACACGCCAGCAAGCCCTGAAAAAACTGGACAAGGTCAAGATCACGGTCGGCTATCCCGAGAAATGGATCGACTATTCCGCCGTCGACATCCGGGCTGGCGATTACTTCGGCAATCTGGAACGCATTTCCGAATTCTTAGTCAAACGAAACGTGGCCCGCTGGGGCGGCCCGGTCACCGAAGACGCTTTTGCCAGCCCCACCGAAACCCTGCCGACCGTCATCAATGCGGCCTATGATCCGCTACGCAATGCCATAGAAATTCCCGCTGCCTTCCTGCAGCCACCAACCTATGATCCGAAAGCGGACCCGGCCACCAATTTCTGCACGATAGGTGCTGTCATCGGCCATGAACTGACCCACGGCTTTGACTCCGGTGGCCGGCATTACGACGAAATCGGCCGTGCCCGCAACTGGTGGGTCAAGGCGGATGAAGTCAAATTCAACAAAGAGACGCAAAAGCTGGTTCGGCAATCCAGTGCCTTCAAGGTCTTGCCTGATCTGCATGCCAACGGCAAATTGACTGTGACCGAGAATCTTGCTGATGTCGGGGGCGTCGCTTTTGCCTACGGGGCGCTGAACAAATATCTCAAGGCACATCCCGAGCAAAACGTCGTTATTGATGGACTGACGCAGCCACAACGCTGCTTTATTGCCTGGGGCCAAATGTGGTCCGACAAGATGCGCGAAGGTTTCCTGCGCCAGATTACGGCGACGAATCCACATGCAGTCGGCCAATATCGGGCCTTTGCCGCCGCACAGCACGAGCCCGGTTTCTTCGCAGCATTCGGCATTCGCGCGGGTGACCGGATGTGGCTTTCACCAAAGGATCGCGTTCGTATTTGGTGATGCTTCCGATGGGCGCATGAAACGCGTCGAGTTCCCGTGTTGAAAATGGCCGGTTATCGCGAGATACCGGCCATTTGTTTCACGCATGGGAATGACCGTTAAGGCCGGAGGCTGTGTGGAAACGCTCGGAAATTTTGGTTGCTGCAGGTTGGATGCAGAAATTCACTCCTTGCCCAGCGCCCCAATCTCTCGGTCAACCGGAAAAAACGGCCAAAATTGAAATCCTGAGGCAGCGGGCGTTTAGCGGATCAGGCGTTCTTTCGTGCAGCAGGCGGTGAAATCCGGGAAGACCTTGGCCAATGCGGCGTTGTTGAGGCCGAGGTGCTGGTTCAGGACGCTGCCGAGGACGCTGCGGAAGTCTGTGGTGATGGCGAGGTCGCGGTTTTCGTGGCGGGCTGGTTCGGCGAGGCCGGGCCAGAGGCCATGCACCTTGCGGCCGGCGACCTGGCCGCCGAGCAGCCAGATGACGTTGCCGTGGCCGTGGTCGGTGCCGCCGTTGCCGTTCTGGCGAACGGTGCGGCCGAATTCGGAGAGGACGACGATGGTGGTGTCCTCGAACAGGGGGCCGAGGCCGTCGGCGAGGCCGGCCAGCCCTTCGCCGAGGGGTTGCAGGCGGTTGGCGAGTTGACCGCGCGCGCCGCCCTGGTTGGCGTGCGTGTCCCAGGCGCCGACGGCCATGAAGGCGAGCTGGACGGCCGGGTCGGCCCGCATCAGCCGCGCCACGCGGGCGGCGTCGTCGACGAAAACATGGGGTGCCGGGGCGCCGTTGCTGGCTTTCTGCATTTCGTTGTCGATTTCCGGGCTGGACAGGGCGGCCATGATTTCGCGGCGTGATTGCTGCGAGGCGCGATAGGCGTCGCCGTATTTGTCATTGCCGGCGTAGAGCTGGTCGAAGGCCTGGCCGATGCGCGGGCGGTCGAGCGGGCCGGCCTTGGTGGCGGCTTGGCCGGAGGCGAGCATGGCGACGGGCTGGGCCCCGGCGAGGATGCGTGGCATGACGGTGCCGATGTTGAGGGCGCGATTGCCTTCGGCGGTGGGCAATTGGGCGAGGAGGCGGTTCATCCACCCGTCGGCGGTGGCTTTGTGGCCGGGCGTGCCGGATTCGATGTAGTCCTGGGCGTCGAAATGCGAGCGCGTGGGGTCCGGCGAGCCGGCAGCATGGACGAAGGCGAGTTGCCCGGCCTGCCAGCGGGGCAGGAGGCTGGCGAGCGCGGGGTGCAGGGCGAAGAAGCCGTCGAGGTCGAGCCCGCCGTCATCGCGTCCCGGCGGGGCGATGGCGATGCTGCTGCGCGCGCGGTAGTAGCCGTCGTCGCCATAGGGGACGACGACGTTGAGCCCGTCGACTGCGCCGCGCAGGAGGACGACGATGAGGCGGCGACCGGGGGCGGCCGCTGGCGTACGGGCGGCGAAAGCGGCGCGGCCGACGGGCAGGAGCAGCCCGGCGGCGCCGAGGGAGAGGAGGAATTGGCGGCGTAGCATGGCGGTCTCCTCAGTAGCTCATGAAGTCCGGGCTGCCGAGCAGCAGCGCGGCCTGCAGGCGGCTGTCGGCGCTCGCCACGAGGGTTTGCGTGCGGGCGGAAATGGTGCTGCCAAGCGTGGCGAGCAGGCTGGCAGCGTCGGGGACGGGCGTTGGCGCCATGGCCGGTGCCGGGTTGTCGTCCGGGTCCAGGCGCAGGGGCAGGCGGCCGCTGCCCAGCGCCGTGGCGAAGGTGATGCGCCGGCGCGTGCCTTCGGGGTTGAGCCAGGCGGCTTCGGTGTTTTTGTAGCCGTCAGGCGTCTGGCAGCCGTAGAGCGGCATGCCGAGTTCGCGCAGGGTGTGCAGGGCGGGGCGGACGTTTTCCAGCGGCACGGCGCAGGCGCGCAGGCTGGAGAGGACGTAGCGGTAGGGCGACTTGTACTTGGCGCCCCGGGCCACCGGGTCGCGGAGTTCGGCGCTGGCGAAGAGGGTGGCCAGCACGGCGCGGATGTCGCCGTCGCTGTCGAGAAAGCGGCGGGCCAGTCGGTCGACCAGCGGGCGCGGCGGCTCATCGCTGACAAAAGCCTGGGCCAGCTTGAAACCGATGTGGCGGGCCGTGGCCGGGTGGCGGGCGAGGATGTCGAGCGCCCGTTCGCCTTCGGCCTGGCCGTCGGGCGCGACGCGGTGGCCGAGCCAGGTTTTTTCGCCGGCATCGTGGCGACGCGGGTCGAAGACGAAGGTCGAGGCGGCCTCGCTGCGGCGCGGGTTGAAGGTCCAGCCGGTGAGCATGCGGGCCAGTTCGGTGACGTCCTGCTGGGTGTAGCCGCCATCGACGCCGAGGGTGTGCAATTCCATCAGCTCGCGGGCGTAGTTCTCGTTCAGGCCGCCGCGGCGTCGACCGCCCGTGCCGGTGCCCTCGCCGGCCGACGATAGCCAGTTGTCGAGGTAGAACAGCATGGCGGGGTGCTGCGCCGTGGCCCCGAGCAGATCGCGGAAACGCCCGAATACGAAGGGGCGGATGGCCTCGCGCTCGTAGCTGGCAACCAGCGCGCGGTCGAGCCCCTTCTCGTTGAAGATGTTGAAGTGGTTGAACCAGAAATCGACCATGACTTCCTGCAACTGGCGCGGACTTTCCAGCGCCGGCAGAAGCCGGGCCAGCGCCGTTTCCTCGGTCATCTGGCGGTGCCAGCGCTGGCGCTCGGCCTTGGCCTCCGGGTTGTCCTTGATGGCCTTGTGCAGGGCGTGGAAACGCTGGATCAGTTCGCCTTGCGGCGCGTTGGCGAGGCCTAGGCCATTCAGGCGTCGGGCCAGTGCGGCGGGTGG
Organism: uncultured Dechloromonas sp.; assembly: GCA_964583695.1. Taxonomy (GTDB): domain Bacteria; phylum Pseudomonadota; class Gammaproteobacteria; order Burkholderiales; family Rhodocyclaceae; genus Azonexus. The sequence continues at coordinate 30,349 of CAZOWA010000022.1, forward strand.
CGTCAGCCGTTCCGGATGGAGTTGTTCGTCGATGTAGGCCGCGACGCCCATCTGCCGGACCCGCGCCAGATCGCCCGGCGCCGGGCCGAACCCGAGGCGGTTGAGGATGTGCAGGGCTTCAGCGTCGCTGCTGCTGGATGGGGCCGCCTGCGCCCAACGCCCGGCGCCAGCGCCCCATAGTCCCGCCACGGCCAGCCCCTGGCAAGCCTTCAACGCAAATTGTCGCCGACCCGGATTCTCCGCCTTCATCGTCCTCACCCCCACTGCATGATGACGGAAGTCTAGGCCGGTGCGCTGGTCCTAGCTGTGAGCAACTGAAACAAATTGTGTCCGGCGGATTTCAGCCATCGGGGTCTATCATTCGCGATAATTTCGATGGTAGACCATCTTTGGTTGATCTCGCCTGAAATGAGCTGCGGGAGAGAAAACGCTGCTCATTAGCCGTCACGACAGTGCCGAATCTACTTTGGCAATCCGGGTGTTACCACTGGCGATGCAGTCTTGTACGGACCCGAGCCAACGAAATATCCTGTTTTATCGACTTTGCCATCGTCGTAAAAGTCAGCGACGATCTTGCTGCGACCAATCGGGAATTTGTCGCTCCTGACGAATTTGTCTGCTTCGGCGCGAGACGAATCGTTGAGAGCCTTGCTCAAAATGTATTGGTTGTTTCCTTTGGGGCCGACGGCAATGATCGTGTGACCAGGCCTCATTACGTATGAATTGGACTCGCAAATGCCCGGGGGACCGAAGAACTTGCGGCAGAGTTTGATAGCGCAGTTTTCCAGCTTCTGAGACGTCGAGGTATCTGTCCTCGCCACGCACCAGAATACACTCACGCGCTCATCCGGGCCGATTTCCGGTAGGCCGTCGGCGGCAAGCTTGTGGTGCCCGTATGCGAAAGCGATGTCGGCCGCGGCAGACCAACAGAGGGTAGATGCGATGATTGCCAAAGTAAACCTTTTCATGAAGCCCCCTTGTGTTGTTAGAAGAGGCCAAATCTTACATCAGCAGGCAGTCTTGGGCGGTCGGGGAGCGCCTGAACCGGTGGTGGCTTCGGGTGAATCCCTTTCCGGGCAGCTATCCCGATCCAAGCTGCGAAAGTCTCAACTTAAGCTGCGGACGAGAAGAAAAAATAAACAAAACCCTTGACGAAATCATATCGATATAACTAAGATTATCGACATGATATCCAACTACTCCCAAGTCCTGCCGTCCGAGTGGAAAAACATGTCCCGCGTGTTTGTTGCGCTGGGCGATGAGCACCGGCAGCGCATTCTTCTGTTGTTCGAACCGGGCGAGCGTCTGAATGTCGGCCAGATCGCCGAGGTGTCGACGCTCGGGCGTTCGACGGTTTCGCACCACTTGAAGATATTGCGTGAGGCGGATGTTCTGGCCTCCGAAAAAATCGGCAAGGAGGTCTGGTTCTGGATCAATCGTGAGGCGCTGGAAACGTCTCTGGGCAACGTACTGGATTACCTGAGGAAATACGCATGATGCGCAAATTGTTGCGGCCGTTGTTGCGCGGCTTGGCCCGCCTGTTTTTTCGCATTGATATCGAGGTGCGGCAGGCGGACTTTTCGCATTCGCGCCTGCTTGTCGTGGCCAACCACGAGTCCTTTCTCGATGGCTTGCTGATCGGCCTGTTCCTGCCGATTGACCCGGTTTTCGTGGTGCATACGGGCATTGCCAACAGCTTTTTCTTCCGTCTCCTGCTGTCGCAGGTCGACTATCTGGCGGTTGATCCGACCAGCCCGATGGCCATGAAAAAGGTCATTCGCCTGATCGAATCCGGGCGGCCGGTGGTGATTTTCCCGGAAGGGCGGATCACGCTGACCGGTTCGCTGATGAAGGTGTATGACGGCCCGGCCTTCGTTGCGGCCAAGACGGGGGCGACGGTGATTCCGGTGCGTCTGGACGGGGCGTCGCGCAGCTATTTTTCTCGCCTTTCCGGCAAGTATCCCAAAGAAATTTTCCCGAAGATTCGCCTGACGGTCTTGCCCGAGCGTCATTTCCCGATGCCCGAGGCAGCTACTGCCAAGCTGCGCCGCCGCAAATCCGGCGAGGCAATGCGCCGTTTGATGCAGGAGATGATTTTCGCCTCGCGACCGAAGCAGACCTTGTATTCGGCGCTGTGCGATGCAGCCGAGATCTTCGGCAAGCGTCGCCGTCTGATTGAGGACGTGAAGCAGATCGAATATTCCTACAATGATCTGCTGAAAATGGCCCTGGTTCTCTCCCGTCAGGTCGAGCGGCTGACCGCGCCGGGCGAACGCGTCGGCCTGCTGTTGCCCAATCTGGTTCCGACAATTGGGCTGATTTTCGGGTTGACCGCGAGAAAGCGCGTTCCGGCCATGCTCAACTATTCGGCGGGCGCCGAAGCAATGCAGGCTGCGTGCGATGCTGCGGAGATCCGCACGGTGATCACCTCGCGCGCCTTTGTCGAACAGGCCAAGCTGGCGGACAAGCTGGCCGGCCTGAAAGGGGTGCAACTGCATTACCTGGAAGACATTCGCGAGCAGATTGGTCTGGGCGACAAGCTGTGGCTGATGGCCTATGCCATTCATTTCCCCCGCGCCTTCGAGTTGCCGGCCTCGCCGGAAGATGCCGCCGTGGTCTTGTTTACCTCCGGTTCGGAAGGCAAGCCCAAGGGCGTGGTTCTGCCTCATCGCGCCGTTCTGGCCAACATTGCACAGGTGCGTGCGGTGATTGACTTCTCGGTCGACGACAAGGTGCTCAACGCGTTGCCCATCTTCCACAGCTTCGGCCTGACCGCCGGCGCGCTGCTGCCGGTGCTGACCGGGGCCAGCCTCTTTCTCTACCCGTCGCCGCTGCACTACCGGATTATTCCGGAGCTGGCCTACGACCGTAACTGTACGGTGCTTTTCGGGACCTCGACCTTCCTTGGCAACTACGCCAAATTTGCCCACCCCTACGATTTCTACCGCCTGCGCTACGTCGTGGCCGGCGCGGAAAAATTGTCGGAGGCGGTGCGCAGCCAGTGGTTCGAGAAGTTTGGCGTGCGCATTTTCGAAGGCTATGGGGCGACCGAAACCGCGCCGGTGCTCGCCGTCAATACGCCCATGGCTTATCGCACCGGCACCGTCGGCAACCTGCTGCCCGGCATCGAACACCGACTTCAGCCGGTGCCCGGCATCGACAAGGGCGGCATCCTGCATGTGCGCGGCCCCAACGTCATGGCTGGCTATCTGCGGGTGGAAAAACCGGGCGTGCTGCAACCGCCGGTGTCCGATCTCGGTGAAGGCTGGTACGAGACGGGCGATGTGGTGGAATTCGACGACGACGGCTTCGTCAAGATCGTCGGGCGCGTCAAACGTTTTGCCAAGATTGCCGGTGAAATGGTCAGCCTGGAAGTGGTTGAAAAACTGGCTACGGCGACTTCGCCAGCGCTGGCCCACGCCGCTTCCAGCCAGCCGGATGCCGCCAAGGGTGAGGCGCTGGTGTTGTTTACCACCGATGGCGAACTGACGCGCGAACTGCTCGCCTTCAAGGCCCGCGAACTCGGCGTGCCGGAACTGGCCGTACCGAGAAAGATCCATAAGGTTGAATCGCTGCCCCTGCTCGGCACCGGCAAGATCGATTACGTGACGCTGAAGCGTCTGGCCGAGGCCGTCTGATGATGAATCGTCGACGTTTCATCGGGCTGGCCGGGGGCGCCGCAGCCTTGCTGGCGGGCGGCTGGAGCATCGCCAGGCCCTCCGTGATCAACCCCTGCCGTGCCGCCATTCCCACTGGGCTGCTGGACAGTCCCTGGCTGAAACAGGCGTGGGCGGGTATTGATCCGAAGCTGGTCTGGGATTGCCATGTGCACCTGGCCGGTTTGGGCGATGGTGGCAGCGGCATCGAAATCGGGCCGCAACTTTCCTCGGTCATGAATCCGGTGCATTACACCCAGCGCCTCTTCTACATGAATGCGGGTTGTGCCCACAACGCGCCGGGCGAGGTCGATTCGGCCTATGTTGCCCGCCTGCTCAACCTGTGCGATGCGATGCCCGATGGCTTCAAGGTCATGCTTTTTGCCTTTGACCGTTTTTATGACGAGCAGGGCGCAGCGCATCGCGAACTTTCCTCCTTCTACGTGCCGGATACCTGGGCGGCTCGCCTGGCGAAGAGTTTTCCGACGCGCTTCGAGTGGGTGTCGTCGATTCATCCCTACCGGCCCGATGCGGTGGAGGCGCTGAAAGCCGCGGTGGCCGATGGCGCCTGCGCCGTCAAATGGCTGCCGGCGGCGATGGGGATGGACCCGGCCGGTGCGCGTTGCGATGCGTATTACCGCGTACTTGCCGAGAGTGGCACGCCGTTGATCGTGCATTGCGGCGAGGAAAAGGCGGTCAAGGGCAGCGACACGCAGGCGCTGGGCAATCCGCTGCGCCTGCGGCGGGCGCTCGATGCCGGTGTCAAGGTGGTGGTTGCCCACTGCGCTTCGATGGGCAAGGATGCCGACGATGACGGCAAAGAGCGCAGCAGCTTCGAATTGTTTCTCAAACTGATGGAGGAGCCGCGGGCCAAGGGTCTGCTCTACGGCGACGTTTCGGCCATTGCCCTGCGCAACCGCGATTTTGAGGTGATCCGTACCCTGCTGGTGCGCACTGATTTGCATGACCGTCTATTGCAAGGTTCCGATTATCCCTTGCCCGGCATCCTGCCGCTCATCTCGCCGGCTTCGCTGGCCAGGGCGGAGCTGTTGCCGGCGGCAGCGGTTAACGACCTTGAAATCCTGCGCCAGCATAATCCGCTGTATTTTGATTTTGCCTTGAAGCGCCTGCTCTCCTGGCAGGGCAATTCCTTTTCACCGGCGGTTTTCCATACCCGCCGCATTTTCGCCAAGAGGCTCGCATGAGCGGACAATTCGGACTTCTCAAGGCGCGCCGTTTCGCGCCCTTTTTCGCCACCCAGTTTCTCGGCGCCTTTAACGACAACCTGTTCAAGAATGCGCTGATCGTTCTGCTGACTTTTCAGGCGGCGCAATGGACGACGCTGAAGCCGGAACTGCTGGCCAATCTGGCGGCGGGCATTTTCATCCTGCCCTTTTTCCTGTTTTCCGCCACGGCCGGGCAGTTGGCCGACAAGTACGACAAGGCAACACTGGCGCGGCTGGTCAAGGTGCTGGAAATGGTGATCATGGGCGTGGCGGCAGCCGGCTTCGCGCTGCACAGCCTGGCGGTGCTGATGGCGGCGCTGTTCCTGCTCGGCGTGCATTCGACGCTGTTCGGGCCGGTCAAGTACGCCATCCTGCCGCAGCATCTGCACGCCGATGAGCTGGTTGGCGGCAACGCGCTGATCGAAGCCGGTACCTTCGTCGCCATTCTGGTCGGCACGCTGGCCGGTGGCCTGCTCGCCGGTTCGGTCGAGCATCCGGCGTGGATTGCCGGAGGTGGTCTGCTGGTCGCCTTTGCCGGCTATCTGACCAGCCGTGGCATTCCATCTGCGCCGGCACCAGCGCCGGAACTGAAGATCAACCTCAACCCGATCACCGAAACCTGGCACAACATCAATTTTGCCCGCCAGAACCGCACGGTGTTTCTCTCCATTCTCGGCATTTCGTGGTTCTGGCTTTACGGCGCGCTGTTTCTCGCCCAATTTCCGGCCTATGCGCGTTACGTGCTGGGCGGCACGGAATCTGCCGTGACGCTGCTGCTGGCGACATTTACCGTGGGCATCGGCCTCGGTTCGCTGCTTTGCGAGCGGATGTCGGGCAAGCATGTGGAAATCGGCCTGGTGCCGTTCGGTTCGATCGGCCTGACCGTGTTTGGCGTCGATCTCTATTTCGCCTCGCCGGATGCGGCCCCGGCCGAGGGCATGCACGAACTGATGCAACTGCTCGCCCAGCCGGCGATCTGGCGCGTGTTGTTCGACCTGATGATGGTTGGCGTTTTCGGCGGCTTTTTCATCGTGCCGCTCTACGCGCTGGTCCAGTTGCGCAGTTCGACCGCACACCGGGCGCGCATCATCGCCGCCAACAATATCGTCAATGCGCTGTTCATGGTGGTCGGCGCGCTGGTCGCCGGCGTGCTGCTCAGCAGGGGACTGAGCATTCCGCAATTGTTCTGTCTGGCGGCGCTGCTCAATGCCGGGGTGGCGGTGTATATCTACGGGCTGGTGCCCGAGTTCCTGATCCGCTTCATGGCCTGGCTGCTGATCAAGGCGGCCTACCGGCTGCGCACGACCGGTGCCGAACAGATACCGGACGAAGGCGCGGCCTTGCTCGTCTGCAACCACGTCAGTCTGGTCGACTCGCTGGTGATCATGAGTGCCTCGCCGCGTCCGGTGCGTTTCGTGATGGATTACCGCATCTTCCGCACACCGTTGCTCAGTTATGTTTTCCGCCACAGCGGCGCGATTCCCATTGCGCCAGCCAAGGAAGATCCGGCGCTGATGGAACAGGCCTTTGCCGAAGTGTCCAATGCCTTGAAAAACGGCGAACTCGTGGCGATTTTCCCTGAAGGCAGCCTGACTTACGACGGCGAACTGCAAGCCTTCCGGCCCGGCGTGACCCGCATCCTGGAGAGTGACCCGGTGCCGGTCGTGCCCATGGCCCTGTCCGGCCTGTGGGGCAGCTACTTTTCACGGATTGACGGCGGCGTGATGAAAAAGCCGTTCCGCCGCGGCTTCTTTTCCACGATTTTCCTGCGCGTCGGGCAAGTCCGGGCTCCGGCGACGGCTTCGCCGGAAAGCCTGAGAGAAGAAGTCTTCGCCCTGCGCGGCGAACTGCGCTAAAAACCGAGTGGCAAGCCGGTGCCTCCGGCTTGCCATTTTTGGCCGTTTTTTCGGGTTGACCGCAGCATTTGCCAGAAAAGCACCTGCGCCGATTAAAATTGCGACCCCTTTCCGATTTCGCCTCGCCATGACGACTGCTGCCCCGATTCCCGCCGACCCGCTTGCCGCACTGGCCGGTACCGATACCCAGCGTCTGGCGGCACGGATGGTGCAGGATGTCTTTGCCGGGGTGTTCCGCCAGTCCGCCATGGTGGATGCGGCCCCCGATGTCGGCATGCTCGGCGAAGTGGCCGCGCACTGTTTTGACTGGTGTCGTGCTGCTGCGACCGACGAGGCACGGGCGCTGCGTCTGGCGTTGTTGGTCAGCGGGCTCGACCAGTGGGGCCTGGCTTACACACAGGCGTTCAGTCTTGAAGCCATTCACCCGCTGAGCGCGCTGATCGGCGGTCTGCGTACCCGACTGGATGCGCGTGACGACATGCTTTTCCAGCGGTATTTCGCGCAGATCAACGAAGTGGAAGCTGCCGCCATCGATTTCAAGGTCGACCTGCGGCGCGGCATCCACCTGGCGTTATGGCACGCTATGGCCGCCTGCGAAACGCAAGAGCAGGTGCAGGCCATCGTGCAGGTTCTGGGCAGTCTGCTGGTGACACTGGAGCGGCAAATGCCCGAACTCGGCTGGCGATTGCTGGCCGATGCGCTGGCCAGCATCCAGATGGTCATGCTTTCGCCGCATGCTCCGACATCGACGCAGGCACAGGAAGGAACGCAGCAGTTATTTGCTGCGCTGCGTCATGCCTTGCCGGCAGAGCGCTACCAGGCCATCCTCGCCCATGCCGGCCAGGCTGTTGTGGCCTGGCAGCAGGCGGCGCGAACAGCGGGCCCCGGTCCGGCCAGCTAAGGGCGGAATGTTCAGCGACGGTCGTGCCAGTCGTCGCGACGTTCATCTCGTCGTTCGTAACGATCGTCGCGACGATCATGTCGCCGATCATGGCGATCATCCCTTCGCTCGTAATAATGGCTGTGCTGCTCGCGGTAGCGCGGGACATATTCGTGGTGATACCAGTTGTCCTGGATGAAATAGACGCGTTCGCCGCAGGCGTCGTAACGGTGGCAATACTTTCGCCAGTTTTTGGCGTGGCCAGGCGGAACACGCAGGTAGATCGGCGGGCGCTCGACGGTGACGCGATGGACAATGCGTGGCTCGGGGTAGATCAGCACGGGTGCCGGATAGCCGCCAAGGTCGAGGCGACCATAAAAGCCCGGCTGGCCAACGCTGATCGATACGCCGACATCGCCAGCAAGGGCGGGAGCGGTGATTGTGCTTGCGGCAATTGCCACAGCTGCGAGGATGCGTTTCATGGTTCTTCCTTGTGAGAGTCGTTCCTGATTAACGTTCCTTGCCTGGTGCAGCCGACTACTTGGGTGTAACAAAGCGTAAGGATTGGTATCGCGTACGGGCGTGGCAAATGTGCTCCGGACATTCAGTCAGAGTAAAATTGCCGACCATGAACTGGCCTGCCATCAAGGAAAAACTCGATCTCTACGAACGCCTCATGCGGCTCGACAAGCCCATCGGCATTCTGTTGCTGCTCTGGCCGACGCTGTGGGCCTTGTGGTTTTCTTCGGCGGGGCATCCGAACTGGAGCATTGTCTGGATCTTTGCGCTCGGTACGGTATTGATGCGTTCGGCGGGTTGCGTGATCAACGATTACGCCGACCGCGATTTCGATTGCCATGTCGAGCGTACGAAAGATCGGCCGCTGACGGCGGGCAAGGTGAGCAAGAAGGAAGCGCTCACTCTTTTTGCTGTGCTCTGCCTGCTGTCTTTTGCGCTGGTGCTGGTTCTCAGGCGTCCGCTGGTGATCTGGCTTTCCGTGCCGGCACTTTTTCTGGCGGCGAGCTATCCGTTCACCAAGCGCTTTTTCGCCATTCCTCAGGCTTATCTCGGCATTGCTTTCGGCTTCGGCATTCCCATGGCCTATGCGGCGCATGTCGGTCAGGTACCGCCGGTGGCCTGGTGGTTGCTGCTGGCCAATGTTTTCTGGGCGGTGGCTTATGACACGGAATACGCCATGGTCGATCGCGATGATGACCTGAAGATTGGTATCAAGACGTCCGCCATCACCTTCGGACGTTTCGACGTGGCTGCCGTGATGCTTTGCTACGCGGTGACGCTGGGCATCATTGCCTGGGTCGGTTACCTGTTGCATCGCGGCTGGGCGTTTTATGGCGGACTGCTGGTCGCCGCCGGCATCATGGGCGTCCATTACACCTGGATTCGCGGCCGGGAGAGAATGCCCTGCTTCAAGGCATTCCTCCACAACAACTACGTCGGCGGGGTGATCTTCGTCGGCATCGTGATCGATTACCTGATCACCGGCGCCGGGCGTTGAGCAGCGCCGGCGCGCCTGCCAAAAAATGCCGTTTTTTCAGGTTGACCGCGCAAGATTGCTCATTACGCATCCAGTACGCTGACCCGGCCGTTGCTGCCGTCGACGCGCACGCGCTGCCCGTTTTTCAGTGTCGCCAGTACGCCATGTACCGACATCACCGCTGGAATGCCCATCTCGCGGGCGGTGACGGCGCCATGCGAGAGCGGCCCGCCGCTTTCTGTGACCACCGCGCAGGCTGAGTAGAACAGCGGCGTCCAGGCCGGATTGGTGGTGCGGGCGACCAGCACGGCGCCTTTCGGGAAGCTGGCGAAATCGTCGGGCGAGAGCACCAGGAAGACTTCGCCCTCGGCGCTGCCCGGACTGCCGGAAAGGCCGCTCAACCCTTCGCCCTTGTCTTCGACCGGCGGGCGATCTTCGCCCAGCACCCAGGCCGGTGTCGTATCGCGGTGTTTGAGGTAATCGGCCTTGTTCTGGCGGACGCTGGCGGCGAGTTCGTCCCAGCGGGCGTTGTCGTCGAGGCGGATGGCTTCGTCGAGCGCAGTGAAACGGCAGAAGAAAACGTCCATCGGCTCGGCAATCACGCCGCGCCGCACGAGGCGGTGACCGAGTTCGAGCAGGCCCTTGCGTAGCGGCAGGGTAAGGCGGGTCGTCTGGTAATGCTCAACGTCGTCCAGCGTGGTGTAGGCGCGGGCGAGGCGCAGCAGTTCGTGGAAGAAGAAATGCAGGTTTTCCGGCAGGCGGCTGAACAGCGTTGCTTCGGCGTTCATCTGGCGCAGGCGCAGTACGCGCTCCTTGTCGCGCGGTGCTTCGGCGGTGGCCGTGTCGGCCATCAAACGGAGATTGTCGAGCACGACCCAGGGGGCGTCGATCCAGGTTGGCTGATAGGGGTCGAAATCGGTTTCGCGGTGGCCGTGGTCGGCGAGGAATTTTGTGAAGCGCGCCGAAAATTCAGGGAAGGCGGCGAGGCTGCCAGCGGCGATCAGGTCGCGTGACGGCGTGTTGGCGATCAGCGTGCGGAGCGCCGGCATGGCATTGATCTGCTGGGCCAGCGCATAGATTTCCTTGTTGATGATGCCGGTCTTGGTCTCGCAATGCGCCATTAGGTCGTCGAACATGCGGGCGCCGGCCTGCGCGTCGCCGGCCAGCAGCGCGAGGAAGCCGTGCAGCACCTTGTACAGCGTGCGCTGGGTGAGCGAGATGGCGATGTTGGGCAGGAAGTAATCGGTGCCGACGCGATTGACGCGGCGGACGAAATCCCAGACTTCGGCAAGATCCTTGTCGGCCAGCGGTTCGGCCATGAATTCGCCGATGCCGAGCAGGTAGCGGTCGAGGTCGCGCGACCATTCGAGCGGCAGTTCCTGTACCCAGTCGAAGCGTTCGCGCAGGGTGGGCAGGGCGGCTTCGAGTTCGGCCAGCGAACGGATTTGCATTGGCGCCCGGCCGCCATAGAGTTCGACGGCATTCTGGTTGCCGTAGATGTAATGGCCGTGCATGCCGAACCATTTGCCGGTGAACGGCGGGTAACCCATGAGGCGGAAGGAGTGGTTGAGCGAACGGTGGAAGCCTTCCTCGACCATGTCCCAGGCCAGCGGCGTCAGCACGTTGGGGAAGCGTTCGGCCGATTCGTCGCGCGTCCAGCGTGGCGGAATGGTGGTGACCGGGCGCGATTGCAGCAGGTAGAGGCGACCGTCGGCGATGCCCCATTCGATGTCCTGCGGGAACTGGTAGGCGGTTTCGACGCGCCGCATCAGCGCGCCAAGTTCGCCGAGCATGGTGTCCGAGAGGCAGGACTGGGCGGCTTCCTCGTCGCTGATTTCAACGGCTTGCGAGCCTTGTTCGGCGCAGATGACGCGCTCGGTCTTGTGGCCAATGACGCTGGACACCAGCTTGCCGTCGCGGTCGAGCACGTACTGGTCGATTTCGCCGTCGCCGCTGACCACCGATTCGCCGAGGCCGAAGTTGGCATTGACCAGCATTTCCTTCAGCGAGCCGCTCACCGGGTTGATGGTGAACCCGACGCCGGCTACATCGCAGCGCACCATGGTCTGCACGACGACGGCCATGGCGGCGGCGAGATGGTCGAAGCCGTGCTGCTGGCGATAGGCAATGGCCCGTTCCTGCCAGAGCGAGGCGAAGCAGGCACGGACGCGGTCGAGAATGGCCTCGACGCCGCTGATGTTGAGATAGGTGTCGTGCTGGCCGGCAAATGCCGCCGCCGCGAGGTCTTCAAAGGTGGACGAGGAGCGCACTGAAAAGGCGGTCGCGGCAGGGAATTTGGCCAGTTGCAGGCGAATGCCCTGATCGACGGCGGCAGGCAGCGGCAGCGCTTCGAGCTCCCGGCGCAGATCGGCGGCTTCCTCTCGCAGGATGACCGGATCGTTGATGTGAAAGGCATTGACGCGCTCCAGCAGCGGGCCGGCGTGGCGGACGAATTCACGATAGGCCGCAGCGGTGACGACGAAGCCCGGCGGCACCGGGAAATCCTTCTGGGTGAGCAGCGCCAGGTTGGCGCCCTTGCCGCCCGTCAGGTCGCTCTGGACGGCGAGCGGGTCGGTGAAGTGGAGCGTGAAACAAGAACGCAGGGTCATGCCGGAATCCTTTCCCGTTTGAATTGTCGTTCGGCCAGCCAGAGCGCCAGCGCGGCGAGGGCGAAGCCGGACAGCACATCGATCAGGTAGTGGTAACGCAGGTAGAAAGTGGACAGCCAGAGGCCGACGCAGGGAATCAGGTAAGCCAGCGCGCGCCAGCGCTTGTGACGAAAATCGAAGCCGAGCAGGAAGGTCGAGATGGCGACGTGCAGGCTGGGGAAGACATCGGTGCCGTTCGAGCCGGCGGCGACGATGGCGGCATTCCATCCGGTGACCGGGCCACCGAGCAGCGGTGCCGTGAACTGGTCAGCCAGCGCCAGATACGGGCCACCCGCCGGGACCAGCACGTAGCCGAGAAAACCGATGCCATAGAGCGAGAACAGGCCGACCGTAAAGGCGCGCAGGCGGGCCAGGTCGCCGATGGCATAGGCGATCAGGCTGAAAGTGAGGTAAGGAAAAAAGAGGATGTAGCAGACGCTGAACAACTCGGTCGCCCACGGCGTGACCAGCGGTTGCAGCAGCAGGGAAGGCGTGTCGGGCAACAGCAGGCGGTCGATCTGGTGCAGGACGTCATCAAACTTTGCCGGGTGAACGGCGGGGACAGCCGTGCGCATGAGCTGGAAATAGACATTCATCGCCAGCGGGTAGAACAGCAGACGCATGCGCCAGGTTGCATTGCCGGGAAAGCGCCGGTTCAGGCCGAGCATGCCAAGGGCGACGAGCACGCCAGCCAGGTAGCTCAGGGTCAGCGGATCGAGCGGGCCGTTGGCGAAGCCCAGAGCCAGCGCCATGGCCAGCATGTAGCCACCGAACAGCCATTCGTGGGCGAGCAGGGTGGTCATTCAGATGCCTCGGGCGCGTAGCGCCTGGTCGATTTTTTCGTGCAGGGCGAGCAGCGGTTGGTGCAAGGCTGGCGCCCGCGCCAAGTTGCCGAGACTGACCGCGAGCTTTTTCAGGCGGTAGATGCTGCGCAGGCCCAGCCATGAAACGACTGCGCAGGCCGCCCACATCGGCAGTTGCCCGCTGACCGCGGCGAAAATTAGCGATGCTGCGGTGAACCCGAAAAAAACGGGAAAACCGACAAGCAGGCGCCATAGCGTGATGGTGTTGCGGGCATCGGCGAAGCGCTTGCCGGCCATCCATGCGGCAAGCAGCGGCAGCAGGTTGAGGAGCAGGGCGGCGCCGACCAGCGGGGCGAGCAGCAGGGCGTACAGCGCGTAGGCCCAGGCGTGGCGGATGGGCAGCAGGGGCACGTCCTGATGGGTGAACAGGTGATGCCCGGCAGTGATCTGCTCGAATTGCTGCAAGGCCTCTTCGGCTTCCGGTACGCCGGATTCCAGTGCCTTGAGGACGGAGAAATAGGTGCGGCCGGTGCCGAGCGTGCCCGTGTAGGCGATGCGTTCGCGGCGGGCAAAGGTCTCGCTGTCGGGGGCGGCGACGGTCAGGGCTTCGAGGGCGCCGGATATGCGCCGATGCAACTGGTTGACCGCAACGGCGCCGCTGGCTTCCGGTGGCAGGTCGAGATCGAGCGCCTCGCCAAGCACGACCTCGACATCGCTCTGCCAGGCCCAGGCGCGTTCATAGTGCAGGCCGACCGGCACGACATGGGGCTTGATGCCGGCCTGCAAGGCCGCGGCCAGAATGCGTGCGGCACCTTTCTTGAATGGCAGGTGACGGTGCCCGAGGTCGCTGGTGCCTTCGGGCATGATGAACAGCGCGCCGCCACGTTGCAGATGGCCGAGGCAGGCGTCGATGGCGGCAAGATTCTCGTTGCCGTCAGCGGCCTTGTCGTCGCTGCTGTCCTTGTCGCGGATGACCTCGATGCCGTCGAAAAAAAATCGCCCGATCAGGCTGCGCCGCAGTTGCACCGAAATCATGAAACGCGCTTTGGGAAACAGCGACTTATAGACATAGCCATCCACCGCGCCGTTGCGGTGCATGCCGAGGTAGAGCGTCGGCCCTGCCGGGGGGCGCAGTTCCGGGTTGATCAGGCGGACCCGGTGGTAATAGAGATGGGAAAGCAGTCGGGAAAGAAGACGGAAGTAAAGGTCGCGCATGCGGTCGTTGAGGGTGTTTTTCCTGGGAATCCGTCTTGCCTGAAAAATGCCGGGCAAGTATAACGCGTATCCAGCATGAATTATTCCGAATCCATCGTCGCGGCCGATGCTGCCGCCCTGCGCGAATTGTTCGCCGCCTTCGACCGTCTCGAAGCGGCGTTCGGTGACGCGCGCGAGGCGATGTCGCCGCGCATCCGCGGCTATTTCACGCCGGACGAGGATGACGCCGTGCGCGGCATGCTGCTCACTTATCGCAACCTGCGCCTGGCGCTCTACGAGATCGTCGGCCACCATCGCGCCTGCGTCGGGCAGGCAAGGGCCGGTGACGAGGGTGAACAGTTGCGCGGCTTTGTCGTCGGTTATGCGGCGGCCCTCAAGCTTTATCGCAAGTCGCTGCAACTGATTGCCGCGACCGAAGACGATGCTTTCCTGCGCGCCAAGCTGAACGAGCCGGATACGCGCTTCGGGCTGGAAGCCGGTTTTTTCGAGGATGTGCTGCTGGCCTTTACGTCCCTGCGCAACTGGCTGGCGATGAACGGGGCCGACTGGTTCTGGCTGACCCAGCGGCGTCGGGCGAAGAAACTCGGGCTGGATCGCGACCCCGAGGTGGGCTGGCTGCTGCCGCACATTGCCGCTGACCGCAAGGTGTGGAACAAACTGTTCTGGCGACTGGTCTGGTCGCGCCTGCGCCGCGACTGGCGCAGCGCGTGGAAACGCCTGTTTGCGCCGCTCAAGGTGGCGCGTTACGGTTCGCAGGCGCTGATGGGTTTCGCCTTGTCCGGCATGCGTCTGCCCGCCAGCGAGCCGGCCTTGAATGCGGGCGTCCTTGCCGAAGTGCAGGCCGGTTTGCGGCCGGGAGACATCTTGCTGGTACGCGCCGACGACAAGGTGACCTGCGCCCTTTTGCCGGGTTTTTGGGCGCATGCGGCGGTTTATGTCGGCTCGGCCGATGATCTGGCGAGCCTTGAAGGCGAGGATGTGCCTGCCGTCGAGCGCGCCTGCCGGATTGCCGGGCGGCAGCATTCGCCCCTGGGCTGGGTGATCGAAGCCATTCCCCGTGGCGTGCGGCTCAATCCGCTGCCCGTCTGCCTGACCGCCGACCACGTCGCGGTGCTGCGTCCCGCCCTGCCAGAGGCGGAGTTGCGCGAAGTCTTGCGGGCGGCGCTGGGTCATCTCGGCAAGCCCTACGATTTCGAGTTCGATTTCAATGTCAGCAGCCGGCTGGTGTGTACCGAACTGGTCTATCGCTGTTTTCATGGCCGGGGACGCATCGCCTTTGCGCCGGTCAAGCGACTCGGACGCTGGAACCTGACCGCCGACGATATCGCCCGGCAGGTGCTGGATGCGTTGGCTGCCGATCCGCAGGCAATGCTGCATCCAGTGGCGATGTGGACGCGGCGGGGCGGCGCGCCGGCACAGGCGTTGCCCGCCGAACAGCTGCGGCAGGGGCTGCTTCCCGGCTGATGCTGGCGGCGGCCGGCGAACCGGGCACTATAATGCCGGATCTTTCCTTGCGGGCGCGTCGATGAAATACCATGACCTGCGCGACTTCATGTCGCAACTTGAGAAAACCGGTGAGTTGAAGCGCGTCGGCGTCGAGGTCGATACCCGCCTCGAGATGACCGAAATCTGCGATCGCGTGCTGCGCGCCGAAGGCCCGGCCATCCTGTTCGAGAAGCCCAAGGGACACACCATTCCGGTATTGGCCAACCTGTTCGGCACGCCGAAACGGGTGGCTTTGGGCATGGGTGAGGAATCGGTCACGGCGCTGCGCGAAGTCGGCAAGCTGCTGGCCTATCTCAAGGAACCCGAGCCGCCCAAGGGCCTCAAGGACGCCTGGGACAAGCTGCCCATCCTCAAGCAGGTGCTCAACATGACGCCGAAAAAGGTGTCGAGCGCGCCGTGTCAGGAGATCGTATGGGAGGGCAAGGACGTCGATCTGGCCAAGCTGCCGATTCAGCACTGCTGGCCGGGCGACGTCGCGCCGCTCATCACCTGGGGCCTGGTCGTCACGCGCGGGCCGCACAAGACCCGGCAGAATCTCGGCATCTACCGCCAGCAGGTGTTGGGGCCGAACAAGGTCATCATGCGCTGGCTGGCGCATCGCGGCGGAGCGCTGGATTTTCGTGAATTCCAGCTGGCCAATCCGGGGCAGCCGTTCCCGGTCGCTGTCGTCCTCGGTTGCGATCCGGCGACCATTCTCGGCGCCGTGACGCCGGTGCCCGATTCGCTTTCCGAATACCAGTTTGCCGGCCTGTTGCGCGGCGGCAAGACCGAGCTGACGCAGTGCATCGGCTCCGGTTTGCAAGTGCC
>CAZOWA010000023.1:0-44927 GCA_964583695.1 uncultured Dechloromonas sp.
TCGACCATGGCGCGGCGGATGTCGCCCTCGCTGTTCTGGCTGGAGCTCATCGAGCCGTTGGCCAGGACGATGCCAGCGCGGCCCTTGGCCTTGAGGTGGTGCAGCATGTGCTGCAGCCAGGCGTAGTTGGCGTTGCCTTGCGGCGGCGTGCCGTAAACCCAGCGTGGGTCGCCTTCCAGGCTGCCGTGCCACCAGTCGCTGATGTTGAAGGGCGGGTTGGCCAGGATGTAGTCGGCGCGCAGGTCGGGGTGCTGGTTGCGGGTGAAGGTGTCGGCCGGTTCCTGGCCGAGGTTGAAGTCGATGCCGCGGATGGCGAGGTTCATCGCGGCGAGGCGCCAGGTGGTGGGGTTGGATTCCTGGCCGTAGATGGAGACGTCGCCGATGCGGCCGCCGTGCGCTTCGATGAATTTCTCGCTCTGCACGAACATGCCGCCGGAGCCGCAGCAGGGGTCGTAGACCTTGCCGTTGTGCGGCGCCAGCACGGCGACCAGGGTCTTGACGATGGACGCCGGGGTGTAGAACTGGCCGCCCTTCTTGCCTTCGGCGCTGGCGAACTGGCCGAGGAAGTATTCATAGACCTGGCCGAGCACGTCGCGGGCGACGCTGGCTTCTTCGCCAAAGCCGATGGTCGACACCAGATCGACCAGTTCGCCGAGCTTGCCGTCGGGCAGTTCGGCGCGGGCGTAGCGTTTGTCGAGGCCGACCTTCTTCAGCGCGGCGTTTTCGTTTTCGATGAGCACCAGCGCGTCGTCGATGCGCTTGCCGATGTCGGTCTGCTTGGCGGCGGCGCGGATGGCTTCCCAGCGGGCGGTTTCCGGCACCCAGAAGACATTGACCTCGCGGTAGTAGTCGCGGTCTTCGAGTTCGGCGGCGAGCAGGGCGGCGTCGCAATCGTGCAGGAAGTAGTCGTCGGCTTCGTCGGCGAAGCGGCGGATCAGTTCGGCGCGGCGGGCGGCGAAGGTGTCGGAGACGTATTTGAGGAAGATGAGGCCGAGGACCAGGTGCTTGTACTCGGCGGCGTCCATGTTGGCGCGCAGTTTGTCGGCCGTGGCCCAGAGGGTTTTCTTGATGTCGTCGAGCATGTAGTGATTTTGCCTGAGTTGCTGACCAACGAAACACGCGCTGCCGCTTGCGTGTCGTCAATAATGAAAGGCAGCTAGGTTACACCGCCGCGCTGCTTGTGTCCCTTCCCCTGAATGCCCGGATGGACAGTATCAATTGCCATTTTTAGCCGTTTTTTCGGGTTGACCGTGGAAGTCCAGCCGAATCGATTTTCAGGCCCCGCCCCCGTTTTTGCCGCCAAAGAGCGTACACTGACGACCTTTCGCCGCAGCAAGCGCTCCGCGCGCCACTTTTCTGCCGCTTACTCCCCTACCCTGAACGACAAAGCTGATTTCCATGCACCCAATTCATGATGTTGACGCCCTTCTGCTGCTGGCCACGGCCCTTTCTTCGAAGCGCCGCCCGGCCGGGCTGGTCGAGATCATGGCGGCCATCGACCTGATCAACAACAACATTCCGGCCGAGCCGAAGCTGGCCGAAGCCATTGCCCGCCTTGCCGTGCATGGCCTGCTTTGCGGTTCTGCCGATGGCCTGGCGTTAACGCCAGCGGCCCAGCAGATCATCGAAAATCTGCCGCGCAAGGTGGAGAACGAAGAGCGCCTGTTCAGCATCAAGGACCAGTTGTCGATGCACAACGCCAAGACTGAATCGCCGGCCATCGAAGTGACGACCGAAGCGCTGCGCGCCGCCATGCTGGCCCACCGGGCCGAAGCGGCAAGCACTGCCAAGAACCTGCTGGTGCCCAAGCCGAAGCCGGAAGACAAGTCCGTGCAACGTCCCGGCCAGCGTCAGCGCAAGCCCCTGCCCGCCGCCCGCAAACGCAAGCCCTGAGACTGCGCGTGACGACCCCGGAAAACCAGCCCGCCGCCGGGCAGACTTTCGCCAACCTGCCTATTACGCCGGCCATGCTGGCGAATCTGACGCAGCTTGAATACCTGACGATGACGCCGATCCAGGCGGCCAGCCTGCCGCTGGCGCTGGCCGGTCACGACCTGATCGCCCAGGCCAAGACGGGCAGTGGCAAAACCGCAGCTTTCGCCCTGCCGCTCCTCGCCAAACTCAATACCGCGCGCTTTGCCGTGCAGGCCATGGTGCTTTGCCCGACGCGCGAACTTGCCGATCAGGTCACCCAGGAAATCCGCCGCCTTGCGCGCTTTGAAGAAAACATCAAGGTGCTTTCGCTGGTTGGCGGCTCGACCCTGCGCAATCAGGCGACCAGTCTGGAAAACGGTGTCCATATCGTGGTCGGAACGCCGGGCCGCATCATGGATCACATGGAACGCGGCTATCTCAAGCTCGACGAGCTGACCACGCTGGTGCTCGATGAAGCCGACCGCATGCTCGACATGGGTTTTCACGACGATATCGCCTACGTTGCCAAGCGTTGCCCGGCCAGGCGCCAGACCCTGCTTTTCTCGGCGACCTATCCGGAAGGCATTGCCCGGCTGGCCAGCCAGTTCCTCAAGAATCCGCAGGAAGTGAAACTGCTCGAACAGCACGCCGAGGGCAAGATTCGCCAGCGTTTCTACGAAGTCAGCAACGACGGGCGGCTGCCGGCTGTCGTTACCCTGCTCAAGCATTACCGGCCGGTCAGCACGCTGGCGTTCTGCAATACCAAGCAGCAGTGCCGCGATCTGCTCAACGTCCTGCACCAGAACGGCATCCACGCCTTGACGTTGAACGGCGATCTCGAACAGCGCGAGCGTGATCAGGTGCTCATCCAGTTCGCCAACAACAGCGTTTCCGTTCTTGTCGCCACCGACGTAGCGGCACGCGGTCTCGACATCGCGCAGCTTGAAGCGGTGATCAATGTCGATGTCACGCCTGATCCGGAAATCCACATCCACCGCATCGGCCGCACCGGCCGTGCCGACCAGGAAGGCTGGGCGCTCAGCCTGTTCAGCCCGGCCGACCGGCGCCGCGTTGCAGCCATCGCCGAACTGGGCGGCGGCAAGCTCGAAACGCATCAACTCGCCGACTTGCCGCCGGCCGACGAAACACCACTCATTCCGCCGATGGTCACGCTGCTCATGCTCGGCGGGCGCAAGGACAAGATCCGCCCCGGCGACGTCATGGGCGCCCTGGCCGGCGAAGCCGGGCTGACCCGCGAACAGGTCGGCAAGATCACCGTCACCGATCAGGCTACCTACATCGCCGTCGCCCGCAACGTCGCCCGCGACACCGTGAAAAAACTCGGTGCCGGCAAGGTCAAGGGAAAAACGGTGAAGGTGCGGGCGCTTTAACCGGGTTGGTCCGCCGCGTTTTGACGCAGCGCCTCGATGCGGGGTAGTACCTCGCGCCAGCAGCGTTCGGTGACGAAGCTGAAGAAGGGAACCTGCAACCAGATGCGCAGCCCGAACCATGGCGAGTGGCGGCGGGCAACCAGGCTCAGGCAGCGCTCCTGCAGCCATTGGCGGTCGAAACCCGACCACTCGCCGGCAACGCAGCAGAGGTTGGCCGATACCGCAGGGGCGACTTCGTAGTCGTGAATGTTGCGGATTTCTTCGATCGAATAGGGCGACGCCGCAATGGTGCGGGCGATGTAGTCGAACTGGTAATCGACCAGTTCGCTGTCCAGCCAGAACTCGGCCAGTGCTTCCCAGACGGGCAGGCGTGCGGCGAGTTCGGCGGCGGGCAATTCGTTGCTCATGGGCGACCTATTTCCCGTGGCGCGCACCGGCCAGCGCCGTGAACACGCCCAGGCCAAGGTAAATGCTGCCCCCGAACCATCGTCCAAGCCGGCCGGTGCTGCTGCGTCGCAAGGTCGGGGCGACGATGCCGGCCGCCAGCGCGTAGATGCTGTCGGTCAGCGCCGCAATCCCGACGAAAAGGGTGCCGAGCAGCATGCTTTGCAGCACCGGAGACAGTTCCGGCGTCATGAACTGGGGCAGGAAGGCGGCGAAGAAAAGCGTCGTCTTCGGGTTGAACAGGGCGACGACGAAGCCGTCGCGAAATACCCGCAGCGACGGAACGCTTTCCACGTCGCCCGGTGCGCGCGCGACAGGCGTGCGGAACATGCCGATGCCGAGGTAGATCAGGTACGCGGCACCCGCGTAGCGCACGACGGAAAAGGCGGCGGACGAGACGGCAAACAGGGCGGCAAGACCGAGTGCCGCAGCCAGCGCATTGCCCAGATTGCCCAGCGCTACACCGGCTACCGAGATCAGTCCGGAACGTCGCCCCTGTGTGAGGCTGCGGGTGACGATGTAGAGCACACCCGGCCCCGGCGTGACGGCGAGGATCAGGCTCGCCAGCAGAAAGGCGGAAAAAAGCGGCCAGGGAGGAAGGAGGTTGGTCATCGTCATCAGCTCAGGTAGAGGCAGAGTGTAATCCCCATTTTTACGTTTTTTTCAGGTTCACCGTGGAAGCCGTCCACAGCGCTTCTCCTGTGGCTGCGAGATGGGTGAGATAGACGCGCAGGTCGAATTCGAGCTGGTGGTAATCCGGTTCCATGTGGCGGCACAGCTGGTAAAAATGCTTGTCGTGGGCGCTTTCCTTGAGATGGGCGAGTTCATGAACGACGATCATGCGCAGGAAGGCCGGGGGCGCGTCGCGGAAAACGGCAGCCACGCGAATCTCCCTTTTGCTCTTGAGTTTGCTGCCCTGTACCCGGGAAATGCTGGTGTGGGTGCCGAGTGCGTTGCGGATGACGTGCATCTTGCTGTCGAAAGCCACCTTGCTGATCTGCGCCGCATTGCGCTGATACTGGTTGCGCAGTTCCTGGACGTAATCGTAGAGCGCCTTGTCGGTTCGAATGTCGTGGGCGAGCGGGTATTTCTGCAAAAGGATCTGGCCCAGCCGTCCTGTTGCGATCAGGCAGTGCACCGGCGCAACCAGTTCGGCTGGATAGCCAGCCAGATAGTCGGGGGCGGTGCGCGGCTTCATGCGGGTTACTCGTCGCCGGAGCGGCGCCCGGCCTTGATTGCTGCACGCCGGCTCTTGTTCTCCAGCCGCCGTTTGACTGAACCGTGGGTGGGTTTGGTCGGTCGGCGCATTTTGGGCTGAACGGCCACGCTGTTCACCAGCAATTCGAGCCGGCGCAAGGCTTCGGCCCGGTTCTTTTCGAGGCTGCGAAAGGCCTGCGCCTTGATGACGAGTACGCCATCCTTGCTGATCCGATGGTCATGAAGCTTGAGCAGGCGGTCGCGGATTTCTGCGGGCAACGACGAGGCACCAATGTCGAAGCGCAGATGGGCTGCATTCGATACCTTGTTGATGTTCTGCCCGCCCGCTCCCTGGGCGCGGATGGCGGTGATTTCGACTTCTTCGGGCGGGATGGCGATGGCTGTGCGCATGGACGGGAGTTTAGGTTATGGCATCGGGATTGTCCGTGCCCGAGGCGTAAAAAAGCCGGCGTGTAGCCGGCTTTGTCGCGAAAAGCGAAGCGCTTACTTCGCTGCGTCGGCCTCGCACTTTTTCATGAATGCCGTTTTGGCAGCACCGGCCAGCGGCTTGCCATTCTTGCCGACCGCCTTGCCTTCGCAGCCCGAGGGAGTGGCCGCGCCGGCGCCGTCACCCTGACATTTCTTCATGAATGCCGTTTTGGCGGCACCAGCCAGCGGTTTGCCATTCTTGCCGACAGCCTTGGCTTCGCAATCGCCGGGCGCCGGTGCGGCGACAGCCGCAGGTGCTGCTGCGGGGGCGGCCGGTGCCGGTGTTTGGGCGTAGGCAAGGTTCAGTGCAAACAGGGAAAACAGGACAGCCGAGAAAATCTTTTTCATCGCGGGTAACTCCTTGGGTGGAAGGCAGGGTGCCTTGGACACTAAACGCTCGATTGCCCGGATGCGTTGACGCTGCAACATGCATACGGGCTACCCGGATCTTACGCCACCCGTTTTTGTTCCGCCGCGGCTTCTTCGCGCACCCGCTTGGCCTCGTCCAGCAGGTAGCGCTGGTAGTCCTCGAGGTCGCCGTCGTAGGGCGCGACACCGCCCTTCGAAACCAGCCAGAACTCGTCGCACACTGAACGCAGCAGGGCGCGGTCGTGGCTGACCAGCATGACCGTGCCTTCGAACTCGTTGAGCGCCACGGCCAGCGCCTCGCGGGTGTTGAGGTCGAGGTGGTTGGTCGGCTCGTCAAGCAACAGCAGGTTGGGTCGCTGCCAGACGATCATGCACAGCACGAGGCGAGCCTTCTCGCCGCCGCTCATGGTGCCGACGGCCTGCTTGACCATCTCGCCGCCGAAATTGAAGGTGCCGAGGAAGTTGCGCAACTCCTGCTCGCGCCCCGGCACATTGCTGCGCCCGGCGGCGATGGCTTCCTTGGCCAGGCGGACCATGTGTTCGAGCGGGGTATCCTGCGGACGCAGCACGTCGAGTTCCTGCTGGGCAAAATAGCCGATGCTCAGCCCCTTGCCTTCGGTGACGTCGCCGCTGATCGCCTTGAGGTCGCGGGCGATGGTCTTGACCAGCGTCGACTTGCCCTGGCCGTTGGCGCCGAGGATGCCGATGCGCTGGCCGGCCATCACCGAGCGGTTGATGCCGCGCACGATGACGGTCGGCGGCGTGCCGGCCGGCGCCTCTTCCGGCGGTGGGTAGCCGATGTTGACATCGACCAGCGACAGCATCGGATTGGGCAGATTCTGCGGTTCCTGGAACTCGAAGGTGAATTCGGCTTCGGCCAGCACCGGGGCGATCTTTTCCATGCGGTCCAGCGCCTTGACCCGGCTCTGCGCCTGCTTGGCCTTGCTGGCCTTGGCCTTGAAGCGGTTGATGAAGGATTGCAGGTGGGCGATCTTCTCGGCCTGGCGGGCAGCGGTGGCCTGCTGCAGCACGATCTGCTCGGCGCGCATGTCCTCGAACTTGCTGTAGTTGCCGCCGTAGCGCACCAGCTTGGCGTTGTCGATGTGCAGCGTGACCTGGGTGATGGCGTCGAGGAACTCGCGGTCGTGGCTGATCATGATCAGCGTGCCCGGGTAGCGCTTGAGCCACGCCTCCAGCCAGACCAGGGCGTCCATGTCGAGGTGGTTGGTCGGTTCGTCGAGGAGCAGGATGTCGGACGGGCACATCAGGGCGCGGGCCAGTTGCAGGCGCATGCGCCAGCCGCCGGAGAAGCTGTTGACCGGGTTGTGCAGCTCGGACACCTTGAAGCCGAGGCCGAGGATGAGCGACTGGGCGCGGGCTTCGGCGTCGTGCTCACCGGCGTCGTTGAGCGCCATGTAGGCTTCGGCCATGCGCATGCCGTCGTCGCTCGCTTCGGCCGCAAACACCTCGTTGCGGGCGGCGAGGAGCGGCGTATCGCCGTCGATGACAAAATCGGTCGCGCTCTGCTCGGTCTCCGGCATTTCCTGCGCCACCTGGCCCATACGCCATTGCTTGGGGATGCTGTAGTCGCCACCATCCTCGTGCAGCGTGCCGTTGAGCAGCGCGAACAAGGTCGACTTGCCGGCGCCGTTGCGCCCGACGAGGCCGACCTTCTCACCCGGGTTGATGGTGACGGAAGCCTTGTCGAGCAGCACTTTCGAGCTGCGGCGTAGGGTGACGTTCTTGAGGATGATCATGGGCAGGACTTTCAGGCAGGTCGAGCATGATAGCGACCCGGTACCGCCTTACCTATGACTATTTGGCTTTTTGCCGCAGGATCGCCAAATCTGTGGTGCGTTGCACCAATCAGGCCGGCTTGTCCTTGCGTCGGCACATATAGACGTATAGGGATTCCACCCGCTCCCTCGCCCACGGAGTCCGGCGCAGAAACTTGAGGCTGGAGGCGATGCTCGGATCGTGCGTAAAACAGCGGATCTCGATTTCCCGCCCCAGTTCGGCCCAGCCGTAATGAGCCACCAGTTCATTGAGGATGGCTTCCAGCGTCACGCCGTGCAGCGGGTTGTTGGGTTGCGTGCGAGGCGGATTCGCCTCGTCCTTCCGGCTGGAAGCATTGTCGCTGTTCGAGGTGGTCATGTTGGCTGGCTTGTCAGGTAGGCATCGGGTGATGCATCGATTTCAGGATGGTACTCCGCCTTCAGTAAACGAATGTGGAAAACCCTTATTGCAACGCACAAGGGGTTCCCTACAATTCCTCGCACAAAATTCAACGAACATAAAAGGTTAACAGCAATGAACATCAAGGTGCATTACCGCATCACCCAGGATCGCGCCGGGCTTCCGCAGGACTTTAGCGGTGCACGTCGCTTTTTTGCCAGCGAGGAACAGGCCATTGAAGATCTGGCCAGATCGCAGCTTGCATCCGACTACCAGATACCGCAGAGTGCAGTTGAAATTTGCCGGATTGAATCCTGAATATTTTGGAGCGACTGTTGCCGGATGTTTTCCGATTGTCGCAATGCAACAATCTGTTACACAAGGCTACGAAAGCACGACAGACGCATCGACCGGGGAGGCCTACACTGCAATCGTGCATTGAACCCCTCCTCTCGAAACCCCCCCCTTTCGAGATTTTTCAACCCCGCCCATCGGCGGGGTTTTTTTTGCCCGTCAGAACGAATCAAGCCGCTATAATCCGGAAAAATCTGTTTTTTACACGTTATCAGGGGTTTGGCATGGCCGAAAAGCAAGGTTCCAGCAACATCATGTGGATTACGATCATCGTTGCAATCGTTCTGGTTGCGATCATTTATCCGCTGACTTCCAAGAAATCCACTTCCGCAGCAGATGCGGCCAGCAGCAGCGAAGATGCCGAAACCCGCATTCAGCCGGTCGCGCGCATTGAACTCGCTCAGGCCGCGCCAGCCGCCAGCAGCGGGCCGAAGGATGCCGCCACCATCTACAACACGGTTTGCGGTGCCTGTCACAACACGGGTGCGGCCGGCGCACCGAAGATTGACGACAAGGCAGCCTGGGCACCTCGTGTAGCTACCGGCAAGGATGCACTGTACAAGAGCGCGCTGGGCGGCAAGAACGCCATGCCGGCGAAGGGTGGTGCAGCGACCTTGTCGGATGACGAAATCAAGGCAACCGTCGATTACATCCTCGGCAAGGTCAAATAAGTTCCGACACGGAATCGACCAAGGAGGCTGCGGCCTCCTTTTTTGTTGCCGGGCTTCTATTTCTTTCCGGCAAGCAGTGCCTTCATGGCGTCAAGCCGCGCATTACCGGTTGCCTTGTCGGGCAGCGTGGCGTTTTTGCCCCCCGTAAAACGAACGTCATCCTTGCCCATCTCGGCGATGAAGCGCGAGGGTTCGCAAGGAATGAATTCGCGGGCCTGCTTGCGCCGTTCGCAATAGGAAACGTGCAACGAGCGCTGGGCGCGCGTGATGCCGACGTACATCAGGCGGCGCTCTTCCTCGATCTTGGCCGGGTCGGTGGATTCGCGGTGGGGCAAAATGCCTTCCTCGATGCCGACCAGGAAAACGTGCTTGTATTCGAGACCCTTTGCGGCATGCAGGGTCGATAGCTGGACGGCGTCCACGTCGTCGCTGTTCTGCTTGTCCAGCATGTTGATCAGCGCGATGCTTTGCGTCAGGTCGATCAGCGTCTTGCCGTCTTCTTCGCCCTTTTTGTTCAGCCACTCGGCGAATTCGCAGACGTTGGCCCAGCGTGTCTGGGCGGTGCGATCCTCTTCCTGGTCGTAGAGGTAGGTTTCGTAGTCGATGGCCTTGAGCAGGTCGGGCAGGACTTGCTGGGCCGGCTCACGGCTGGCGCGGTGTTGCAGACGATTGATGAAGTGGCCGAATTCAAGCAGCGGTTCGAGTTGGCGTGCCTGGACGCGGTGAGCGAAGCCTTCCTCGAACATGGCGTGGAAGAGCGAAATGTGGCGTTCGCCCGCGTACTGGCCAAGGACCTGCAAGGTGGCGGCACCAATCCCGCGTTTCGGCGTCGTTGCGGCGCGGATGAAGGCGGGATCGTCATCTTCGTTGGTGAGCAGGCGCAGGTAGGAGGTGATGTCCTTGATTTCCGCCTTGTCGAAAAAGGACTGGCCACCGGAGAGCAGGTAGGGAATCTTGTGGTTGCGTAGCTGGGTTTCGAGCAGGCGGGCCTGATGGTTCGAGCGATAGAGGATGGCGTAGTCCTTGAACTTGCCCCGATGCTCGAAGCGATGCGCCTGCAATTTCATGACCACGCTTTCGGCTTCGGCTTCGTTGTCCTTGCAGGCGGTAACGTAAATCGGATCACCATGGCCGAGTTCCGACCACAGTTTTTTGTCGAACAGCTTTTCGTTGTGGGCGATGACGTTGTTGGCAGCCTTGAGGATTCTTACGGTCGACCGGTAATTCTGCTCAAGTTTGATGACCTTGAGCGCCGGGAACTCGGTCGGCAGCTTCTTCAGGTTTTCGATGTCGGCACCGCGCCAGCCGTAGATTGCCTGGTCATCGTCGCCCACCGCCGTGAATTGGGCGCGAACGCCGGTGAGCAGCTTGAGTACCTGGTACTGGCAGGCATTGGTGTCCTGGTATTCGTCCACCAGCAGATAACGCAGGCGGTTCTGCCATTTCTCGGTGATTTCCGGATGCTCGCTGAAGAGCTTGACCGGCAGGCCGATGAGATCGTCGAAATCGACGGCCTGGTAGGCTTTCAGGGTGGCTTCGTAGGAGAGGTAGGCGTGGGCGGCGAGCGCTTCGTGCTCGTTACTCGCCAGTTGGCGTGCGGCCTCTGGTGAAACCAGGGCATTTTTCCAGTTGGAGATGATCGATTGCAGGTGCCGCAGCGTGCCTTTATCCACCGTCTTGGCGACATCGCCGATGATGCCGGCACAGTCGGCCGAATCGAAAATCGAGAAACGTGGCTTGTAGCCTAATACCCGGGCTTCTTCGCGCAGGATGCGGACGCCGAGCGAATGGAAGGTCGAAATCTGCAATTCATCGGCCTGCGGTTTGCTGAGCAGCTTGCCGATGCGCTCCTGCATTTCCCGTGCAGCCTTGTTGGTGAAGGTGATGGCGGCGATGTTGCGCGGCTGGAAGCCGCAATCCTGCACCAGGTAGGCGATCTTCTGGGTGATGACGCGGGTTTTTCCCGATCCGGCACCGGCCAGCACCAGCAGGGGGCCATCGAGATAATGTATTGCTTCGCGTTGCTGGGGATTGAGGCCGGACATGAAAGGATGAGCGTACCCCGAAAACCGGGGCCATTAAGCAGGGCCTGAATTCTAACCCAGGCGTTACTGCTCAGACCTTGTCATCGATGCGACTGTACTGGCGGCTCAGGGCCTGAAGCTTGACCAGGCCGCTGGCGTTACTGCCAAGCATGGTCAGCCTGGCGGCAACTTCCCGGGCACCTTTCAGAACCTGCTCGGCACCTTCGAAATCACCGATTGCCCGCGGGTCGACTTCGGAGACTTCCTGCTGGAGGGAGCGCTGACGGTCGCCTTCGACCCCTTCCATGGCCTCAACCCGCCGCACCGGCTCGCTGGCAGCAAGGTGCGCGCGCTCAACGGCATCTGCCGAGTGGTGCTGGGTGGTTGATTCGAGGCGACCGAGTTTCATGAGCAAACCTCCTGAAACCATTTACGGCAGGTTCGGCCGCCGGCTTTAACCTAGAGGGCGCCGAATACCTTCTTCAGCAGGTCGCTGCTCGCGCCCAGCGGATTGGAGCGCAGCTTCTTTTCTTCTTCCGCAATGATGATGAACAGACCGTCCATCGCCTTTTGCGTCACGTAACTGTCGATATCGGCGTTCTTCTTGTCGATCAGGCCGGCACTCGCCGCCTTGCCGGCAAAATTGTTGTACTGCTCGGCAAGCTTCAGTTTTTTGGTGGATGCCTTGACGATGGGCGAGAACTTCTTGCCGAGCTGTTCGCTGGAGGTCCGCTTGAAATACTGGGTGACGCTGTCGTCACCCCCGGTCAGAATGGCCTTGGCGTCCTGGATGGTCATCTTCTTGATCGAATCGACCAGAATCGGCTTGGCCTCGGCCACCGCGTTTTCAGCGGCATGGTTCATCGTTTCGACCAGTTCGTCAGCCTGATCGCCCATGCCGAACAGGCGTAGTCCCTTTCCCGCTTTTTCGAGGTAGCCGGGAAGCCGGATCTTCACTTTCTTGTTATCCAGAAAGCCATTTTTCGCACCCAACGTCGACACCGCATAATCGGCACCCTTGGCGAGCGCCTCCTTGACGCCGGAACTGGCGTCACCGCTGGAGATCGCATCGAGTCCGCCAGCGTTGGCAATTGCTGCGGTCAACGCGAAAAATGCGGCAAAAACGGCTTTCGAAATTCGTGCCATGGGATATCTCCGGGCGAAAGTGTTGGGAGCCTGAAATCAGACGATGTCGAGGTGGCCGATACCGGTCGTCAGGTCACGGTCTTTCGATTCCTTGCCGTGCAACTTGATTTGCAGGCGCAGGTCGTTCAGGGAGTCGGCATTGCGCAGCGCGTCTTCGTAGGTGATCTTGCCTGCCTCGTAGAGATCGAAGAGTGCCTGGTCGAAAGTCTGCATGCCGAGTTCGCGCGACTTTTTCATGATTTCCTTGATCTCGTGGATTTCACCCTTGAAGATCAGATCGGAAATCAGTGGCGAATTGAGCAAGACTTCAATGGCGGCAACCCGGCCCTTGCCGTCCCGCTTCGGAATCAGTCGTTGCGAAACGAGCGCGCGCAGGTTGAGCGAGAGATCCATCAGCAATTGCGGACGACGCTCTTCCGGGAAAAAGTTGATGATCCGGTCAATCGCCTGGTTGGCACTGTTGGCGTGCAGTGTGGCCAGTGCGAGGTGGCCGGTTTCGGCGAAGGCGATGGCGTAATCCATGGTGTTGCGGTCACGGATTTCGCCCATCAGGATGACATCCGGCGCCTGGCGCAGGGTGTTTTTCAGCGCCGGACCCCAGTCGTCGGTATCGACCCCGACTTCGCGCTGGGTGACGATGCAGTTTTTGTGCTCATGCACGTATTCGATCGGATCTTCGATGGTGATGATGTGCCCGTAGGTGTTTTCATTACGGTAATCGACCACGGCGGCAAGCGACGTGGTTTTGCCGGTACCGGTACCGCCGACGAAGATGATCAACCCGCGCTTGGTCATCGCCAGGTCTTTCAGGACGGGCGGCAATTGCAGTTCGTCCAGCGTCGGAATGCTCATGTTGATCGTACGGCAGACGACCCCTACCCTACCTTGCTGAACCAGCGCATTGACCCGGAAGCGGCCGATGCCGGACGGTGAAATGGCGAAATTGCATTCCTTGGTTGATTCGAATTCGGCTGCCTGCCGGTCATTCATGATGGCGCGCGCAAGTTCGGCGGTGTGTTGCGAGGAAAGCACCTGATTTGAAACCGGGGTGACCTTGCCATCAATCTTGATCGCGGGGGGAAAGCCCGCGGTGATGAAAAGGTCGGAGCCTTTCTTTTGCGACATCAGGCGCAAAAGATCGTGCATGAATTTCATTGCCTGATCGCGTTCCATAACTACCTCGGGTATTGGTTTCTAGTGGTTCTCAGGCCGGGAAGGCATCCTTGTTGGCAGCCTTGCCGCGTGCTTCGGCGCTGGAAACGATGTTGCGCCGGACCAGTTCCACCAGATTCTGGTCAAGTGTCTGCATGCCGAAATTCTGGCCCGTCTGGATTGCCGAGTACATCTGTGCCACCTTGTTCTCACGGATCAGGTTGCGGATGGCGGGGGTGCCGAGCATGATTTCATGGGCGGCTACCCGGCCATTGCCTTCCTTGGTCTTGAGCAGGGTCTGCGAGATGACGGCGCGTAGCGATTCGGAAAGCATCGAGCGAACCATTTCCTTTTCAGCCGCAGGGAAAACGTCGACGATACGGTCAACCGTCTTGGCGGCGGACGAAGTGTGTAGCGTGCCGAAAACGAGGTGGCCGGTTTCTGCGGCAGTCAGCGCCAGACGGATGGTTTCCAGGTCGCGCATTTCGCCGACCAGAACGACGTCCGGATCCTCACGTAGTGCCGAGCGCAAGGCATTGGAGAAAGACAACGTGTGCGGGCCGACTTCGCGCTGGTTGATCAGGCACTTCTTGGCCTCGTGGACGAATTCGATCGGATCTTCGACGGTCAGGATATGGCCGTATTCGTTTTCGTTGATGTGATTGACCATCGCTGCCAGCGTCGTCGATTTGCCGGAACCGGTCGGGCCGGTAACCAGAACGATACCGCGCGGATACTCGGAAATTTCCTTGAAAATCTTTGGGCAGTTGAGCTCTTCAAGCGTCAGCACTTTCGAGGGAATGGTCCGGAATACTGCGGCGGCACCCCGTTGCTGGTTGTAGGCATTGACCCGGAAGCGCGCAAGATTGGGAATTTCGAAGGAGAAGTCGCATTCGAGCGTTTCTTCGTAAACCTTGCGCTGACCATCGTTCATGATGTCGTACACCATGCCGTGGACGTCCTTGTGCTCCATGGCAGGCAGATTGATCCGGCGCACGTCGCCGTGCACACGAATCATCGGCGGCAATCCAGAGGAAAGGTGAAGGTCGGAAGCTTTGTTCTTGACGCTGAAAGCCAGCAGTTCGGTAATATCCATTCGGATCGTCCTTGGCGCACGTGTATACTGCGGATATAGGGAATTCCATAGGGATTATGAGCGCAATCGCCGACAACCTGCAAGCAGTCCAGTCGCGTATTGCCAGAGCTGCTCTGGCTGCGAGCCGGGCTCCGGGAGACGTGCACCTGCTGGCGGTGAGCAAAACCTGGCCGCTGAACTGCGTACTGGCGGCCGCCGACGCCGGACAGCTGGCTTTTGGTGAAAATTACGTTCAGGAAGCGGTCGACAAAAAGATCGCGGCCATCGGCAGAAAACTCGAATGGCATTTTATCGGGCCGCTGCAAAGCAACAAGACGCGGCTCGTGGCCGAACATTTCGACTGGGTCCATTCCATCGAGCGCCTGAAAATCGCCGAACGCCTTTCGGCACAGCGGCCGGCAGGGTTACCGCCGCTCCAGGTCTGCGTGCAGGTCAATGTTTCAGGCGAGGCCAGCAAGAGTGGCTGTGCGCCGGAAGATGCGTCCGCGCTGTGCCGGGCGGTGGCGGGTCTGCCCAATCTCCACTTGCGCGGGTTGATGGCGATTCCGGAGCCCAGCGATGATGTGGCCGAACAGCGCGCTGCTTTTCGTCGTTTGCGCGAAATCCACGAGGCCGTTCGCGCCGGCGGGCTGAATCTCGACACACTTTCCATGGGCATGTCCCACGATCTTGAAGCAGCCGTGGCTGAAGGCGCCACGATCGTTCGTATCGGCACGGCTATTTTTGGTGAAAGAAACTACGCATGAAAATTACTTTTCTCGGCGGTGGCAACATGGCCAACGCATTGATCGGCGGCATGGTAAAACAGGGGTTTGCCGCTGCCGACATCACCGTAATCGACCCGGGCGCCGAAGCTCGCGCCAAATTGGCTGAGAGCTATGGTGTCCGCTGTGTCGAGGCTGCTGGCGTGCTTGATGCTGTGGGCGACTTGCTGGTGCTTGCCGTCAAGCCGCAACAAATGAAGGAGGCCGTGGCGCCGTTGGTTGGTGCCTTGGGGAAGTCCGTTGTGGTCAGTATTGCTGCCGGCCTCGACCTGGCGGCCTTGTCCCGCTTTCTCGGTGGACATCGCAAGATCGTGCGCTGCATGCCGAATACTCCGGCGCTGATCGGTGCCGGCATTACCGGACTGTGTGCCTTGCCTGAAGTCGATGACGCTGGGCGCGCTGCAGCTGATCGTGTCTTGAGTGCAGTCGGCAGCACGCTGTGGATCGCTGAAGAGGGCAAGATGGATGGTGTCACCGCCATTTCCGGCAGCGGCCCGGCCTATGTTTTCCTGTTCATCGAAGCTTTGCAGCAGGCGGCTGCCGATCTCGGTTTCACGCCCGAGCAGGGGCGCCAGCTGGCCATCGAAACCGTACAGGGGGCTGCTGCACTGGCCGCCCAGTCGAGCGAGCCCGCGTCGGTATTGCGCGAACGCGTGACATCCAAGGGCGGCACGACGGAAGCTGCCTTGCGTACCATGGGCGAGCATGGCGTCAAGGAAGGCGTGATCGCCGGAGTCATGGCAGCGGAAGCACGCGGAGCCGAACTGGGCAAACTGTTGGGCAGTGCCTGATGAGTGCTGTTTTTTTCTTGCTCGGCGCAGTTGCCGATTTTTTTACAACGCTTTTCCTGTTGCGCTTCATCATGCAGGCGATGCGTGTCTCTTTCGGCGGCCAGCTTGGTGACTTTGTCGTCCACCTGACCAATTGGGCGGTCAAGCCGCTACGCAAGATCATCCCCGGCGTTTTCGGGCTGGATTGGGCGTCACTGATCGCTGCAGTGGGTGTCTCGCATCTTTTCGCGATCCTCTCCGCTTCGTTCAATTCGGTGCCGCTGCCCGGATCCGAGATGCTCGGGGCGCATAGCCATATTTTCTCGCCGTTCTTTTTCCTGCTGACGCTTCTGTGGATAGTGCGGCTCGTCGTTTACATCTTCATCGGGGCGCTGATCGTGCAGGCGGTGTTGTCCTGGGTTAATCCATACTCGCCGCTTTCGGCGCCGTTACATCAGCTGACGCGGCCGATCCTCAATCCGATTCGCAGTATCTTGCCGCCGATCTCGGGCATCGACCTCTCGCCGTTGGTCGCTATCCTGCTCTTGCAGGCGTTGTTGATGGTCTTGTGAGTAATTGGTTCCGCGTTGCCGGCGACGGGCGTATCACGCTGACCTTGCATATTCAGCCCGGTGCCAAAAAAACCGAATTTTCCGGCTTGCACGGCGAGGCTCTGAAAATACGGCTGGCTGCGCCTCCAGTCGATGGCAAGGCGAATGAAGCCTTGATTCGCTTTATTGCCGATCGCCTGAATTTGCCAAAGTCTGCAGTGAACCTGAAAAGTGGCCAGATTTCCCGACACAAGGTGCTGGAAATCGAGGGTGCTACGCCGCAGGCGGTCGCCGCACTGTGCCCCGACTGAGTCGGGGCAATACTTCAAGCGGAATAGACCGTACGGCCACCAACCAGGGTGAATTTCACCTTGCCGGACATCATGTAACCGGTCCAGGGTGAATTTTTGCCCCGGCTCTTCAGTGCTTCCGCACTTAGTTGCCAGTTGGCATCCGGGTCAAAGATGCAGATATCCGCAGCGCTGCTGACGGCCAGATGTCCACTGTCCATGCCCAGTATTGCGGCTGGCGCGGAGGTAATGCGGGCGAGCGCATCGGAAAGACTGACGCCGGCAGTCTCTGCCCATTTCAGGGTGAGCGGCAGCAGAACCTCAAGGCCGGTCGCGCCCGGTTTGGCTTCACCAAAGGGCAGGAGCTTGTCGTCGGCACCGACCGGCGTATGGTCGGAACAAATCGCGGCTAGGCCAGATGCGGCAGCTTTTGACAGTCCATCGCGATCGTCCTGGCTGCGCAGCGGCGGTGAGAAACGGGCGTGCGGGTTGAAGAAGCCGATATCGTTTTCGGTGAGCAGCAGGTGATGGATGCCGACATCGCAGCTGACTGGCAGGCCGTCGTGTTTCGCCCGCTGCACCATTGCCACGCCGGCGGCGGACGAAAGACGGGTTAGATGGATGCGGCAGCCGGTGTCACGTACCAGTTGCAGGATGGTGCCGATGGCGATGGTCTCGGCGGCGACCGGAATACCCGCCAGACCGAGGCGACTGGCGACTTCTCCTTCATGCGCAATACCATTGCGTGATAGCCAGTGATCCTGTGGTTGCAACCAGATGGCGAAATCGAAGGTGGCAGCGTATTCCATTGCCCGTAACAAGGCTTCGGTATCGATGACCGGGCGATTGGCTTGCGAAAAGGCGACGCACCCGGCCTTTTTCAGTCCGGCCAGTTCGGAAAGACGTTCGCCATTCAGTCCGAGGGTCAGGGCGCCCAAAGGCAGGACGCGGGCTTTACTGATTTCTTCGCCACGATGCACCAGCCGGTCGGCCAGTTCCGGCTCGTCCAGCGGTGGGTCGGCATCGGGGGGTACAACGACCGAGGTAACGCCGCCTGCGACCGCTGCAGCCAGTTCGGCCTCGATGCTGTTGAGGCGGGCGCCGAGGTCGATCAGGCCGGGGCAGACGATACAATCAGTGGCATCGACGGTTTTGCCGGCAATGAAGCCGGCCGGCGCTTCGCCGATCCCGGCAATCTTGCCGTCGGCAATAAACAGTGAAGTGCTGCAATCGACCTGATTTTTCGGGTCAATCAGGCGCCCGTTCTTGATTTCGATATTCATCTCAATTCCCCGCAACGATGCTCATGACCGCCATGCGCACGGCAATGCCAAAGGTGACCTGGGGCAGGATCACGGCCTGCGAGCCGTCGGCGACTGCCGAGTGTATTTCGACGCCCCGGTTCATCGGCCCCGGATGCATCACGATGGCATCCGGCTTGGCGAGCGCCAGCTTTTGCGGGGTTAGACCGTAATGGCGGAAATATTCACCGGCCGAGGGCAGAAGGGCACCGGTCATGCGCTCGTTTTGCAGACGCAGCATGATGATGACGTCGCAGTCCTTCAGGCCTTCATTCATGTCATGGAAGACGTGCACGCCGAGTTTGTCGAGATGCTTTGGTAATAGAGTGGCTGGTCCGATAGCGCGCACTTCCGGCACACCGAGCGAGGTCAGGGCGTGAATGTCGGAGCGTGCGACACGCGAGTGCAGGATGTCGCCGACGATGGCGACGCGCAGTTGCGTGAAGTCCTTCTTGTAATGGCGGATCGTGTACATGTCGAGCAGGCCCTGCGTCGGGTGGGCGTGGCGCCCGTCACCAGCATTGACCACATGCACATCGTCGCGGCCGATGCGCTGCAGATGCTCGGCAATCAGGTAGGGCGCGCCGCTCGACGCGTGGCGCACGACGAAGAGGTTTGCGTGCATGGCGACGAGATTGTCGATGGTGTCGAGCAGGGTTTCACCCTTGGCGGTAGAAGACTTGTTGATGTCGAGATTGATGACATCAGCCGACAGGCGCTTGGCAGCGATTTCGAAAGTGGTGCGCGTGCGTGTGGAGTTCTCGAAAAAGAGATTGAACACGCTCTTTCCACGCAGTAACGGCACCTTCTTGACCTCGCGGGCCGATACTTCCATGAAGGATTCAGCGGTGTCGAGAATCTGGGTGAGTATTCGGGGGGGGAGACCTTCGATGGAAAGCAGGTGTGAGAGTTCTCCATCCTTGTTCAACTGCGGGTTATGCATGTTCCAGCCTCCAGGCGAGTTGACCGTCCTCCGGTTTGCAAAGAACCAGATTCTGGGTGTCCTGCAAATCGATATCCCAGACGTTGTACGTGGCTCCAACGGGAAGTTCCCGTCCGCCGCGGTCAGCCAGGACGGCAAGCTCGACCGAAGCCGGGCGACCGTAGTCGAACAACTCGTTGATGGCGGCCCGGGTGGTACGTCCGGTGTAGAGCACGTCATCGACCAGAATGATGTGACGATCTTCCACATCGAAGGGAATTACGGTCGGTTTTACCTGGGGATGCAGACCCTTTTCGGCAAAATCGTCGCGGTAGAAGGAAACATCGATCAGGCCGATTTCTTCCTTCAGGCCGAGCAACTCCCTGAGGCGTTCGGCAATCCATGCGCCTCCACTGTAGATGCCTACCAGTGCGGGATTTCGGTGTAGATGAGGGCGTATGAGGTCGGCCAGTTGCCGGCACTGTACTTCGGCTTCCGGCAGGGGATTAACTAAGGGTGACATGGTGCGGGCTTTCGAACCAGGTTTGAAGAATGAGCTGGGCGGCGACTGCGTCGAGAACCGGCTTTGCATTTCTGCTGTTCCGGCCGCTTTCGCGCAAGCGACGTTCGGCGTCGAGCGAGGTCAGGCGTTCGTCGGCAAAGCCGACAGGGATGTGGTATCTGCGGCGCAGGCGCTCGGCAAATTTTTGGGCGAGGCGGGTCATTTCGTGCGGCGTACCATCGGCATGTGTCGGCAGCCCAACCACGAGTTGAACGGGGCACCACTCGTCGACCAGCTTGGCAATGGCGGCAAACCGATCGTCGTTTGATTCGGCGTGAATGACTGTGAGCGGATGGGCACTGCGCAACAGGGTTTCACCGGTAGCGACACCGATGCGTTTTTCGCCGAAATCGAAGGCGAGGACCGTGCCCTCAGGCATGTCCCGCAACGTCGGAAAGCTGCGAAAAACTGATGCCAAGTTTCTGCATTGCGGCAGGCAGGCGTTCTTCGGGAGGCATGTCGAAAAGAATGCTGGCTTTGGCTGGCACGGTGAGCCAGGAGTTCTGGGCTAATTCGTCCTCGAGTTGGCCAGCCTCCCAGCCGGCGTAACCAAGGGCGACAATGATTTCGGAAGGAAGCCCGGCACTTCCTACCGAACTGAGCACATCACGCGAACTGGTTAGTCCGATTTCCTTGTTAACAGCCAGGGTTGATTGCCACAGTCCGATCGGACGATGTAGCACGAATCCCCGATCAAGTTGGACCGGGCCGCCAAAATAGACCGGTAACTTGGCAAGTTGATCTGCCTCCAGCTTGATATCGATTTTTTCGAACAATCCGGCCAGATTCATGTCGATTGGCCGGTTTACGATGACACCGAGCGCGCCGTTCTCGTTGTGTTCGCAAATGTAAACGAGGGCGTTGGAAAAATACGGGTCTTCCAGTGTCGGCATGGCGATCAGGAAGTTATCGGTGAGGTTGACGCTGTCCATGCTGGAATTTTAATCGCCGACGGGGTACAAACCAACCATGAACATCGAAAAAGCCCTTGTCTGGTTCCGTCGGGACTTGCGTGATAACGATCATGCGGCCTTGAGTGTCGCTCTTGGTAAGGCGCGGGTTACGTTCTGCGCCTTCGTTTTCGATACCGAGATTCTCGACGCACTTGTGAACAAAAGAGATCGTCGCGTCCATTTCATCCGTGAATCCCTGGTTGAGCTGGATGGTGCCTTGCGGGCGCGAGGTGGCGGTTTGATCGTAAGGGTCGGTCAGGCGCGGGAAATCATTCCGTCTCTGGCTTTAGAGCTTGGCGTTTCAGCCGTATTTGCCAATCGCGATTATGAGCCGTCAGCAAAGCAGCGCGACGCCGACGTTGCTAATCGACTGAGCCGAAAAGGGGTGTCTTTTCAGGTTTTCAAGGATCAGGCAATTTTGGATGGGAACGAGGTGCTGACTCAGTCCGGAAAGCCATTCTCGGTCTTTACGCCGTACAAAAATGCCTGGTTGAAACGCCTGAATGCTTCCGATAGCGCAGGTTGGCTCTGTCGTGGTCAGCTGGCAGTGCCGGCGGGAGAATCCGTCCCCGAATTGGAGGAGATTGGCTTCAGCGGCAGCGATCTAGCGGAAATAGGCATACAGCCTGGAATGTCGGGGGCGCGCAAGTTGTGGGATGACTTCCGCGAGGAGCGTATCCTGCGCTACGGGGTGCTACGTGATTTTCCTGCGGTGAAGGGCGTTTCGTATTTGTCCGTGCACTTGCGTTTTGGAACCATCTCGATTCGTGAGTTGCTCCGGGCAGCGCTGGAACAGAAAGCTGACGCCTGGCTTGGCGAACTGATTTGGCGCGATTTTTATTTCATGATTCTCGACCATTTTCCGCAAGTGGTTGTTCAGTCTTTCAAGCCCGAATACGATGCAATCCAGTGGGACTGTTGGCCCGACGGATTTGCCGCATGGTGCGAGGGGAGAACAGGATATCCGCTGGTTGATGCGGCAATGCGACAGCTCAATTTCAGTGGCTGGATGCACAACCGCCTGCGTATGGTCGTGGCTTCGTTCCTGAGTAAGGATTTGGGGATCGACTGGCGTCTTGGCGAAAAATATTTTTCCGATCACCTCAATGATTTCGATCTGGCGGCGAACAACGGCGGCTGGCAGTGGGCTTCATCCAGTGGGTGTGACGCCCAGCCCTATTTCCGCATCTTTAATCCGGTAACGCAGTCCGAGCGTTTTGATGCAGAAGGCCGGTTTATCCGCCGCTACCTGCCGGAACTTGAAAAAGTGCCGACCAAATATATTCACGCCCCCTGGAAGATGGGCAGAATCGAGCAGGAGTCGATCGGCGTGATTATCGGCCGGGATTACCCTGCCCCGATCGTCGACCACGCGCAGGCCAGGGAAAAGACCCTGGCCCGTTACGCGGTGCTCAGGAAGCCGGCTTAACCCGCGTTACCGGCCTTGGTGTAGCCCGCAACCAGACCGAGCAGTTCTTCTTCGTCGTAGGGCTTCCCGAGATAATGGTTGGCGCCGATTTCGAAGGCATAGTTGCGATGCTTGTCCGCAGTACGCGACGTGATCATGATCACCGGCAGGGATTTCAGGCGATCATCGCCACGCAGGTTGCGGACGAAATCGAAGCCGTCCATACGCGGCATTTCGATGTCGGAAAGAATCACATCAGGCATGACATCGATCAGCTGTTCCAGCGCATCGACACCATCCTTGGCCAGGATAACCTGATATCCCTCTCGGGCCAGCAGGCGGCTGGTGATTTTGCGCACCGTGAGCGAGTCGTCCACCACCATGACGGTCGGCAGATGTTGCGCTGGGGCCTGCTGGGGTTCGGTCGCCATCGGCACGACGTTGCCAGGTTTGGTGGTGCCGCCCAGCCGGCTGGCCAGTGCTACCGGATTGAGAATGAGGATGACCTTGCCATCGCCGAGTACCGTAGCGCCGGCAATACCGACAACACGCGCAAGCTGGGCGCCGATGTTCTTGACGACGACTTCCTGATTGCCCTTTAGTTCGTCCACCAGAACGGCGACGCGTTGCGAGCCGGAACGAAGCAGCAACACCCAGTACTGGCGGTGGGCTTCCGGAACGGCTTCCGTGTCGCCAAGCAGATGTGGCAGGAAATGGAAGGGATAGTGATTGTTTTGCCACTCCGCCTCACCTTTCTCGCGAAGGATGGTCAGCGATTTTTCCTTCATTTCGAGCACTTGCTCGATCATCGTGGAAGGTACGGCGTAAAGCTGGCTTCCTGCCCGAACCAGCAAGGTCTGGGTGACAGCCAGAGTTAGCGGCAGATAAAGACGGAATGTGGTACCCAGGCCAGGCTGCGAGCTTATTTCGATGCGACCGCCGAGGGCCGTGACCTCGGTCTTCACCACGTCCATGCCGACCCCACGGCCTGAGACCTGGGTCAGCTCGGTTGCAGTGGAAAAACCGGAGTGGAAGATGAAGTCGTAGAGCTTGGCATCATCGATTGCTTGTCCCGGAGCAAGCAGACCCATACCTTCGGCACGTGCACGAATCCGGGCGAGGTCGAGGCCTTTGCCGTCGTCGCTCATCGAGAGGATGATTTCATTGCCTTCCTGCGCGATGGCGACGGTGATTTCTCCAACTTCCGGTTTTCCGCTGGCGATACGCTGCTCACGATTTTCAATACCGTGGGTAACCGCATTACGCAACATATGCTCAATTGGCCCGAGCATCTTGTCCAGTACGGAACGGTCGATTTCCACCTGACTGCCCACGATGTCGAGATTGGCACGTTTGCCGACATCTTTCGCGGTCTGCCTGACGATGCGGTACAAACGTTCTGACTGGCTCGCAAAAGGCAGCATGCGGATGCCCATCAATTCCTGCTGCAGGCCGCGATTAAGTCGCGACTGAGCGAGAATTGCGGCGTTGGCGTCGTCCAGATTCTTGAGCAGATTTTGCTGAACGGTGGCAACGTCGTTCACCGATTCGGCCATGAAGCGGGTGAGCTCCTGGAAACGGGTGAAGCGGTCGAGTTCCAGCGGATCAAATTCGGCATCGCCTTCCGGGGTTTGCGCGACACGTGCCTGAATCTGGCCTTCGGCCTGAATTTCGATTTCGCGCAATTGGCGACGCAAGCGAATTACGTTTTCTGTCAGGTCAAGCAGCGAACCTTTCAGGCTGCGCATTTCCCCTTCAATTCGGGTGCGGGCGATCGACAGCTCACCGGCTTCGTTAACCAGGCGGTCAATAAGGTCGGCGCGCACGCGCAAGGTGGCTAATTGCCCGCTGCTTTCTGATTCTGCCTCAACTTCCGCGACGACCGTTGCTGCAGGAGCGGCTGTCGTTGTCGTGGATGCCTGATCTTCACCTGTCGCAGCCGTGCTTTCAATGACGGGCGCGGGTTGTGGACCTGCGCGCAGCTCCTCGACGGCCAGCGCCAGGGTATCGCAATTGCCTTCCACTTCGTCGATAAACGATGCGGTCGCCGGGCCGGCCTTCAACGCTTCGCCGATGCGGGTTTCCAGAAGGTGTGTGGCCTCGCCAAGATTCATGGCTCCGGCCATCCGTGCATTACCCTTGAAGGTGTGCAGGATGCGCGCGATGGCGTGCGGAGCGTCTTCGCTGGCTGGATCATTCCGCCAGTGGCGGCATTGCGTTGTCAGATCGCGAAGCTGATCGGCTGCTTCTTCAAGGAAGATGGGAAGAAGCTGCTCATCCAGCTCGTCGGTGAGCAAGGGTTGTGCAGGTGCAACCGGCAACTGCGCTTCGATTTCAGCGTTAGAAGGCGGTGTATTCAGACCAGGAAGCGGGATGATCTGCGCCGTATTTTCCACCGGCGCCACTTCTTCACTGATTGGCGGGGCGTGATAAATATCGTCAAGTGCGGCGATCAGCAGAGGCTGCTCTTCCGGTTCCATCTGGTCGGCCAGGGCGTCAAACATCCCTTCCAGTGTGATGATGGTTTGCCGGACGGTTTCAAGCCCCTCGATACTCTCTGGATGTGCCGAGCCATCGCGTCTGAGCAAGGCGTGTTCGAGTGCAATGGCGAGATGATGGAGAGGCATCAGGCCAACGGTCGCAGCAATACCGCCGAGGGTGTGCGCTGCCCGGGTCATTTCGAAGCTGGTCGGCTCCCCGGGATGTGCATCCAGTATGGCGTAGCTGTCGACCAGCGTATGCAGGTGGCCGCGTGCTTCCTCGCGGAAAATGTCATAGAGCGTCGGCGAGGCTGTTTCCGTTACCGAAATCTGGTCATTTTTTTCGGTTGACCGTGGAACTTCTTCTGCATCGATTGACTCTGCCTCGAGAGTCTCCTCAGGCTGATCGCCTTCAGCCGATTCTGGCACATCCGTCGAGATGGCTGGCTCCGGTTCGGCGAAACTCGGCAGGTCGAAGTCTGCCAGATCGAGTAAGGCTGCTGGTGCGTCAACGGCGAGCTCTGGTTCGGGTAAATCGACAACTTCTATAGGAGGAGGCACTTCCGCCGTGATCTCGGCTACAGGTGTTACTGGCGTATTAACCTGCGTTTCTGCAGGACTTTCGACACCCCGCAGGCGCCGTGCGTCGGCAATCAGCGACGTTGGGTCGGGCGCATTCCCAACATTGTTTTCCAGATATTTGACCCAGATTGAAAAGACTTCGTGCTCACTGGTGATCAGTCGCAGGAGCTCGTCCGTCACGGATTGTTCCTGACGCAGCCAGAGGTTGAGCGTCTGTTCAATTTCCCAGGCGGTCTCGCCTAGTTCTGTAAGCCCGACCATGCGCCCGCTACCCTTGAGTGTGTGGGTTGAGCGGCGAATGGTGGTCAGGGCGTCAATGTTATGCAGGTCATCAGCCAGCAACTCACGCTGCTCAGCCATGGTGGCCAGTACCTCAGCTGCCTCTTCGAGGAAGATGGCAAGAAGCTCTGCATCGATTTCCTCATGGCTTGAGTCGGCCAGCTGGAGGGTTTCGGCAGAAGGCGTTGGGGCTTCTGCAATCTGCGGTTTGAGTCCGGACAGAGCCTCTTCAACGGCTCCGCCGGATTGCAGCGCCTCGAGGGCAGCCTTTGCGGTTTCCCCCAATTCGCG
The DNA here is from genome assembly GCA_964583695.1 of uncultured Dechloromonas sp. GTDB lineage: Bacteria > Pseudomonadota > Gammaproteobacteria > Burkholderiales > Rhodocyclaceae > Azonexus. Next base: position 25,576 of record CAZOWA010000023.1, read on the forward strand.
ATTGGCAACGAGATCGGCATCTTTCTGGATGGCCTGCAAGTTTTGCTTGAGCTCATCCTGCAGCCGACTGTCTTCGGGTGCTTCCCTGAGGGCTTCTGCCAGGACGTGAGTATCGAGTGCCTGCTGAGCCAGTTGCGCTTCGACGGTTGGTGCAGGAGTTGCCTCTTCCTGGCTTTCTTCTTCCTCGACGGGCTTCTCGCCCTTCATGTTCAGTACGAAGCTGTCGAAATCCGTTTCGCCGTTTTGCAGGGCGTCCACGAAGAAACCCAGCAGGGAGAGCTGGTTGGCGACCGACTCGAAGTCCTCTTGCGCTGGCTGATAATTGGCCTGTGCGAATTGATGGATGCGTTGGCCGCAATCCTTGAGGCTGTTGACTGCCGAGAAATGCCCGAGCATTGCCAGCGCACCGCTGATCTGCTTCATCGGGCTGTCGAGCTGGCCAAGGTCATGCGCCTTCGACGGGTCACGGAAGAAACCGTCAAGCGCCTGTTCGATTTGTGCCAGATTGTTCTGGATCTCGCGCCCTACCTGTCCGATCAGGAGTTTTTCCTGGGCTTTTCGCGTCATTTCGTCGAGAAGCGGGATCGCCTCGTCTGCAGAGGCTGGTTTGCCTGCAATACAGGCATAGAGCCGCGCGATCATCAGGTCGACTTGCTGGGCAAAATCGGTGCCCAGACGACTGAACCCTTCCTGTGCGTTTTGCAGGAGCAGGATCGTCGTGGCGACTTCCATGGCAACCGTATCGCTGAAACGCGACGGATCTTCCTGAAGCCAGGCCGCGACAGCACCTAGCCCCTGACCAAGGCGTTTCAGGTCGGTTTGTCCGATTTCTTCGGTGATCTGGGCGCAATGGCGGGCGTCTTCGGCAAATCCGGACAAGGCACCTGCACTGCCCGTGCAGAATTTGTTCCAGAGTTCCTCGGCAACCACCAGCGTCTCGCGCAGCTTACGCAGCAGACCTTCTTGCGGTAGCGGCCCATCTCCCTTGTCCGAAGCAACTACCGGCAATAGCGAAGGAAGATTGAAAACGGTTTGAACCTCGCCGATCAACGCATCCCGCTCCGGGGGTACATGGGCGATGTGGAACAGCGCTTCACGCATGACCCGTTCTGCGATGCTGTTCGAGCCGTCGAGCAGACGACGAATCTGCGAATCCACCCGCGAACAGAGTTGGCGGGCGGTAATGCTGGAGGCTACATCAGGTTCGCCGAGGGCTTCGACGAATGCACGGGCAATCCACCAGAATGCACGGGCCGACTGGGTTTCCTGAATGGCCTCGATGTTGCTCAGGGCCTCCAGCATGGACGCACGTCCTTTTTCTGCGTCAAGCGGATTCTTGAGCCAGGTCAGTAATCCCTTCTGGAAGCGTACCCGGCCGTCCCGGAGAACTTGCCGCTTCTGCTCCGGGTTCAGGCCTGCCGGCGGTGTTGTCCTTTTGGGAGGGCGTTGCGAGAGATCGGGATAAAACAGGTCTGCTGCGTGAATATTTGGCAAACCACGGGCTTCAGCCAGTGCCTCGTAAACCGTCAACAATCGAAGTGGCTGATTGGGTTCTCCGACGATCAGGTCGTCAAGATAGCGACGCAGGCTGGCGATAGTCTGGTGCAATAGTTCGGGAGTCGAAGGGCCGACATTCAGCTTGCCTTCCTCCAGACTCGAGAGAAAGGCTTCGAGAGACTCGGTTACCTGAGTGACTCCATCAAGTCCGACTATTGAGAGTGCGCCGTGAACCTGGTGTATATGGGTTCGGCAGAACTTGAGCTGGGAGGCATCAGCAACGATATCGTGCTGATCAAGCGCTTCCTCGGCGCGCTGAAGCGCCAGATCAATCTCACCCTTCACCCAGGTGAGCGGGCCCAAATCAAATGTGCTTGCCGCGTTCATAGTCTCTCGCGAAGTCCGTCAGTCCACTTTGAAGCCGGCAACCGAGCCCTTCAGTTCGGAAGCAAGTGCGTTCAACTCGTCCACCGCGAGTGCCGTACGTTGAGTACCGGCAGTCGTTTGTTCGGTGACATGCAAAATGTCTTGCATGAGACGAGCAACGTTGGTTGCTGAATCAGCCTGATTTTGCGTCGAGGTCGAGATGTTTTGAATCAGATCCGCCAGCGTTTGCGAAACGTCACCGATTTCGGACAGTGCCTGACCGGCAGCATCGGAAAGTTTGGCTCCCTCGACCACACCCTGCGTGGATTGTTCCATGGCGGAGACGGCATCCTGAGTGTCGGTCTGAATGGTTTTCACAATGGCCGCAATCTGCTTGGTTGCTTCTGCTGAGCGTTCAGCCAGACGTTGCACTTCTTCAGCAACCACCGTGAAGCCGCGACCTGCGTCGCCAGCCGATGCTGCCTGAATTGCTGCGTTCAGAGCCAGAACGTTGGTTTGCTCGGTAATGTCCGAAATGAGTTCCACGATTTCACCAATTTCCTGGGAGCTTTCACCCAGACGCTTGATACGCTTCGAGGTCTCCTGAATCTGATTGCGGATTTCGTTCATGCCCTTGATAGAGTCCTGCACCGCCTGCGTACCTTTTTCAGCAGCGTTCAGTGATTGGCGTGCAACCTGCGCAGACTGGGTGGCGCTGTCCGATACTTCGCTCATGGAACGTGCCATATCGAGCGCAGACTGGCCGGCTTCCTGAATTTCGATGGACTGCCGTTCGGCAGCAGAAAGCAATTCTGCGGAGGTCTGGCGGGCGATTTCAGTTGCGGCTGTTACCCGGTTGGCTGCATCGTTGATCCGGCCGACCAGAACACGGAGTTCTTCAATCGTGTAGTTGATCGAGTCCGCGATGGCGCCCGTAATATTTTCGCTCACTGTGGCGGTTACCGTCAGGTCACCGTCAGCGAGGTCGCCAAGTTCGTTCATCAGACGCAGAATGGCGTCCTGATTTTCACGATTCACCTGTTCCGATGAATGGCGCTGTTGCTCCGCATCCTTCGCTCGACGGCCGGTATCGTCAAGATAGATTTTTGCAAGGACAGCCAATGTTGCCAGGGCAGCAAGCGTCAGCACGATCAACAGGACAACGTAAACGCCGCGCTCCGAAAGTTGGTTCTGGTAGCCGAGTGATAGATCATCCGTGGCTTTTAGCAAGGTGTCGCTTTCGTTGAAAATGCGCGAACCGGCCTGCTTGGAAAGCACCAGCGGCTGCATGTTGCTCAGAATGTTGCCAACCGCGGCCTGGTATTCCTGGAATGCGGCATCGAGTGCTGTCAGTTTTTCACGTGCATCTCCGTCATTGCTCCCTTTGACGAGAGCAGCCAGCAGGTCGCGGAACGCATTGGTGTCCTTGCCCAGCAGGAAAGCGACCTCAGGATTGATTTCGCTGCCGACCAGCAGCGCAGAAGCGTTCTTGGCAATACGCTGAGTCAGCATGACCAGTTGGTTGGCGGTTGCGATTTCTCGGGCCGTGGCACCCGATTGGAGCTTAAGGGTGGCGATCTGCTCGGTCAGTTCGAGCATGTTCGCGTTCTTGTTGTCGATGGTGGCCACACTTTGTCCGAGGGTGACCAGATTCTTTTCCTGATCGACCACGGTCATTGCATCCTTCTCGGTCGAGGCCCACAGTTGCGCAAGCGCTTCCAGTTGGGGGCGAACGGCATCCGGAGATGGGGGAACGCTGGTTTCGCCGATATCCCCGCCTGACGTCAGCTTTTCAAGCAACTGCGAAAACGTGGCACGCGACTCCTTGAGCTGCGTAAAGGCATCAGGGTTCCCCTGAAGTGCTTGGGTCGAGGCCTTCGCCAGACGCTGCGACAACATGCGCATTTCGCCTGACGCGCCGATATAAGCTGTGCCATGCGTGGCATCTCTGCTGTCATGGAAGACAAGACCAGCGATGAGTAGCAGCAGGACAGCGAATACGCCGCCCAGAGTTTTCATCTGCTGGATGACGGGCTGTTTGGCCAGAAAGCCTGGCATGGCAACCTTGGGTACGGCTTTCGTCGCCTTGGGCGTCTTTGGCATTTCGTCTGAAATGGTCATTGCCGCCGAGGGAAGTCCCTTGCCGGCAGAGCCGAATTTGGGGAGTTTAAAACTGAAAGCCATGGAGATCCTCCGGTAAGGGTGAGGGGCGAGGAGCCCGCATCAAACCCCGATATTCATGAAGTTGTGGTCGGCAAGCAGTTCGCGCACCGAAAGTTTGTGCCAGATTCGTCCCTGCGAATCCGAAAATCGTTGGGCGCCCCAGTTTGGCGCGGTTGACTCGGCTGGCTCCGGAGTAAAGTCTTCCGGCTTTTTCAGGCCCAGCATGCGGGAAACCAATAGTGCTGCGTTGGCACCGTATTTCCCACCAATCAGCAAAAGTCTGGCATTGGCATTCTGTGGCGTTGGAACGCCGCCCCGGAAAACCGAGAAATCGGTAACGGCGTGGAGGTTCCCACGAATGTTGGCGATTCCGGCAAACCATGAGCGAGTAAGGGGAACTGGGACGAGTTGTGGTGCCTGAACGATCTCGCCGCTGTCGGAAAGATCAACCAGCCAGGCTTCGTTACCTGCCTCGATCCCTAGCCAGGAAGAACCGCCGCGCCCCTGCGCGGCAGTGGTCAGGCGGGCTGCCAAATACTCCTGAAAATCACGCAGACTGGTTTTTCTGGCCATGGATTTAAGGTAATGCGGCGATTCTGGCGAGCAATTCGGTCGGATTCAGTGGCTTGACCAGATAGTCGATCGCCCCCTGACGCAAACCCCAGATCTTGTCGGTTTCGAGCCCCTTGGTCGTGCAGACGATGACCGGGATGTTCTTGGTATCTTCGTCGCGGGTCAGAGTGCGTGTTGCCTGATAGCCGTTGAGTCCCGGCATGACGACATCCATCAGGATCAGATCGGGCTTGCTGGCCTTTGCCTTGGCGATACCTTCTTCCCCGCTTTCAGCGGTCGCAACCTGATAACCAGCCTTGGTCAGAAGGTCGACGGCGAAAAAACGCTCTGTTGGCGAATCGTCGACCACGAGAATATTCTTGACGGGCATTTTTGCTCCTGAACTACTGTTGTTTGGTTTCTGCTTCTGCCGGCAACGCAAAGGCCGCGACCGTTTGCAGCAAGCTTTCTTTGGTGAATGGCTTGGTCAGGTACTGATCGGAACCGACCATGCGACCACGTGCCCTGTCGAACAACCCATCCTTCGAGGAGAGCATGATGACCGGAGTGGATTTGAAACGAGGATTTTTCTTGATCAGCGAACAGGTTTGATAGCCATCGAGACGAGGCATCATGATGTCGCAGAAAATGACGCTGGGCTGGTGATCGGCGATTTTGGCCAGTGCATCGAAACCATCTTCGGCCAGAACAACCTGACACCCGGCCTGCACGAGAAAAATCTCGGCACTTCGCCGTATGGTGTTGCTGTCATCGATGACCATCACCCTGATACCGCGCAACCTGGATATATCAGCCAATTCCCTGTCCCCTGGCCCTTTAAAGGCACTCTAGCTATTGCACTATCATACTATGGAACAAACAAAAGCACACACTTCATAAAACGGTATTGCAACGATGTACGCAAGAAGTGATGCGCGCCAGAATCAGATAAAATCAGCGCCATGTTACCTAATCCCCTTCGCCTCCGCCACGGGGGCGAGCTTAAATGACTTCCGTTCACACTGTTTCCCCCAGTTTGCCCCAGGTATTGGTCTTTGCAGCCAGCGATCCTTCCTCGGGTGCCGGCATTCAGGCGGATATCCTGACTTTGGCCAGTCTGGGGTGCCATCCTCTGACTGCGCTGACTGCATTGACTGTTCAGGACACAGTCGGCGTTCAGAGTGTGCATCCGGTTTCCGCCGAGTTGCTTGAACAACAGGCTCGCACCATTCTGGAAGACATGCCGGTTGCGGCCTTCAAGATCGGCTTGCTGGGCAGTGTTGAGAATGTGTTGATGGTGGCGGAGATCATTTCGGATTACCCGGAAATTCCCGTGATTTTCGATCCGGTGCTTGCTTCCGGGCGGGGTGACGAGTTATCCGGCGAGGAAATCATTTCTGCCATGCGTGAGATGTTGCTTCCGCAAACAACCCTGCTTACGCCCAATGCCCCCGAAGCTCGCCGACTTGCCGAAAGCGACGATGACGAGAATGAACCCTCAATCGAGGTGTGCGCTCGTCGCCTGATCGAGATGGGCGTCCAACAGGTGCTGATTACCGGAACGCATGAAAACACTCTTCAGGTGATCAACACGCTTTATGGTTCAGAAGGCGTGATCCGCGTCGACCGCTGGGAACGCCTGCCGGGCAGTTATCATGGCTCGGGTTGTACGCTGGCCTCCGCGATTGCCGGTTGCGTCGCCGGTGGTGCCAGCATCGAAGATGCCGTGCGAGATGCGCAGGATTACACCTGGCAGGCGCTGGACAAGGGATTTCGTGGTGGCATGGGGCAATTTATTCCGGATCGTTTTTTCTGGGCTCGCGGTGATGACGACGATGTGACGGACCAGGATGCCACAAAGGATGCGCAGAAAAATGGGGGCTAGCTTGCGTGGCTTGTATGCGATCACGCCGGAATCGCCTGATGCTTCCCGTCTTCTGGCCAATGTCGAAGCTGCCCTGAGTGGCGGCTGCCGGATCGTGCAGTTTCGCGACAAGGAGAGCAGCATGCCCGAGCGTGTTGCCCGGGCGACGGCGCTGCGCAGTTTGACCCGCCGGTTCGATGCCCGCCTGTTGATCAACGACGATATTGCCTTGTGTTTTCTGGTCGATGCCGATGGTGTACACCTCGGGCGGGAGGATGGAGATCTGGCGGTGGCGCGGGCAATTCTCGGACCCGGGAAAATTCTCGGCGCGTCCTGTTATGCCGACTTTTCTGCAGCCCAGGTGGCTGATGCCGCAGGGGCCGATTATGTCGCCTTCGGTGCGGTTTATCCCTCGCCAACCAAACCGGACGCTGTGTGCGCCCCGCTTGAACTTTTTCCCCGGGCACAGGCCCTTTCGGGCGCATCCTGCGCCATCGGAGGCATTACGCTGGACAACGCCCGACCGCTGATTATTGCTGGCGCCGACCTGCTCGCCGTCATTACCGATCTGTTCAGTGCGCCCGATGTCGCGGCGCGTGCTGCTGCTTACCAACACTTATTCGAGGAATCCCATTCATGACCTCTCGCAATCAGGCACTGTTCGAGCGCGCCCAGAAACATATTCCGGGCGGCGTCAATTCCCCGGTGCGTGCTTTCCGTTCGGTTGGCGGTACGCCGCTCTTCTTCCAGAAAGGTGTCGGTGCCAGGGTGCAGGATGCGGATGGCAAGTGGTACACCGATTACGTGGGTTCCTGGGGGCCGATGATCCTCGGCCACGCCCATCCTGAAGTTATCGCTGCCGTCCAGGCTGCAGTCGTCGATGGTCTTTCCTTCGGCGCGCCGACCGAACGCGAAGTGGACATTGCTGATCTGCTCTGCGAAATGGTGCCGTCCCTTGACATGGTTCGGCTGGTTTCTTCCGGCACCGAGGCGACGATGAGCGCCATCCGTCTGGCTCGCGGCTTTACCGGGCGCGACATTCTGGTCAAGTTCGAAGGCTGTTATCACGGCCATTCCGACGGCTTGCTGGTCAAGGCCGGTTCCGGGTTGCTGACCTTCGGCAATCCGTCCTCCGGCGGCGTGCCGGCCGGTACGGTGGCAACAACCATGGTGCTGGCCTATAACGATCCGCAGGCGCTTGCCGAAGCCTTCAAGGCGCATGGCGACAAGATCGCAGCAGTGATCGTCGAGCCGGTGGTCGGCAACATGAACCTCATTGCACCGACGCCGGAATTCCTGAAGGCGATGCGCGATCTGACCGCGCAATACGGCGCCGTGCTGATTTTCGACGAAGTGATGACCGGCTTCCGCGTCGGCCCGAAGAGTGCGCAGGGTTTGTTCGGCATCACGCCGGATCTGTCTACCTTCGGCAAGGTGGTGGGCGGTGGCATGCCACTCGGCGCCTTCGGCGGTCGACGCGACATCATGGAAAAAATCGCTCCGCTCGGCCCGGTTTATCAGGCGGGTACGCTGTCTGGCAATCCGATTGCCACGGCGGCCGGTCTGGCAACACTGAAGCTGATTCAGGCGCCCGGTTTCTATGAGGCGCTCACCGCGAAGACCAAGGCGCTGTGCGATGGCCTCGTTGCCGTCGCGAAAAAGCAGGGGGTCGCCTTTGCGGCGCAGAACATCGGCGGCATGTTCGGACTTTATTTCGCGGAAAAATGCCCGGGCACCTACGACGAAGTGCTGGCTTGCGACAAGGAAGCCTTCAACCGTTTCTTCCACGCCATGATCGACGTCGGCCATTACTTTGCACCGTCCGCCTTCGAGGCCGGCTTTGTCTCGGCAGCGCATACCGAAGCCGACATCGCGGCAACGGTATCTGCTGCCGACGATTATTTCGCAACGCTGAAATGAGCACCGGCGCCGCCTGGCTGATACTTTTCATCGCAGGTCTTTGCGAGGTTGGCTGGGCGGTCGGTCTGAAATATACCGAGGGTTTTAGCCGTCTTGGGCCTTCGGCGGCAACCATCGTTGCCATGGTGGCCAGTGTCGTCCTGCTCGGCTGGTCGCTGAAAGTCTTGCCGCTGGGCACGGCCTATGCCGTGTGGACGGGCATTGGTGCTGTTGGCACGGCGATTTTTGGCATCATGCTGTTTGGCGAATCGAAGGAAGTGGCGCGTCTGGTCAGCATTGGCCTGATCGTCGCCGGCATCGTCGGCCTCAAGCTGATGACGCCCGACAATCACTGATTGACCGGCGGAAAAACGACTTCCACGGTCAACCGGAAAAAACGGCCAAAAATGGGAACGGCCAGCACGGCGCTTACATCAGGAACAGCGTAGCCAGCCCGAGGAAGATGAAAAATCCGCCGGAGTCGGTCAGCGCGGTAATCATGACCGAACCGCCGACCGCCGGATCAGCTCCGAATTTCTGGCGCAGCAGCGGAATGCCAACGCCGGCCGACGCCGCCAGCAGCAGATTAAGCGTCATCGCGGCCGTCATCACGATGCCCAGTTTGAAACTGCCGTAGAGCCACCACGCCGCGATGCCGAGCAGGCCACCCCAGATCAGGCCGTTGATGCTGGCCACGCCGAGTTCCTTGCGAAGAAGGCGGCGCATTGCATCCGGCTGGACTTGGCCCATGGCGATGGCACGCACGATCATGGTGATTGTCTGATTACCGGAGTTGCCGCCGATACCTGCGACGATGGGCATGAGCGCGGCGAGCGCCACGAGTTTTTCGATCGACCCCTCGAAGGCACCGATCACCCGTGATGCGACAAAAGCGGTCACGAGATTGACGGCCAGCCAGGACCAGCGGTTTTTCACCGAATCCCAGACCGAAGCAAAAATGTCTTCTTCCTCGCGCAGACCGGCCTGCGCCAGTTGTTCGCTTTCTGCTTCTTCGCGAATCAGGTCGACCACCTCGTTAACCGTGACGCGCCCGACCAGCTTGCCATCCGGATCGACGACCGGCGCCGAAACGAGGTCATAGCGTTCGAACGCCTTGGCGGCCTCCTCGGCAAGGTCGTCGGGCTCCAGTTCGACAAAATCCGTCTGCATCAGGGTGCCGACTTCGACGTCGACTTCATTGACCAAAAGGATGTTCAAGGGCAGCACGCCCTTGAGGTGTTCTTCGCGGTCGACCACGAAAAGCTGGTCGGTATGGTCCGGCAATTCGTCGAAGCGGCGCAGATAACGCAGCACCACTTCCAGTGTCACATCCTCGCGCACGGTGACCATGTCGAAGTCCATGATCGAACCAACCGAATCTCCGGGATAAGACATGGCCGCGCGCAGTTGTTCGCGTTCTTCGACTGACAGGCTGCGAAACACATCGTCGATGACGCCCTGTGGCAGGTCGGGCGCGAGATCAGCCAGTTCGTCGGCATCGAGCGTTTCGGCAGCCGCAACCAGCTCGGTACGTTCCATCGACTCGATAAGTGTTTCGCGAACAGCGTCGGAAACTTCGAGCAGAATCTCGCCTTCGCGCTCCGCCTTGACCAGATCCCAGGCAATCAGGCGCTCGTCGAGCGGCAAGGCCTCGAGGATGTAGGCGATATCCGCCGGGTGCATCGGGTCCAGCTTGTGCTGGAGTTCGTTCAGGTGTTGCTTGTGAACGATGTCTTCAACCAGGTCGTGACGCGGGCCTTCCTGGCGGCTGACCAGTTCTTCGACCAGTTTGTGCCGGGCGAGCAGGGTCTGCACCTCGGCAAGGCGCTCCTGCAAGTCTTCGGTATCGGTCAGCTGGGCTTCTTCGCTCATGGTGCGGCGCGTCAAAAGGTGCGCCATTTTAGCACCGGGCGAATGTCCGGGTTTTGACTAAATCAGGGCAATTCGGCGCTTGGCATGCGCCCGAGAATGATCGCAGTCTTGCGGCCCAGGCCCGGTGCGTTGCGATTTCTGTCGTAAAAGCGCGGATTCGGCACCATGCCGGCCAGACGGGCGGCCTGTTCCGGTCCGAGTTGTGCTGCACTGATATTGAAATAATGGCGGGCAGCCGCTTCTGCGCCAAATACGCCGTTACCCCATTCGATCACATTCAGATAGACCTCGAGGATGCGCTGCTTGCTCCAAAGGTGTTCCAGCATTACCGTGATGATGGCTTCTTCGGCTTTGCGGAAATAGGATTTGTTTGGCGTCAGGAAGAGATTTTTGGCCAGTTGTTGGCTGATTGTCGAGCCTCCGGCCACGAAGCGCCCCTTTTTTCGGTTCTTTTCCACGGCTCTCTGTATGCCCTCCCAGTCGAAGCCTTCGTGATCGACAAAGTTGGCATCCTCGGAAGCAATGATGGCACGCTTCAGATGAACGGAAATCTGGTCGTAGGGCACCCACTGATGCTTGAGTTCGGCGTCCGGCTTTTTCTCGCGCAACTCGCTCAGACGGATGTCCATGAAGCGCGTGGTGCCCGGGTTGAACCAACCCCAGAACAAAACCCAGGTGAACAGCCACAATTGCCAGAGAAGGAACAGGCCGACCAAACCGAGCATGGCCAGCTTGATCCAGCGAGCAAGGGCTTTCATCAGGCCAGCTCTGCGCGCAGGGCGGCCAGCAGGCCGGTCGTTTCGGGACGTACGCCCCGCCAGATGGCAAAGGCTTCAGCTGCCTGTTCGACCAGCATGCCCAGCCCGTCGGAACGCCGGTCTACGCCCTGCTCCCGCGCGAGAACAAGGAATGGTGTCTCGCCCTTGCCATACATCATGTCGTAAGCCAGGCTGCCGTCGGCAAAAATTCCTGCGGGCAGGGGCAGCGAGTCGCCAGACAGACTTGCCGAGGTTGCATTGATGACAAGATCAAAGCGTTTTCCGGAGGTATTTGCGAAATCGCCGCCTTCAACGGGGGCGATATCGGAGAAATCCCTGGCTAGCATCGCGGCTTTTTCCGACGTGCGGTTGGCGATGAGTAGCGATGTCGGTGCATGCGCTAACAACGGGGCGATCACGCCTCGCGCTGCACCTCCGGCGCCGAGCAACAGGATGCGGCGTCCGCGCAGTGAAAAGCCAAGGTTTTGGGTGATGTCATTCACCAGCCCCGCACCATCCGTATTGTCGCCAATGACCTCCAGGCCTTCGAACATCAGGGTGTTCACGGCACTGGCGCGTTGTGCCCGTTCGCTGAGTTGTGTGCACAGGCGAAATGCTTCTTCCTTGAAAGGTACCGTGACATTGGCACCTTTCCCCCCCACAGCGACAAATTCGGAAACTGCTTGGGTAAAACCATCGACAGGTGCCAGGCGTGTCTCATAGGACATTGATTGCCCGGTGGCTCTGGCGAAAGCCGTGTGTATGGCAGGCGATCTCGAATGGCTGATCGGATTGCCAAAAACGCAGTAAAGGTCTGTCATTGGGCCGAGAGCTGGTCGCCCTGGGTGAAATACCAGGTGCGGGTGATTTCGAGAATATCGGTATCACGCCGGATATCCGGTGGAAAAGGCGCATAGGGTGAAGCCATCTGGACGATGCGTCTGGCGGCATCGTCCAGAACCTTGTGGCCCGATGAGCGATTGATATCGACACGCATCACGCTGCCATCCGCCGCAATCGTGACGGTCAGCAGCAGCGTTCCATAAAGTTTGCCGCGTGCAGCCTCAGGATAGTTCAGCGTACCGATGCGCTCGATTTTTTGACGCCAGTTCTCGATATATTGGGCAAACCGGTATTCCTCGGCGCGTGTCCCGATGAATTTCTTGCGCGGACGCTTGTTGTAGTCATCAGTCGTTTTGTTGATCTCGCCTTCCAGTCGGGCCATGGCTCTCGCCGATTCGGCCAGATCGACGCCGGAAACGCTGGGGCTTGGCGTTGGCTGTTCGCTGGCCGTGCGACCAACGGGGACTGTTCGCAAGCTCTTGGCTTGTGCCAGTATTTTCTGTTGCTGGACTTCCAGTTCCTGAACCCGTCGTTGCATGGTCTGAACGTCGTTTCCGGCTGTTTGCTGCTGCGTTGCCGGTAAAGGCGTCTTGGCCCGCCGGTTCTCGTCGGTATTGCCGCCGCCATCAAGATTTGCCTGGGCCAGTGCCTGTGCCTGGCTTGGTTTGCGCTCCGACTTGGCGTTAACCAGGATGATGTCGAGGGCTTTTTCGCGAGACGCTTTTGAGGCGTCCGAAACGCCGATTCCAATTCCCCAAAGAATGAAACTATGCAGCGCAATCGAAATCCATGTGGCGAGCGATATTGTAGAAATTGCGGATAAGGTCGCGGCAATCCATGATTTGCGCGGTGTGCTGGCTTTTGAAGAAGCCTTGGCTGGCATCTGATTGGTAGCCTTTTTCACAAACCTTCGTCCTCCGCCGCCAACACCTCGTCCTTTTCTGCGAGCAAAGCGATGAAACGGCAAGCAATTTCTGGTGCTAACAGATCAATACTCTCAATAGCGAGATTTACGCGTTGCCCAGAAATTAGATCGGTTGGTAAAGATGGGACGCGAAGCAACAAGGGCAGATGATCCAGTTTGACCAATTGCTCGCGGCGTACCGTAGCGTCGATTTCCGTGATGTTGTGCTGCTGCAGCCAGCGCAGGCACCAGTAACGCTCCATCTGCCGCTGAAAATCCGCATAGGCGGCATAGGTTTGCTCAAAATCCCGCATGGCGCCAAACAATTCGGCCGATTTCTGCGCAAATGCCGGGGTTTCGCCGCGCAAACAGGCAATTAGCTGCCATTGATTGACCAGATCGCAATAGCGGCGCAGCGGCGAGGTCATCCACGCGTATTGCGGCACCCCCAGCCCCTCGTGCGGCAGTGGCGAGGTAGTCATGCGCACCTTGCCCTGCGTCTGCGCGCGGTACAAACAGGCGATGTTCTTTTCGGCGAGCAGGCCGCCCCAGGTCGAGTTGGCGACGATCATCAGCTCGGCAACCAGCTTGTCGAGCGGGCTGCCGCGCTTGCGCTCGGAAATGCCGACGCTACACGCGTCCGGATCGGCCAGATCACCGACGATCTCGAAGTTGTAGTCGTTGATGCCCTGGGTGGCCGATGGCTTGCCGCGGCGGCCTTCGCAGGCATTGGCAAAATGCCAGAGGTGCAGCAGCTCATCTTTGAACGGCTGATCGGGTAACGGGCCATTGATGGTTTCGGCGTTGAACCACGGCTCGATCTCGTGATGGCGCAGATTGGCTGCGATGTGCACCATTTCCAGCCGCGACTCGTGGCTGAGAATTTCGAGCGACTCGTTGACCGTCAGGTAGAGCGAAACGGCCGGGCAATCGACGCCGCCGGCCAGCGTGTAGTTCTGCACCACAGCATCGGGCAGCATGGTGATCTTGTTGCCGGGCATATACACCGTTGACAGCCGCGCCCGCGCGACACCGTCGAGCGGCGATCCGTGTTCGATGGCCAGCCCCGGCGCGGCGATGTGGATGCCGATGCGTGAGCCGATACCGGGCAGCTTGACGACCGACAGCGCGTCGTCGATCTCGGTAGTATTGGCGTCGTCGATCGAGAAGGCTCGCACGTCGGCGCGCGGCAGATCGCGCGGCAAGCCGGGCGCCTCCAGATTCGGGAAAGCCGTACCTTTCGGGAACTGCTCGTGCAGGAAACGGCGATAGTGCAGGAAATAGGCCGATTTGATTGCGCCGCACTTGAACAGCAGTTGCGCTGCGCTCAGGCCGGTTTCGGCACAGGCTGTTTCGAAGGCCTTGGTTTCGGGCTTGTTGCGGTCGGGTGCGTAGAGCAGGGTATCGGTCAGCGCAGCAATTTCCGGGGGAAGACGGAATGCCTTCAGTTCGTTGATCCAAGCTTCGATCGCAAGTGCTTGTTGACGTTTTTTTTCAAGACTGGCCAGAGCAGCTGCGAGAATGTCGGGAGGCGCCTTGCGGAAGCGGCCCTTGCCTTTGCGATGGAAATAGACGGGCGCGGCGTGCAGGGCAAGCAGCACCGCCGCCGCCTCGACCGGGGCGGGGTCATGTCCGTAGTAGTCACGGGCAAAATCAAGAAACGAAAATTCGCCATCGTTTACACATTCCCAAAGGAAATCCGGTTCGATCTCTTCGGCCAGCGGTGTGGCTTGATCCAGCAGGGCGGCAGCCGAGGGTTTTTCAAAACGCAACAACACGGTTGCGGCCTTGATCTTGCTGCGCTTGCCGGTGGGCATTTCGACCTGCAACGAGCTGTCGTTGTCGGCCATGACACTACCGGCCTTGAAGCCGCCATCTTCTTCAAACAATACGTTCATCGGCGGATTATAGCCCAGCGTATTCAATGATTTGCGTCATAAATTCGGGAAATTGCGTGAAGCTGTGATTTCCGCCGGGAAGCAGGCTCGTTTTGCATCCTGCATAAAAATTGGCGGCGTGCCGGTAATCAAGCACCTCGTCAGCTGTTTCGAGCAACAGCCAATAGCGGGAAGGTGTGGGCGTGATGACTTGCGACAGCAATTGCATAGCATGTTGCGGCGTGAAAACGAAGTGCTCGCCACTGTGAAAGTTGCTGTGTTCGCCGATGAAAAGGCTTGGGTCGAGCGATGGCACGACGGCCGGATTGATCAGGACAGCGTTCAGATCGTATTTCTCGGCCAGGTGGCTGGCGTAATGGCCCCCGAGCGAGGAACCGACCAGGGTTACTGGCCCGTTTGCCGCCTCGATCAGCGAACTGGCACAGGCGATGGCTTCGTCTGGTACCGGCGACAGGGCCGGGCAAACGTAATGCTCGGCGAGGCCACGGTGGGCCATTTCCTCGCTGAGCAGGCGTGCCTTCCACGAGGCCGGCGATGAGCAGAAACCGTGCAGGTAGAGGATCAATGCACTGTCCACTGGACCCAGCCGAAATGCGCGGTGGCCAGCACGACAAAGCCGAAGGCCAGGCGATACCAGGCGAATGGTGTGAAGTCGTGGCTGGAAATGAAACGTAGCAGCCAGCGCACGCAGAGGAAGGCGGAGACAAAAGCGGAAACGAAGCCCACCGCCCACATGCCGAGGTCGTCGGCGTTGAGCAGCGCGCGCTCCTTGTAGAGATTGTAGGCGGTTGCAGCGAACAGCGTCGGGATGGCGAGGAAGAAGGAAAATTCGGTGGCCGCCTTGCGCGACAGTCCGAAGAAGAGGCCGCCGATGATCGTCGCACCCGAGCGCGAGGTTCCGGGAATCAGCGCCAGCGCCTGCGCCAGGCCGAGCTTGAGGGCATCGAGCGGGCGAATGTCGTCGACCGTTTCAATGGTGACGGTGTGCGTGCGCCGTTCCGCCCAGAGGATGACGAAAGCGCCAACGATGAAGGCCAGCGCCACCGGTACCGGCTGGAACAGATGCGCCTCGATGGCTTTCTTGAAGAGCAGGCCGAGCACGGCCAGCGGCATGAAGGCGATGGCCAGGTTGAGGACCAGGCGGTTGGCCAGGCGGTTTTTGCCCAGGCCGGTGATGACGCCGGCGATGCGGGCACGGTATTCCCAGACCACGGCGAGGATGGCGCCGGACTGGATGACGATCTCGAAGAGCTTGCCGCGCTCGTCGTTGAAGTCGAGCAGGTCGCCGGCGAGGATCAGGTGGCCGGTTGAAGAAATGGGCAGAAATTCCGTCAGCCCCTCGACGATGCCGAGAATGAGAGCTTTGAGAAGAAGGATGGGATCCATGGCCGGCAAAAAATACGAAAGGCCGGATTATAGACCCCATCGTGGGCATCCAATGGGATGCCCTGTTCAGGTTCAGCGCTTGAAAACAGCAGCGCCGGTGACGTCTCCGTTGGGTGTGCTGTAAATTGTGTAGGCGAGTCCAGCATGGGATGCATTGGTGCCAGCGAAGATCCCCTTCAATTCCATACTAGCGCTACTGTCGCTAAACAATGCGCCATAAATGCTGGGAGAGGCGCTTATGTTGTGAACATTTCCCCCGATTGGAACGTTGATGTTGATGGTCATCTCGCTGATGCCAAAATTGGCGACGATAGTGCCGCTGGGGGCCTGACCGATGGTTCCGTCTGTCGCGGTGGGGAGCGTGTAGCCAACCATGCGGTAAGTGGCGATCAGACTGCCCAGGTTGGCGATTTCGCTGGAGGAGGTTTCCTTGCCAACGACGTAATGGACATCTTTGGTGACGCTACCAAAAGAGCCTTCGCCCGTGGCCCAGCGTCCCCATCCGATGACGCCATCCATCGAGAAGGATCCTGCAATACTGGTCGCAGTTTGTGGGGAGTACATATCGGAAAGATGTTGTAGTTCGGAGGTGGAGCCAAAGGTTGCAGTTGTTCCCGAGAAATATTGCATGAATGTAGATGCGGCGCTGACACTCCAGCCTGCGATTGCCGCCGCATAGCCACTGCCGCTGACAAGGGGCGGAGATATCGGTGCAATGGCTCCGGAATCGACGCGGTTTTCGGCTGTTGAGAAGACGGGAGCTGTAGTTTCTGCGAGGATGGGCGTGGGCGGAAGCAGTGGCTTGTTATTGCTGTGTTTCGGCTTGGCCTGGCCACTGACAATCCCGGATTCACCGCTGGCCAGGAGAATGCAGCCGGCGGCGTTGCATACTTCAACCAGCCCTTCGCCGGTGTTGACGGCCAGGTTTTCGTTGGCCGGATCAAGTACGGCCGTGTATTCGGTACCCCGAATTCCGATGGTGGCGACCGGTGTATTGATCTTGTAGTTTTCGCGATTGAATCGCCCGATCAGGCCAGTGATGGTGCGCATTCCCCCTCGAAGCAGGCTGAAAAATCCCTTTTCGGAGCCATCGGTTTTTCCGTCGTACTGGAAGCCGTCAACCCGGAACTGGGTTTGCGGTTGCAGGGAAACCAGCGCGCCGTCAGAAAAACGGATCTGAGCCCGGGCATCAGACCCAGTACTGATGGTGTCTCCCTGGTTAATGGGTGCTCCCTTACTCAGGGAGCGCTTCTCCCCTTTGGTATTAACTGCACTTACGTCACCACTGGCAAACTGGACGTTGCCGGCGCCAAATGCCATCAGGGAAAAACAGCTCGCGACAAGAAGGAGCAGAGGCTTGCAGGAAAGTGCGTTCATCTTCACGGTCTCGTTCTCCCTCAGAAATCACGCCGCAGCGTGACGCTTACCGTTTCGCGGTGATATTCGTTCAGTTCGATATTGGATTCGTTTTTGGTCAGGCTTACTTTGGGGCTGAGCGACCATTCCCGATTGACGCGGTAGGTCGCACCAAGGTTGATGTCATACTGGTGGTCGTTCCGGGTTTTCAGGAATGCTGCATCTTCCCCGCCGTAGCGACGATGCTCCATCGAGAGGCTGCCGAAGTACACCCAGTTGCTCCCCGCAGCTGTCTGTGCGCCGATACGCAGGCCATAACCGTCAAAACCGAGGAAGGGAACCCCTTTTTCCTTCTCCTTTTCCCGCACGCCATAGACGCCCCCGAAAAGAATTTCTCCGGTTTTCAGGGCGTGCGCATAGGCACCCCCGTAAACCCAGCGATCGGCGTCGCGAACCGACTGATTTTCATAGCGCAGGTCGGAGTACTGAACATATGCCGAGAACTGATCGCGTGAGTTCAGGTTATGTTGCCATTGGGCGGTCAGACCCGTTGCCTTGCGAAAGCCCTTGTCGTCCACCCAGAATTCGTTGTGCTGACCCGACAGGGAGAAAACGTTGCGTTCCTGAGTCAGTACGAGGCCAAGATTGGCATCGAGATTTGCGTTGTCGAATTGGGATTTGTCGACATTCATTTTTTGCCAACCACTGATGCCTGCACTCAGCGCGAGGGACGGCGTCAGGGGGTGGCGCAGGTTGAGACCGGCACCCAGTGTGCCAAATCCATCCTTGTTGGCCTTGCTGTTTTTGTCCAGGTCAAAGGGAAGTCCGCCGAAGCCCGGGATGGCTACCGAATTGCGATTGGGGCCGACGTTAACGTTGGTGTCGTAGCCGAGCGTCCCTTCCACGTAGCCGCGCAGGGTGGTCCGGGTGGTGAATTCGATACGGTCGACGGCGTCGAGATAGTGATCTACCGTACGTGCGACCTCATCCGGAATGTCCTGCTGTCTGACGGTATTGAACTCGGCGCGGGCGTTATCGGTTTCGCCCATTGCCAGATAGGCCCTGGCGATTTCAGCCCGGGCGCGGGCATTTTTCGGCTCCTGAGCAAGAACCCGTTCGAGCGCAAATACGCCTCGCGTATTCTGGCCGCTCTCGACGGCACTGATTCCCAGCAGAAGGTCAAAAGCAGGGATGCCGGCACGCTCTGCTTCAAGCGGCGCCAGCAGATCGAAGGCGGCCTGATTGTTACCCTGCTCGATCAGTGTTTGTGCCTGCTTGAGGGTGTCGTCGGCCATCGCCGTCTGAGACAGCGTCAGAAGGGTCAGCAAGGCTAACCCGAGCCAGCGTTTTTTTACGATTTTGGATGTTTGCTGCATGACGCCCCCACTAATAACGGTCATGTCTGGATTGTTATGTTGAAAGTAATACGGCAACGGATTTTGCCATGTATTTTCAATGAGGTGCAGCTTCTTTTTATCGGGGGGCGGTGGCTGTTTCCAGTGCGGCTAGCCAGGAAACTGCCTCTTCCCGCGACTGGCCGCACATCTCGGTCGATGGTTGCAAACCGGAGCAGCAAGAGGGACGCTCCGGCTTGCCAAAAATGGAACAGCGCAACGCCTCGGTCAGAAAACGGCAGGGTTCCCCGGCAGGTTTCTGTAGCGATGAGATAGAGGGTGCTATGCAGCAGGCTCCACAGCCGGGGCGGCATTCCATGGGGGGCGATGGGTGGTGGTCGGTACTGTAATCACGGTCAGCCGGTTGCCAAAATCAGGTGATTTTTCCGGTTGACCGTGGAAGTCGGCTTTTGGCGGATAGATGGGTGCGTTACACCTTGCGATAAACCTCGGCGCCAGTTTGCACGAACTCGACCGCCTTGGCTTCCATCCCCTTGGTGAGTGCTTCCTCATCCTGCAAGCCCTGTGCCGCGGCGAAGTCGCGTACGTCCTGGGTGATCTTCATCGAGCAGAAGTGCGGGCCGCACATCGAGCAGAAGT
>CAZOWA010000024.1:0-44405 GCA_964583695.1 uncultured Dechloromonas sp.
TGGCCGAGGAACGGACCATGGCCGGGCCGCCGATGTCGATGTTCTCGATGGCGTCGGCCAGTGTCACGCCGGTCTTGGCGATGGTGGCGGCGAACGGGTAGAGGTTCACGCAGACCAGGTCGATGGTCGGAATGCCGTGTTCTTCGATGGTCGCCAGGTGTTCCGGCAGGTCGCGACGGGCGAGGATGCCGCCATGCACCTTCGGGTGCAGGGTCTTGACGCGGCCGTCGAGCATTTCCGGGAAGCCGGTGTAGTCGCCGATTTCGGTCACGGTCAGGCCGGCATCGCGCAGCATCTTGGCGGTGCCGCCGGTGGACAGCAGCTTGACGCCCTGGGCGGCGAGGCCTTGGGCGAATTCGAGAACACCCGTCTTGTCGGAGACGGAAATCAGGGCTTGTTTGATGGTCATGGTGATTTACAGAAGTTGATGTTCGGTGAGTTTCTTGCGCAAGGTGTTGCGGTTGATGCCCAGCATGTCGGACGCCAGTGTCTGGTTGCCGCCCGCCTTGGCAAGGACGACTTCCAGCATGGGTTTTTCGACGCTACGCAGCACCATGTCATAGATCGCGCAGGGTTTTTCGCCATCGAGATCGCGAAAATATTGCTCGAGTGCCCCCAGCACGCAAGCGGAAATATCTTGTTGGCTCATGCTGCCAACGCCTCCTCTGAAATGTATTTGAGATGTTCGTGTGCTTCAGCCTGTTGGAGGAAGAAGTCATTGACCGCCTGCATCTGTTGTTCGATGCTTGGCAATACGTTCATTTCCTTGCGGAAGGCCGCCGAGCCGACCAATCCCTTGGTGTACCAGGAGATGTGCTTGCGGGCGACCTTGAACCCTGTTTCCGGGCCGTAGAAAGCGTACAGGTCTTCGAGATGGGCGAGCAGGATGCTGTGGATCTCGGTGACCTTCGCCGGCGGCAGATGCTCGCCGGTTTTCAGATAGTGTTCGATCTCGCGGAACAGCCAGGGACGGCCCTGGGCAGCGCGGCCGATCATGATGCCGTCGGCCTTGGTGACGTCGAGCACTTGCTTGGCCTTTTCCGGCGTCGTGATGTCGCCGTTGGCGATGACTGGAATGTTGATCAGCGTCTTGACCAGGGCAATGGTGTCGTATTCCGCCTCGCCGGTGTATTGCTGGCAGCGCGTCCGTCCATGGATGGCGACGGCACGGATGCCTGCTGATTCGGCGATGCGGGCGATGGTCGGTGCGTTCTTGTTGGCGATGTTCCAGCCAGTGCGGAATTTCAGCGTCACCGGGGTATCGGGCACGGCGGCGACCACGGCGTCGAGAATGCGGCCGACCTGCGCTTCATCCTGCATCAGGGCCGAGCCGGCCATGACATTGCAGACCTTCTTGGCCGGGCAGCCCATGTTGATGTCGATGATCTGGGCGCCGTTGTCGACGTTGTGTTTGGCCGCTTCGGCCATCATTTTCGGATCGGCGCCGGCGATCTGTACGGAGATCGGTGCGACTTCGCCTTCGTGGTTGGCGCGGCGCAGCGTCTTGGCGCTGCCATAGAGCAGCGAATTGGAGGTCACCATCTCGGACACGGCCAGCCCTGCCCCCATCTTCTTGCAAAGCTGACGGAAAGGACGATCCGTCACGCCGGCCATGGGGGCAACAAAGAGATTATTGCGAAGCTGGAAACCGACAAATTCCATAGGCGAGCAGGGCGTTTGGCGAAGCGTGGGGAGCCGCGCATTTTACCCGAGTCGGCGCCTAAAAAATAGTCAATTTGTAAAGTTGGGTAATCGACTGGTGATGCTTATGGCCAGGCGCGGGCACCCCAGATCATGCGTTTTGCCACGAAGTGCCGCGCTGGCGGGAAGGTGTCGAGTGCGAGCAGGCCAAGGCCGCGGGCCAGTTTGAGCGGGGCGAAGTCGTTGGAAAATGCGCGGACGACCGTGTCTGTAAAGAAGGCGCTGCCCTGCCGGTCAAGACGGCGGCTGGCCGCGTAGCGTGCAAGACTGGCTGTGCTGGTGCCCTCGGAGAGGAGCGTTTCGGCAAGCTGCCACGCATCGCGGATGCCGAGATTGAAGCCCTGGCCGGAAACTGGATGCAAGGTCTGGGCGGTGTTGCCGATCCATACTTCCCTGTTTTGAACGAGCGCGTCGCGCAGGCGCAGGTAGAGGGGGAAACGGCTGCGCTTGCCAGGCTTGCTGAAAGTCATGCGCTGGCCGAACTGTTTTTGCAGTGCGCCGATGAAGGTGGCGTCATCCATGGCCATCACGGCATCGGCTTTTTCCGGGGGCAGCGTGAATACGATGGAAAATTCGTCGCCGAGCGGCAGCAGGGCGAGCGGGCCGTCGGGTGTGAAGCGTTCCCAGGCGCGTTTGTTGTGGCCGGGCGTTGGCGTGACCTCGCAGATCACGGCATGCTGGACGTAATCGCTGACCGAGATGCCGGGCTGATCGGCCGGTGAGCCCTCGGCGTGCACCAGCAATTGTGTCCGGATGCGACGGATTTGATCGTTCTGGCGCAGCGTGACATCGACGTGATCTTCACCAGGCTGAATGTCGAGAATTTCCGTTTCGGCGAGCAGGGCATCAGGGGCGAGATTACCGGCCAGCGCTGCTGCCAGGTCGCGGTAGCGGACGACATAGCCGAGCGCCGGCAGGTCGTATTCGGCACGGTCGATCAGTGTGCGGCCAAAGCCGTCTTTTTGCGAGATGTGGATGGTCTCGATGGGGGTGGCAGCGCGGGTTGGCCAGGAGGCAATCTGTTCCAGCAACTGGCGGGCGCCGTAGGAAAGCGCCAGCGTGCGCGGGTCGTCACGTTGGGCGGCAAGCATGCCGGCGCATCCTTCGGGCCGCGGGCTGCGGTCGACGAGCAGCGATTTGCGGCCGCCGGCGGCCAGCGCCAGATGAAGCGTCAGTCCGACGGGGCCGGCGCCGACGATCAGGATATCGACGGATTCAAAAGTATTTTCAGCCATGGCGCATGATCTCCTCGATCTCGGCCACCGTCTTCGGGGCCGTGGTGTAGACGTGACAGCCGCTTTCAGTGACGCGCACATCGTCTTCGATGCGGATGCCGATGCCGGCCAGAGCGGGCGGAATGTCGTCGGCCGGGCGGATGTAGAGCCCGGGTTCGACGGTCACGGTCATGCCCGGTTGCAGCGTCGTCCATTGGTCGCCGACCTTGTATTCGCCGGCATCGTGCACGTCGAGGCCGAGCCAGTGGCCGGTGCGGTGCATGTAGAAACGCTTGTAGTCGCCCTTCTCGATCAGGTTGTCGAGGTCGCCTTTGAGCAGCTTGAGGTCGATGAGGCCGCGGGTCAGGACGCGCACTGCGGCGTCGTGAGCTTCCATGAAATGCCGGCCGGGCGCGGTGGCGGCGAAGGCGGCGTCCTGCGCGGCGAGGACGATTTCATAGACTTCTTTCTGGGCGGCATTGAAGCGGCCATTGACCGGGAAGCTGCGGGTGATGTCGGCGGCGTAACCGTCCACCTCGCAGCCGGCGTCGATGAGGACCAGCGTGTTGTCGTTGAGCAGCTTGTTGTTTTCGACGTAGTGCAGCACGCAGGCATTGGCGCCACCGGCGACGATGGGCGTGTAGGCGTGCGCGTCGGCGCCGCGTTTGCGGAATTCGTAGCTCAGCTCGGCTTCGAGTTCGTATTCGGCCATGCCGGGGCGGCAGGCGCGCATGGCGCGGGCGTGTCCAGCGCTGGCGATGTCGGCGGCACGTTGCTGGATAGCGGCTTCGGCGCTGTCCTTGACGAGGCGCATGGCGTCGAGCTCGGTGCGCAGGTCGTGGATGGCCCGCGGCGCGCGCTTGCCGGCCCGGCTCTGGGCGCGCACTTCGTTGAGCGCCTTGGCGATGCGGGCATCCCAGGCGGCGTCGTGGCCGATGGCGTGCCACAGGGTGTCGCGGTCGACGAGAAATTCGGGCAGTTTTTTGTCGAGCTGCTCGATGGGGTAGGCGGCGTCGAAGCCGAAGGCAAGCTTGGCAGCCTTCGGGCCGTAGCGATAGCCGTCCCAGATTTCGCGTTCTTCGTGCTTTTCGCGACAGAACAGGATGGATTTCGGCTTCTTGCCGCCGATCAGCACGACGACCGCTTCCGGTTCCGGGAAACCCGTCAGATACCAGAAATAGCTGTCGAAACGGTAGAGGTGGTGCGAATCGCGATTACGGATGACTTCCGGCGCGGTCGGTACGACGGCAACACCGTCGCCGATGGTTTTCAGCAGGCGTTTGCGGCGGGCGAGAAAGTGGGCGTGGCTCATGCGTTCCTCAATTCGGCATCCAGTTCCGCAAGGCGTTGCGGTGTTCCTACATCGACCCAGCGCCCGGCAAAGCGTTCCCCGGTGAGTGTCCCGGTGGCGATGGCGGCATCGAGCAGGGGGCGGAGTTTCATGATCGTGCCGGGCTGCACGTCGGCGAAGAAGGATGGCGAGAAAACACCGATTCCAGCGTAGGTGAGTGTTTGCTCACCTCGGGCGTAAATGACGCGTTCTCCGTCCAGGCTGAAGTCGCCGCCGGCGTGATGTGCTGGATTCTCCACCATGACCAGATGGGCGGCCGGTTTCCAGCCTTCCACGGTCAACTCGAAAAAACGGCCAAAATCGACATCGCAATAAACGTCGCCATTCACCACGAGGAAGGGGGCGTCGCCGAGCAGGGGCAGGGCTGTGGCGATGCCGCCGGCGGTTTCGAGCGCGCCCGGTGGTTCGGGCGAGTAACGAATCGACAGCCCCCACTGCGAACCGTTGCCGAGCACCGCCTCGATCTGCGCGCCAAGGTGGGCGTGGTTGATGACGATTTCCCGGAGTCCTGCGATGGCCAGTCGTTCCAGGTGCCAGACGATGAGCGGCTTGCCGCCCGCGACCAGCAAGGGCTTGGGCGTGTGGTCAGTGAGCGGCCGCATGCGTTCGCCGCGGCCGGCAGCGAGGATCATGGCTTTCATGATTGAGCCTTGAAGCACCAGTGCCAGGGTTCGAAGACGAAACCCTGCGGGTTGTTGCGGGGGAAAGACAGCGTGAATCCGTAGCGGGCTGCGTTTTGGCAAAGCCAGACAAAGGCGGCTGTTTCCTCGAATTCAGCGGAGCAGGGGGGGCAGTCCGGCGTCCGGATATCGACGGCGCGGCCGGTGTGGTGTTCGCTGTAGCCGGGGGGGGCAAGCTGGCTGAAAACGGCTTCAGGTGTGGCGCCTGCTGAAATTTTCTGTCGACAAATTTCCGCTTGTCGCTCGATGGAGCGAAAGGCAGAGGCAAGGGAGATTTCCAGCCCTTCTGACTGGGCGGCTTGGCGCATGGCTTCCCAGGCTAGCGAGGCACCGGGGGTTAGCAAGTATTCACGTCCATTGGCATCACGCTGGGCGACGAGTAGATCGGTTGCCTCTGCATGTCGCACCAGTTGGCGCTGATCCGTACATGACGTATCGAGTCCGAACTCGGCCAGCGGGTCTGGTGAATTCCGGGTGTCCGCGCAGGATGAATGGAGAGAGGGCATGCGAACGGCTATTTGTAGCGGTAGCCGATTTGCCCGGTGTTGCCTTCCAGCTTGTCGAGCAGGTTGAGCAGGGGTTTCAGGGTGAGGTAGCGGCTTGCCGTCTTGCGCGCGTAGTTCATGAAGCGCGGCAGGTCTTCGCTGTACTTTTCCTTGCCGTCACGGTACTTGAGGCGGCAGAAGATGCCGAGCACCTTGAGGTGGCGTTGCAGGCCCATCAATTCGTAGTCGCGCCAGAAATCGCCGAAATCCTCGCGTACCGGCAGGCCGGCGGCGCGTGCCTTTTCCCAGTAGCGGACGACCCAGTCGATTTCCTGCTCTTCTTCCCAGGAAATGAATGCATCGCGGAAGAGGGAGACGACGTCGTAGGTGATCGGGCCGTAAACGGCATCCTGAAAATCGATGATGCCCGGCGTCAGGGTTTCGGCGCTTTCGACGAGCATGAGGTTGCGCGGCATGAAGTCGCGGTGAACGAAGACCTTGGGCTGGTTGAGTGCCGAGTTGATGAGGAACTTGAAGGTCCGGTCGAGCAAGGTTTTCTCGCTGTCGTCGAGCTGGACGCCGAGGTGGCGGCCGATGAACCATTCCGGAAAGAGATCGAGTTCGCGGCGCAAGAGGCTTGCGTCATAGGGAGGTAGCGTGGCGGCTGTGGATGACAGCTGCCATTGGATCAGTACGTCGAGTACCGGTCGCATCAGCGTGTCGGCCATCGACAGGTCGGCGTTGAGCGCGTCGAGATAGCCAATGCGGCCAAGATCGGTGAGGACCAGGAAACCGTTGTCGAGATCCTGGTCGAGAATGCGTGGTGCTGCCAGGTCAGCCTTGGCGAGCAGACCGGCGACCTTGATGAAGGGTTTGCAGTCTTCTTTTTCCGGCGGTGCGTCCATCAGGATGCGTGTCGAGCCATCCGGCCAGGTCAGGCGGAAATAGCGACGAAAGCTGGCGTCGGCCGAGGCCGGCGTGATGGAAACGGACTGTTTCGGGAAGCGACTGGCAACCCAGTCGGTAACAAGTTGATCACGCGTCATCTGGCAGGGGTAGGTTCGTTGTAAAATGCGACGATTTTAACACTCGGGCATCGGTCATTCCGGCCCGGCCCTATTTCGATTGCCTCGATGACTGGTTTTTCCCGCCGTCCGCTTGCCGTTCTGATCTGTTGCATGTTCGCCAGTTCGCAGGTGAGCCAGGCCGCGACCGAGTCGGCACGCCTGCCTTGGGAAACGGAAGTCGGTGGCTTTGCCACGGCGGGTGCGCCTGCTTCGATTTTCGAGTTGGCAGCGAACGATACGCCGATGAAGTTACGCGTCGAGCGCAAGTTCAATGTGCTGGGGCAGAACAAGACCCCGCTTTCCCGCGATGTTGGTGTGCAGGCGCCGGTTGTTCTGAAAAAGGACGATGCCTATCCCCTGTTCATGGTCGCCGATCATATCGAGGGACGTGCCGATGAGTCCTCAGAAGCTGAGGGTAATGTCGAGTTGCGTAAGGCAGGGTCGCTGATTTTTGCCGACAAGGTTGTCTATCAGCCGCTTGAAGATGAAGTCGATGCTACCGGCAACGTCCGGCTTCTTCAGGAGGGCGCGGAAATCGAGACGCCCCATTTGCGGATGAAACTTTCCGAACAGATCGGTTTTGCCGACCAAGCGAATTACCGGATCGTCAGGGAAGTTGATGCCGAGGTTTTCGGGCAGCAAAAAATCACTGTCAAGGTGGCCAGCAGCAATGCCGCGACCACCGGGGCGCCGATGATGCTCAATGTGCCGGACAGCTACGGATTGCAGGCTGGCCTGCCGCCCCGTCGCCCAAGCGAGGCCAGCGGCAAGGCGGAGCGCGCCGATTTCGAGGGCGAAAATCACTACCGGTTAAGCAACACCACGTATTCGACCTGCAAGCCCGGCGATCAGGACTGGTACCTGAAGGCCAAAGAAATTTACCTGGATTACGATCGTAATGTTGGCGAAGCCAAGGACGTTGCGCTCTGGTTCAAGGACGTGCCACTCGTTTATTCCCCGGTTGGCTCTTTCTCGCTGAACGGTCAGCGACGTTCAGGCATCCTTGCCCCGTCGCTGTCGACCTCGACCAAGACCGGCGTCGATGTCACGGTGCCTTACTACTGGAATATCGCGCCGAACTACGATGCCACCTTCGAGCCTCGCTACATGAGCAAGCGCGGTCTGCAATTGGGGGTCGAAGGGCGTTATCTCGACCATAACTACCAGGGCACGACCCGCTTCGAATACATGGCGAAGGACGAGATGGAGGATGCCAAGCGCTACGCTTATAACATCCAGCATCAACAGAATCTCGGGCACGGCGTCTCGGCGGTAGTGAACTGGAATGGTGTTTCCGACGATACCTACTGGGAAGATCTGTCCTCGCACCTTCTGAAAACCTCGGGGACTCAGTTGCCCAAGCAGGTCGTCCTGGGCTACTCACCGTTCTCCTGGTTGTCCACCAGTACGCAGTTCCTGCGCTACCAGACCTTGCAGCCGGATCCTGCCTACCCGATCACCAAGCCTTATGCACTTGAACCGCAGATCAACGTGGTCGGCTACAAGGCCAATCTGTTCAAGACGGACTTTTCCCTGCTCGGCCAGTATTCGCACTTTACGCACCCGGACAAAAAGGTGCAGGGTGAGCGCATGGTGTTCTATCCTCAGTGGTCGTTGCCGATCGTGCATCCTGCCTTCCAGATCGTGCCGAAAATCGGCCTGCATGCGACGAAATATTCACTGACCGATCAGGATGCCGGTACGCCCTCCAGCATCAGTCGGACCCTGCCCATTTTCTCGCTCGACTCGACCATGGTCTTCGAGCGTGAAGACCGGTTGCTCGACTTCGACTATATCCAGACCCTGGAGCCTCGTCTCTACTACGTGCATATCCCCTTCAAGGA
The DNA here is from genome assembly GCA_964583695.1 of uncultured Dechloromonas sp. Taxonomy (GTDB): domain Bacteria; phylum Pseudomonadota; class Gammaproteobacteria; order Burkholderiales; family Rhodocyclaceae; genus Azonexus. The sequence continues at coordinate 8,343 of CAZOWA010000024.1, forward strand.
CCAGAGCAAGATACCGGTCTTCGATTCCGGTCTTTCCGACTTCAATTTTGCCCAGATTTTCTCAGAAAATCGTTACAGTGGTTTTGACCGGATCAATGACGCCAACCAGTTGACTGCCGCTGTGACCAGCCGTTTCCTGGATGCGGAAACCGGTGTCGAGCGCTTCAAGGCAATGATCGGGCAACGATACTATTTCAAGCCGCAGCGCGTCAGCATCACCGGGGAAACCCTCCGGGTCGACAACTTTTCGCATCTGGTGGCTTCGGTCAGCGGTCTGGTTCTGCCCAAGACCTATGTTGAGGCCGCGTGGGAATACAACTACCGTGAAAGCAAGAACGAGCGTCTTTCGGCCGGCATGCGCTATCAGCCGGAGGCGGGCAAGGTATTCAGTGCCGGCTACCGCTATACCCGAGATCCTCTGAGCACGACTCCGGTGGTCGACCAGGTCGATATTGCCGGTCAGTGGCCGATTGCTCCGCAGTGGTATGCCGTGGGTAGATACAACTATTCGATCCGCGACAGCCAGGCACTCGAAGTCATCGGCGGCGTCGAATACAACACCGGCTGCTGGGCGGCACGCCTGGTGGGGCAGCGACTGTCTGCCATTTCCGGCTCGCCGAATACCACGCTGTTCTTCCAGCTCGAACTCAGCGATTTCGGCAGTATCGGTTCCAATCCGCTTACCCTGCTTCGCCGCAGCATTCCCGGCTATGGCAAGACCAACGAACTGCCTACCAGCGGCAGCCTGCTCACCCAATGACCACTATGTCCGATACCATGCGACGTTTATTTATCCTGATTTCCTGCCTGGGCGCTTTCCTCTCATGCCCGCTGGTGGTGACGGCGGCAGAGCCCATCGAGGCGGATTACATCGTTGCCGTCGTCGGCGACGACGTGATCACCTATTACGAGTTGCGCAGTCGTCTTCAATCGGCACTCAAGCAGTTGAAGAATCAGGGAACACCTCTGCCGCCGCAGGACGATATGGAAAGCCAGATGCTCGAGCGCCTTATCATGGATCGGGTGCAGATCCTGCAAGCTCGCGAAAGCGGCGTGCTCATCGACGATCTTCAACTCGATCAGGCCATCGGCCGGATCGCTTCCAATAACCGGATGACCATGCCTCAGTTCCGTCAGGCCCTGGAAAAGGACGGTATCCAGTACGCAAAGTTTCGTGAGGACATTCGTGGCGAGATCGCCATTGCCCGTCTGCGCGAACGCGAAGTCGACAGCAAGCTGGTGATTTCCGACGGCGAAATCGACAACTATCTGGCCGATCAGAAGGCCAGTGGTGGCGGTGACGAATATCAACTTGCCCACATTCTCCTGCGTGCACCGGAGTCGGCCAGCCCGGAGCAGCTGCAAAAGCTCAAGTTGCGCGCCGAGCAGGCGTTGAAACGGGCGCAGGCTGGCGAAAATTTCGCGGAGCTGGCTGCGGCCTTCTCCGACGCGCCCGACGCCTTGCAGGGAGGCGATCTCGGCTGGCGGCCTCTGGATCGCCTGCCGACACTCTACGCCGAAGCCGCAAGCGGCATGCAGGAGGGACAGGTCAGCACGCTGCTGCGCTCTTCTGCCGGGTTCCACATCGTCAAGCTCGTTAGCAAGCGCGGAGCGAGCACCCAGGCATCGATCCAGCAGACACACGCCCGCCACATCCTGATCCGCACCAATGAAATCGTGTCCGAGGCTGAAGCGCGCCACAAACTGGAGAATGTGCGGGAGCGCATCGTCAACGGGGTCGACTTCGCCGAACAGGCGCGGCTCTATTCCCAGGACGGTTCCGCAGCCAAGGGCGGCGATCTCGGCTGGCTGAGCCCGGGCGAAACCGTGCCCGATTTCGAGCGTGCGATGGATGCCCTGAAGCCGGGCGATCTCAGCCCGGTCGTGCAATCCCCATTCGGCATGCACCTGATCCAGGTCATCGAGCGTCGGGAACACGATGTGTCTTCCGAACGCCAGCGCGGGCTCGCGCGTCAGGCGCTGCGCGAGCGCAAGCTCGATGTCGCCTATCAGGACTGGCTGCGCCAGCTGCGCGACCGCACCTACGTCGAAAACCGTCTGCAAGTGCAGTAATGCCGCCCGTCATCGCGGTCACCAGCGGTGAGCCCGCCGGCATCGGGCCGGACATCTGCCTGCGTCTGGCCGGCCGTTCGGGGGATGCCAGGCTGGTGATCCTTGGCGACCGGGGCTTGCTGGCCGAGCGCGCGAACCGGCTTGGTCTCGATATCGAGATTGCCGATTTTTGCCCGAAATTTCCGGTTGACCGCAGTAAACCGGCTGGCGCGCCAGCGCGCCCCGTACTTGAAGTCCTGCATCTGCCGCTTGCCGCATCGGAGGTCCCGGGGCAACTGAATCCGGCCAATGGCGCCTATGTCCTTGCCCTGCTCGACCGGGCGCTCGCCGGCTGCCAGTCCGGCGAATTTGCTGCCATGGTCACGGCGCCGGTGCACAAGGGCGTGATCAACGCGGCCGGCGTGCATTTCACCGGCCATACAGAGTATCTCGCCGAACATACCGGCACGCCGCTCGTCGTCATGATGTTGGCCGGCAATACCGAGCGCGGCCCGCTGCGCGTGGCGCTGGCCACCACGCATCTGCCGCTGAAGGACGTGCCGGCGGCGATTACCGTTGATACGCTGGAAAAGACCCTGCGCATTGTCCATACCGATCTGTGCCGCAAATACGGTATCGAGCAGCCGCGCATTCTGGTCGCCGGGCTTAATCCGCATGCTGGCGAAGGCGGCTATCTCGGCATGGAAGAAATCGAAGTCATCGCGCCCGTGCTCGAAAAGCTGCGCGCCGAAGGCCTGCAACTATCCGGCCCCTATCCGGCCGACACGATGTTCACGCCGCCCATCCTCGTCCAGGGCGATGCCGTGCTTGCCATGTACCACGACCAGGGGCTGACCGCGCTCAAGTACGCCACCTTCGGCCAGGGGATCAATGTGACGCTCGGCCTGCCCATCATCCGCACCTCGGTCGATCATGGCACGGCGCTCGATCTCGCCGGCAGTGGCCGGGCCGATCCGGGCAGTCTTTATGAAGCGGTCGCCGAAGCGACCAGAATGGCAGCCAGACAATGAAGGGTCACGTCGCGCGCAAGCGCTTTGGACAGAATTTTCTCGTTGATCAGGGCATCATCGGTGCCATCGTTTCCGCCATCGATCCGCAACGCGCGGACACGGTCGTTGAAATCGGCCCCGGCCTGGGAGCGATTACCGAACCGTTAATGCAACGCGTCGATCACCTGCATGTCGTTGAAATCGACCGCGATCTGATCGCCCGCCTGAAAAAGCAGCATGCGCCGGAACGCATGACCATCCACGAAGGCGATGCGCTCGCCTTCGATTTCGCCAGCATCGGCCACAATCTCCGGCTGGTCGGCAATCTGCCCTACAACATCTCGACCCCGCTGCTCTTCCATCTTGCCGACTATCCCGAGTACGTGCGCGACATGCACTTCATGCTCCAGAAGGAAGTTGTCGAGCGCATGGTGGCTGAACCGGGCGACGCCGATTTCGGGCGCCTCTCGGTGATGCTGCAATACCGCTTCTGGCTCGAATGGCTGATCGACGTGCCACCGGAAAGCTTCGAGCCCGCACCCAAGGTTGATTCGGCGGTGGTGCGCCTGATCCCAAAGCCGGTTTCCGAGCTGCACGCGAAAAGTCTGGAAAAACTCGGGCAAGTCGTTCAGACCGCCTTCTCGCAGCGGCGCAAGATGTTGCGCAACACGCTCAAGTCCCTGCTGGGCGATGCCGGCTTCGTCGAGTTGGGCATCGAGCCGACCCTGCGCGCCGAAGATGTTCCGGTGGATGATTACGTCCGCATCGCCAATTACCTGACGTAAAAAAACCCGCCGCAGCGGGTTTTGTGAAGTGCCAGAAGCTTAGTCCTTCTTGGTCGGGCAGGTGCTCAGGCCGATCAGCGGATACAGCGGGCACCAGCCCATCAGTCCCGTGGCAAGGGGAACGATGCCGATGTAGCCCCAGACCGGCAGCAGGCCAGCCACGGTTGCGCCGAGCAGGCCAGCACCAGCGACGATGCGCAAAATCTTGTCGATACCACCAACATTGCTTTTCATGATGTGTTCTCCGAGTTGAAATGTGGACGAGACAGAATGTAACGCTTCGTGATGGTAGCGTATGTAACCTGCGTCACACAGCAGCAAGTTTTTGCAATCCGGCGCGATCGGTGATGGTGAGCTGCTCGCGACCCAGTGTGACCAGACCCTGTGCGGCAAACCCCTTGAGCAGGCGGCTGACAATTTCGCGAACACTGCCGAGTTCGTCGGCAAGCTGCTGGTGTGTCACACCGAGCACCGTGTCGTTCTTGGCAAGGAGGAGCTTGGCCAGGCGCTGATCGAGGCGGGCAAAGGCGACTTCCTCGACCAACTGCATCAGCTCGCCGATGCGTTCGGCAAACAGGTGGAAGACGAAATCGCGAAAGGCGGCGTGTTCCACCATCAGGGCGGAGAATTTTCCGACGGGCAGAACGAGCAGCGCCAGCGGTGTTTCGGCAATTCCACGAGCGTTGTAGTCGCTGCGGCCGAGCAAACAGCTCGAACTGATGATGCAGGAGCCGCCGGGGCTGACCCGATAGAGCAGCAGTTCCCTGCCGTTGGCCGCCTGCTTGACGACCTTGATGCTGCCTTCGAGAAGCAGCGGAAAGCCCTGGCAGGGCTGGTGTTCGGCGAAGACGTGCGCGCCGGCAGGCAGGCGAAGGATATTGTGTTCGCCGAGCAGGGTGTGTGCCGTTTCGGCCTTGAGTCCGGCCAGTGCCGGATACAAATCCAGCACTTTTTTCAGGTTGACCGTGGAAGCCGTCATGGCCGGGGCCGGAGTGTGCGAGCTCATTTCGCTGCGTCGATTTCGGCCCAGACCGGTGCATGATCGGACGGCCTTTCGCGTTTGCGTGGCGCCCGGTCGATGCCAGCGGCAGAGCACTGGTCGGCCAGTGGCTGGGTAAGCAGAACGTGATCGATGCGCAGGCCGAGATTTTTCTGGAAACCGAGCATGCGGTAATCCCACCACGAGAAGGTCTTTTCCGGCTGCTCGAACAGCCGGAAACTGTCGTACAGGCCGAGATCGAGCAGGCGCCGGAAAGCCGTCCGCTCGGCTGGCGAGCAGAGGATGTTGCCTGCCCACGTCTTGGGGTCGTGAACGTCGCGGTCATCCGGCGCAATGTTGAAATCGCCGCAAAGCGCGAGCTTCGGATGGGTCGCTATTTCGGTAGTCAGCCAGTTGGCCAGCGCGTCCAGCCAGCGCAGCTTGTAATCGTATTTGTCGCTGCCCACCGCCTGGCCGTTGGGCATGTAGGCGCAGACGATGCGGGTGTCGCCGACCGTGCCGGAAATCAGCCGCTTCTGCTCGTCGGGAAAAAGCGGATTGCCGCAGACGACGTCCGTGATTGGCAAGCGTGCCAGCAGGGCGACGCCGTTATAGGTCTTCTGCCCGGAAAAGGCGACCTGATAACCCGCCGCCTCGATCTCGGCGCGCGGGAAATTGCTGTCTTCGAGCTTCAATTCCTGCAGGCAGACCACGTCAGGCGTCGCTTCGGCCAGCCAGTCGAGGAGATGGGGCAATCTGACCTTGAGGGAATTGACGTTCCAGGCAGCAATCTTCACTTGCTTTGTCCGTCGGCAGGCTTGTTGCGATACGGCGCGGTCTTCGGGTAGCCGGCGAGATCGAGCAGGTTGTGGTAGCTGGGCGCGTCAAAGCCGCGGGAGCGCTGGTTTCCAACCTTGATCGAGGGGACGAAGGCATCGCCGACCAGGTCCTTCAGTTCGTCGTACTCGGCCTGTTTCTGCACCATTTTTTCGGTAAAAGGAACGCCTCGGCCGCTCAGCAGGTCGCGTGCGCGCTTGCAGTCATCAGTGCAGTCTGCCGAAGTGTAAAGAATGACCGGAAAGGCTTCGCTGGCACGCTTGGTGGCGAATGGCAGGCCATCACCCGGATCGGAGGCAGTGGTGGTGCTCTTGGCGCGTGCTTTGCCCGTTGGAGGGGTATCGGAAAACACGGTGCGACCGTTCGAATCCACCCAGCGATAGGTCTGGGCCTGAACGCCGAGGCTGAGCGCGGCCAGAAGTACAACAGCTAGATAACGCATGGCTTTCTCCCTGAACAGCATCTTAGGCCTCAATCATACCGCTATGGCGCAGCAGTGCATCGACGCTGGGTTCTCGACCGCGGAAGGCCTTGAACGATTCGATGGCCGGGCGCGAACCGCCAACCGACAGGATCTCGTCGAGGAAGCGCTTGCCAACCGTCGCATCGAACGGATTGCCGGCCTCTTCGAAAGCCGCGTAGGCATCCGCCGACAGCACCTCCGCCCACTTGTAGCTGAAATAGCCCGCACCGTAGCCGCCACCGAAAATGTGCGAGAAGCTGTTCGGGAAACGGTGCCACGCGGGCGGCAGCAGCACGGCGACTTCCTTGCGCACGTCGTTGAGCACGTCCATCACGGTCAACCCGGATTTTGGGTCAAAATCGGAATGGATCAGCATGTCGAACAACGAGAACTCGATCTGGCGCACGGCCATCATCCCGCTCTGGAAGTTCTTGGCGGCCAGCATCTTGTCGAACAGTTCGCGCGGCAGCGGGGTGCCGGTATCGACGTGGGCCGTCATGCCTTCGACCACTTCCCATTCCCAGCAATAGTTTTCCATGAACTGCGAGGGCAGTTCGACGGCATCCCATTCGACGCCGTGGATGCCCGACACGCCGAGCTCTTCGCCGCGCGTCAGCAGGTGGTGGAGGCCGTGGCCGGTTTCATGGAAGAGTGTCGTGACTTCGTCGTGCGTGAAGGTCGCTGGTTTGCCGCCGACCGGGCGCGAGAAATTGCAGTTGAGGTAGGCAATCGGTTTCTGGATGCCGCTCTGCACGCGACGGCGCGAGCGGGCTTCGTCCATCCAGGCGCCGCCACGCTTGGTTTCGCGGGCGTAGAGGTCGAGGTAGAACTGGCCGACGAGTTCGCCGGCCGGCGTTTCCAGCCGGTAGAAGCGGACGTCCTCATGCCAGACCGGCGCCGTATCAGCCTTGACCTTGACGTTGAACAGGCTTTCGATGACCTTGAACAGGCCGCCGAGTACCTTGGGCTCAGTGAAGTACTGCTTCACTTCCTGTTCGGAGAAGGCATAGCGGGCCTGCAGCAGCTTTTCCGAAACGTAGGCGGCGTCCCAGGGCTGGAAGTCGGCCAGGCCGAGTTCATCCTTGGCGAATGCGCGCAGTTCAGCGATGTCCTTTTCGGCAAACGGTTTGGCCTTGGCCGCCAGTTCGCGCAGGAAGGCGAGCACCTGGGCCGGCGTGTCGGCCATTTTCGGGGCCAGCGATATTTCGGCGAAATTGTTGAAGCCGAGCATCTTGGCGTCTTCGACGCGCAGTTCGAGCATGCGCTGGATGATCGGCGTGTTGTCCCATTCCGGCTTGCTCGAACCGTCGTGGAATTCGGCGGCGCGCGTCGCGTAGGCGCGGTACATGCGCGCACGCAGGTCGCGGTTGTCGGCATACTGCATGACCGGGCCGTAGGACGGGGCGTGCAGCGTGAATTTCCAGCCGTCTACGCCGGCCTTTTCGGCAGCGGTTCGGGCGGCTTCCTTGGCATCGTCCGGCAGGCCGGCGAGCAGGGCTTCGTCGGTGACGATTTCGGCAAAGGCATTGGTCGCGTCGAGCAGGTTCTCGGCAAACTTGGCCGACAACTGTGACAACTCTTCCATGATGGCCTGGAAACGCGGCTTCTGGTCTTCCGGCAACTCGGCGCCGGACAGGCGGAAGTCGCGGACTTCGTTATTGACCACCTTCTTTTGTTCGACGCTCAGCGTCGCGTATTCGGCGCTTTCGCGCAGCGCCTTGTACTTCTCGAAGAGCTTGAGGTTCTGGCCGAGTTCGGCGTAGAAACGCGAGACTTCCGGCAGCATCTCGTTGTAGGCCTCGCGCCAGGCCGGGATGTCATTGACCGAATGCAGGTGACCGACAATGCCCCAGGCGCGACCGAACGGCTCCAGGCCATCGGCCAGCGCGCCGGCGAAGTCCTGCCAGGTGGCTGGAGTGCTGTCGGAGGTCAGGCATTCGATCAGCTTGCGGCCGTCAGCCAGCAGCGATTCGATGGCCGGTTTGACGTGTTCGGGCTGGACGGTATCGAAACGCGGCAGGTCGGAGAAGTCGAGCAGGGGATTGGTGGTCGTCATTGTTATATTCCGGGCAAGAAAAACGGGCGGTCAGGCCGCCCGTCGAATCTGGGGGCAGAACCCCTATTCTACAAGCTCACGGTAGGCGTGCCACGAGGCATGGCCGAGAATCGGCATGATCAACACGAGGCCGAAGAGCAGGGTGGCGAAACCGAGCAGGGTCAGGGCGACAATCAGGACAGCCCACCACAGCAAGGGGGCAACGTTGCCGGCAAAGGCGCGCAGGCTGGTCATGATGGCAGTGACGACGTCGGCGTTACGGTCGAGCATGAGTGGTACCGAGACAACGGACAGGGCAAAGACGAACAATGCCAGTATCCCGCCCAGCGCCAGCCAGGTGGCCGTGAAGGCAAGGTGCTGGCCGTTGAAGATGATCTCGTTGAGGTAGGCGCTGGCGACCGGTGCCGAGGTGGCGCCGATCAGGGCGAAGGCCACGGCGGAAAAACGCTCCCACATCACGGTGATCAAGGCGAGGATCAACCCGAAAAAGGCCAGCGACTGGCCGTTGCGAGCGAAGCACCGGAGCGAGTCGATGAAGAGGATTTTTTCGCCAACCTCGGTCTTGCGGCTCAATTCGTACAGCCCGGCGGCGAGCAATGGCGCGACGAGGAAGAAGCCGGATACCGACACCGTCAGGAGGTGCGGACTCTCGAGCATGGCCAGGATGATGAGGTCGCCGCCCAGCCCGAAAAGCAGGCCATAAGCCAGCGAGGGCAACGGATTAGCCTTGATGTCACGCCAGCCGGCACGCAGCCAGTGCAAGGGGCGGCCAGCGGCAACCGACCGGATGCGGGGTAAAGGCATCTCTTGTGCATGGAAATCGTATAGGGGGTTCATGGCAGCCTCCTCGCTCAAGGTGGTGGTTATTTGACCGGGTAGGAGGGGCGGGGTTCAGTCGAAGGAGGATGGGGGGCGGAAGTCTCGTGAAGTTGTTGGGTTCACCAGGATTGCCGGTTGAAAATCGGAGGCGTAGATGAAGCGAAGCGCTCCAGTACGTGCGCGGTCATGCCCTTGGCCAGTTCTTCTTCACCGAAGAACACCATGCCGTAACCTTTGCTGCGGATGAGTTCGGATTCGGATTCGCTGTGTGTGCGTATGACGATTTCGATATCCGGGTTGAGTGTTCTGGCGGTTTCTGCCATTTGGGGAACGTTGATCGGGTCCGGGCAGGCAATGACCAGCATGGCCGCATCCGCGATGTGTGCCTGAATCAGAACCGATGCCTCGGTAGCGTTCCCGGCAACGGCGGGAATGCCATTTTTTCGTAGCGCCTCGACGATCTCGCGGTTTTGCTCGGCAACCACGTAGGGAATGTCCTTCCTGGCCAAGGTTGCGGCAATTTTCTCTCCGACCCGCCCGTAGCCGACCAGCACGACCTGCTTTTCGAGGAACTTCCGTTCGGTGGTCATGGGAAGTTCGGCAAAGGGGTCTTCGCGATGTTCGAGCTGGCGTGCCAGGGCGGACTTGTCCAGCACCCACTTGCGGAAAGGTTCGATTGCCGAAAACATCAGGGGGTTGAGCGCAATCGACAACAGGGCGCCAGACAGGATCAGGCTCATTCCTTCCGCGTTCATCAGGCCGAGCGACTGCCCCAGTCCGGCCAGAATGAAGGAGAACTCGCCGATCTGTGCCAGGCTGGCCGCGACGGTCAGCGCGGTACTCAGCGGATATCGGAAGGCGAGCACCAGCAGGAACGCAGCGATGGTCTTGCCGAGCATGATGATGCCCAGGACGCCGAGAACCTGAAGCGGCTTTTCGGTCAGGATGGCCGGCTGAAAAAGCATGCCTACCGATACGAAGAAAAGTACCGAGAACGCATCGCGCAATGGCAGTGATTCCTGAGCCGCCCGATGACTGAATTCCGATTCGCGCATGACCATACCGGCAAAAAAAGCGCCCAGCGCAAAAGAAACATTGAACAGGCTGGCAGCGCCAAAGGCGATGCCGATGGCTGCCGCCACGACGGACAGGGTAAACAGTTCCCGCGATCCCGTGCCTGCAATTTGCCAGAGCAGCCAGGGAATCACGCGTCGTCCGACGATGAGCATCAGTCCGATGAACGCGCCCACCTCCAGCAGTGTCTTGGCGATGGTCATCCAGAGCGGGTCGCCACCCTGGGGGATGCTGACATTCCCGCCGAGCAGAGCGGCCAGCGGTGGCAGGAGGACAAGCACCATGACGGTTGCCAGGTCTTCTACAATCAGCCAGCCGACGGCGATCTGGCCATTCGTGCTCTCGAGTACGCCGCGCGATTCGAGTGCCTTGAGCAAGACTACGGTGCTGGCGCAGGAAAGGGACAGGCCGAAAAGTAAACCGTGTCCCCACGGCCAGCCCCACGACCATGCCGCGGCCATGCCGAGCAGGGTGGCGCAGGTCATCTGGACGATTGCCCCGGGAACGGCAATGCGCCGGACCGCCAGCAGGTCAGCCAGTGAAAAATGCAAACCGACACCGAACATGAGGAGCATGACCCCGATCTCGGATAACTGTGCCGCGATCTGCATGTCTGCGACAAAGCCGGGGGTGGCCGGCCCGATCAGGATGCCGGTCAGGAGATAGCCCACCAGCGCAGGGAACTTCATGCGCTCGGCGACGAAGCCAAGCACCAGTGCGATGCCGAAGCCAGCTGCCAGGGTGGTTATCAGGGGAAAGTGGTGATCCATCGCGTGCGCCGGGAGGTTTCAGGAATGAACGTGATCGCTCAAGACCAGCAGGTCGCATTGCGATTCCGCAAGCACGTGTTTGGTCACGCTGCCGATCAGTAGTTCCTCGACGATGTGCGTGCCATGTTTGCCGATGACGATCAGGTCGGCATCGATATCCTGCTCGGCAACGATGACTTGCTGGGCGGGTTCGCCACGTACGATCCTCGCCGAGTATTCCCGAGTGGCAAGACCGGCCTCGGCAGCCAGTTCGTGCAATCGCCGGCGTTGCGTCTCGCTGGTGTTCCTGATGTATTGGCCGATGACGCTTTCCTCGACACCGGCAAATTTCAGCTTTCCTTCGTAGGGCAAGTCGAAGGCATGCAACAGCACAAGCTCCGCGTCGGGTGCCACGCGTCGGGCCGAGCGGATGGCTTCAAGGGAAACCGCTGAAAAATCGACAGCGACGAGGACGGAACGGTAAGGGCCGCGTGGGGGCTGTTTGACGATCAGCACCGGCTGCTGCGCCGATTTGCGCAGCAGTCGCGCCGTGGTAGAACCCGGCAGGCTGTGGCGCAGAAAGGATTCGCCACGCGCACCGAGAACGAGCAACTCGGCATCCAGGTTTTCTGCCTCGGTGGCAATCGTTTCGAGAGGATTGCCGTCGGCGATGCAGATATTTGGTGTAACGCGCCGATTGACCGAACAATGGCGGGTCAGCTGTTCCAGATTGTCGCGGGCATCCCGGTTCAGCGCGGCCTTGACCTGAAACATGTCGTCGCCCAGCGCTTCCAGCAGGGTGTCGAGCGAGCCCAGTTCGGTGACGTGGAGGATGTACAGATCACTGCTGGCCCCGGCTGCCAGATCGAAAGCGCGCTCGACGGCGTGGCGGGCCGGGCCGGAAAGATCGGTGGCGACGAGAACACGGGAGAGCGGTTTCATGAGCCAGCCTCTTCTGTGGCGGATGAGGGCGGTTGGTATGAGGCGCCGATATCCGGAGTTACGTTAACCCGCTGCTGGCTGCTTCTGCCGGCAGGCGAATCTTGTGTACGGCGGCCCGACCGTCACGACAACCTGCCCGGTTCGCACAAAATCCGGGCACCCGTCGAAATGGTACCGTAATCGACTGCGAGATGGCAGCCCGGCCTTCGCCGTTGGTGCGCGCAATAAAAAACGCCCGCATCGCGCGGGCGTTTTGCTTGCGGCGAAGGCGGTTTACAACGTCTTGCCGGTGAGCTTTTCGTAAGCCTCGATGTACTTGGCGCTGGTCTTGGCAATGACGTCGGCCGGGAGCTTCGGGCCGGGGGCGACTTTGCCCCAGTCGAGGGTTTCGAGGTAATCGCGAACGAACTGCTTGTCGTAGGAAGGCGGGTTCTTGCCTTCTTCGTATTGGTCAGCCGGCCAGAAACGCGAGGAATCCGGGGTCAGGGCTTCGTCGATGAGGTGCAGGGTGCCGGCAGCGTCGATGCCGAATTCGAACTTGGTGTCGGCGATGATGATGCCGCGCGTTGCCGCGAAAATGGCTGCTTCTTCGTAGAGGCGGATCGCGGCGTCGCGGGCTTCTGCACACAGTTGGGCACCGGTCTTGCCGGTACCCTTGAGGGCTTCGGCCAGGGTGGCGTCGCAGTTGGCGGCGGCCTGCTCGTAGGAAACGTTTTCGTCGTGATCGCCGACTTCTGCCTTGGTGGCCGGGGTGAAGATCGGGGAGGGCAGCTTCTGGGCCATCTTGAGGCCGGCGGGCAGGGCGATGCCGCAGATCGCGCCGGTTTCCTTGTAGTCCTTCCAGCCGGAGCCGATGACGTAGCCGCGGACGACGGCTTCGATGGGTAGCGGCTTGAGGCGCTTGACGACGACGGCGCGGCCGCGCACCTGTTCGCGTTCGTTTTCGGCGACGACGCTTTCCGGGTCGATGCCGGTCAGTTGATTCGGGACGACATGGCCGAGCTTTTCGAACCAGAAGTTGGCGACGGCTTGCAGGACTTCGCCCTTGCGCGGAATCGGGTCCGGCAGGATGACGTCAAAGGCGGACAGGCGGTCGGAGGTGACAATCAGCAGCTTGTCGTCGTCGACGGCGTAGATGTCGCGGACTTTGCCCTTGTTGAGCAACTTCAGGCTGGTGATGGAGGATTCGAAGAGCGGAGTGGTCACGGTAAGGTTTCCGAAAGCGAAAAGAAGAGATTATAAATTAATGCGTGCCGCCTTCTTCAGCGGCCAGTTTTTTCCGCATCCGGCGGGTGCCCCAGAATACCAGTCCGGCGATCAACGGGATGGACATGGCGGTGATCGTGTCGGTGTTCAGGTGATGCAGTTCCTTCGTGCCCTTTGCCAGATACTGCACGAGCTGCGAGCCGTAATAGGTGAGGACGACGACGGAGAGCCCTTCGACCGTTTCCTGCAGGCGAAGTTGCAATTTCGCGCGGCGGTTCATTTGCGAGAGCAGTTCCTGATTCTGGCGTTCTAGCTCGATATCGACGCGGGTGCGCAGCAACTGGCTGTTGCGGGCGACGCGGCCGGAAAGCTCCTCCTGTCGGCGGGCGATGGCTTCGCAGGTGGCCATCGCCGGGATCAGCCGGCGTTGCATGAACTCGTCGATGGTCGGCAGGCCGGGAATGCGTGTCTCTCGAAGCTCTGCGATGCGCTGGGAAACCAGCCCGTGGTAGGCGTTGGCGGCGCCGAAGCGGAAGGTGGTGCGGGCGACGGAATTTTCAACTTCGGCCGCCAGTTTTGACAGGCTGGCCAGTACGGCGCGTTCGTCCTCGGGCGAGTGGGCTTTGCCGATGCGGTCCATCAGGTCGGCCAGTTCCTTCTCGGCGCCATACAACCAGCCGCCGACTTCCTTGGCCACCGGCAGGCCGAGCAGGGCCATCATGCGGTAGGTCTCGATTTCGACCAGGCGCTGGACGGTGCGTCCGGTCTGGCGCTGGGTCATGCCCGCGTTGAGCACGAGAAAGCGCGAGAAGCCGTTGTCGACCTTGAAATCGGTAAAGACCCAGGCATTGCCATCGGCAACCTGGGCGGCGACGACCTGGCGCCCGCCGGGATTGATTTTCGCCAATACCGATTCCGGGGAAATTTCTTCGGAGGAGCGCAGCTCGACGTGGCTGGCGACGATCAGCTTGCCGGGAATGGCACCCATCCACTCAGGATGGACCGCGTCAAAGGCGGTGGCGTCCGGATCCAGCGTTTCGCCGACCGGCAGTGGGCGAAAAAAAGTGTAGCTGGAAAACTCGGTGTGCATTTCCCAGCGCAGGCGGAATGAACCGACATCGACCATCATGTGGGCGTCGGAGCTTTCGATCGAATGGCAGACCTGCGACTGGGTGAGGCGGATCAGGTTTTCACGCTCCGGCTCGATGCTGATGCGTCCGCGCTTGAAAACGAGATGCGAGATGAGCAGCGGCCCTTCCAGTGGCAGCGACGGGCGGGCGTGAAACTCGTTGTTGAGGCGTTGCCGGAGCGGGTGTTCTTCCAGTTCGGAGATGGCGAATCGCGGATGCATGGGTATGGGTGGGGCGGTGGTTGGCCAGAGGGCTCAGGCGGATGATTCTAGCATTCAGGACGCCTTGGTTTCCGGACTGCGGAGGTAGGGGCCGAATTCGAACTGTAGGTTGGCCGCGGTGTGATCCAGCATGAAATTCCGGAATTTCTGGCCAGCGGGCAGTAGGCGCTTGCTCTTCATGTGCACGACATACCAGGTACGCTCGATGGGCGTGCCGATGACATCGAGCAGGCTGATTTCCCGTGTCTTCAGTTCAAGCGGCAGGGTGTGTAGGGAAAGCAGGCTGATGCCCATGCCCGCCATTACGGCCTGCTTGATCGTTTCGTTGCTGCCCATGCTGATGGTGCGCGCCGGCGTGAACAGGTGGTTCTTGAACATTTCCTCGGCGACGCGCCGGGAGCCGGAGCCTTCTTCGCGGAGCAGGAAAGTTTCGTGGCGCAGTTCCTGAAGGTCGAAGCGGCGTGCTTCGCACAGCGGATGATCGGCGGGGGCGATGATCACATAAGGGTGGGTGGCCAGCGGTTCGGCGTGGGCCTCAATTTCAAGCGGGATGCGGCCCATGACCGCAAGGTCGATGGCGTTGTCCTGAAGTTTTTGCAGTAGCGCCTCACGGTTGCCGACGGTGAATTGCACTTCGATACCGGGGTTGTCCTGGGAAAACTTGGCAAGCAGCTTGGGCATGAAGTACTTGGCAGTGCTCACCAGACCGACCGAAATCTGGCCGGATTCAGCGCCGAGCAGCGATTGCAGGTTGGCTTCCGCATCCTTGATTTCACCGAGCACGCGCATGGCGTGATGAACCAGCATCTCGCCCGCATCGGTCAGCCCGACACCGCGGCCCATGCGTTCGAAAAGCGGCAGGCCGACGTTGTCTTCAAGCTGCTTGAGTTGCATCGAAACAGCGGGCGGCGTCAGATGCAGCTCTTCTGCTGCGCGGGCATAGCTGAGATGGCGGGCGGCGACGACAAAAATCTGCAACTGGCGCAGCGTCAGGGAGCGGATGAAGTTCATTTCTGGGCTGCCTTGGTCCGTAAGTCGTTCGTCGGGCTAGTTTAACGCCCCGCAGCCGGCCGGCGAACAGCAAATCGAGTTGCTGCGGTCAACGCGAAAAACGGCCCGATTTCGGGAATAAAAAAACCCCGCCGGGGCGGGGCTGGGTTCGCGTTTTCAGACACCCAGTTTCTCGCGCCAGCCTGGATAAAGTGCGTCGGCATCTTTCGGGAAGGACTCGAAAGCGCGGGCGAATTCGCGATGTTCCCTGGCCCATTGCAGTGGGTCGGCACCGGCCTTCCAGCATTCGTAGGCCTGGCGCAGCGAGCGGGCGCCGGCTGCCGGGCTGTCGATGTGGCCGTAGGAGCCGCCGCCGGCCGTGTTGATCACGTTGCCGTGACCAAGGTTGGCGAAGAAGCCGGGCAGGCGCAGGGCGTTCATGCCGCCTGAGATGATGGGCGTCGTTGCCTTGATGCCGTCCCATTTCTGGAAATAGACCGGGCCCTGACACTCGTCGCGTTCGATCATGTAGGCGATGACCTTGTCGTCACCGTCACCTTCCATCTTGCCGTAGCCCATGGTGCCGACGTGGATGCCGGAAGCGCCTTGCAGGCGGCTCATCTTGGCCAGTACGAAAGCGGTGTAGCCGCGCTTCGAGCTGGGCGAAGTGACGGCGCCGTGGCCGGCGCGGTGGTAGTGCAGGAACTGGTTTGGATACTGGCGACGGGCGGTGGTGATCATGCCCGGGCCGCCGACGTAGCCGTCAACCAGAAAAGCCAGCTTGTTCGCATCCGGGCCGAAGGTTTCCAGCGCGAAATCGGCGCGGGCGCACATTTCGAAATGATCGTCCGCCGTGATGTTCATCGAGAACAGCTTGGCTTCGCCGGTTTCATCCATGGCGCGCTTCATGGCGTCATAGACCAGCGGGATGGTCTTCTTGATCGGTGCAAAAACCTGGTTGCCTTGCGGCTCGTCATTCTTGATGAAGTCGCCGCCCAGCCAGAACTGGTAAGCCGCTTGAGCAAACGGCTCGGGGCGCAGACCCAGTTTGGGCTTGATGATGGTGCCGGAAATGTAGCCGCCATCCTTGACCGGGCGGCCGAGGATGCGCCACAGCTCCTCGATGTTGGTGGCCGGGCCGTCGAACTGGCGGATGGCTTCCGGCGGCACGTAGAAATCGATCATCTTGGCGTGGGCGATGTCGCCCATGCCCTGGTTGTTGCCAATGGTCAGGGTCAGGAAGGAAACCATCATCATGCGGCCGTCGAGCACGTTGCGGTCGAAAAGCTCCAGCGGATAGGCGATGCGCATATCCTCGGTCGCCTCGTCGATGTGGTAGACCAGCGCATCGACGCCCTTGGTGAAATCGTCGGTGGTGCTGACTTCGACGTTCGTGCCGGTCGAAGATTCGGCGGCGAAGTGGGCAGCTGCTTCCAGATAGCCGGTGCCCTCCTTGGGCTTCATCTTGTAGGCACAGAGGATGTGGCGGCCGCCGGCGATCAGTTCTTCTTCTTTGAGGCTCAGGTCGGCATAGCGTTTTGATTGATCCATTTTGTCTCCTTCGGGGGGGGCTGGTGCGATGGAATGGATGCTAGAGCGATCAATCGATAAACAAAAGTCAAAGATTTTTATCAAATTGATCAGTTATTGTTTATTTGATGCGTGTTGCGAAGACAGGCCATGGTGGTCAAGCTTTGCATGTGCGGGTATCTTTCCGTCATTTTCATTGGCGCCATTGCCTGTGGGCGCCTGCATCCCGGATCATGAAAAAAACCGCCATCATCAATGCCGCCAAGCGCGGGAACGTACAACTCATCGAAAATTGTCTGGCCGCAGGAGAACACATCGAGGCCCGCGACGAGGACGGTTGTACGCCGCTCATGTGGGCATGCAGCAAGGGGCATGAGGCAGCCGTGCGCCTGCTCCTGGAGCGCGGCGCCAGCGTCGATGCCCTGGCGGAGCGCGGCGAGTCGTCGTTGTCGCTGGCCGTGGAGCACCACCATGGCGACATCGCCCGCCTGCTGCTCGACCAGGGCGCTGCCCCCGATGTCACGCCGCGATACGGACGTTCCCCGCTTGCCGAAGCCGCTGCGCATGATGACTGGGCGTTGTGCGAACGCCTGCTCGATAGCGGCGCCGCGATCAACCGGGTACACGCCGGGGCGAGCGCTCTGGCCGAGGCGGCAGCGCAGGCGCATGAAGAAATCGCCTGCCGGCTGATCGGGCGCGGTGCCGACGTGGATTGTCCGGGGGAAGGCAAAAACGCCCCGGTTGTCGTCGCTGCACGCGAAGGCCTGTTGCGTCTGCTCGGCATCATTCTCGAACGCACCCGGCAGGAATTCGACGCCGAGGTTTTTACCTTCGCCATCGCCGAAGCCGCCGATGCGGGGCAGGAGGACGCCGTCGAGCTGCTGCTGGCCAAAGGGTGCCGCCCCGAACTGGCCCGCCGGCAGGCCGATGACGAAGAGCTGATATTTCCCCTGTACGCGGCGACCGTACAACGGCACCCCGCCATCGTGGCCCGGTTGCTCGCACATGGAGCTGAAGTGAATGCCAGCGCCGTGGTCGGCAGCGCGCTCACCGCCGCAGCCAAGTACGGCCACGCGGAAATCGTCGATCTGTTGCTGGCGCATGGGGCCGACATCAACCAGATCGACATTTACGGCCACACGGCGCTGGGCTGGGCGCTGTACAGCGAAAGCCCGCAAATCACCGAGAGCCTGATGCGTGCCGGCGCCATGCCGCCGGCGGTCGATCTCGACGCAGCCTTGCTGGTGGTTGTGGGAGGAGGCAACGAAGCCCTTGCCCGCTTGCTGCTCGACGCCGGGGCCAGTGCTCAGGCGGCGTTTACCCCCAATGGCCTGCCGCTTGCCGAAAACCGCTCGCGGGAAGATTTTCGCCGCCGTCTCAACCGCATGTTCGGCGACGACGAAGACTCCGGCGGCGACGAACGATCAGGGACAACCGCGCTCATGCTCGCGGGAGAAAACGGCAGCCTGCCGCTGGTCGAACTTCTGCTGGCGCACGGGGCGGACGTCCATGCGCAAAACCGGCAAGGTGAAACCGCCCTGATCTTTGCTGCTGAAAGTGGTCGTGCCGATGTGGCTCAGCGCCTGCTGACAGCGGGCGCCCGTGTCGATACACAGTCCGCCAGCGGCTGGACGGCCATGCACTCCGCCGCTGGAAATGCCGATCCTGCGACGCTCAACCTGCTGCACCAGCACGGCGGCGACATCCGTCAGGCCGATCACGAAGAATGGACGCCGCTCCTCAACGCCCTGCGCAACAACTGCCCGGCGAGTGCTCGCCGCCTGATCGAACTCGGCGCCGAATTCCGTACGCCTTGCGCCGACGGCTACACCGCGCTGATGGCCGCCGCGCGCGGCGAATGCCTTGAGCTGCTCGATTTCCTCGTGGCCGGCGGCGTCGATGTCCACGCCCGCTGGACAGAGACCGATCAGGACGCACTCATGCTCGCCGCCGAAAACGGACTGCTCGCCGTCGTCGAAAAACTCCTCGCGCTCGGCGCCGACCCGCTGGCCGTCAGTCGCGAAGGCGAATCGGCCTGCTCACTCGCCCAGCAAGCCGGCCACGCAGCCGTCGCCGCCCGCCTGGCCGGCCTGGGTGCCAAGCCCGGCGCGCTTCCCGCAACAAACACCGGGCCGGACCCGGAAGCTTGCCGGCAACTGGTGGCGCAATTGCACATCTGCCTGCCCGAACTCGATCCCGAACCCCTGCTCGCCAGCCTGCCCGAAACCGATGTCCTGTCATGGCTCTACGACACGCTCTCCGCGCAGGAACTGATGGACTACGCGGAATGGAAGGAATACTGGGGCGACCTGCCCGAACTGCGCGTGCTCGACGACCTCGACCTCGACGCCTACGACCCGCAAGCCCTGATCGATCTGCTGGAAAAGCACGGCTACCCCTCATGGCCTGAAGACGTGCCCTACTTCGAATACCAGAACCACTTCCTCAAAAAACACGGCCGGCGCCTGCTCACGCTGGCCGCAGAAAACCTTCACATCCTCTGCCTTCGCGACGACCCCGACGCCATCGCCAAGCTGGAGCAATGCCTCAAGGCCTGCGGCATCCACCTCATCGATTACCCGCCACTCAGCCTGCGCCAATGCGCAAAGGCAATCAGGGAAGCCGCCGGCGAAGGCTGACGGAAATGCCGCGGTCAACCGGAAAAATCGGCGTTTTTTCGGGTTGACCGTGGAAGCCTGCCAGGCGGGCTTCGAGTGTTGTTTTGCGAGCCTCTGCCCTGGTACGCGTGGCAGGGGTTCGGGGCGAATTGAAATTCAAATGTCCCTGCCCCATCAGGAATTTCCGGCTGTGTTTTCGGAGCGCGTTCAGCGCCCGGGTCGGCCGCGTTTGGGCTTCTCGCCCAGTGGGCTTTGGGCCAGCGCCTGGTTGATGTCCGTGTCCTGCAGACGGGTCAGTTGGGCGGGCAGTTGGGCGCGTTCTTCCGGGTCGGGCAGCGCGCAGTTTGGCTGGTGCAGCAGGTCGAGGAGGAACCGTTTGGCGGCCTGGCCGGTGGGCGTTGCCAGTAGCTTGCGGGCATCCTGTTCGTTGTAGCCGAGGGCGCGGCTGATGTCGGCGACGGTGCGGCCGCACCAGGGTGGGACGCGGGTGAGCAGGCCCGGGTGCTGGCGCAGGAGTTCCAGCTTGCTGGTGGCCCGCTGGCGGATCAGGTGCGTGACCAGCGCGACGTTGTCGCTGAAATGGCCGCCCTTGCGTACGGCCGGGTTGGCGCCGGCGCGCAGGAAGTCTTCGTAGAGGGCGTCAGGCAGGCGGTGCTCGAACAGTGGCAGGACTTCGATGCCCTCGGCCTGCCAAAGCTCGCTCCAGCCGCGCTCGCCGGCGAGTTGTACATGCTCCGGATTGATGCCCGCACCGAGTTGCAGCAGGGTCGTCATGGCGTACTCCAGATCGGCCAGGCGGGCCTGCCGTTCCGGCTGAGCCCGCACGGCGCGTGGCTCGTTTTTCGCCAGATCGGCAGCCTGCATCTCCTGGCGGGTGCGCAATTGGCTGTAACTGGCGAGTGTCGCCTCCAGCGCCGGATAGCCAATTTCGCCGGCGGCGATGGGGGCGGCACGGGCAAGGATGCGGTCGAAGGCAGTGCGGAAGGGGGCGAGGTCGCCGAGGATCTCAGTCAACGCCGGGTTGCTCTGCACGGTTTCCAGATCGCTCCAGGATGAACCGGCGCTCCAGGATGAACCGGGGCCGGCTTCGGGGATTTCATGGCATTCCGCCGGCAGGCGCAGCTGGCTGCCGTTGCCGCCAAAACGCGGGTCGGCGCCAGCCGCCAGCAGGAGATCGAGAAGTTCCAGGCGGGCAGCCCGGGAGGCTTCGTTAATGTGCGTCTCGTCCCGCTCCCGGTGGAAGCCGCCGGCCGCCGTAATCAGCGGCGTCGGGTAACGGCGCTTGTCGCCCACCATGTGATTGGCTGCCCAGCTGACGTTCGGGTTGGCGCCGGCAGCGAGCAGCAGGCGCACGATGCGGTTCTTCGCTTCCGGGTAAGCGGTTTCGCTGAACACCACGTTGCTCAGTGCGGTCATGCAGTTTGGCGCGGCGCGCTGATCAACCGGCAGGGCGTAGCTGAGCACGAACTGCAAGGCCTCCGGTTGCGGCGGGTAATAGTGCGCCACCTGGTAGAGCAGCGGCTCGCGGTAGGCCGAAAAGGCCAGCGGATCGGCGCCGCGCGCCAGCAACAGGCGCAGCCAGCGCGCATCGAAATCCTGCGGCGCTTCGCGCTGGATGCCTGCCCAGAAAGCGTAACTAAGCGGCGAAAAGCCCTCGCGTGTGGTTTGCGACGGATTGGCGCCACGCTCCAGCAGCCGTTCGGCGGCCTCGTATTGGCGATTGCGCAGGGCATAGATCAGCGGCGTCGTGCCACGCGGGCTGAATTCCTCGATGGCGGCCCCGGCAGCGAGCAGCCGTTCCAGCGTGTCGATATCGCCCTGATGGGCCGCCAGCCAGAGATTGGGTGTGCCGTCGTCCGGCGGCAGATCGCGCGGCCGGGCAAAAACAGTCGGCGAAGCCTGCGCCAGGCAGGTCAGGCCCAGCAGAAAAACAGCCAGAAAAAAGCGGAGTCGGATGGGCATGGGCGGTCAGGGAAAATTCTGCGGTTGGTGGTGAGTTTTGAGTGGTTTTTCGGGGTAACCACATACGCAAACACATCTACTTGCCATTGCTCATGCCTGACCGGACTGGCCAGGCCACTTCCCAGCCACCTCTGAACGAATGGCAGTGAGCGACTGGACCAACTTTTCTCGTTTGCGTGGTGACTTCAACTTTGCGGGAAGCCGGCTCAGCCAATGACCATTGGGGCCTACGGGCAAGCCCCGGCGGGATGACAGCTGCCTTGATGTTGGTAAAGGCTTGCGGGACAAGACCTCAATGAAGTGATCCAGTTGTGCCAGAGCGCTGAATTGAAGTTCGTGATTTTCGAACGCCACGCGCAGAAAGGCATAGCCGAGATTTGCAATAGCGGGTGGCGCTGGAGGATCACATTCTGTCGTTGAACCAGAGACAGGAACGTGCACCCAGAACGCAACCGGCGCGGTACGCCAATCTTTTTCGTAAGTGAAGCAGAATGCGGCTTTCATGCGGTGGGTCTGGTCGCGTTTGAATTCAACGGTGGTGCGCGGTTTTATCGCGCAGCGTCCAGCGACCAAAGGGAGCGAGGTTGAGCGCCATGTTGGACGTAACCACGGTTGTGTTACGCGAAGTACTTCTTGATGCACTCATACTCGGCGTTGCCTGAAACGATTAGGGATTCCTCGAATGATTCTGCGAGTATCTCGTGGAAGACATCATGGTTGGAAACAACAAAATGCCGACCTCTAGGCTTAAGCGGTGAGTTGGCATATGTGTAGGCGTTGTGAGCTTCAATGGGCCATTTTGAATCGGTCAGTTCGACGAGAAAGCTATCTCCCGGGTTGCTTGGGTATATCCCTATCGCAGGACTGCAATCAGTACTGGCGCTGCGAACACATCTTGCACCTTCAAACTTTAGCTTGACGAATGAAGGCGTCGTTTGCTCACCTTCGGCAAGCAGAAAGACTGAACATTCCTGGCTTGAGTAGATAAGAACAGCGTCTTCGATATGGTCATGCTGATATTGCAGAGTAATTGCGATTCCAGATTTCATCTGTCGTTCCGTCCCGTTGTAAAGATGAATCCGCTCAACCAGCGGCACGTTCCACGATTGACGCCCAACGTTCTAGGTCAGGGGCGCTGCGCGGCGTTTTATCGCGCAGCGTCCAGCGACCGGAGGGAGCGGCCTTGACCGCAGTGTTAGGTGTGTTTGATGGCGGCATAGATAAAAGTAGCAACCATTAATGCAATAACTGCCCAGAAAAACCAAGTAGGAATTTTCGGGCTAAACCTTGTGCCGAGAGGGTAGGACAGTTCGGTAATGACCCTGTCCTTTTGGCTGGGAGGCGCGAAGGAAACTAGCCACATTAGCCGAGCTGCTGCGGCCCACGAAAGTATGCCAACGGCGACCCAACCAAGCGTAAAACAGTAAAACCAAAGTTCCGTGTCAGAGGAAGGCGAAGCAACGAATGCGGTGCGACCCTTGAGGTAAACCATAACGCTGCCCTCAGACCAACTACGCCAACCTTCAAGGGCCACGACAAGCCCAAACACGAGCAAACCAGCTGAAAATGCGTAGGCTCTAAATTTGGAATGAGGTGGCTGAAACTCGGGCATTGAACACCTAACGTTCAAGGTAACCGGCCTTGCGCGGCTTTATGCGCAAGGTCCGGTTCACCGCAGGGTTAGCCGTCTGGACTAGATATGCACCCATACTTTATGCACAAGGCTGCCAAGGGCACGCGACAGCGAAAGCTCCTGTTCCGCCGTGATGTCTTTGACATTAGGGTTCATTGCCTCAAGGACAAAGTGCCCAAAAGCGGCAGGCCAGAGATACCGAAGCTCGTTTAACGAAACTCGTGACTTGCAACAGGGAGTCGTGACGGTTAGATCTTCGAAGTGCGACTGTTCGCTACGACGCATTGCGTCCTCCCACCAAGGTTCCGCATTCGCACCGCATGACGGACACTCGACGCCCGACCAGTTGCCACCTGGGTGAAAGAATTCCACATGTTCTTTGAACTCAGCCGTGATACTCTCCGAGTCGGGCGCGAACGACGCGAGCAGCGTTCGCGCGCGCTCGGCAGCCTCGGGCGAGGGAAGAAATTGCGGGTCGGCGGGTACCAATTGAAGCCAGTTGTCGGACATGGCGTAAGACGGCTAACGTAGAAGTGAGCGGAGCGCGAGGCTTTTCGCGCAGGTCCGCTCGACTGCCAGGTTGGGCCTATGTAGCGAGACCACTGATGTCCTCCACGGTAATATGTTTCTCTTCGCCTTTCCCTGCGACGATGAGCTCCAAAAGGACGGCCGCTCTGTCGGCAACAGGCACTGGGCATTCGACCACCGCAAACAATCCGGTTGTGTTTGGCGAGAAATACTTAACGGTAATTGCAGGCGGCAAGTATGCGCCTGACGTAACTGTGATTGGCGATGCAACCGCGCTCATGAAGTCGGCTTCGAGTGCGGCCGCGAGCGGACGATCATAGGCCAGGGCGTAACCGAAGCGACTAGCAAGACCTGCGTAGTCCCGGCCCGCCAGTAAGGAGCGCGCCTCTTCACCAAAGGCAATGAGTGAGCTCTCATCGGTCTGCGCGGGGTGGAGTCTCATTCAGAAGCCCAACGTTCACGGTCAGGGGCGCTGCGCGGCTTTATCGCGCAGCGTCCACTGCACCGCAGGGTTGGGCGTCTTTGTGCTACCACTCGATGGCCACACCCGACACGTTTTCGGCGGTTCCGTCAGCGTAGGCCACTCGGATATTGACTGTGGCCGGGCCAGAAATGTAGTTCTTGGTTCCGGCTCCCGTGTGGCTCACTTTTGAGGGGAAGGCAATTGTTACGCGGCGGAGCACCGCACCCCGCGGAGCGTCCACAAGTTTCCAGCCACCCTTTCCGTCTGATTTGATTTTCATGGCGTTACTCCGAGATAGTCGTTTAGCGCTGCTTGTTCTTGGCGCGCTTTCCCGTCTTGGGATCAATATTGAAGAAGACGCCGGCTTTCAACCCCTCTTCCACACGCTGGCCGGTCACAACTTCACCGTTTGTCGAACCACATAGCGGACATTTCTTCTCTCCGATATCGGCTAGTGGCGCGACCTTATGACAATCGAAGCAGTTGTAAAACATAGGCAGCGCTCCGTTTAAGACGCCCAACGTTTGAAGTAACCGGCCTTGCGCGGCTTTATGCGCAAGGTCCGGTTGACTGAATAGTTAGAGATCGGGCGCGCACTAAGGCTTCGGCTTCAACTCGCAACGAGTCGATCTCAGTTGCAAACTCCTTAGCAAGGCCAAAGAAAATGGCATTTCTTTCAAACATTTTCTTTACGTCGGCGTCGAATACAGGATTTGTCAGTGCAGAGATGACGCCGTAGCGGTAACGTCCCCAAAGCGCGTTCAGTCTCTTCTCAGTGCTGAGATATTGGCAGGTGTACCACTCATCAAATACCAGATACCAATAGAGCCTAATGGCACGTTCTTCATTGTCGCCACGAGGCACCCATCCGGGTGTATTGACCCCAGAGGGAAGAGCCTTCTGAATTTCCCGCATTTGCTGCTGAAAATGAGTGTGTAGCTCAACAATGTGAATTTCAAGTTGTGCATTCTGCTGGCGCTTTGAGACAAAAACTTGCGCAGCAGCAAAGACAATACCGACTGCCATTACGACATTTGCAAGCGCGGAGATTAGTTCAGGGGACATGATGTGATCTCTAACGTTTTAAATCACCGGACGAAGGCAAGCGCAGCTTGCCGGAGGTCCGGTGCATTGGAATGTTATGCGGCATTTGGAGCCAAGTAATGCAGGATGTATGTAGACGGCACAATTTCACCTGACCCAATAGCCGATTGAAATGCGGACTTGACGGCCTGCTCAGAGGTAAAGCCATAGTTTTTTAGCCACTTTCCGGCGAAGTCGGTAAGCCGCCATAGATCGAAGCCATTGATTTGGCCTTCTGCACCGAAATCAAAATCGACCTTGCCTGAAGGCAGAAATACCGCGCAGCCGTACCCATCCTTGAAGTAGTTCACGCCACCAGCGAGTTGCCCTCGCTGAGGAATGTCGTATCCAACCCAGTCAGTTGGAGTTGCTGGTCTAGGTATGCCCGAGCACTCCAGTAACTCGACTGCCTTTTCAACGGCAGCCTGATAGTCGCGAATTAGTTGAGCCAGTCCCTGGTTCATGACGCATAACGTGAAGTGGACGGCGTTTTCGCCATCCATTCTGGGAAACTGCCATCTATCCTGGCTAGCTCTTCAAGCGGAAAGGGCCAGCCTGTGCGGTTTTGGAATGAGATTGGCAACATATTGCCGAGAATGGATGGCGGTGAAACATGGCGTGGCGCCAGGATATGCGGCGCGAGCGCCATATATTCTGGATGCGCGCCGTCTATTCGGGCGAACATGGCGTCTCCAAATCAGCTTGCGGGGCGGGGAGTGATGTTTTCTGCATTTATACGAGGCGTGTATTCGCGGACGAAGATGGCGTTTCCGGAAATTGGTGCATGAAATCACGTCAGCATAAATAGATCAGTGTTTCATGTCGAGCGCTTGTGCCATGCCGGCCTTGAGGCATTGCTGCGGTCAACCGGAAAAAACGGCGTTTTTTCGGGTTGACCGTGGAAGCTTGCTAGGCCGCCGGGTTTTTTCCTTGGGTCGGGAAGAATTCCCGCGCGAGATCGGTGCCGGTGTCGGCCGGGTGGTTTTGCGGGTGGAAGAGCCGTTGCGGGCCGAGGTAGGGGAGTCCATGTTGTATGGGGCGGGCGGTACGGAAGGCGGGTTCTGTGGCGGTGTATTCGCTGACCGTGACCACGCAGCGCAGGCCGGCGGCGAGGGCTGATCTGAGGCCGTTTTCGGAATCTTCGATGGCGAGGCAGCGGGCGGCGGGCAGGTCGAGGCGGTCGAGTACCCATTGGTAGATGTCCGGCGCGGGCTTTTTGGCGGGGACGATGTCGCCGGCGCCGATGACTTCGAACCATGTGGCGGCGTCTGGGGCGAGGCTGGCGCGGAGCAGGGCGGTGACGTTTTCAGGGGTAGTGGTGGTGGCAATCGCCAGCCGCAGGCCGGCGGCGCGGGCGGCGTGGATGAGCGCGGCGACGCCGGGGCGGAGCGGCACCTGGCCGCTGTCGACGATGCGCAGGTAGTGGGCGGTCTTGGTGGCGTGCAGTGTCTGGATGAGCTGGGCTAAGTCGGGGCGCGCGGCGATTTCCGGAGCGTAGCGTTCGGCGTAGTGGCGGATGCGTTCCTTGCCGCCGGTGACGGCGAGCAGTTCGCCGTAGAGATTGGCATCCCAGTGCCAGTCCAGGCCGCATTCGGCAAAGGCCTGGTTGAATGCCGGGCGGTGCCCGTCGCGTTCGGTTTCGGCCAGGGTGCCGTCAACGTCGAAGATGAGTGCGCGGTTTGTTTGCATGGGGAAACCTTAGCACCGCCGCCATTGAGCGCTGTTCAGATGTGCTTATGCAGGGCTTAAGCAAGCCATGAATTAAGCAATCAATTATTCATGGGTTAAAAATAACTGACTATGACTTAATTTAGAACGGGCTTATCTTGGGTGCCATTGTCGTAAGAATATCTAACGGGAGGCATCATGCAATTCGGACGTACCACGCTCTCCAAATTCGTCATTGAGCAGACGCGCTCGCAACATGGCGAACTGGGTGCCTTGCTGATTGACGTTGCCGCTGCGGTCAAGACCATTTCGGCGATGGTGGCCAAGGGTGCTCTGAGCGGCCATCACGGTGCGCTCGACAGCACCAACGTGCAGGGCGAGGTGCAGAAGAAGCTGGATGTGCTGACCAACGAGGCGATTCTTCATCATTGCGAGTGGGGTGGTCAGCTGGCCGGCATGGCGTCGGAAGAGATGGATGATCCCTACCGCATTCCCGACGGTTACCCGCGCGGCCGCTATCTGCTGGTGTTCGATCCGCTCGATGGGTCATCGAACAGCGATATCAATGTGTCGGTCGGCACCATTTTCTCGATTTTCTCGCGGCCGACCGCAGGCGATGCCGAGCTGGCCGATTACCTGCGTCCGGGCAATGAGCAGCTTTGTGCCGGCTATGCGATCTACGGGCCGTCGACCATGATGGTGCTGACGCTGGGTAACGGCACGCACGGGTTTACGCTGGATCGCGAAAGCGGCAATTTCATCCTGACCCACCCCGATATCCGGGTGCCGGAAGATACCCGCGAGTTCGCCATCAATACGTCGAACGAACGTTTCTGGGAGCCGCCGGTGCAGCGCTATGTGGCCGAGTGCAAGGCAGGCAAGACGGGCGTGCGCGGTGTCGATTTCAACATGCGCTGGATTGCCTCGATGGTGGCTGAGGTGCACCGCATTCTGCTGCGCGGCGGCATCTTCATGTACCCGAAAGACAGCAAGGATCCGAGCAAGCCCGGTCGCCTGCGCCTGCTTTACGAAGCCAACCCGATGGCCATGCTCATCGAGCAGGCGGGTGGTGCTGCCGGCACCGGTCGCGGACGCATTCTCGATGTGCTGCCGACCAGCCTGCACCAGCGCGTGCCGGTCATTCTCGGCTCGAAGAACGAAGTCGAGCGCGTCGAGCGCTACCACCGCGAATTTGAAGACGGCAGCGACCGTCCCTTCGTCTCGCCGCTGTTCGCCGAACGCTCACTGTTCCGCGACGAAGCGCGTTCCTGATCACAACCATCGAGAGAGATCGCCATGTCCGTCAAGCACCCCATCATTGCCATCACAGGCTCGTCCGGCGCTGGTACCAGCACGGTAATGCAGAGCTTTCAGCACATCTTCCGTCGCGAAGGGCTGAAGGCGCAAATCGTCGAAGGTGATTCCTTCCATCGCTTCGACCGCATGTCCATGCGGGCGGCGATGAAGGAGCAGGAAGCCGCCGGTAACCGCAATTTCAGCCATTTCGGCCCGGAGGCCAATCTGCTGGAAGAGTTGCAGAACCTGTTCATTTCCTATGGCAAGACGGGAACGGGGCAGGTCCGCAAATATCTGCACGATGCGGGCGAAGCCGCGCCGTGGAAGCAGGAGCCGGGCACCTTCACGCCCTGGCAGGATATTCCCGAAGGCACCGACCTGATGTTCTACGAAGGCCTGCATGGCGCCTACGCGGATGACAAGGTCGATGTCGCCAAACAGGTCGATCTCTGCGTCGGTGTGGTGCCGACCATCAATCTGGAATGGATCCAGAAGCTGCATCGCGACCAGAAACTGCGCGGTTACTCGCAAGAGGCGGTGGTCGACACCATCCTGCGCCGCATGCCGGATTACGTGAACCACATTACGCCGCAGTTCAGCCGCACCCACGTCAATTTTCAGCGCGTGCCCATTGTCGATACCTCCAATCCCTTCATCGCCCGCGACATTCCGACGGCGGACGAAAGCATGGTGGTCATCCGCTTTGCCAACCCCAGGGGCATCGACTTCCAGTATCTGATCAACATCCTGCACGACGCCATGATGACTCGCCCCAATACGCTCGTCGTTCCCGGCGGCAAGATGGGCCTGGCCATGCAGATGATCTTCACGCCCATGGTCCTCCGCCTGATGGACCAGAAGCGCCGCGCCTGACATTGATTCCGGAGAGCAACATGACTGACACCAGCCGCCGCCAACTGGCCAACGCCGTACGTTTCCTGGCCATTGACGCTGTCGACAAGGCCAAATCAGGCCACCCCGGCGCCCCGATGGGCATGGCCGACATCGCCGAAGTCCTCTGGCGCAGGAACCTCAAGCACAACCCGAATAATCCGGGCTGGGCCGACCGCGACCGTTTCGTGCTGTCCAACGGCCACGCCTCGATGCTCATCTATTCGCTGCTGCATCTCACTGGCTACGACGTCAGCCTCGATGACCTGAAGAATTTCCGCCAGATGGGCAGCCGCACGCCGGGTCATCCGGAAGTCGGCATGACGCCGGGCATCGAGACGACCACCGGCCCGCTCGGGCAGGGCCTGGCCAACGCGGTCGGCATGGCGCTCGCCGAAAAACTGCTGGCGCAGGATTTCAATCGCCCCGGCTTCCCGGTGGTCGATCACCGTACCTGGGTATTTCTCGGCGACGGTTGCCTGATGGAAGGCATCAGCCACGAAGCCTGTGCGCTGGCTGGCGTCTGGGGTCTGGACAAGCTGGTTTGCTTCTATGACGACAACGGGATTTCCATCGACGGTCACGTCGAGGGCTGGTTCCGCGACGACACCGCGGCGCGTTTCCGCGCCTATGGCTGGAACGTCATCAGCCCGGTTGACGGTCACGATGCTGTCGCGCTCGAAGCGGCTACGGCGACGGCCCGTCAGGGCAACGGCAAGCCGACCCTGATCATCTGCCGCACGCAGATCGGCTGGGGTTCGCCCAACAAGGCCGGTACGCACGATGTGCACGGCGCACCGCTGGGCAGTGATGAAAGCTCGGCAACCCGTCAGGCGCTGGGCTGGCCGCACGCCGCCTTTGAAATCCCTGAAGAAATTCGTCAGGCCTGGGATTGCCGCGCAAGCGGTCAGGCTGCGGAAAATGCCTGGAACGAAATGTTCGCCGGCTATTGTGCCGCCTTTCCCGAGTTGGCCAGCGCCTTCGAGCGCCGCATGCAGGGCGCACTGCCGGCCAACTGGGCCGATATCCGCCGTCAATTGATGAACATGGCCACCGGGCGTCAGGGCGGCGTCGCCACCCGCAAGTCGTCGCAGAACTGCCTCGACCTGCTCGTTGCCAACGTGCCTGAATTGCTGGGTGGTTCGGCCGATTTGACCGGTTCCAACCTGACTGCTGGCAAGACCAGCCGTCCGTGGCATAGCTCCGCTGCCGACCAGGTGCCGAACTATATTTCCTACGGCGTGCGCGAATTCGGCATGACCGCAATCATGAACGGCGCCTCCCTGCATGGCGGTTTCATTCCCTACGGCGGCACCTTCGCAGTGTTCTCGGATTACGCCCGTAACGCCATCCGCATGAGCGCTCTGATGAGGCAGCGTGTCGTGCATGTTCTGACACACGACTCCATCGGCCTCGGCGAAGATGGCCCGACGCACCAGCCCATCGAGCATGCCGCCAGCTTGCGCATCATTCCCGGCCTCGACCTGTGGCGTCCGGCCGATGAAATGGAAACGGCGGTGGCCTGGGCAACTGCGCTTGAACGCAACGACGGCCCTTCGGCACTCATGCTTTCCCGCCAGAATCTCAACCAGTACAGCGCCGCAGCCGGCAAGGCCGACGATATCTGGCGCGGTGCCTACATTCTGGCGGACGGCGATGCGCCGTTGCAGGCCGTGATCATTGCCACCGGCTCCGAAGTCGCGCTGGCCATGCAGGCGCAGGCCGTATTGAAGGAGCAGGGGGTTTCGGTGCGCGTCGTCTCGATGCCTTGTTCCCAGCGTTTTGACCGCCAGCCGGCGAGCTGGAAAAAGCATGTCCTGCCCAGCGATGTGTGCCGCATCGCCATCGAGGCGGCGCACCCTGATTTCTGGCGCAAATACGTCGGTCTCGACGGCGAGGTGCTCGGTATCGACAGCTTTGGCGAATCGGCCCCGGCGCCCGCCCTCTACGAACATTTCGGCCTGACCGCAGAGCATCTGGTGCAGACGGTATTGCGCACCATTGCCAGCTTTGGCGGCAACGACGGCGATTTCTAAAGATCAAATCAATAATCAGGAGACACAAATGGCGTTTCGCATCGGCATCAATGGCTTCGGTCGCATCGGGCGGATGGTTTTCCGCGCGGTGACGCAGGAAGCCGAGTTTTCGGATATCGAGATCGTCGGCATCAACGACCTGCTCGAACCGGATTACCTGGCCTACATGCTCAAGTTCGACTCGGTACATGGCAATTTCAAGGGAGAAATCGCTGTTGAAGGCAACCATCTCGTGGTCAATGGCCGCAAGATCCGCCTTTCTGCCGTCAAGAATCCGGCCGAACTGAAGTGGGATGAAGTCGGCGCCGATGTCGTCGTCGAATCGACAGGACTCTTCCTGACCACCGAAAGCTGTCAGGCACACCTCGCCGCCGGTGCCAAAAAGGTTGTCCAGTCGGCCCCTTCGAAGGACGACACGCCGATGTTCGTCTATGGCGTGAATCACGAAAAGTACGCCGGGCAGGCCATCGTTTCCGCTGCATCGTGCACTACCAACTGTCTGGCGCCAGTCGCCAAGGTGTTGAACGACAGCTTCGGCATCAAGCGCGGCCTGATGACCACGGTGCACGCCGCCACCGCCACCCAGAAAACGGTCGATGGCCCGTCTTCCAAGGACTGGCGCGGTGGTCGTGGCATTCTGGAAAACATCATTCCGTCTTCCACCGGTGCCGCCAAGGCCGTTGGCGTCGTGCTGCCGGAACTCAACAAGAAGCTCACCGGCATGGCCTTCCGCGTGCCGACTTCCGATGTTTCCGTGGTCGACCTGACCGTCGAGCTGAACAAGGAAGCCTCCTACGAGGATGTGTGCCGGGCGATGAAGGCCGCGTCGGAATCCGGCCGGCTCAAGGGGGTGCTCGGTTACACCACGGAGAAGGTGGTTTCCACCGATTTCCGCGGCTGCTCCATGCCGTCGATCTTCGATGCCGATGCCGGTATCGCCCTCGATCCGACCTTCGTCAAGGTCGTTTCCTGGTACGACAACGAGTATGGCTACACCTGCAACATGATGCGCTTCGTCAAGCACGTCGCCGCTCAGTAAATCGATAAAAAAGCCCCCCGGCACGACACCCGTCGAAGGTGTCGGCGGGGAGGTCTTGACCCAAAAAAGAGGAGACAAGCCGTGTCCAACTTCATCCGCATGACCGATCTTGACCTGAAGGGCAAGCGCGTATTCATCCGCGCCGACCTCAATGTGCCGACCGACGACCACGGCGAGATCACCGATGAAACGCGTATCACCGCTTCGCTTGAAGCCATGCGCCTGGCCCTGGCCGCCGGCGCGGCGGTGATGGTCACGTCGCATTTCGGGCGTCCGAAGGAAGGTAATTTGCTGCCGGCCGATTCGCTGGTTAAGGTGGCCGAGCGCCTGTCCGTGCATCTGGGCCGGCCGGTACCGCTGGTCAAAAACTGGCTGAATTTCGGGTTCACCGTGGAAGCCGGCCAGATCGTGCTGCTTGAGAACTGCCGCGGCAATGTCGGCGAAAAAGCCGACGACGAAGCACTTTCGCGGCAAATGGCGGCGCTTTGCGACGTTTACGTCAATGACGCTTTTGGTGCTGCGCACCGCGCCGAAGCGACGACGCATGGCATGGCACGCTTTGCCCCGATAGCCTGTGCCGGCCCGTTGATGGCGGCAGAGCTGGATGCGCTCGGTCGTGTTTTCGATGCGCCGAAGCGTCCGCTCGTTGCCATCGTCGGTGGCTCCAAAGTGTCGACCAAGCTGTCCATCCTGCGTTCCCTCGCTGCGCGTGTCGACCGCCTGATCGTCGGCGGCGGCATCGCCAACACTTTCATGCTGGCGGCTGGTCTGCCGATCGGCAAATCGCTGGCCGAGCCGGATCTGGTCGACGAAGCGAAAGCCATCATGCAGATGATGGCGGAGCGCGGTGCTTCCGTGCCGATTCCAAGTGACGTGGCCGTCGCCAGGGAGTTTTCGCCGAATACCTCGGCCATGTTGCGCGCGGCCGATGCGGTCGAGGCTGACGAGATGATTTTCGACATCGGCCCCGATACGGCGAAGGTCATCGGCGAGATTGTCGAATCGGCTGGAACCATCGTCTGGAACGGCCCGCTCGGCGTCTTCGAATTCCCCGCTTTTGCCAACGGCACCGAAGCGCTCTCCCGTGCCATCGCCCGTTCCGCCGGGTTTTCGGTGGCGGGTGGCGGTGACACACTGGCCGCGATTGCCCGGTTCAAGGTCGGCAACGACATCAATTACATCTCGACCGGTGGCGGTGCTTTTCTCGAGTTCCTCGAAGGCCGTCCGCTGCCTGCCGTCTCCGCGTTGCTTGAGCGCACCGCTTCCTGATTTCATTGAAAGGACTTTCCCATGGCACTGATTTCCCTGCGTCAATTGCTCGACCACGCTGCCGAGCACAGCTACGGCCTGCCCGCCTTCAACGTCAATAACATGGAACAGATCCAGGCCATCATGCAGGCGGCAGAAGCCTGCAACAGCCCGGTCATCCTCCAGGCCTCGGCTGGTGCCCGAAAATATGCCGGCGAGCCTTTCCTGCGCAAACTGGTCGAAGCGGCCATCGAGCAATATCCGGATATTCCGGTTTGCCTGCATCAGGATCACGGCACCTCGCCGGCTGTCTGCCAGCAATCGATGCGCAGCGGTTTTTCCAGCGTGATGATGGACGGTTCGCTGGGTACCGACGGCAAGACGCCGACGACCTACGCCTACAACGTCGAGACCACCGCCAAGGTGGTGGAAATGGCCCACGCCATCGGCGTTTCCGTCGAAGGCGAACTGGGTTGCCTCGGTTCGCTGGAAACCGGCGAAGCAGGCGAGGAGGACGGCATCGGCGCCACCGGCAAGCTCGATCACTCGCAAATGCTGACCGATCCGGAAGAAGCCGCCGACTTCGTCGCCAAGACCGGTGTCGATGCGCTGGCCATCGCCATCGGCACCAGCCACGGCGCCTACAAGTTCACCCGGCCGCCGACCGGCGAAATCCTTGCCATCGACCGCATCAAGGCCATCCACGCCCGCATCCCGAACACCCATCTGGTCATGCACGGATCAAGCAGCGTGCCGCAGGAATGGCTGGAAGTCATCCGCCAGTACGGCGGCAAGATGAAGGAAACCTACGGCGTGCCGGTCGAGGAAATCGTCCAGGGCATCAGGCATGGCGTGCGCAAGGTCAATATCGACACCGATATTCGCCTCGCCATGACCGGTGCCATGCGCCGTGCGATGGCCGAAAAGCCGGAAGAATTCGATCCGCGCGCCTTCCTCAAGGTGGCCGTGGTCGCTGCCCGCGATATCTGCAAGGCACGTTTCGACGCCTTCGGGTGCTCCGGTCAGGCCGGCAGGATCAAGCCCGTTTCACTTGAAAAAATGGCGGGCACCTACCGCTAGTACGGGAACCGAACACTCTGCGACTTGCGTCGTCTTTGGCCCCGTTTATCGGGGCCTCTTTTTTTCTGGAGAAACAACATGGCCACGACCGACTTCATCATTGCCCCCAGCCTGCTTTCCGCCAATTTTGCCAAACTCGGCGAAGAAGTGGCCAACATCGCCGGGGTCGATGCCTTCGTCGGCGGCTCGGCGGTGTTCGGGGCAGGCAAGGAAAGCGACAAGAACCGGTACAATAGTGTCATAAGCGCGTTGCGCGGCGAACTGGACAAGATACGATGAAATTTGACTCCGTTACTTTCGATCTCGATGGAACCTTGCTGGATACCGTGGCCGATCTGGCCGAAGCCTGTCGTCGGATGCTGGCGGAAGTCGGTGCGCCGCCGCGCAGCCCGGCGGAAGTGCACAGCTTTGTAGGCAAGGGAATGGCGGTGCTCGTCGAACGCTGCCTGACCCGCGAGCAGCCGCCGAGCGCCGAGCAACTGGCGAAGGCCATCGATTCGTTCAAGCGGCATTACACGACGGTGAACGGAACGCTGACCCGGATTTACCCCGGCGTGCTCGACGGGCTCAAGGTGTGGCGCGAGAATGGCGTGAAGATGGGTGTGGTCACCAACAAGCCGGCGATCTTTACCGAGGTGCTGCTGGAGCGCATGGATATCGCCGACTTTTTCGATGTTGTGGTTTCAGGCGATACGACCGAGTTCAAGAAGCCGCATCCGGAGCCGATGCGCCATGCCTGTCGCTGGATGGGCGTCGAGCCGGCGAAGAACCTGCATATCGGCGATTCTCTCAACGATGTTCAGGCGGCCCGTGCCGCCGGCTGTGCAGCTTATTGCGTGCCTTACGGCTATAGCGAAGGCGTGCCGGTTACGGCCGCTGATTGCGATGCGCTGGTGCCGGATTTGCTGGCGGCTTTTCACGTTGCCAAGGCGCGCTGAGGTTTTCCGAAAACCTTGTTGAACCGCGGAGACGCAGGGGAAAATCGGTGGGACGGGTACAGCCCGACGGTATCCTTTTCGAATATTTCTTTTCGCCGCTGCGGCGAGATGTTCAGGATCAGTAGTGCGGCGGGATTTCGTCGCGCAGGTTGCGGGGTTGCTGATCCGGCGGGTTCTGAACCTGATCGCGCAGGTTGCGGATCTCGGCGATCAGCGAGTCGATCTGTTGCTGCTGCCGAAAGACGGTGCGGTTCAGTTCGTCGACAAGATCCTCGGTGTAGGTGATCTTGATTTCGAGTTCGGTCAGGCGGGCATCCATGGTGTTTCCCGGTGATGGCTTGATGTAAAAACAGCCGCCCGCGGGCGGCTGTGGCGTTCCGGCGGTGAACCGAAAAAAACGGCTTATTTGACGATCTGGTTGAGCTCGCCCTTGGCATAACGCTCGGCCATTTTTTCCAGCGGGATGACCTTGATCTGGCTGGCGCGGCCGGCACAGCCGAAGGCTTCGTAGCGCGCCAGGCAGATCTTCTTGGCGGCTTCGCGGGCCGGCTTGAGGAAGTCGCGCGGGTCGAACTTGGACGGGTTCTCGGCCATGTAGCGACGCACGGCGCCGGTCATGGCGAGGCGGATGTCGGTGTCGATATTGACCTTGCGCACGCCGTGGGCGATGCCCTTGACGATCTCCTCGACCGGCACGCCGTAGGTTTCCTTCATGTCGCCGCCGAATTCGCGGATTT
>CAZOWA010000025.1:0-43071 GCA_964583695.1 uncultured Dechloromonas sp.
ATTCGACCGAGCGGATCTGCAGCACCTTGGAGCCGAGGCTGGCCATTTCCAGCATTTCCTCGAAGGTGATGGTGTCAAGCTTCTTGGCTTCGGGCACGACACGGGGGTCGGTGGTGTAGACACCATCAACGTCGGTATAGATCTGGCATTCGTCCGCCTTCAGGGCAGCGGCCAGGGCCACCCCGGAGGTGTCCGAACCACCACGGCCGAGCGTGGTGATATTGCCGTCTTCGTCGACCCCCTGGAAACCGGCGACCACCACCACCTTGCCCTCGTCGAGGTCGCGGCGCATGTTTGTCTCGTCGATCGAGAGAATGCGTGCCTTGGTGAACGTGCTGTCGGTCAGGACCTTCACCTGCCCACCGGTATAACTCCGGGCGGGAACACCGATTTCCTTGAGCGCCATGGCCAGCAGGCCAATGGTGACCTGTTCGCCGGTAGAGCAGATCTGGTCGAGCTCACGCGGATCCGGGCTGGCCGAAATTTCCTTGGCAAGCGCAATCAACTTGTTGGTCTCACCGCTCATGGCGGAAACAACGACCACCACCTGATGGCCCTGAGACTGGAATTTGGCAATACGCTGGGCGACGTTCTTGATGCGCTCGGGGTTGCCAACCGAGGTGCCGCCGTATTTCTGAACAATCAACGCCATGGATTCATCCGGTTAAACGTTGGAAACATGAAAAAGAGGGCGGGATTTTAACCCACCCTCGCCTTTTTTCGAAGGAAATCAGCGCCGGGAAGCGCGTTCAGAGATCTGCCAGTGCCCGCAGATGGGCTCCGACGCTGCGGGCCAGCGAAGTCATCACGTAGCCGCCTTCAAGCATCGAGACAATTCGCTTGTTGCACATTTCGGCAGCCAGACTCTTCAGATGCTCGGTACACCAGCCAAAATCCTTCTCGAGCAACTTCAATCCACCCATATCATCTTCGTAATGCCCATCGAACCCTGCGGAAATCAGGATCATCTGGGGCTTGAACTCCCTGAGACGCGGCGTCCACACCTGCAGCACCGCATCGCGGAATTCCTCACCGCCACAACCGGCGGCCAGCGGGACGTTGCACATGTTGGCAGCGGGCTTGTCAGTGCCCGAATAGGGATAGAACGGATGCTGGAAAATACTGCACATCAGCACCTGCTCATCCCCGGCAAAGCAGTCTTCGGTACCATTGCCGTGATGCACATCGAAGTCGATGATGGCAACCCGCTCGAGCCCGTGAACCTTGAGCGCGTGGCGGGCGGCAACGCCGATGTTGTTGAAGAAGCAGAAACCCATCGGGTTTTCCTTCTCGCAATGATGACCGGGCGGACGCACGGCGCAGAAGGCATTCTCGCACTCCCCGCTCATCACCAGATCAACCGCCAGGCAACCTGCTCCCGCAGCGCGTAGCGCTGCCTGCCAGGTATGCGGATTCATAGCCGTGTCTGGATCGAGATGCACGACCCCGAGTTCTGGCGACGCACGCTTGATGCGCTCCAGATGCGAAGCGGGATGAACGCGCATCAACTGCTCGAAGGTGGCGAGTGGCGCATCGTGATAGACAAAGTAGGCATCGATGCCCTGAGCGATCAGGTGGTCATTGATGGCGGTCAGACGTTGGGGACATTCCGGATGATGCGAGCCCATGTCGTGCAACTGACAGTCGCGATGGGTAATGAAGGCAGTGGTCGTCACTTGTTCTCTCTCTGCGAACCGGCGCACTGGATGCGCACGTCGAATTGTGATTATCGTCCCATTCCGCAGGCCGCTTCAAGCATTAGAATTGGCCGGGACAGCTCTCAGGGATATTTTCCATGTTCGGCACCACGCTCTCCGGACGCCCGCGTCCGTTCGACCCCGTACTCGCCAAGGCCGGCGAGATCATTCTCGGCAAAGCAGGTGAAATCCGCCAGGCAGCAGCCTGCCTGCTCGCTGGCGGACACCTCCTGATCGAGGATTTGCCTGGGATGGGCAAAACCACGCTGGCCCACACGCTGGCCCGTCTGCTCGGCCTGCGTTTCTCCCGCATCCAGTTCACCAGCGACTTGCTGCCGGCGGACATCACCGGCGTGTCGATTTTTGACCGCGACAAGAGCGAATTCCGCTTCCTGCCTGGCCCGGTGTTCGCTCAACTGGTACTCGCCGACGAGATCAATCGAGCCACTCCGAAGACCCAGAGCGCCCTGCTTGAAGCCATGGAAGAAGGCCAGGTCACGGCCGAGGGTCAGACCCGCGAACTGCCTCGTCCGTTTTTCGTCATCGCCACCCAGAATCCGGCACACCAGATCGGCACCTTTCCCCTGCCCGAATCGCAACTCGACCGTTTCCTCATGCGCATCGAACTCGGCTACCCCGACCGCATTGCCGAGCGTGCGCTGCTCGCCGCCGGCAGCCAGCGGGAGGCAGCCGAACAACTCACCTCTTTGCTTCAGGCAACCGACCTTCCTGCGCTACAAGCCGAGGTTGCCGCACTGCACGCCGCCCCGCCGTTGATCGATTACGTCCAGACACTGGTCGAAGCCACGCGCAACAATCCGTCGTTCCAGCACGGTCTCTCGCCACGTGCCGGACTGGCCTTGCTGGCTGCAGCCCGTGCCTGGGCCTGGCTGGCCGGACGCGACATGGTGCTGCCCGACGATGTGCAGGCGGTCCTGCCAGCCGTTGCCCGTCATCGCCTGCGCTCGGCGCAGGGCAGCGGCCACGCGAGCCACGAAGAGATTGCCGCCTTGGTGCGCAGCGTGGCTATTCCGTAGTTTTCATGAGCCTCGCTGCTACGCTCAAGCAACAGCTGTTTCGCTGGAAAAGCGACGGCACCGCACCGTTGCGTCTTGGCCGGCGGCGCATTTTCATCCTGCCGACACGGAGTGGCCTGCTCTTTGCAGCCGTCCTTCTCGTCATGCTGGTCAGCGCCATCAATTACGGGCTGGCGCTCGGTCATGCACTGGTGTTTCTGCTCGTCGGCATGGGCATCGTCGGCATGGTGCACACGTTTCGCAACCTGCACGGCCTGCTCATTACGCCGGGACGCTGCGACCCGGTATTTTCCGGTGAAACAGCCCACTTCCAGATCATGCTCGACAATGACCGCGATACGCCGCGCCTGGCACTGGAACTGGAGGCCACACCGGGGAAAACAGTGATTGCTGCGGTCAACCCAAAAAAATGCACAAAACTGGCATTGCCGGTGGACGCCGTGCGGCGCGGCTGGCTGGATCTGCCGCGCACACGCCTGAGCACCAGTTATCCACTTGGCCTTTTCGTGGCCTGGAGCTATCTGCAACCGGCGATGCGTTGCCTGGTTTACCCGGAGCCCATCTCAAGTCCCTTGCCGGAGCCATCGCCGATCCCCGCCGCCGGAGAACAGCGCGGCGAGGCCGGTCAGGAAGATTTCGCCGGTTTCCGCGAACGCCAACCGGCCGACTCGCCCCGCCACGTTGCCTGGAAGGCCAGTGCCCGCGATATCGGAGAGCGTCCTCTCCTGATCAAGCAATTTGCCGGTGGTGCGCGGATCGAGTTACAGCTTGACCTGCGCCTCACTGACGCCGCCCTGCCCATCGAAAGACGCCTGTCCATCCTGGCCGGCTGGATACTTGCGGCGGAAAGTCAGAGCTGTAGCTACAGCCTGCACCTGCCTGGCACCGAAATTCAGCCTGGTAACGGCGACGCGCATCGTCATCGCTGCCTCGAAGCGCTGGCACTCTTCCAGCCATGAGCACCACGGCCCGCGAAGCGCTCGACCATCGAGCCATACCTTGGCTTTTTGCCACGGCAATGGTCACCATCGCACCGCATTTCGAACACCAACCACTTTGGCTATCGCTGTTTTCAAGTCTGATCTTGCTCTGGGGAGGCTGGCTGTGGTGGCGTAACCAACGTTTGCCGAACCGCTGGCTGCTTATCCTGATCGTCGTTCTGGCGAGTGCCGGCATTCATTACGAATTTCGTACCCTGCTCGGCCGGGATGCCGGAGTTTCGATGCTGGTCGTCTTCATGGCCATGAAATTGCTCGAACTGAAACGCCGGCGTGATGGCGTCGTTGTCATCAACCTTGGTTACTTTCTGCTGCTTACCCACTACTTTTATTCTCAAAGCATTTTCACCGGTCTCTGGCTTCTGATTGCGCTTTGGATTGTTTCCGCAGCACTGATCAGACTGCACGGCGGGCCCGCCAGCAGCCTGCGCAGCAGCTTGCGTTACGCGGCGCTTCTGGGCGCCCAGGCCATTCCCTTCATGGTCGTTCTGTACCTGCTTTTCCCACGGGTGGGCGGGCCGCTCTGGGGTTTACCGCAAGACGCTCACGCCGGCAAGACCGGCCTTTCCAGCAACATGACACCAGGCAATATCGCCGAGTTGGCACAAAGCAGCGAAATCGCCTTCCGCGTGCGGTTCGATGGCGCACCGCCGCCACGTGGCAAACTTTATTGGCGTGGCCCGGTTCTGGAAAACTTTGACGGTCGCACCTGGCAGCCGGCAGATGGAATTCGCAACACCGAAAAACTCGACTTCCTGTCACCGGCCATTGGCTACGAAACAACACTGGAAGCCCACAACCAACGCTGGCTGCTTGCCCTCGACGCCCCCCGCAGCCTGCCGCCGGAAACCTCGCTCAATGGCCGACTTACGGCAAACAGCAAAACTCCTTTGACCAGCCGGGAACGCTACCGTCTGAGCGCCAGCCTGGACTACCGTCTCAACATCCAGGAAGACGAAGCTGTGCTGCGCACCAACCTGCGACAGCCAAAGGGCTTCAATCCCAAAACGCAAGCCTTGGGCGAAGCCTGGCGTAAGGATGAAAAATCGCCCGAGGCCATCATCAAAAAAGCCCTCGCCCTGTTTGGCACCGAGTTCTACTACACCCTCCGTCCGCCCTTGCTGGGTACGCATGCTGTTGATGAGTTCCTGTTCACCACCCGGCGCGGTTTCTGCGAACACTATTCGGCAGCCTTCGTCACCCTGATGCGTTCCGCCGGCGTTCCAGCCCGGGTGGTTACCGGCTATCAGGGCGGCGAACTCAATCCGCTCGATGGCTATGTCGTCGTCCGCCAATACGATGCTCACGCTTGGGCAGAGGTCTGGATCGAAGGGCGCGGGTGGCTGCGAATCGACCCAACCGCGGCGGTCTCGCCCAACCGCATCGAAACCGGCATTGGCAACGCGCTGGGTGCCGGGGAACCGCTCCCCATGATGGTGCAGGCCCATGGCGAGTGGCTGCGCAGCCTGCGCTACCGCTGGGAGGCAATCAACAACGCATGGAACCAGCAAATCATCGGCTACGACCTGCAACGCCAGCGCGAACTGCTTTCCCGGCTCGGATTCCCCGACAGCGACTGGCAAAGCCTGGGCCAGGCCCTGATCATCGCCATCGTTCTGTTGCTCGTCGCCACCTTGGGCTGGGCGTTCCACCAACAGCCTCGCCACGACCCGCTGAGCCGTCTTTGGCACAAAGCCTTGGCACATCTGGCACGGCACGGGGTAAACTGCGCGCCCTGGGAGACACCGCTCGACATCGCCCAGCGTGTTCGCCAGCAGCACCCCGGGCTCGCGGACGCTTTTGACGACGTAGTCGAAGCCTACCTGATGGCGCGCTACGGACTGAACGGCAACCTGCAATTCCTGCGCGAGGCAGTCGCGCGACTACCCTGATGGAGACAGACTTGAAGCTTATCCTTGGCGCGCTGTTGCTCACTCTGGCCACTCACGGCCACGCTGCCCCCACCCCATCCACTTTCGCGGACGAACAATCCGTTGTCGAATTCGCCATCGACCTTGAAAAGCGTCACGGCTTCAGGGCGGAAGAATTACTCGCACAGTTTGCGCAAGCGCGCCCGAATCCCAAGGTACTTCAACTGATCGCCCCGCCCAGTTCTCCTTTGCAACGCTCGTGGGAGCGCTACCGTCCACGTTTTCTGAATGAGCGGCGCATTGATGGCGGCGTCCGCTTCTGGCGCGACAACCAGGCCACGCTGGCCCGGGCCCGCGCACTGTATGGCGTGCCGGAAGAAGTCATCGTCGCGATCATTGGCGTGGAAACCGAATACGGACGCAATACCGGCGGTTTCAAGGTATTTGACGCGCTCGCCACGCTGGCGTTTCACTATCCAAGGCGAGCTGATTTTTTCCGGACCGAGCTTGAGCAGTTTCTCCTGCTTGCCCGCGAAAACCACATGGATCCCCTGAGCATCAAAGGCTCGTTTGCCGGCGCCATTGGCATCCCGCAGTTCATGCCGGGCAGCCAGCGTCGCTATGCAGTGGATTTTGATGGGGACCAGCAAATCGACCTCTCCGGCAGCGTCAATGACGCAATCGGCAGCGTCGGCCGTTTTCTCGAACAACACGGCTGGCTTGCCGATCAACCAGTAGCCGTTCCGGCGCGCACCACAGGCGAACCCGATCATGCACTGATCGAGGCAGGCATCCTGCCGTCGTTGAAAGTTGCCGACCTTGCGGCAAAAGGAATATCGGCCGAGGCCGACCCACAGGCGCTTGCAGCCCTGGTCGACCTCGTTTCTCCCGGGCAAGAAACGGAATACTGGCTCGGCTTCAACAACTTTTACGTCATTACGCGCTACAACCGTTCCAGCTTTTACGCCATGTCGGTTTTTCAGCTGGCCGAACAGATCCGCCAGCGAATGCCACGGTAAACCGGATTATTTGGCTTTTTTTGCCAACGCTCGCTTGCCGGCCCGGGCGTCGGTAATCTTTGCCGATGGGTCGGGCTCATCGGGCGCGTTGCCGAGAACCAGTTTTCCATTCTCGGTCGGCTGATCCTTGCTGAATTCGCCTTCCCAGTAGTCGCCATCCTCCCAGGTCAACCGCCCGACGCCCTGCTTCTGGCCATGCACCCAGGCACCGCGGTAGACCGTACCGCCGGCTGTGGTATAAGTGCCGGTGCCGTGGGGCTCTCCGTCGAGAAAATCCCCTTCGTAAAGATCACCGTTGGCGTAAGCAAGGCGACCTTGGCCGGTCATTCTGTCGTCAAGCCAGTTGCCCTCGTAGCGCTGCCCGTTCTGCCAGACGAACACGCCACGGCCCTGCTTGTTACCGGCAAGCAGATGGCCTTCGTAGTATTCGCCGTTGTTCCAGCGAATGGTGCCATCACCAGTCATCGCACCGCTCGCACGATCGATGGTGATATTTCCAGTCACGCTAAAACTGTCGGTCACAACGACGGGAAGCGGATCGGCCCCCGCATGAACCTGCTGGACAGCACCAAGGCAGACAAGCGCCGACGCGAAAAAAATCTGTTTGATCATCCTGAACACAACTTAATGAAAATGCCGTCCGCCAAACCGGCCTACAGCAAAGCGTCTTTCGAAATATTTCCGCGCTTGGCGATCTTGCGTAGCTGATCAAGCGCTTCCATCTGAATTTGCCGAACGCGCTCGCGCGTCAGGCCGAGCTCCGTCGCAATCACGTCCAGCGTCGCCAGATCGGCACCATTGAGGCCGTAACGCCGCTCAATGACCAGACGCTGACGTTCGGAAAGCCGGGATAGCCAGTCATCAACCAGCCCCCCCATTTCGCTGACCTGCAACAAGGACTCCGGGGTACCACCGGTTTCATCCGCAATAATCTCCGCCATCGAGTGAGCTGGGTCGATATCCAGAGGCGCATCAAGCGAGGCGATATGCTCGTTGAGCGACAGGATATGGCGAATTTCCTCGACTGGCCGGTCGAGCAAGGCAGCGATGCGGTCGACGGTGGAGTCACGCCGGTCCGCCGATTCCAGATGACGAATCGCGCGCAGGACAATATTGATTTCCTTAACCACATGCACCGGCAGGCGAATA
Source organism: uncultured Dechloromonas sp. (assembly GCA_964583695.1). GTDB lineage: Bacteria > Pseudomonadota > Gammaproteobacteria > Burkholderiales > Rhodocyclaceae > Azonexus. The sequence goes on from CAZOWA010000025.1 coordinate 7,772, forward strand.
GTTCGCGACTGGTTCATGATGCCACGCTCGATACTCTGGCGAATCCACCACGTTGCGTACGTGGAGAAGCGGAACCCCCGTTCCGGATCGAACTTCTCCAGCGCGTGGATCAGCCCGAGATTCCCCTCCTCGACCAGATCGAGCAGCGGAATGCCACGATTCAGGTAATGCTTGGCAATATTCACAACCAGACGAAGGTTGTGCTCGATCATTTTCTGCCTGGCCGAAAAATCACCAGCGCGTACCTGACGGGCGGTAAGCAGTTCCTGTTCCGGCGTCAGTAAGGGCTTGGCCCCGATTTCATTGAGATAAAGCTGGGTGACGTCTTCAAGAAGCTCGTACTCCGGTGTTACCGGATCCGGATCGGGAAGCAGGGCCGCCTCCTCGGCAGGCCCGTCGAATTCATCCTCGGCTTCTACCTCAGTCATCTTTTCGGCAGATAGGGTGCAGGATCGACCGGCTTGCCCTGCTTGCGAATTTCAAAATGGAGCTTCACGGAATCGGTATCGGTATTCCCCATTTCCGCAATTTTCTGACCACGCGTCACCTGCTGACCTTCCTTGACCAGGATCTTCCGATTGTGGGCATAAGCAGAGAGGAACATGGCGTTGTGCTTCACGATAACCAGTTCACCATATCCCCTCAGACCGGCACCGGCATAAACCACCTTGCCATCACCTGCTGCAAATACCGGGTCACCGGCGCGCCCAGCCAGATCCAGACCCTTGTTTCCGGAATCGCTGAAAGGTGCCACGACCTTGCCAGACACCGGCCAGGCCCAGACCACGTCATCAGGCCCGGACGCAGCGGGAGCAGCAGCAACGACCGGCGCATCGGTCTTCGTCTCGACCTTGGGGGCATCGCCCGTCTTGTTCAGGCGGGCATAAGCTTCGTCCGAATACGGCTCCTTGCCAACCTTCGGCTCGCTTTTCACACCACCTGCGGCCACAGGAGCCGGCGGCGATGAATCGAGCGAACGCGTTTCAACAGCAGATGTCGTCGCAATCGGCTTCGCAACAACCGCACCAGAAGTCTCGGTGCCGCCCGGGGGCGCTACGCGCAGCACCTGCCCCTCTTTGATGGTTGCGGGATTGGTTACGCCATTCCAGGTCGCCACATCGCGATAATCCTGCCCATGCTCAAGCGCAATCCGATACAGGGTATCGCCGCGTTTGACCGTGTAATAGCCGGGCCCGGAAGGGGCCACAGGCGCTGCTGCCTTGGCCTGCGCAGAAGCGGTCCGATCAACGGAAGGTGCCGGTTGCTGGGAAATACAACCAGACAACAAGAGGCCCGAAACAGCTAAAGAGATAACTCGAATCATTGCGTTCCTGCGAGAAGCGGGACAAATCTCACGGCATCAAGCCGGGTTTCGACATATCCCTGAGGCGTTCTTTCAATAAAGCTAAGATACTGCTCCGACGTTCCAATTGGCAAGACCAGCCGGCCACCCATCGCCAACTGCTCCAACAGCGCTGGCGGAACCTGCACACCGGCCGCTGCGACAATGATACTGTCAAACGGCCCAGCTTCGGGCAAACCCAGATGTCCATCGGCATGTTTCAGCCGCACGTTGAATTGCTGGAGCGTGCGCATATTGGCCTTGGCTTTCTCCAGCAACGGTCCCAGACGCTCGACGGCATAAACCTCACTGGTCAATTGCGCCAGAACAGCCGCCTGATAGCCGCAACCCGCGCCGATTTCCAGCGTGCGGCCCAGACTGGTGCGGCCGCTCAGCAGCAGTTCGATCATGCGCGCAACGATATAGGGCTGCGAGATAGTCTGCCCCATCCCGAGGGGCAGCGCGGTGTCCTCGTAAGCCCTGGACGCCAGCGCCTCCTCGACGAACACATGACGGGGAACGCTTGCCATGGCCTTGAGGACCACTTCATTGCGAATCCCTTTTTCCCGAAGGCGCTCGATCATTCGCGCCCGGGTTCGCTGCGACGTCATCCCGATACCATGCATGGTCGCCGCGCTCACATCATCCAGTCGCGAATGGCAGGAAGTTGTGCCGTATGGGTCAGATCGATCTGCAAAGGCGTAACCGACACCAGTCCCCGCTCCACCGCATTGAAGTCAGTACCTGGCCCGGCATCAGCAGCCGCACCGGCGGCACCAACCCAATAAACCGTCTCGTTGCGTGGCGAAACCATTTTCACAACCGCTTCGGCCTTATGCCGCCGACCCAATCGCGTCACTTCCATCCCTTTGATATCGCCATGGGGAATATCCGGCACATTGACGTTCAGCAACACCGGTTCCTTGATCGGATTTTTAATAAACCGTTGCACCAGATCAGCCGCGACGCGGCCTGCCGTTTCGAAATTTTTCCCTTCAAAGCTGGTCAGGGAAATCGCAATTGACGGAATACCCAGTAAATATCCTTCAGTCGCCGCTGCAACAGTGCCGGAGTAAATCGTATCGTCGCCCATATTGGCGCCAAGATTAATTCCAGAAACAATAATATCCGGCAATTCGCTGAGCATCCCGGTAACAGCCAGATGAACGCAATCCGTTGGCGTTCCGTTTACAAAATGAAAACCATTGGCGGCTGTTTTGAGAAACAGCGGCCGATCCAGAGTGAGGGAGTTACTGGCACCACTGCGATTTTGCTCGGGAGCAACGACGACGATACTCCCAAGCGGCGCAAGTGCCTTAGCCAGTGCTTCCAGACCGGGAGCAAAATATCCGTCGTCGTTACTGAGCAATATACGCATTTTCAGACCAGAAGATTTTCGATGGCTGCGCCGGATGCGAGCCACGCCTCAACCCATTTCGGTTTACGGCCACGACCGGTCCACTCGAGCGACGAATTATCCGGATGACGATATTTGACCTTGACCTTGCCTGTCGAACCGGGTTTAACCTTGGCATCCCTGGCCAACAAATCTTCAATTGCATAGCCACGAGCTTTGGCGAAAGCACGAACCTCATTAAGTATCTGGATTTTTTCCTGCGCCTCCCGCTTTTTCAATTCAGCGGGGATTTGCTGCAGCAATTCACGCAACTGGGAAACTGACATTGACGACAAATCCATAATTACCTCCAGAGATAAAAAGACGTGGTGATAATCTAGTTTGTCCTATTTTATTTTTCAACAATTAAAATTAAAAAACCGGCATAAGCCGGTTATTTAATTTGGTCGGGGCGGCGGGATTCGAACTCGCGACCCCTTGCACCCCATGCAAGTGCGCTACCAGGCTGCGCTACGCCCCGACAAGCCGACTATTATACCCAAAAAATCCGGGAATCAAAGCCTCAACATTTCAATTACTGATTCAACCTGGCTGCGCAAGCTATTGCCTTTTTTTGGAACCTCGTGTTTTTCAACACCCGCCGAGGAAGCACCACCGCCTTCATCCAGACGATTGCGCGCCCCACTAATTGTAAACCCCTGATTGTAAAGAAGCTCACGAATCTTGCGAACCAGAATCACCTCATGATGCTGATAATAACGCCTGTTACCACGCCGCTTGACCGGCTTCAACTGATTGAATTCCTGCTCCCAATAACGAAGCACATGCGGCTTGACGCCACACAACTCGCTGACTTCACCGATCGTAAAGTAACGCTTGGCGGGAATAGGCGGCAGCTCGTCGCCAGCAGGAGATTTAGGCCGCGGTTCCATCAAAGGCAATTTCCACGTCAGACTTCAGCTTTTGACTGGCATGAAACGTCACCACCCGACGTGCGGTAATGGGAATTTCCTGCCCGGTTTTTGGGTTGCGCCCAGGGCGCTGAGGTTTGTCGCGCAATTGGAAATTACCAAACCCAGAGAGCTTCACGCCATCTCCGGTTTCCAAGGCATTGCGAATTTCTTCGAAAAATGCCTCGACCATATCCTTGGCCTCGCGTTTATTCAAACCAACTTTCTCGAAGAGCAAATCTGCGAGCTCTGCTTTGGTGAGCGTCATCGTTGTTTTTTCCATCAGGCACGCAGTTGAGCACCGAATGCCTGTTCAAGACAGGACACCAGTTGCTGCAAGGCAGCATCAACTTCCGAATCTAGCAAAGTGCGTTGAGTATCTTGCATAACTATCCGGAAAGCAAGACTTTTTTTGTTTTCTGGAACGCCTTTTCCAAGGTATACATCGAACAGTTGAACGTCCTTAACCAGGCTCGGTAAACTCGATCCAAGTCCGTCAAGAAGTGTTTGAAGTTCGAGCTCCTGATCGACAACAACAGCCAAGTCACGAATGACGGGCGGGAATTTCGACAGTTCGACATAAGCCGGCACCTGAACCGACTTGATGGCCTCGAAATCAAGTTCGAAAAGCACTGGAGCCAGCGGGAGGTCATATTTCTGAACCCATTCCGGGTGCAATTCGCCCAGACAGCCGATTTCGCGCCCATCAAGCAGTACCCGAGCTGCACGCCCGGGATGCAGGGCCGGATGTGCAAGCTTCTCGAATCGCAAGTGTGCCGGTGCCAGCAAGGCCTCCAGATCACCCTTCACATCGAAGAAATCGACCTTGCGCGCAGCACTTCCCCAGCCTTCCGGCAAGGCGGTACCGTAGGCCAGCCCCGAGAGCTTCCAGTTTTGGGCGAAGCCGGGAACCGGCGTTGCGGCGGGATTGCGCTCGAATGCCCGGCCTGTTTCGAACAGGCGGACGCGGTTCTGCTTGCGCTTGAGATTGGTCACGAGGTTGGAAATCAGTCCGCCAAACAGCGTCGAGCGCATGACAGCCATCTGGCTGGCAATCGGATTGGCCAGGCGGATTAGATCCGCCTCTGCGGTCTTCGCGGCGAAATCGGCCTCCCAGGCTTCCTCGACGAAGGCGAAATTGACCACTTCCTGATAGCCGCGGTCGACCAGCAACTGGCGAACACGCGCCGACGGAAGTTGCGCTTCGGGCTGCACCATCATTTTCAGGTTGCCGCGCGGCGCCGGTGCCGGAATGTTGTCATAGCCGTGCAGTCGGGCGATTTCCTCGATCAAGTCTTCTTCGATTTCAATATCGAAGCGCCAGGTCGGCGGTGTCACCAGAAAATCGTCACCCTGACGTACGAACGGTAAGCCAAGACCACTGAACAAGGCGGCAATTTCTTCGGGCGTGAAGGTCATTCCAATCACGGAGCAAGCGCGCGCGGTGCGCAGGCGGACGGCCTTGCGTTCGGGCAGGCTGGCCTTGCCCTCGACCACCGGACCTGCAACACCACCACAGATGTCGAGGATCAGTTGCGTCGCGCGCTCGATGGCGCGCCTGGTGCCACCAAAATCGACCCCGCGCTCGAAACGATGCGAGGCATCCGAACCGAAACCGTAGCGGCGGGCGCGGCCGGCAATCGCCTTCGGCGCAAAGAAAGCCGATTCCAGGAACAACTCGGTGGTCTCCAGCGTGATCCCGCTTTCTTCCCCACCCATGATGCCAGCCATGGCCAACGCCTTGGCATCGTCGGCGATGACCAGAATGTCGGCATCGATACTGATGGTCTGCTCGTTCAACAGCAGCAGCTTTTCTTCCGGCATGGCCATGCGGGCATGCACGGCGCCTTCGAGTCTGGTGTTGTCGAAAGCATGCAGCGGCTGCCCGAGTTCGAGCATGACGTAGTTGGTAACATCGACCAGCGCGGAAATCGAGCGGATACCGCTGCGCTCGAGCCGGCGCTTCATCCATTCCGGCGTCGGCGCCTTCGCATTGACGCCCTTGAGGACGCGACCGAAATAAAGCGGACAGGCGTCCGGCGCATCCAGCACAACGGCGCGCTGATCGGCGATGGTCGCCGCGACTTCCGGCACATCGAGGAACTTGGCCTGGGCGCCAGCAATGGCGGCGACTTCGCGCGCCACGCCGGTCAGCGAAAGGCAGTCGGCACGATTCGGCGTCAGCTTGAGTTCGAACTGGTTGTCGTCAAGATCGAGATATTCACGGATCGACTGACCAACCGGGGCATCAGACGGAAGAATCAAAAGACCGGAGGCCTCTTCGGCGATGCCAAGCTCCTTGGCCGAGCAGAGCATGCCGGACGACTCGATGCCCCGCACCTTGGCGATCTTGATCGTGAAATCGCCGGGTAGCTTGGCACCTGGCAAGGCGCAAGGTACGCGCAGGCCAACAGCGACATTCGGCGCACCGCAGACGATGGTCGTCGGCTCACCGCGGCCGGTATCGACCTTGCAGACATTGAGACGGTCGGCATCCGGGTGTTTGACGACTTCGAGTACCTGGGCGACGACGACGTCGTTGAATTGGGGAGCGACCGGCTCCAGACCTTCGACTTCAAGGCCAGCCATGGTCAGCAGATGAGATAGTTCCTCGCTCGACAGCTTCGTGTCGACAAGGGTACGCAGCCAGGATTCGGAGAATTTCATGCGAATTGCCTCAGGAAACGGAGGTCGCCTTCAAAGAAGAGGCGCAGGTCATTGACGCCGTAACGCAGCATGGTCAGGCGATCCTGACCGAAGCCGAAGGCGAAGCCGGTGTACTTTTCCGGATCGATGCCGGCAATGCGCAATACATCCGGATGCACCATGCCGCAACCGGCGATTTCCAGCCAACGGCCTTTCAGCGCGCCGCTCATGAAAGCCACGTCGATTTCGGCCGACGGCTCAGTAAACGGGAAGAACGAAGGACGGAAACGCACCACGAGGTCGTCGGTCTCGAAGAAGCTCTTGAGAAAATCGGCAATGACGCCCTTGAGGTCGGCAAACGAAACGCCCTCACCCACCCACAGGCCTTCGACCTGATTGAACATCGGCGAATGCGTCGCATCGGAATCGACACGATAGACGCGGCCCGGCGCGATGATTCTGATTTCAGGCATTTTTTCCAGTTGACCGTAACGTTCGACATGCGCCTTCATATAACGCGCCTGGATCGGGCTGGTATGGGTGCGCAGCAGAACCTTGTCGGCCACCGTGCCGTCCGGGTTCTGCAGGTAGAACGTATCGTGCATCGAACGCGCCGGGTGATCCTCGGGCGTGTTCATGGCGGTGAAGTTGAAAAAATCTTCCTCGATCTCGGGGCCGTCGGCCACGTCGAAACCAATGGAGCGGAACAGAGCCTCGATACGCTCCAGCGTACGCGTTACCGGATGCAGGCCACCGCGCGCTTCAGCGCGGCCGGGTAGCGTGACATCCAGCGCCTCTTCAGCCAGGCGCGCTTCGAGCGCTGCCTTGCGGATCGCTTCACGACGCTCGTTGAGCGCAGTTTCAACGGCCGTCTTGGCGACGTTGATTGCCGCGCCGGCGGTTTTCTTCTCTTCCGGCGGCAGTTTGCCCAAGCCTTTGAGAAGTTCGGTGATCTGCCCACTCTTGCCAAGGAAACGGGCTTTAACCTGTTCCAATGCATCGGGGTCAGAAATGGCAGCGAAAGCCGACTGGGCTTCGCTAACGATTTGATCGAGATTGTCCATAGACGTCCACCAACAAAACCACCAACAAACGCACGTTCAGTAAGGACTCATGCCGGCATAGCCGACGTGAAACCGTAAAGCGGCGGCAGAAACTAAAAAAGGAGGCTTGCGCCTCCTTTTTTTATTTACGCTTTCGCTCAGGCGCCGAGCTGTGCCTTGGCCTGGGCGGCCAGAGCGGCAAATGCCGGCTGATCGAAGACGGCCAGATCGGCCAGGACCTTGCGGTCGACTTCGATGTTGGCCTTCTTCAGACCGTTCATGAAGGTGCTGTACTTCATGCCCAGCTCACGAGCTGCAGCATTGATACGGGCGATCCACAGGGAACGGAACTGACGCTTGCGCTGACGACGGTCACGATACTGGTACTGACCAGCCTTCATCACCGCCTGCTTGGCGATACGATATACGTTCTTGCGACGACCGCGGTAACCCTTGGCCTGAACGAGAACCTTCTTGTGACGGGCGCGAGCCGTTACACCACGTTTAACTCGGGACATGTGCTATCTCCTTACGCGTAGGGCATCATGGCGCGAACGGATGCGACATCACGCTCGTTCACCGCTGCGGCACCGCGGAGGTGACGCTTAACTTTTGTGGTCTTCTTGGTCAGGATGTGACGCTTGAAGGCTTGACCGCGCTTGATGGAACCACCGGCGCGAACGGAGAAGCGCTTCTTGGCGCTGCTCTTGGTCTTCATTTTGGGCATTTATATGCTCCTTAATGACATGCTGTCAGGTGGTTCCCGGCGGGAACGCTTTCACTACCCGAAAGCACTTATGGGTACTACTTTTTACGGCTTCTTCTTGGCAGGCCCGATGATCATGATCATCTGACGACCTTCCATCTTCGGCATCTGCTCGACCTGGCCAACGGCCTCGAGATCTGCCTTGATTCGTTCCAGCTGACGCATGCCGAACTCCTGATGCGCCATTTCGCGCCCCCGGAAGCGCAAGGTGACCTTGACCTTGTCTTCTTCCTCAAGGAAGCGAATCATGTTCCTGAGCTTGATCTGGTAATCGTTTTCGTCGGTACCCGGGCGCAGCTTGATTTCCTTGACCTGCACCTGCTTCTGCTTCAACTTCGCCTCATGGGCACGCTTTTGTTCCTGATACTTGAACTTGCCGTAATCCATGATGCGACAGACCGGAGGCTTGGCCATCGGCGCGATTTCGACAAGGTCGACACCCGCTTCTTCTGCCATCTGCAATGCCTGACGAACACTGACAATACCAAGTTGTTCGCCGTCTGCACCCTGGAGACGAATCTCCGGAACCGTGATTTCTTCGTTGAGGCGATGCGCCTTGTTCTGAGCTATGGTAAAACCCCCGAAATACAATAATTAAGCCGTGCCACTTCGCGCCGCGACTTCGTCCTGAAGTCGCTTGACCAGGTCATCCACGGACATCTGTCCGAGATCCTGACCACCGCGAGTACGCACGGCCACCAGTCCGTCCGCTTTTTCCTTATCGCCCACAACGAGCTGATAAGGCAGCCGGTTCAAGCTATGTTCCCGAATTTTATAGGTAATTTTCTCATTACGCAAATCCGCCTCGGCGCGAAGCCCTGCTGAGCGCAGCTTTTTCACCACATCGGCAGCGTAATCGGCCTGCTTTTCGGAAATATTGAGCACCACTGCCTGAAGCGGCGACAGCCAGAGCGGCAAGGCGCCGGTGTAGTGCTCGATGAGGATGCCGGTAAAGCGCTCAAGCGAACCAAACAGCGCACGGTGCAGCATGACCGGACGCTTGCGGCTGTTATCCTCGGCGACGTAAGAGATATCGAAACGCTCCGGCAGGTTCATGTCCACCTGCAAGGTACCGCACTGCCAGTCGCGACCAATGGCGTCGCGCAGGACGAATTCAAGCTTCGGACCGTAGAAAGCACCTTCCCCCGGGAATAGTTCGTAAGGCATACCCATGTGCTCGAGCGCAGTCGAAAGCGCGCCTTCGAGCTTATCCCAGGTCTCGTCGGAACCAATGCGATTGGCCGGCCGGGTGGACAACTTGATGCGCACATTGTCGAAGCCGAAATCCTTGTAGATATCAAGAATGAGGCGGACAACTTCCTTGCACTCATCGCCCATCTGGTCTTCGGTGCAGAAAACGTGTGCATCATCCTGCGTGAAGTGGCGCACGCGCAACAAACCGTGCAGCGCCCCCGAAGGTTCGTAGCGATGCACCTTGCCGAATTCGGCCATACGCAGCGGCAGGTCGCGATAGCTTTTCAGGCCGTGACCGAAAAGCGAAACAGCTCCCGGACAATTCATTGGCTTGAGCGCGAAGATGCGACCATCTTCGGTTTCGGTCGTGAACATGTTGTCGCGGTAGTTGAACCAGTGCCCGGAGGTTTCCCATAGCGCACGATCCATCACGTCCGGGGTATTCACCTCGACATAACCGGCCTGCTCCTGACGCGCACGCATGTAGTTGATCAGGGACTGGAATAGGGCCCAACCCTTGGGATGCCAGAAGACGGCGCCAGGCGCTTCTTCCTGAAAATGGAAAAAGTCGAGCTGCTGACCGAGGCGACGGTGATCTCGCTTTTCTGCTTCTTCCAGCATGTGCAGATAGGCCTCAAGGTCTTCCTTCTTGACCCAGGCCGTGCCGTAGATGCGCTGCAACATCTCGTTCTTGGAGTTGCCGCGCCAATAGGCACCCGCGACCTTCATCAGCTTGAAGACCTTGAGTTTACCGGTCGACGGAACGTGCGGGCCGCGGCAAAGATCGATGAAGTCGCCTTCGCGGTAGAGCGAAACTTGCTGGTCAGCCGGGATCGCTTCGATCAGCTCGGCCTTGTATTTTTCGCCCTGATCAAGAAAGAACTTGACCGCATCGTCGCGCGACCAGACTTCACGAGTGACCGGAAAGTCTTTTTTTGCGAGCTCGGCCATGCGCTTTTCGATAGCCAGCAGATCTTCAGGCGTGAACGGACGCTTGTAGGCGAAGTCGTAATAGAAGCCATTGTCGATGACCGGCCCGATGGTGACCTGCGCCTCCGGAAACAGCTCCTTGACCGCATAGGCCAGCAAGTGCGCCGTCGAGTGGCGGATGACTTCGAGACCTTCGGCATCACGCTCGGTGATGATGGCCAGATCGACGTTTTTCTCGATCAGAAAGGAAGTATCAACCAGCGTGCCATCCACCTTGCCAGCTAGCGCGGCGCGCGCGAGACCGGCACCGATGCTGGCAGCAACCTCGGCAATAGTGACCGGCTGTTCAAAGGAACGAATGGAACCGTCAGGCAGTTTGATATCGGGCATGGCTGGCCTCTGTTTGGAAAAGGCAAAAAAAAAGTGCGGGGTGAGCCGCACTTTTTTTGGTCGAACGAAAGCAGACTCTTTAAAGTTTCTGAACGCTCATGCAAGTTCGGAAAATCATCAAAATCCACTCCGTCAGGAATTTGGTAGGCGGTATTGGAATCGAACCAACGACCTCCACGATGTCAACGTGGCGCTCTAACCAACTGAGCTAACCGCCTGAAGAAGCGCGCATTATAAGGGTCTCCGGAAACCTGTCAAGCGCTGGAGGGAGATTTTTTGGGCTTTGCCAAAATTCGGCCAAAAATCACGTTGACCGTGGCAACGATATATCGCGGGGTTGCCGCTGGCAAATAATCGATCGCAACCAACATTGCGGCAACGCATTATCCAGTTGAGCATGCGACATGCCGGCAAAATTCGCTCATCGCGAGTTTCCAATTTAAACTCGGCGAAATTCGAATCAACACAACATCGAAAAATTGCGATGCCAACGCACCGCAACCATTACAGAAAACAGTTCCGATGAAAAAAAAGACCGTGGAGACAGCCGATCCGATCAATCCAGAGATCGTATTTCTCGATCGCACCGAACGCGAATGCAGGTCGCGTGGCGCCAGCCTCACTGCCATTCGCCGCGAAGTGCTGGCGCTGCTCTATCGCAGCCCGACAGGCGTCAAGGCTTACGACCTGCTTGCCCAGATCAAGCAGGAACGCCCTGGAGCGTCACCGCCAACCGTTTATCGCGCGCTCGATTTCCTGATTGAACAGGGCCTGGCGCACAAGATCGGGCGGATGAACCTGTTTGTCGCCTGCCGCCACCAGTCGCACCAGATTCCCAGCCTCTTTCTTGTCTGTCCGAAGTGCAGCGGCGTCACCGAATTGCAGGAACAGTCGGTCATGCGCGCTCTTTCCGCCAGTCTGGCAGAAGCCGGGCATCAGCTTGAAAGCCCGGAAGTCGAAATCAGCGCCCTGTGCCCGAAATGCGCCGCCATGCAGGAAAATGCCTGAACGATGGCGGTCGACCACTACGAAAACTTTCCCGTCGCTTCGGTGCTTTTGCCGCCGCACATGCGGCAGCCGATTGAGGTCATCTACCACTTCGCCCGCAGTGCCGACGACATTGCCGACGAAGGCGATGCAACACCCGATGAACGCCTGGCTGGCCTCGCCGCCTATCAGGCCGAACTGGACCGCATTGCCGCCGGCACACCGCCGCAGACCCCGCTGTTCGTGGGGCTGGCTGAAGTCATCCGAAAACATGCCCTGCCCCTCCAGCTTTTTCGCGATCTGCTCGACGCCTTTGCGCAGGATGTGGTCAAGACGCGCTATGCCGATTTCCCGGAACTGCTCGACTACTGCCGCCGTTCCGCCAACCCGGTCGGGCGGCTGGTACTACATCTGTTCGGACGCACCGAGCCGCAACACCTCGAAGAATCCGACTGCATCTGCACCGCCCTGCAACTGATCAACTTTTGGCAGGATGCTGCGGTCGACTGGAAAAAATCGCGAATTTACCTGCCGCAAACCGACCTCGCACGTTTCCGGATCAGCGAAGCCGATCTTGCTGCCAGCCGCTGGTCGGCCAACTGGGCGGCGCTCATGGATTTCCAGATCGACCGTTCGCGCCAGCTCATGCTGCGCGGAGCACCGCTCGTTCACGCCCTGCCCGGCCGGCTCGGCTGGGAAATACGCTTCACCGTCCAGGGTGGCCTGCGCATTCTCGAACGTCTGCGCCAGGTGCGCGGCAACGTTTTCGAACGTCGCCCGACCCTCGGCAAATGGGACTGGCTGGTACTCGCCAGCCGTTCCCTTACAATGTGACCCCATGAATCCAGACCAATACTGCCAGGAGAAGTGCGCCGCCAGCGGCTCCTCCTTCTATTACAGCTTTCTCTTCCTGCCGCCCGAACGCCGGCGCGCCATCATGGCGCTCTACGCCTTCTGCCGCGAAGTCGATGATGTCGTCGACGAATGCAACGACGTCGCCCTCGCCTCCACCAAGCTCACTTGGTGGCGCCAGGAGGTCGAACGCGTCGCCGACGGCCAGCCGCAACACCCGGTGGGCCTTGCGCTCAAAGCGCTGAGCGGCCCGCTCAGCCTGCCGAAAGAGCAACTGCTCGAAATCATCGACGGCATGGAAATGGATTTGCAGCAGACGCGTTACCTCGATTTCAAGGGGCTGTCGCTGTACTGCTACCGCGTTGCCAGCGTGGTCGGCCTGCTCGCCGCGCAGATCTTCGGCTATCAGGACCGTCAGACGCAGAAGTACGCGCACGATCTCGGCATGGCCTTCCAGCTCACCAACATCATCCGCGACATCGGCGAAGATGCCCGGCGTGGCCGCATCTACATCCCGATCGACGAATTGAAGCAGTTCAACGTACCTGCCGCTGACATCCTGAACGGAAAATATTCGGACAATTTCACCGCCCTCATGCAATTCCAGTACGAACGGGCGGAAAAATACTACGCACAGGCGCTCGCCGAACTGCCCGCCATCGACCGCAAGAGCCAGCGCCCCGGCCTGATCATGGCGGCGATTTACCGCACCGTCCTTGACGAAATCAGGCGCGAGAATTTCCAGGTTCTCCACCAGCGCATTTCGCTCACGCCCGTGCGCAAAATCTGGCTCGCCTGCAAGACCTGGATATTCGCGTGAAAGTTGCCGTCATCGGTGGCGGCTGGGCAGGACTTGCCGCCGCTGTCGAACTGACTGCCGGCGGTGCCAAAACCTCGATTTTCGAAGCCGGACGCGTTCCCGGCGGGCGGGCTCGCGAAGTCAGCATCGACGGCCATCGCCTCGACAACGGCCAGCACATCCTGCTCGGTGCCTATCGTGAAACGCTGGACCTGATACGGCGCATCGGTGCCGATCCCGAACAACTGCTCGACCGCCGGCCGCTGCAAATCATCGACAACAAAGGCTTTCGCCTCAGTCTGCCAAAACTGCCGGCACCCCTGAATGTCGCCTGGGGCCTGCTGGGCGCCCGCGGCGTCGGCCTCGCCGAAAAACTGAAAACCGCCCTCTGGATGGAAAGCGTCAAAGGCCGCCGTTTCCAGCTTGAAGAGGACACCACCGTCGCCACCTGGCTCGACCGGGCCGGCCAGACGGGTGCGCTGCGCCACCATCTTTGGGAACCGCTCTGTCTCGCCGCCCTCAACACCCCTGCTGAACGTGCCTCGGCCCAGCTTTTCGCCAACGTGCTGCGCGACAGTCTGGGCAGTTCGCGCCGGGCCGATACCGATCTGCTCATTCCGAAAGGCACGCTGGGCGAACTGCTGCCCGAACCCGCCCTGCTCTGGCTGGGCGAGCATGGCGCCGAATTGCGTCTGGGCAGCCGGGTCAGCCAGCTTTTACCCGATGATCACGGGGTAACGGTCGACGGCGAACGCTTCGACGCTGCCATTCTCGCTACCGCGCCACGCCACGCCAACCAGCTTTACCCCGCCCTGCAATTCACCGACGCGTACGAACCGATTGCCACGGTCTACCTGAAATTTCCGCCTAAAACGACAATACACTTCCCCTTGCATAACCTGCTGGGCGGGCACGGTCAATGGGTCGTCGATCGCGGAAACGGTCTGTTTGGCTGCGTCCTGAGCGGCCACGGCGACTGGGAATCGCTGGACGATGAAGCACTGACGAATACCTTGCAGAACGAACTTCGGTTTCCGGTACGTGCCGACTGGCACAAGGTCATCCGCGAAAAACGTGCCACCTTCGCCGCTCATCCCGGCCTGCCCCGCCCCAACTTCAGGACGCCGAATTCCCGCGTGTTCCTCGCCGGCGACTACACCTGGGCCGACTACCCGGCAACACTCGAAGGCGCCGTGCGCAGCGGATTGCGTGCTGGTCGTGCTGCACTGCTCAGATCCGAATGAGCAGCACGGCGGGCATTCAGGCCTTGCCGCACCTACTCAACATCCAAAGCACGCCCAGGCTGGCAATCAGCATCGAGTACCAAGGCAGTTGCGTTCAATCAAACAGATTGATGCGGACAACGGCCCTCAAAAGCCGGGATCACTATTGGAACCCCAAAGCACCTGTTCCAGCAGCTCCTTAAGATTCGGCTAAGGAGCAACCCCCAAAGTACGGGCCAGTGCCTCCTGCCGTGGGCGGCCGCCACTTGGAAACCCCGGAAATTCATGCCAGGAACAATTGAATCGAAAGACAGCCTGTTATCGAAAGTGCTGCGCAATTATTTCGCGCTCGTCTATGTCGCGGTTTTCTCGACCATGGCCATGTTCTGGCACTTTGCCGAGGCCGAATCAATCCAGGTCATGCTCTTCATCGGCGCCACAACGGCGGCCTATGCTGCACTTTACACAGCCCTTCCCGTCACGCTGACCCTGGTGGCCAGCCGTGTCCTGCGTGCTCTGAGCGGGAAAGACCGGCTCCAGCAAAATGCGAGCTACGCAATCGCCTATCTGGGAAGCAGCCTGCTGCTGGTCGCCTTGTACGCCGACTATCGCCTTTACGAACTGTACGAATATCATTTCAATGGCTTTGTCTGGAATCTGCTGACCACGCCAGGTGGTATCGCCGCAATGGGTGCAACCGATTCAACCACGCGCACCGTCGCCTTGCAGATTGGAGCTTTGCTCGCCACAAATGCAGCGATTCTCTGGCTGCTGCATTACCGCCGGAGTTCGCAAAGCCTGATGACCCGCCGCACCACGCTGGTCATCAGCGGTGTATTGATGGCGCTACTGGTCACCGAAGAAGGGGGTTACGCCTATAGCATCCACACCGGACAGGAAGACTACCTCCAGGCTGCGGAGATTGTTCCCTTCCATATTCGCACCAAGGCAGGCAAGCTGTTTAAGCGCTTCGGGATCGAACGCACGGCACTGACCGAACTTCGTATTGCCGGTGGAGAAGTCAATTATCCGGGCAAGAATCTGAGCTCCCGCCCGCTCGACAAATATCCAAACGTGATCATGCTGGTCGGTGAATCGTTCCGCTCGGATCTGCTCGATCCTGAAATCACCCCAAACCTCTGGAAATTCTCCGATCAGGCACTGCGCTTCGAGCAACATTACAGCGGTGGCAACCGGACGCGCATGGGTCTGTTTTCAATGTTTTACGGCATTTACAGCCCATACTGGTACAGCTTCGAGCGCCAGCGCGTCGCCCCCGCCCTGATGAATTTTCTCCAGGAAAAAAATTACCAGCTGGCGCTCCATACCAGCCAAAGCTTCGACTACCCGGAACTTCGCCACACGCTGTTTACCGGAATCTCCGAGCAATACATGCAGGAAATCAAAACAGGCGAGCCCTGGAAACGTGACACCCAGAACATCACGGACATTATCGGCAAACTTGAAAAACGCGACCGCCAGCGGCCATTCTATGGGTTCATGTTCTTCGAATCGACGCATGCCCCGTACACCTTTCCGGAAAACGACGTGGTTCGCCCGAACTACCAGAAAGATCTCAACTACGTCGACATGAACCTGCAAACCGATGTCGAACCGATTCACGCTCGTTACATCAACGCAGCCCACCATATCGACCGCGAGGTCGGACGTCTGCTCGACTATCTGAAAGCTTCCGGCATGCTGGAAAACACCATCGTGATGTTTACCGGAGACCACGGCGAGGAATTCATGGAAAAGGGCCACTGGGGCCACGGCCACAACAAGAGTTTCCCCGAGGAACAAATCCATGTGCCCATGGTGCTTTGGATGCCCGGCCAGAAGGCCGAAGTCATCAAGTATCCGACATCGCACCTGCAGATCGCCCCGACCCTGCTTGGGCAACTGGGCGTGACGCAGGATCCGAAGACCTTCAGCTCGGCAGGCACCCTGTTTTCCCAACAGCCTTATTTCGTGGCTGGCGACTACAACTACATGACGCTCTTTGACGAAAAGAACAAGATCACCTTCCCGTTTAGCGGTGGCGATTTCTTCCGTTACACGATCCATGACAGCAGTGACCGGCCGCTAGCGCGCAGTGCCAAGCCGGCATTGATCGAGCAATATCAGAAGCGTATTGACAAGGTCGTCAGCGAAAGCATGCGTTTCGTCAAATAGACAAGGCCGTTCACTGATGGCCGGGACCGCCCGGCCATCAAACCATCAACGCATCTCAAACGCTTCCTGATGGAAGCTGAACCGCCCTGAAAATTCCGCCTTCAAGCCGGTTTTCAGGGCATCGGCCAGCCCGCTCGGCCCGCAGAACCAGATTTCGCTCAGGCGTGCCGGATCCATATCGCGCATCATGGTCGCCGCATCCAGTCGCTCACCCCGATCGGCCGCATGCACATGGAGCCTGATGCCGGGCAATTCGGCACACAACGCTTCGAGACGACTGACGAACGGATCACCCTCACCTTGCCGGGTACAGTAATGCAGGTCGGCATCAATCATCGGAACGGTTCCGCCGCGCAGGCTTTCCAGCCAGGCCAGGAACGGAGTAACGCCAATACCCCCAGCAATCCAGATTTGCCCGGCCTGCCGATTAGCGAATCCAGGCAGAAAGCGCCCGTAGGGCCCTTCGACGCGCACACTCTGGCCTGGCTTCAGCAAGGCCGGCAAGCGCCGCGTAAAATCACCCAATGCCTTGATCTGGAAGCTGATACACGCATCACCCTGATCAGCACTGGCAATGGTGAACGGATGAGCGCCTTCAGCCGCCTCGAAGGTCACGAAGGCAAACTGCCCCGGTTGATGACCTGCCCATGCCGACGACAACTTGCAGCGAACATGCACGATATCCGTAGCCACTTGCTCGACGCTCAGAATCTCGCCGCTCGCCTGTCGAGCCTTGCCGATATTGCCCCCCAGCGAACGCACCGCACCGTAACTGCCGGCGATAAGGAACAACGCGAGACAAGCACCAACCGGTTGCAGCCAATAGTCCGTGGGCGCCAGCATGGCAGCATGGAAAGCCAACATGAGATAAAGCACTGGCATGGCACGATGCAGGAAATGCCACGGCTTGTAGGGAAATCTTTTCCACAGGCTGATGGCCAGCATGGCGAAAACGACATAGATCGCCCACTCACCGAAGTCTTCGGCTACGTCCCGGAGCGCACTCAGAAGGCCGTTGTACTCGTCTTTCGGCACACGGCCTGCACGTCCGACCCACGATTTGAGAATATCGCTCGACATCTCGACCAGCCAATGCAGTGCGGCAAAAATCACGGCCGAGATACCGACCCACTTGTGGGCACGATATACCCGGTCCATTCCCCCCAGCGCCCCCTCCAGCCAGCGTGGCCGAGTTGCCAGCAACATCGCGACTGACATCAGGCCGATCGACAACAGGCCGCTCAGATAAAGCATTTCCTGGCGTGCCAGCCACCAGGGATTGACTCCGGCCGGCGGAACGCTGTTGAACAGATTCCATCCCCAGGTCAGGGAGATAGCTGCGATGACCGCAGCAAAAAGAATTTTCATGATATTTACCGGTGAAAGTGCGTTGCCCCCAGCCTAGCGGGCAGCCTTTTGAGCATCTACCGCAGGCGCTGGCAGGTCGTCACGGCAACGCCGCCGGTTGCACTCGACTCCTGGCTGTCCACCTTTACCACCATCACCCCGATAGCCGTTTTCGCCTCGCTCGCCGCGCTCGCGCCTGTCGGTCACTTCCCCTGTCCGCGGATTAATGTATAGCTTGACCCGCTGGCCATTGCTATCCGTGGCACGCGCTTCGTAGCTCCCGTGTTCGCGTTCGATCTTCTCGATATTCCGGTAGCCCGCCTTTTCCAGCCTGGCCAGTATTTCGGTCAGCGACAGCCAGGGCTGACGATCATTGCCCTCCGCCGCCAGGCGATCCGCCGCAAAAGACGGCACCAGAAGAACACCGCCAAGACCAATGGCAGCAACGAGTGCGAGGGAAAGCGCAATTTTCGAGGGACGCATGGTGAAATCCTCCTTCAATCAGTTTTGAGCGGGTAGCGCTCCGTGTGCCAGTGAAACGGAACGGCAGGGTCAGTCGTCGTAATCGCCATATTCGGCATTGCTATGACAGGCAACGCAGTTGGCGCGGGTACGGACATCCTTGTGACGCCACTCCCAGTCCGGCACCTTGCGATGCTCGCGTATCCACTTCGGCAACTCGGTGATGCGCAACGGGGCGTTGCTGGCCGAGACACCGCGCTGCAGCTTTTCGCCATAGCGCAGCCCGCCGGTATCTGCCGCATTCCGGACCAGATAATCGGTAATTTTCGCGGCAATTTTCGGGTCGACCGTGGCATCGTCGCCAAAGTGGTTTTTCAGGTCACCCATCATCCGTTGCCAGGAACTGGCCGGCAGCATCGAAGGCGCAAAAGCCAGGTGGCAACTGCCGCACTCTTCCTTGACCAGCGGATCGGCGACCGGCGGAAAATAATGGCTGCCGCCGGCCTGCACCCGGTTGAAGAGAAGCAGCGAAAACGCGGTCGCGGTCAGGATCAGTGCTATCGGACGGATCGGAAGTTTCATCACAATATCTCCTTGGCAGATAGCCGATTACTGGCTAAGCACATAAGTCAGCCAGTCACCCTTTTCCTGCGGGGTGCACTCGCGGCCCAGTACCTCGTTGCAATTGCGCTTGAACCATTTCTCGACCTTGGCCGGATCGGCATAGCGCGATGGGGTGGCCGAAATGGCGACCGGCTCGATTTTCTTGCCGCTGGGCGTTTTACCGGCCGCACGGGCATCCGGCCCGTGACAACTGGTACACGACGGCGTGTCGGGTTTGCCGCCGCCGAACGATTTGGTGTGCAGCGTCTTGCCACGCTCGGCGACAAACCCGGAAAAGGCGGGATCGGCCGATTTGGCCGCCTTGGCATAGTTGCCCAGCTGATCCTCGACCGGACCAGCCAAGACCGCAAGGGGCTGGATCGAGGCGAGAAGCATGAGGCTGATGAACGTCTTTTTCTGCATGGTGGACTCCGTAATCGGCTGGTGATGGCGCCACTATGCTTGTACCCCGCTGAACGAAACCTGAACCGTCTGTTCACCTTCGGTTCATCCCGGGCAAAGTAAAACGACAGAAATGGAAATACGCCGCTCACCGAGACCCCGAGGTCATGTCATCATTACTCACCATCGACACAAGAAAACCATGAACTCGCTGATACATTTGTTCGTCACGATCAGCCTCTCCTGTGAAGGAACAGCCGATGCAGAGCGGCAATAGCCGGAAAAAAATGAAACACGGGATACGCCTTTTTCTCGCACTGGCCTCAAGCGTGGTCATGCTTACCGGCCAGGTTGCGGCCTCTCCACCCAAGGATCACGACCTCGCCCGTCAGGCGCTGGAGGCGGGAGAAATCCTGCCTCTGCGCACAGTGCTCGAACGCATAGCGCGCGACTACCCCGGCGAAGTCATGGAAGTTGAACTGGAACAAGACAACGGGAAATGGAGCTACGAGATCAAGATGATTCGCCGCGGTGGCGGAATCGCCAAGCTCAAGCTCAACGCGAAGGATGCCTCGCTCATTGAAATTCGCGACAAGAACACCAGACAGGGCAAACACCGCGAGGAGAACCGCTGATGCGGGTACTGATCGTTGAGGATGAAGCGGTCCTGGCCGGGCAGTTGCGTGATGCACTGAGCGAGTCCGGCTACGTGGTCGATGTTGCATTTGACGGTCGTGACGGACACTTTCTCGGCGCTGAAGAAAACTTCGACGCGGTCGTGCTGGATCTCGGCCTGCCACAGCTTGACGGGATCAGCGTACTGAAACGCTGGCGCCACGCCGGACGCAACATGCCCGTACTCATTCTGACGGCGCGCGGCGACTGGCACGAGCGGGTGGCAGGCATAGACGCCGGCGCTGACGATTACCTCACCAAGCCTTTCCATATGGAAGAGCTGATTGCCCGCATCCGTGCCCTGATCCGCCGCGCCCACGGCAAAAGCAGCAATGAAATTGTCTGCGGCCCTCTCGCGCTCGATACCCGTACGGCCCGCGTCCATCTCGATGGCCAGCCACTGACCCTGACCAGCCATGAGTTCAAGCTGTTGTCGCTGCTCATGCATCGTCCCGGGCAAGTCGTGTCGCGCAGCGAACTGGTGGATCATATTTACGCCACGGACAACGACCGGGACTCAAACACCATCGAAGTCTTCATCGGTCGCCTGCGCAAGAAAATACCCGGAGATCTGATCGAGACAGTGCGTGGCCTGGGTTACCGTTTGAAGGTGGAAGTTTCTTGAAAAACTGGCAGGGATCGCTACGCCTACGGCTGCTGTTTGGCACGCTGGCCTGGATACTGTTGACCATCGGCCTCGCGGGATGGGGGCTGAACACCCTGTTTCGTGATCACGTTTCGCGGCAGTTCTATGCCGAACTGCGCATGCACCTCAATCAACTTTCAGCCAATCTGTCTTTTGATTCGAATGGCCAGCCCGTTCTCGATGCCGCACTCAGCGACCCACGGCTGACTCGCCCCTATTCCGGCCTTTACTGGCAGGTCGATCACCTCGCCGATACCGATGCTACATCCACCCAATCCAGGCTTCGCTCCCGGTCGCTATGGGATTTTGTCCTGCATGTGCCAACGGATAGCCCGGCCGACGGAGAAGAGCACGAACACAGCGTTAGTGGCCCCGATGGCAAGAAACTCCTGATGATCGAGCGGGTCCTGCGTCCGGAAGATTCGCCGGGCAAATCTGTCCGCTTGATTGTCGCCGCAAATGAAAACCTGCTGGCCGAGCCGGTTTCCCGATTCAGCAATCCCCTGCTTTTCGCACTTACGCTTCTCGCCGGTGGTCTGGCGATTGCCGCAATCACCCAGGTGGTGATCGGACTGCGCCCCCTGAACCGTTTGCGCGATGAACTTTCCAGCCTGAAAGAGGGCAGACAGACTACGCTGGTGGGAGAGTTCCCTTCTGAAATACAGCCGCTGGTTGACGAACTGAATACCGTCTTGACCCGCAACCTGGCCTTCGTCGAACGGGCTCGCAGCCAGGCCGGCAATCTGGCCCACGCCATCAAGACCCCGCTGGCCGTCATGGCGAATGCGGCAAACGCCGAATCAGGCCCGCTGGCGGATATCGTAATTGCACAGATTGCAGCCGCGCGACAACAGGTCGACCATCACCTGGCGCGCGCCAGAGCCGCCGCAGCAGCCCAATTACCAGGACAAAGCTGCCTCCTGCGACCGGCAATCGAAGGCTTGTTGCGCGTCATGAATCGCCTGCACGTCGAGCGTGCTCTGGTGATCGAACTACGCGAATGTTCCGATCAGTTGGTCTTTCAGGGTGAAGCGCAAGACGTTCAGGAAATGCTCGGCAACCTGCTCGACAATGCCTGCAAATGGGCCGCCTCGCGGGTCCTCGTTGGTGCGACCAGCGCTGACAACACTTTGTGCATCGAAATCGATGACGATGGTCAGGGCATCGAGCCCGATCAGGAAGCGCTCCTGCTGCAACGCGGCGTACGGGGCGACGAACGCGTACCCGGCTCCGGCCTGGGCCTGGCCATCGTCGACGACCTGGCCCACCTGTATGGCGGACGCCTTGAGCTGCTGAAATCCCCGCTGGGCGGGCTGCGCGCCCGTCTTTACCTGCCCCTGGGCAGGCAACCCGACTGAATCAAGCGCTTTCTGACAACCGCCCCGACTGAATCCGCAACACCCGCCCGCAACGGGCGGCGATGGCTTCATCGTGCGTCACCAGAATCAGGGTCGTTCCCTGCCCGGCGTTCAGTTCAAACATCAGGTCGATGACCTGCTGGCCGGTCGCCGCATCGAGATTGCCGGTCGGCTCATCGGCCAGCACCAGTCGCGGATTCGGCGCGAAGGCGCGAGCCAGGGCGACACGCTGCTGTTCGCCGCCAGAGAGGTGCTTGGGGTAATGCTTCAGGCGATGCTCAAGGCTGACGCGACCCAGCCAGTCGCGGGCAATACCGTCGGCCCCTTTCGTTCCAGCCAGTTCCAGCGGCAGCATGACGTTTTCCAGCGCATTCAGGGACGGCAGCAACTGAAAGGACTGAAAGACGAAGCCGAGCAGGCGGCCGCGCTGACGCGCACGATCATCTTCATCCAGCGCTGCGAGGGACACGCCATCAAGACGGATTTCACCGCCAGAGGGAACATCCAGTCCGGCGAGCAGTCCGAGCAGGGTCGATTTGCCTGAACCGGAGGCGCCGACGATGGCCACGCTTTCTCCCGGCATGACCGAAAAGGAAATATCCTGCAAAATCGTCAACGGCTCGCCGCCGTTATCGACGGTCTTTCCCAGATTCACCACCTCAACCAGCGGTTTTTCAACCATGCGTTTTATCCTTGTTTGCCTTGTCCTGCTTGTTTCAGCACCATCGGCACTGGCCGCCAAGACCATTCTGGTCATGGGCGACTCGCTTTCGGCCGGCTACGGCATCCGCCCGGAACAATCCTGGCCGTCCCTGCTTGGCCAGCGCCTGACGGAAAAGCACCTCGATTATAGCGTCGCCAACCTCTCCATCTCGGGGGAAACCACCGCGGGCGGCAAGGCCCGGCTCGAGCAGGCCCTTCGGCAGTACAAGCCGGCCGTGGTCGTCATTGCGCTTGGCGCCAACGACGGTCTCCGTGGTCTGCCGCTCGAACAGATGCGCGGCAACCTGCTCTCCATGATCGACGCTTCGCGCAGCGCCGGGGCAAAAATCCTGCTAGTCGGCATGCGACTGCCGCCCAATTACGGCCCTTACGCCAGCCAGTTCCAGGCCAGCTTTCCGGACATCGCCCGGCAGAAAAAAACCGGCCTGCTCGAATTTTTGCTGGCCCCGGTGGCCACGCAGCAACAACTCTTTCAGGCCGACAACCTGCATCCGACAGCCGACGCGCAACCGCTGATCCTCGACCATGTCTGGCCCGCCATCCTCCCCCTGCTAAAATGAGGCGATGAAGCCCGCCCGACCGACCATTGCCGATCTTGATCAATACGACGAGATCATCGACGTCCGCTCACCTGCCGAATTTGCCGAAGATCACATTCCCGGCGCGATCAGTTGTCCGGTACTCGACGACGCACAGCGTGCCGAAGTGGGTACCTTGTACAAACAGGTTTCACCGTTCGAGGCCAAGAAAATTGGTGCGGCGCTGGTCGCCGAGAATATTGCCCGCCACCTGCGCGAACGCTTCCTCGACCGTCCGAAGACCTGGAAACCCCTGATCTACTGCTGGCGAGGCGGCGACCGCAGCGGCGCGATGACCACCATTTTCCGCGCCATCGGCTGGCCTGCGGGGCAGCTGGATGGTGGCTACAAAGCCTGGCGCTCGCATGTGATAACCGCTCTGGAAGCCCTACCGAACGATCTTCAGTTCGTGGTCATCTCGGGAGAAACGGGCAGCGCAAAAACCCGCGTGCTACAGGCTATTGGCGCCCTCGGCGAGCAGATTCTCGATCTGGAGACCTTGGCCAGCCACAAAGGATCAGTACTCGGCGTCCTGCCCGACCAACCCCAACCCGCACAAAAAGGTTTTGAAACTGCGTTGTTTCAACAACTTCGTTCACTGGACCGGCAACGCCCGGTGTATGTCGAAGCAGAAAGCCGGAAAATCGGTAACCTGCACCTGCCGACCGCACTCATCGAGCGTATCCGTCAGGGCCGATGCGTCAACATCGAGGCCGATATCAATGCCCGTGTCCAATTCCTGATCGGCGACTACCACTATTTCCTGAACCGGCCCGAACTGCTGGCCCAGCGTTTGGAAACCCTAAACAGCCTGCACAGTAAGGAAACGATGCGGCACTGGACAACGCTCATCGAAAAGCAGGATTGGCCGCTCCTGGTTAGGGAACTGCTGGAACTCCATTACGACCCGCTCTATCGCCGCTCACAGGAAAACAACTTCAGCGGCATGGTGGAATCAGAAAAATTTGCCACAAAATTCCTGTCGACCGCGGGAATCGCCGATCTGGCCAGCGCCATCGTCACTCATTCACAAAGTGCACAGATCGCCTGACGCATGGCTGGTTTGGGCATATCGACGTAACCCTCCTCAAACGCAATCTCGCGTAATCCGGCGCGCATTGCCAGTTCTCGCAACTCACCGGGACGAAGCAGAAAATCCGGGCGCGATGGCTTGCCGTAAGCCTCGTTGCCCTGCATGAAGGTTTCGTAGATGAGCACCCCGCCGCTATCAAGCATGGCCAGCACATCAGGCAGGCGCGGCCGCCACAGGTAATTGGTCACAACAATGCCGGCGAAACGCTGGCCGGCGAGCGGCCAGTCATCCCCTTCCAGTTCGAGCCGAAGCGCCTTCACCCCTGCGCAGCCGGACAAGCCTGCAATAGCCGTTTCGTTGCGATCTACGGCCAGAACCTCGTACCCCAAAGCGCCCAGCCAGAGTGCATGTCTTCCGTTGCCGCAGGCCAAATCCAGCACCCTGCCTCCCGGTGCAATCTGCCCGTACCAATTCTCGACCCACGGTGAAGGCGGTATGATCTGCATCAATTCATTCAAGGAGTCATTCATGTCGAGTGCCGTCGTCGTAGCAGAGAATGGAAAGGGAAGATACCAGCAGGAAGTCAGGGTCGGCCATCACGTTTTGATCGCCGACGAACCCGTTGAAGTTGGTGGTACCGATGCCGGCCCGGCCCCCTTTGATCTCCTGATGGCCGGTTTGGGCGCCTGCACTTCAATGACCCTGCGCATGTACGCGGAGCGAAAAAACCTGCCACTCACCAAGGTCAGCGTCGCCCTACAGCACGAGAAAGCCGAGGTCGACGGAATCATGCGTGACTGCATTCAGCGCACCATCACACTGGAAGGCGACCTCACCGCAGAACAACATCAACGCATGCTCGAGATCGCCAACAAATGCCCGGTTCACCGCGCTCTTTCGCAGTCGATCAAACTCGAGTGCCGGCTCGCCGCATAAGCGGCACCCTACGAGTTCAATGGTATTCAACATGTGTTTGTGCCAGAATCGTGCACTGCACAATAACCGCCTAAAAAGGGCCTAGTCATGCTGGAACAGCATTATCTAACTTCACTTTTTGAACCGAAATCCGTTGCCGTGATCGGGGCATCCGAGCGCGAAAACTCGGTCGGCAACGTTATTTTCAAGAACATTTTGAGCTCGGGCTACAAGGGGCGTCTCTATGCCATCAACCCGAAGCACGACACCATTCTCGACCAACCGGCCTACAAATCGATTGAAGAAATCGGCGCCCGCGTCGAAATGGCCGTCATCGCCACCCGCCCGCAAACCGTACCGCAACTGATCGAACAATGTGGGCGCAGCGGGGTGCGCAACGTCATCATCATCGCCTCCGGCTTTTCCGAGGCCGGTCACGTCGGTGCCGCGCTCGAGCGCAAGGTGCTGGAAATCGCACGCTCCTACAACGTACGCATCCTCGGCCCGAACTGTCTGGGCATCATTCGGCCGGAACTCGGCCTGAATGCCACCTTCACACGAATCACGGCGGAATCCGGCAACCTTGCGCTCGTCTCGCAATCCGGCGCCATGTGCTCGGCGGTTCTCGACTGGGCCAAGGCCAATCAGGTCGGATTCTCCTCGGTCATTTCGCTGGGCATGACGGCCGACGTCGATTTCGGCGAAATTCTCGATTACCTGATCTACGACAGCCGCACGCACTATATCCTGATGTACGTAGAAGGCATCCGCAATGCACGCCGCTTCATGAGCGCGCTGCGCTCGGCGGCTCGCATCAAGCCAATCATCCTGCTCAAAGCCGGTCGCCACGACGCCGGCGCCCTGGCGACCGCGACCCACTCCGGCATGGCTGCTGTGTCCGACACCGTATTCGACGCTGCCGTGCGCCGTGCCGGTGTCGTTCGCGTCAAGAATGTTGGCCAGCTTTTCTACGCTGCCAAGGCGCTGGCCTCGAAATTCCGTCCGCTCGGCAACCGTCTCGCCATCATCACCAACGGTGGTGGCCCCGGCGCCATGGCGGCCGACCGGGCCGGCGACCTCGACATTCCGCTCGCTGAACTGAGCAGCGAGACCATGGCGGTATTGAACAAGGCGCTGCCCAACACCTGGTCGCACAGCAACCCAATCGACATCGCCGGCGACGCGACACCCGAGCGCTATCGCGATGCCATTATGGCAGTCACCCACGATCCGAATGTAGACAGCACGCTGGTCATGCTCTCCCCTCAGGCCATGACCGATCCGATGGGTGTCGCCAAAGCCATCATTGAAGTTGCCGACAAGCTCAACCGTTCGATCATCTGCTGCTGGATGGGTGAAGATCAGGTCGCCAGTGCCCGGAAACTGCTCGAAGATTCTGGCATCCCGGCCTTCCGCATGCCTGAAACCGCCATTGAACTGTTCCACCACATTTCCAAGTACTACCGCAACCAGAAGCTCCTGCTGCAAACGCCGGAACCGACACGCCAGCACGGTCGTCCAGAGGCCGAGGGCGCCAAGATGCTGATCGAGGCACTGCTCGCCGAGCGCCGCAAGGTACTTTCGGAGATGGAGTCAAAAGCCATCCTGCGCGCGTTCAAGATTCCCGTCGCCCAGACCATGGTCGCCCGTACGGCGACTGAAGCGTTGCTGCTCGCCGAGCAAATCGGCTTCCCGGTCGCCATGAAGGTCGATTCGCCGGATCTCCAGCACAAGTCGGATGCTGGCGGTGTGCGTCTCAACATTGTCAATGCTCCATCCGTTCGCAACGCCTATCACGACATCATCGATACCGTTCAGAAACGCCATCCGAATGCGCGGATCAACGGCGTTTCGATCGAGCCGTTCCTGTCGCATCCGAACGGACGTGAACTGATGATCGGTGTTTTCCGTGATCCAATTTTCGGGCCTGTCATCACCTTCGGTGCGGGTGGCTTCGATGTCGAAATCTTCAGCGATCGCTCGGTCGCCTTGCCGCCGCTCAACAAGTTCCTGGCCAAGGATTTGATCGACTCGACACGCGCCTCGAAAATTCTCGACCAGTTCCACAACATGCCTCCGGTTGATCGCGAAGCGATCAAGGAAGTCCTGCTCTGCATTTCCGAAATGGTCTGCGAACTGCCGTGGATCATGGAGATGGATCTCAATCCGCTGATCGTCGACGAAAACGGCGCCATTGCTGCAGATGCACGCATTGTCATCGACCATGCCGCCAGCGCCAGCGGTGACCGCTACGCCCATATGGCGATCTACCCCTACCCGGTACATCTGATCCAGGAATGGCAGATGAACGATGGCAAGATCGTCACCATCCGCCCGATCCGCCCCGAAGATGCCGACCTGGAGCAGGAATTCGTCAAGAACATGTCGGACGAATCGCGCTACTACCGCTTCATGGATACCCTGCGGGAACTGACCCAGACCATGCTGGTCCGCTTCACGCAAATCGACTACGACCGGGAAATGGCGCTGGTTGCCGTGATGGCCGACGACGAAGGCAAGGAAACCCAGATCGGCGTGGCACGCTACGTCGGTAACCCAGATGGCGAATCCGTCGAGTTTGCACTCGCCGTTGGAGACAATTTCCAGAAATGCGGCGTCGGGCGCAAGCTGATGACAGCGCTGATCGACTGCGCCCGCATGAAAGGCTATCGTGCTGTAGTCGGTGATGTACTATCGACAAACAGCAAGATGTTCCGCCTGATGACCAGCCTCGGTTTCACCATCCACCCACACCCGGATGACACTGCCGTCAAACGCGTCGTCAAACCGCTGACAGGTACCTGATAAAACCTCGTCATCCCGCGTCGGACGTGGCGCGGGCAATAAAAAACCGGTCCTGAGACCGGTTTTTTTGTTCAGATTCCGGCGAATTTCACTCGCCGTAGAAATTCACGTCGTAAGGATAAGGCTTCTGCGCCACCTTCGACTCGGCATTGCGTGCCGAGGTATCCACATCCTGCTTCTTGTCCCACCACAACGCCCGACCGGTTTTCTGTTCATCCGCCCATTGCGGATTCTTGGCCAACTGTTCGTTCATCCATGTCGTGTAGTCGGACACGTAACTCGTATTTACATCACCCATTTGGCAGCATTCCTAAGCGAATTCGAGAGAGTGGCCGGATTCTAGCATGTCAATGGAAGACGATGGGGCGAGCCGCGCCGGTACAGTAATCATCTAGGAAGGCGTCGATGGTCTCTTCGGTACGTTCTTCCTCGGGAATTTCTTCCATGGCATTACGAAAATGCCAGGCCGAGGCGCCGTCGAGAAACAGGGTACGCTGCCACTCCTTGTCGAAAAGCTCAAAGCCCTGACCTGCCGGATAAGCGAGAATCCAGAAGTGATCGCTGCTGTAGATGACGTTCATCACACACCTCCATAAACAACATCCTGTCGACTTCAATTACGGCAGTCCGAAAGCTTGCTGTAGGTGCCTTCCAAACTATTTTGACTCGATCACCTGAAAATCGATGGCGTTACCAGCCTGGACGATTTTTTTCACGGCACATTGCGCGACCGAATCGAGCACGTGCGCTTTCTGTTCGATGGTGAAATGGGCGGGAAAACGGACTTCCGTCCTGAACTTGGCCAGCGACAGCGCACCACCGGAAGCGGCAAAAGGCTTGCTACCGATTTCGATACCATCGGCCGGAATACCCAGTTCCATGCAGGCCTTCTTGGCGTAGACGCCGGCGCAGGCGGCAAGTGTCGCGTAGAAGCCCTCAAGCGGGTTCATGTAGGAACCATCCATGCCAAAGCTGACTTCGTGCTTGCCTGAGGCGACCTTGATCACCGGCGAATTGTCGATAACGACTGAAAACATTGTGCTCTTCCTTGGAATTAGTTGGTCTTATCCGCGCACTTTGTGCATTGGTATTTTCGACTATTCTAATTAACGAAATGCTGCAGCGCAACAAACACGTAGACTAGCGCCGGGCCGGCTTTTCGGTTTACCCTTTCGCGCATCATTCAAAATCACGAAGACTGCTGGAGAGAACCCATGCCCGCCCTGTTACCTCATCCCGATCCCGACGGCCTGCTCGAATATTCGGTGGTCTACACCGACAGAGCACTGAATCACATGTCGCAACGCTTTCAGGGTGTGATGCGGGACATTTCGCGCATCCTGAAAACGGTCTACAACGCCAAATCCGCTGTCATCGTGCCGGGCAGCGGCACGTTTGGCATGGAATCGGTGGCACGACAGTTCGCCACCGACAAAAACTGTCTGGTCATCCGCAACGGCTGGTTCAGTTTCCGCTGGACACAAATTTTCGACATGGGAAAAATCCCGGCCGAGAGCATCGTTCTCAAGGCGCGACAACAGGCAAGCGGCACGCAGGCGCCCTTCGCGCCACCGCCCATCGAAGAGGTCGTCGCCGCCATTCATCAGCACCGCCCCGATGTCGTCTTTGCTCCCCACGTCGAAACCTCATCGGGCATGATGCTTCCCGATGATTACCTGAAATCCGTCGGCACTGCCGTTAGCGCCGTCGGAGGTTTGTTCGTCCTCGATTGCGTTGCCTCCGGCACAGTCTGGGTCGACATGGGCGCCTGCCAGGTCGACGTGCTGATCAGCGCTCCGCAAAAAGGCTGGAGCGGCACGCCCTGCTGTGCGCTCATCGCCATGGGCGAACGGGCGCGCGCGCACATCGATGCGACGACCAGCAGCAGCTTCGCCTGCGACCTGAAAAAATGGCTGCAAATCATGGAAGCATTCGAGGATGGAGGTCATGCTTACCACGCCACCATGCCGACCGATGCCTTGGCCTCTTTGCGCGATGTCATGCTGGAGACCGAAGCTTATGGATTCTCCAGGGTTCGTGACGAGCAACTCGAGCTGGGCCGTCAGGCACGTCAGCTGATCGAATCCAAAGGTTTCCCCAGTGTTGCCGCTGCGGGCTTTCAGGCACCGGGCGTCGTGGTCAGCTACACCACCGATCCAGAAATCCAGTCCGGCAAAAAATTCATCACCCAGGGCTACCAGACTGCGACCGGCGTTCCGCTGATGTGCGACGAGCCCGCCGATTTCCGGACTTTCCGGGTTGGACTTTTCGGGCTGGAAAAACTGCACAACCCGACACGCACTGTCGCCACCTTGGCCAAGGCACTCGATAACGCCCTGGCCTGAAAAAAGAAAAGCGCGGAAATTCCGCGCTTTTCGGTACAAGGGGTAGCGTCATCGCTACCCTTTTTTATTTGCTGAACAGTTCCTTCAGGATATCCATCATATTGACGGCTTCGCTCGCTGCCAGCACGTCTTCCTCACCACAGTTCGAGCCCTTGGGAATGTCACCCGCAGCAATGCTGGTGTAACAACTCCAGACCAGCTGGTCGTCTTCATCAACACTCACGTTCTGGATGATGTTTTCGGAATTGCTCAGGGTCACGACAATCTCGCCGTTGTCCGAATCAAGGGTCACTTCGCGGACATTGTCCGGCTTGGGCTCGAGATTGAGCATATCCGGAGAACTGGCCAGCTCTTCATTCGCTTCGTAATAAGCTTGCGACGCCTTGGCCACACTCTGGGCATAGGAGAATGCCGCCGGGTACTTGGAAACCTCCTTGCTGTGCATCAAGGCCGGAATCGAGACGGAAGCGATGATGCCGATGAACATCATCATCATGAACATGCTGATCATCAAACCACCCGCGCCGCCGCCCGGCATGAAGGCAGCGAGGAACCAGGCCATGGGATGACGACTCGGCGTCACAGCCTTTGGCTCGTAAATGCGCGCCATGCGCTTGCACAACCACGGATATTCGCTGGTCAGTTCGTTGAGCGACATCCAGAAGCCCCCCGTTTCATTCATCTGATTGATGAACGACTGCGGGTCGAGCGTCTTCCAGCGCTTGGTGCCGGCGGCAAGAACAGCGACGGCACGACCGGCCGAAGCCTTGTCGTTACAGCATGCCGCACCGTACTGGTCACAGGTATATTCCTGGGCGCGACGATAGGCAGCGCCAACCAGCGGGAAGAAAAGCACCGGGCCGATCCACCACTGGTGGGCCACATGCTTGCGGGCGATATGTCCCAGCTCGTGACCGATATAGAAATTGAGGCCTTCCGGATCATCTTCCAGCGCATCGACGACATCGGACAGCAGCACCACGTAATAACGCCGCAGGAAACGTGTAGCAAAGGCATTCAGAATACCGTTCCCGGACATCAGATAGCATTCGGGCAGCTTGGCCACGCCGGTAATCTCGGCGCATGTCTTGATGCGTTCATGCAGCTCGGGAAACTGGGCCGCATCGATGCGGACCGAATTTCCCTTGAGATGCGAAATCAGCGCCGAATGCGCCACCAGCACGAAAATATAGATGAAGATCATGTAGATCCACACGATGCCCAGCGTGCCCAGCGTGATGAACAGCCAGAACATGACCGCCATGAAGGCGATGAAGCCAAAAAGAGTCTGCTCGTACCGATAAGGGCCGAGGGCCGGTTTGACCAGACCGGCCGATTTTGCGTTATCCGACAATTGATACTCCCGCACGTATGCAATTTAAAAGGCGGGATGATATATCAATAATTACCGACTGGCTTCTTCTCCCCTGCCCTGACTTCTATCGGCAGCCAGTTCTCCGGCGGCGGCAGCGGGCAGGTTGCAAACGGTGTGAAGGCGCAGGGTGGATTGAAACAGCGATTGAAGTCGAGCGCGATTTTCTGCCCACCGTCAGCCGGTCGCGGCACGCGCAGGAAACGCCCGGCCCCATAGCTTTCCCTGCCACTCGTGCGATCCCGGAAGACGAAAAAGACATCCTTCTCGCCAATCGACATCGGCAGCAGACTCAGCGACTGCCCATCGATGTCGAAAACAGCGCGATGCGTCACCGCCACCGTTTTCAGTTCGCCGCTCACGTTCGGTACCTCCATCGAAAGCGGCTCGGAAAAAGGCTGCCACAT
Organism: uncultured Dechloromonas sp.; assembly: GCA_964583695.1. Taxonomy (GTDB): domain Bacteria; phylum Pseudomonadota; class Gammaproteobacteria; order Burkholderiales; family Rhodocyclaceae; genus Azonexus. The sequence goes on from CAZOWA010000025.1 coordinate 40,097, forward strand.
CGCTTCGACCTGCCAGGCGGGATCAAAGGAAAAATAGTCCAGCCCGGAAAACGGACGCTGCGTGGCCCAATCCCGGTCGCGTACCCGCGCCGCCAGACGATTGTCACGGTCAACCAGAAAAAACGACATATTTTGCCAATCCACCACCGTCGGCGAGCCGTTCCGGTCGCTCAGCAATTCCTCGCGCGAACCACCCTCAAGCTGCCAGAAGACACGCCCGTCCGTCTCCCAGTGCAAAACACCCAGTCGCTGCGGCCCCGATGGCAAGCGCACCACCGCATCCTCGCCGCTGCCCACCGCATTCGCGCCATGCTCCAGCCAGAACAGACCGGTCAGCCCCAACCAGCTCTCCGGGCCCGCCAGTTCGTCGTAACGCCTTTCTTTCCAGCGCAGCCAGGCTTCCAGGGATTTGTTTTCCATTCTCACTCCTTGGCTGGTGGATGCTGGCTTTGCCAATCCTGCTCAGCCAGGTGACACAAATTCTTTTGATCCAGACCGGCGAGCGTCGGCAACCGTCCGAAAAGGGTCAGGTCGCAAACCCATTTGCTGCGAGGTTCGGGCCCCCATCCACTGCCAGCGCGGCGTACAAAGGAGATAGCACTGAATTTCGTCGATCCGGAAAGCTCGTATTGAAGATTGATCAGGTCAATAATGGCGTCCTCGGCAGCATTCCGAAAGTACTCCACGTCACCCGGAAGATCATTACCTTGATCTGGGCGTTGGCTGACGAACTCCCAAAGCTCAGGCTGCTGCCCAAGGCGGACGACTTCCTGAAGGTGTTTTACACGCTGCCGCGACGCCTGATGCCACTGCATGGCAGACATTATTTTGTCGATCCCGGACATCCGGGAGTTCCGTTCACTATTTTCGGGACTGTCAGACTTGGGCGAAGAGTCTCTCATCATTTTCCAGGCGAATGCAGATAACCGAGCACTCGCTTCGACGCTTTTTGCCGTACCAAACCAAAGCGTATCAGCCGAAACCTTGTTGGCAGCAAAGAGTATGGCCTGCTGGCGCATGGAGTTTTTCTCCCTACCGTTGGCAGCAGCAAGGACATAGCCTGCCGCATCCCCGGCCATTCTCCAGCGATTGAAGCAAACAAAAAGGCAACGCTCACTAACCGCCAAATCCCGCGCTTTAATCCCCTGGCACAATGCTTCTACCTCACCCTCGGCAGGATCCTCAGGATTTTCTCTTGCCAGTGCATGAGGCCGCATCGGTAGATCACCCCCAGCCAGAACAGCTCTCGTTTCCGCTTTACAGGCTCCCGAAGACTTATCCGCAAATACGCTTTCCGCAGATGCGATTAACTCTTTGTCATTTCTAAAATCTCTCGCACAACCAGCCAACAGGCCGGCCAATATAACTACGGCAACAGTTCTAATTATCAGCATCCATTTTCCTTGAACGGTATTGGCGCATGCGGGCTACGCGACAAAATATCCATTATCCATAATCAACCGGCTGCTGACGACCGAAAGACCCGATTTGATCTCCACCTCGAATGGCGTCACTTTTATTCCTCGTCATCTCGTCCGCCATGATTCACGGTATCGTTCACCGCGCCACATTCCTGTTCATCAGAAGGAAATCGTCATGAAGAAGATCATTATCGCAGCAATGCTTGCTGCCACGCCGCTGCTGGTCGGTGCGACCGACATCAACATCAATCTGGGTAACGTTCGCGTCGACACACCGGGCGTCAGCGTCACTTTCGGCTCGCGCAACGAGCGCGGCTATTACTGGGATGGTTACGAATGGCGCGAGCCGGCCTATTGGAAGCAACACAACGGCCCTCGCGGCGAACGCTATTACACCGGCCGCAGCAACCGGGGCGTGCCCCATCAGGGCGGTGGTCATTGCCCGCCGGGCCAGGCAAAGAAAGGCAACTGCTGATCGCTTTCGGCCACCAGAAAAACCAAGGGCGGAGCCTCGCGGTTCCGCCCTTTTTGTTGACCGAGCATCTCAGCCCTTGGCAAAGCGCAGGATGCCACCTTCGCAACTGACGCGGATGACGTCCTTGGCGGCAAACTTGCCTTCGAGGATGGCCTTGGCCAGCGGGTTCTCGATCTGCTGCTGAATCGCGCGCTTGAGTGGCCGGGCGCCGAAGACCGGGTCGAAGCCAGCCTTGGCCAGTTCGAGCAGGGCCGATTCCTCGACAACGATGCCCATCTCCAGTTGCGCCAGCCGTTTTTCCAGGTAGCCGAGCTGGATCTTGGCGATGCCGGCGATGTGCTTCTCGTCGAGGGCGTGGAAGACCACCACTTCGTCGATGCGGTTGATGAATTCCGGGCGGAAATAGGTCTTCACCTCGCCCATCACCGCCAGCTTGATCAACTGGTAGTCGTCGCCCTGCATCTGCTGGATCATCTGGCTGCCGAGGTTGGAGGTCATCACCACGACGGTGTTCTTGAAATCCACGGTGCGGCCCTGGCCGTCGGTCATGCGGCCGTCGTCGAGCACCTGCAGGAGCACGTTGAAGACATCCGGATGCGCCTTTTCCACCTCGTCGAGGAGGATCACGCTGTACGGCTTGCGCCGCACCGCCTCGGTCAGGTAGCCGCCTTCCTCGTAGCCGACGTAGCCCGGCGGCGCGCCGATCAGGCGGGCGACCGAGTGCTTCTCCATGAACTCGCTCATGTCGATGCGGATCAGGTGTTCCTCGGAATCGAACATGAACTCGGCCAGCGCCTTGCACAGCTCGGTCTTGCCGACGCCGGTCGGGCCGAGGAAGAGGAAGGAGCCGTAGGGCTTGTTCGGGTCGGCGAGGCCGGCACGCGAGCGGCGGATGGCGTCGGCAACCAGGCGCACGGCCTCGTCCTGGCCGACCACGCGGTTGTGCAGACGCTCTTCCATCTTCAGCAGTTTGTCGCGCTCGCCCTGCATCATCTTGCTCACCGGGATGCCGGTGGCGCGGCTGACCACCTCGGCGATTTCCTCGGCGCCGACCTGGGTGCGCAGCAGCTTGTTCTGCT
>CAZOWA010000026.1:0-43004 GCA_964583695.1 uncultured Dechloromonas sp.
CGACAGGAAGAGCTTGGCGCCGTCGTGCGGCGAGCTGAACTTGACGCCTTCCTCGGTGATCTTGCGCAGCGCGCCGAGCGAAAAGACCTGGAAGCCGCCGGAGTCGGTGAGGATGGGCTTTCGCCAGTTCATGAAATCGTGCAGGCCGTGGTGTGCCTGAATCACGTCCAGCCCCGGCTTCAGCCACAGGTGGAAGGTGTTGCCGAGGCAGATCTGGGCGCCGATGTCGTGCAGGGATTGCGGTGTCATCGCCTTGACCGTGCCGTAGGTGCCGACCGGCATGAAGACGGGCGTCTGGACGACACCGTGGTTCAGGGTCAGGGTGCCGCGGCGGGCGGCGCCGTCGGTCTTGAGGAGATCAAATTGCATCGGATTTTTCCAGAAGCATGGCATCGCCATAGCTGAAGAAGCGGTAGCGCTCGGCCACGGCATGGGCGTAGGCGGCGCGGATGTTGTCGTAGCCGGCAAAGGCCGACACGAGCATGAGCAGCGTCGATTTCGGCAGATGGAAATTGGTGATCAGCCGGTCGACGACCTTGAAGCGATAGCCGGGCGTGATGAAGATGTCCGTCTCGGCACTGCCGGCGCGCACCGTGCCGTCGTCGGGGTTGGCCAGACACGCGGCCGATTCGAGCGAGCGCAGGCTGGTCGTGCCAACGGCGATGACGCGCCCGCCCGCGGCTCGGGTGGCAGCGATGGCATCGGCCGTGGCCTGTGGGATTTCGTAGCGTTCGCTGTGCATGCGGTGGTCGGCAATTTTTTCGACGCGTACCGGGCGGTAGGTGCCGGCGCCGACATGCAAGGTGACGAAGGCAGTGTTGACGCCTTGCGCCCGCAATGTGGCCAGCATGGTTTCGTCGAAATGCAGGCCGGCGGTCGGCGCGGCCACGGCGCCCGGGGCGCGGGCATAAACCGTCTGGTAACGCGTTTCGTCGGCGCCTTCGGCCGGATGTTCGATATAGGGCGGCAGCGGCAGCTTGCCGTAGCGTTCCGACAGATCCCAGAAGTCGCCGGCATCGACCAGTTCGAGCGCGAAGAAATCGTTGTCGGCGCCGGTGCGTCCGCTCATCCGGACGTTGAAGGCATCGGCCAGGCGCAGCAGGCAGCCGGTTTTTGGCGCCTTGCTGGCGCGAATCTGGCAGATCGCGTGTGTCGCATCGACAATGCGTTCGAGCATGATCTCGACCTGACCGCCAGTGTCCTTGACCCCGAAAAAACGCGCCTTGATGACGCGGGTGTCGTTGAAAACGAGCAGGTCGCCCGCTTTCAGCAAAGTTGGCAGGTTAGCAAAATAACGATCAAATTTCTGTTGACCGCAGACGTGCAGCAACCTGCTGCCAGAGCGCTCGGCTGCCGGATGCTGGGCAATCAGTTCGGGAGGAAGGGGAAAGTCGAAGTCGTCGACGGTCAACGACATGGGCAATATCCGCGGGGAAGTGGCTCGTCGAAGTCGAGCCATCGGTTCGAAAGGGTGGGCATTCTACCATTCCGGAGGGCGCCGCCGCGTTCTCCGGCAAGCGCCTTGTCAGTCTTCGGGGAGCACCGCCAACAGCGCTTTTGCACCGAAAAGACCGGGGCGGAAGAGAATCCGGACGCGATCGACCTCGGACAAGGGTCGGATTGCATCGGGTTCCCAGGCTTCGTCGTAGCGCCCCATGAAATAGCGTCCGGGTGCGATGCCTGCCCGGATGGCCTCGGTCGCTTCGATGCGGGCGTAGTAATGAATCTGGTCGCTGCGGGAGACCGGTTGGCTCTCGATGTGTTCGATGGCGACCACAACGCTTTGCCCCGGCCCCGAGAAGACCAGACCGTTGAGTGCTGGCGCGACGAGCAGCCCAAGCACTGGCGACGCGGCGAGTGTGGATACGAGCAGCAGTATCCGTCTCGGCTTGGCATGTGCGGGATGCCGCAAGCCCCCCTTGCGCAGCAGCAAGGCGTTGAGCGCGAAGACATAGAGGCCGATCAGCACGAGTGCGGGCAATGCAAGGCTTTCACCGGGCATCATGTTCACCGACCCGAAGCGGGTGTTGAGAAAAGCCAGGGCAACCGCCAGCAGCAGTGTGCCAGCGAAAAAGACGAAGGGCAGCGCCAGCGCCCAGTTTCGTGATTGTTGGTCGAGATTTTTGTCCGTAGTTTTCAGCATGCCAGTTCCTCGCAAAGGATCATTGCCAATTTTGCGCGATTTTTCGGGTTGACCGTGGAAATGGGTTGAACGGAAGGGTCGCACGAAACATGGATGGCTCAGCCCATTGATCCGTAAAACCCAATGGTATATTTCCGTCCGAACGTACAGAAACAGGCTTGCTGGAGGGGGCATGGGCATCGATGATGGGAATATCAGGGAAGAAGCAAGGCGGCGTTTTCGATCTTCTCCGGCACTAAAAGAGCTTCGAGAGAAGAGAATCCGGGCATCTTTCGACAATTACACGCGTTCGTTTTCGAAAAAGCGTGCCCTGTCGAGCCAACCCGGCTCGACTCTGAGCAGTCTTCTTCTATGGCTAGGGCTTGGGGCATTGTGTTTTGCCTTGATTGCCTGGGTGAATTCGCCGAAGGTGGTCGCAGAGGGAAGCCGTATCGAGCTGGTTATTCCGGTAGCGCACGATGGACATTTCTATGTCGACGGCCTTCTCAACGGAAAGAAGATCCGATTCATGGTTGATACCGGAGCAACTTACGTTTCGATCAGTCAGGATATTGCGACACAGCTGGGTTTGGTCGGCGGCAAGCCAACCAGGTTTGAAACCGCCAATGGGAGCGTTATCGGGCATGTTTTTGGCAACCAGACACTGAATGTCAGTGATATGGCCATGCCCGGCCTGAGCATCGGCGTCATGGACAATGTCCGCGAGTCGGCATTGCTTGGGCAAAATTTCCTTCGTCATGTGGAAATGACCCAATCGAATGACCGACTTGTCATTCGCGGCCAGAAAAGCCGCCAGCAATCCCCGTCTTCTGTTTCCAGCGCAAAACTAAGTGCCTACGCGGGTTTGGCCTTGCTGTTTTGTGCCTGGTTGTCCAGTTTTGTGTTCAGACGTTCGCGCTAACCTGAAATCTCACCTTCCAGGTTCTTGAATTGCGTTCCACATTTCCTTGCTGGCGCATCAGAAGGAATTGTCCCCGTGTATGGCAGGGTCATGGCCAGCCCAAGAGGATGCGAAGCCAGGGCTGGAATTGCTGTTTGATAACCGAAACGCTACGCTATACAATAAACCATGATTAAGAGCTTCCACCACAAAGGGCTTCAAGTCTTTTTCGAGACAGGCAGCAAGGCAGGTATTCAGCCGCACCACGCGGCCCGATTGTCGCGCCAGTTAATCCGTCTCGATGCTGCAAAAAATGCGGACTACATGAATGTGCCCGGCTGGAAGTTTCACTGCCTGGCTGGCAATCTGGCCGGGCACTACTCGGTAACGGTGAATGGCAACTGGCGTCTGACTTTCACATTTGAAGATGGCGATGCCGTTCTGGTCAATTATCAGGACTATCACTAAGAGGTAATCAAAATGAGCCGAATGTTCAATCCACCACATCCCGGCGAAACGCTGCGAGAGGATGTGCTGCCAGCTTTGGGCCTGACCGTTACGGATGCTGCCACACAGCTTGGCGTGACCCGCGCTGCGCTGTCCAGAGTCCTGAATGGCCGCGCCGCTATTTCGCCGGTCATGGCCTTGCGCCTTGAATGCTGGCTTGGCCTGGAGAACGGCGGGCATGCCGACGCATGGCTGGCACAGCAAACCGCCTACGATCTTTGGCAAGCGAGGGAGGCCGGTATGCCGAAGGTTATGCCTGTGGTCCATCCGCAGGCTGTATGAGTACTGCCGACTTCTCTTTGTGAGTTTCCCAAGAGTGTCCCATGGTAGCTTTTATGGGGTAGAAAAGAAAAAAGGCTTTCCGTGTGGAAAGCCTTGTCTCTCAATGCTTGGTGCCCGGGCCATAATCGAACAGCTTGTGGAAACCTTTGTGGCACAATGATTTCAAAAAATAAGAAATCGCTGTTACCCCCATAGTTACCCCCGGTTGAATGATGTTGCATCGAAACCGCACCAGCAAAATCACAGAAACACAACTATCCGGCTAGGATGCGTTTGTTTTTTAGGGAGCCAATTCTATCATCTCTGAACACTGATTCCTTTCCTGGGTTTGGGGTAGGGTGTGATCTCCCGTTCTTTCTGGTTGCAAGGAGTGCCGATGCTGCCAGTTACTCCTGCTTCGGCCATTACTCCTTCCCTCCTCGCCTCCAGCTTCTCAACCAGAGTTTGTTTTCCACCTCTAGCCATGGCCGGTCCCTGGGGTCCCGTTTCCCCTGCTATCCCCCCCGAATAGAACTCCTCAAAAATCTCTGGCATCTCTTCCTCCCCCTCCTCAAATGCCCCATTACTAAATCCTAGCCGACCCGCCGCATCCAGAGCCTCCTGATCATGCCCTGCCGTCAGCCGTAGCTCATCGATCTTCCTCGCCTCGGCAATCCCCTCCGTCAGCGTCACTCCCTCCCGAATTGTCAAATCCACGTAGTAGATCGCCGACCGATGGCTCAAAGTCGTGCTCTTTCCTCGTAGCCGTAGCTCCAGGTGCAGGCAAGACAAACGATTCCCGGAAACTGCCTGGTAATAGTTCAACCGAGCCGCCAGCGTCCGGATACTGTTGAACCCCGTCGTCCGAAAGATGAATGTTCCCAGTTCATCATCGTCCCCAATCCGCACATTCAACCGGCCATAGGGTTTGCAATTGCCGCCCTTGGCCAATTCGCATCCCTGCGGAGACGGGCAGGGCATGGTCTGAATACCGGAGGGCGTGGTGCGCCGGCAAGTTTCGCCGTTCCCGACACAGAGCAAACGCCCGTTTCTCCTATCAAATAGGCTGAAATCCGCCCGCAGGTTCAGATCTGGATCGTTGAACAATAGCCGTACTGGAATGGAGCGCAGCTTTCCGCCAGGTGCCGATTGACGCAATTCCTTATCCAGGGGGTGATTGATCCAACCCTCCCGGTTTTGCACCTGGGTCGTAATGGTGAACTGATCGTCCTTTTCCGGGAGACGTTTCCCTTGCTTCTCGATCACTTTGCCGATGGAAATCCGTCCCAGGATGGGCGGTGTAATGGCTAGACCTTTCAGCATGTTTTTTCTCCTTCATAAAGTAAAAATCCCCTGCCTCCACGACGGAGGTCAGGGGATTGGTGATGTGTGTAACGGTTTCAGGCTATCAGAAAGCGACGGCTTCCCACCTTGGTCAGGGCATATCGTTGCAGAAGATCGGGCTGGTCCTTCAACAGACCGGCGACATCCAGTCCCGAACTGTCCTTTGCCTTCTTCCAGGTGACAGACCCCGTTTCGAAGACGGCCTTGCTGGCGGTGCCCATGGCTTCCTGAATCCGCTGCTTGTATTGGGCCTCCAGCTTTTCCTGCTCGGCGATGGTTTGCCGGACACTGACCAGATCGGCAAAGAGGGCGGACAGGGCACGGTCATGACTGAAATCCACCGTGCTACAGGTGTCTTCTGGATACAAACAACGCAGTGCTAGGTCTGACGATTCCGAACCATCCGCCAGGGGGGGCGTATCCGCTTCCACGTATTGCCAGAACTGCCGTTCCAGAGCGACTAGGCGGGCGATCAAGGCATCGTCCCGGGCAATCCGATGAATCTCCAGATGCTGCCCCCCGAGGAGTACCGCCACATCGGCAGCCGCCTTGCCGGTGACGGCCAACTGATGCTGGACCTGCAATTGCACATACTCTGGGACGCCGTCCTTCCAGAGGCGAGAACCATTGATGCCGGCGGTTTTGCATTCGAGGATTTGTACGGTGCTGACACCGAGAACCTCCCGGTCGATATTGGCCAGCATCCAGGCCTTGTCCGGATCAGGATGCTGCAACACGGCATTGATTCGCCGAACACGGTTGCCTGTTCGCTTCGTGTAATGGGCAGCGACGATGGGTTCCAGGATATTGCCCCAATACATCGGGGATTCCTTATCCTGAGGATCAACCTTGGGTAGATTGCCATCTCGCCCTGTCTTCTCCATCCACAGTTCGAGTTGGGACTTGTAGGGATTCAATCCAACAGCGGCGGCAGCATCGGAACTGCCAATGCCTTGCTTCCTGACATCGAGCCAATCCTCGCGGGGCAGATCGATGGTTTTGACCAGACGCAGGGCAGAGCGCTGTCTGGGGATTGGGTGATGCTGAGATAAGGGGGGCATGAACGTCTCCTTCCAAAGAGAAACGCCCTGTCTAGACTCTTCTGGACAGGGCGTTATCGGAACAAACAAGGGGTGAGGCTGGAGTGACGACGTAGCACTCGGGACTAGCAATCTCCCTAGCCGGTCAGGCTACCAATTGGAGCGCAGCCTCCAGGGCTCGCTGTTTAAGATTGGCCCCTTGACCAAACAAGGCCGAATCCAGTCGGTACTCATCGCTCCGGGCCCTCCGCTCATGGTCCACATACTCGGTGACAGCATTGAGCAAGCCCCAGGCAGTTCCCTTGGCGGAATCCAATTCGGCCCCACGACCATGACCATCGTAGAGCGCCTGTACCTTTTTCAAGGCCCGTTCATTGGCCAAGCTGGAAACCAGGACTATTCCCGGCTGAACATCACAGAGCACCCGCAGGAAATAGTTCATGGCTTCATGGGACTTCACCTTCCGCTCAGCCAGGGTGCGCATGCGGTACATGAAACCATCCCATTGGGAAACGGCAATCCCCAGTTGCTGTTTGACGGCTTGCTGTTCGAACCGGGTGCTATGGGGCACCTTGATAGCCTGGGTGGCGCCATTCAAGGCGATAGACAGGGTGTTGTTGCAAACGACCCGGATGGTGGTAGGGGTTGCCGTCGTGGCCAGGGTGCCATCGCAGGAAGTGGCCAGCAGCAGATAGCCATTGACTACATCGCTTCCTTTCAAAGCGGTGGATTGACCGGTCTTGGCCAAGGCCCAGAACCTCCGGCCTCCTTTTAGTACCCCTGCCGTTTCCAGCTGGTAGCCAGACATTTCCGTGAGATCACGATAGAACTCCAGTACTTCCCGGGGCTGAACGACCTGATAGCGCTGGGAGACAACTGACAGGGCTTCCTTGTTGTCTGAACGATAGAGCACCTTCTGCTCCGGGAAAGAGTGAATGGTGCCCAAGCCACCGATGCTGTCAGCCATGAAACGAACTGGTGACTCCTGTATTTGCCAGTCCATGCCAGCTTCCTTGGCCCAGACTTCGATGGGTTGATGGGCTGGTAGTTGATTGCCGAGTCCATGCCAGGGTTCGGCACCGACGTAGGTCATTTGTTGAACGAGATGTGCCATGGTGACTCCTTTGTAACTAGTCAATTGAGATCTGGCGTCGTGTGACGACGGGGGTCAGGGAAGGCGCGGAAGCTGGGGCGGCTGATCATCGGGATCGTCCTGTACATCGCTCTTGAAGGTGTGACCACAGTGCAGGCAATGGTTGTTCTCCAGGTAGCGGTCATCGATGACCTGACCGATCTTGGCACCAGCAGCCCCGCCTGCTGTGCCGCCGAGCAGGGCGCCAATGACAGCACCGGTAATTCCGCCTATGCCGATGCCAACCGGGCCGGCAATCGCACCGACTGAGGCCCCGAGGCGGGCCCCACTCATGGCGCCGACTGCGCCGCTGGCGGCACCGCCAACGACACCGATGGTGGCGCCAGCTTTTTTGCCATAGTCGAGGGTTTCAATGTTTCTGGATTTGCAAACCGGACATTTCAAAGTCATGGAGTTCTCCTGGGTTCATGGATGAAGGGCAGCCGAACCCAACGGGTTGGCATTTGCCGTGGGTTGAACGAAGTGGAAAGCGCACATAAAGAGAGAGCCCATTCCGTCACTGACGGAATGGGCTCTGGGGTGTTGTGCTGGAGGTTGCTAGATCGTGGGTGCGAAAGCGATCTCCTATGATTTCCAGGAGTGATGTATGTGGGTGAAAATTTTTAGAAACAGGGGGTGTTTCGAGGTAGTAGGGGTGCTCGCAGTACCCAGCATGCCGTGGGGTTCGGAACTAAATATGAATCACTTACTAGCAGCCATTGCGTTTGCCGCGCATAAACACCGTGACCAACGCCGCAAGGATTTGGCTACCTCCTTGTACATCAATCATCACATTGCACTGGCTATGCTATTGGCCAACGAGGCGTGGGTTGATGGTGACGCGTTCTCATAGCTGCCATTCTGCGCGACACCATTAAAGACACAGAGGCGACTGAACAAGAGCTGGCACGAGAGTTTGGGCAAGAAATTGCCGGCATCGTTATGGACGTCACCGATGACACCGGTCCGCTGAGTTGACATACTCAAAGACGATGACGGACGAGACCGCTGGAAATTCCGACGGTCTCCCGCGCGAGTCAAAATGAACTGGTTTTAGCTTCCGCCAGAACGGAGCAGTTCACAGGCCGCAAGATTCATTTTTACGAACTCCGACCACGCAATTAGATGCTTAAAATTGTCGTGATACTGCCGATCAACTCGGCAGATATCGGGCCGCGTTTCATATATGGTGCAAAGCTTCAACGACTCTTCGTAATGCAAACAAGTGCCATCCCCACGATCAAGAAATGTCGTCTCAGGGGCGCGATCTACTTTTTGACAGCAGGCGCCGCACTTTTCACATGGAAACTCAGTCATAGAACGAAGGTCTGACTATCGTCTTCCATAAAAGCATCGAACTCATCAAATGTTTTGAACGGTAGCGATGCACCAAAGGCAACGTTAACTTGCTCCAATTGATTGGCAAAGCCATCGGCATCCCAATCAATCAGACTGTTTTCCAACCCATCAAAGGCGGATGTCAGCATATGCCTGCGTTCAGCGAAGTGCTTTTCGAGCAGTGATTCAAGCTCGACCCGGTGCGTCCGCATTAGCGGAATCGCCGTCATGCACAGAGCCTCAATGTGCTCTCTTCGCTCACGGGCAGCCTTTACGACCGATGCCTCCCCAAGACTAATCAAACCTGACTGGTGAAGCATGTTGCCTACAAAATAGCCGACCGCTGAACCAACAAAGGCTCCAACAACAGGGATTGGAATAATCGCCTGCCCAAGAGCAGCGTAGTAAAAGGCACTAGTACCAGTTACTGCCGTATGACTGACCTCAGATAGCAACTGCTCATCATCAATTTCCCCATTTAGATAACGGATGATTGATTTTCCACTTTGAACAACACCTGCGGCAATTGCCAGATGGGCATTGCTTTTCGTGAGCACATTAACCGCACCTTGGCTGGCTCCCGTTTTGAGAATGAGGTGGGGAACGCCTTTGCTTACCGCAGTTGTGACATAGCTTGCTGCATAACCCTTTGCCGCATCTACCGTTACTTGTGCAACCACCTCACCAGTAGTCGCTTCTCCACGAGATAGTTTTAGTAAGCTACTAACAGAAGAAACCCCCGCAGCAATAGCTGCACCGGTCTTCCCAGCCTCCAAGCCAGAACGATGCATTTCGGCCCGAATTGTTTTTGTCTCGAAGTCTTTTGCTACCTGATCAGCGACTTTTGCCTTTGTTGCCTCCATCGCTTCGATGTGAGTCACCCCGCCTGAACCAACACCATCTAAGGAAAGCTCACTTCTCAGGTGTCGTAATGTGTCTTCATATTGAGACTGCTTCAACGAACCTGACTGAACCCGTTTCTCAAGCAGTTCCTTGATTTTTTCGTATTGCTCCGACGGAGGCAACCTCACCATTCCGGCATACTTTGATTCATCCAGCTTGTCAGTGAGGGAGAAGAGACTACGAACTGCGTCATTACAGGACTTGGCCTGATAGCCGATTTTTTTGCGCGCTTGCTGGATAAAAATATCAGTTGGATCGTGCGGCTTGCCATTAGCAGCGGTTGTGAAAGCTTTCACATCAAGACGCCCTTTTTGTAGGGCGTCAAGGTTAAATTTGACCACATGGAGTTGTTCAAACAAGTGACCTTGTGCAATGTCTGGGGCGACATTTCGCCATTTTTCAGCAAGCTCCCTCAAGCGTTCGGAGTCTTGCAAAAGACTCATAGAGGCTTCCGTTATCTTGGCCGTTTGCTGATCTGCAATCAGGCTTGTTGCACGAAGCTCAAGCTCTTCTCTGTCTCTTTTTTCCATGAGGTTTTCACCGGAAGAAGGGAGGGGTGAACCGCCTCCCTCTATGGTCAATTAGGCACTTTCTAGTTCAAGCAGCTTTTCACGGCCTTCAAGCAAAGCCCGACGAGATGCGGTAGTTAGGGCACCGTTTTGATCCAATAACGGGGCTTCCATGACGTTCTTCAGCGTCTTAGCGATTGTTGCCGCCATCATGATCCCCTTACGATCTGCAACTGAGTAAGTGCTGTAATCCGTGCTATTGGCAACGATTGCCTGCAACCCATTCAGCAAAGGCTGGAATGTCTTATTCAGACGATTCAGCACGCCATGAATTTCGTTGAAACGTTTACGAATTCCACGAGTCACTGCTTCAGCCGTTTTCATCTGTTCTGCGGCAGCACGAGCCTTCTCTCGATTACTGTATGCATTGTGCCTTGCCTCTTCGGCCTTGGAAGCAAGCATCATTCCACCAATAGCCAAGACAGGTCCAGCAACAATGCCACCGAGTACCGCTACCCCGCCAGCCATGCCAAAACCGCCGGCGCTTAGAGCGCCGCCACCGAGCCAAGCAAGAGTTGCATTGGTTGCAGCAACTCCACTTAGGCCGCCAATTGCCGCACCTGTTGTTGCGGTAGTTGCACCCAGCAAGCCAACGCCACCATATGCAGCCAACCCCGCCAAACCGCCAGCCCCAAGAGCAGTTACGCCGCCGCCAACGATCTGTCTCATATCCAGCGCGGCTTTTTGCACAGACAGCATGTCGTCTTTGCTCAAACCCGCCAAACTGAACTCTTGCTTAAGCTGCTGATCCTGAAAATCGATATTCTTGATTTTCGAGAAGGCTTCTACAAATGGGATTAGGCGCAGTTCATAAATGTCAAATTTCAATCGACCAAGTTTGTTTACTGCCTCCTGCGCCCCATCCCGCGCTGCTTCCAAACTACTGCAAGCATCGTCATAAGTTTCTTTGGCCTCATTATTCAGTTCTTTGGCGCGATTAAAGTCTGCCTTTGCATCAAGACCTTTCTTGACCCCAAATCCGCCAGCCAGCACTGCGGCACCTACCAACAACAAGGGAAGCGGCATGATCAGCCCTCCAGAAACTGTTGAGCTTCACGAACAAGAGCGAATTGGCGCAAAACCCAACTTTCCATATCAGCGAGCGTATCGGAATCCAGACCAACCTCTTCGGCAAGACCAGAGACAAATGATTTTTCATCTAGGTGATACTTTTCATCGGCATGTGCCAAGCCCAAAATCTCAAGCAAAAGCGCCGCTTTACTTTCTTGTGTCTGAAAGTCGCTTGCGAGATTGTTCGATGCGATCTCCTGAACGCTTGGCGACATTTGCGCACGAAGCACATTGAGCAATTCAGTTTCTTTGTCATGGATATTGCCATCAGCTGCAATCAGTTTCTTGCCTAAGTCCAACAAAATACCCTGCTGACGATCATTAAGCTTTTCGATAAACACAGGCTTCTCCTTTAAAGTACTGCCGTTTCATAAATTCCATGATTTGTCTAAGCAGAAATAGATCTCAGTCTTGCACGGTAATCCAATGTTTCAAGGTGCAGGACGTGGGATAGGTCACCACGGACGATGAATAGCTGCGGCGATTTTGAGAACTGAAAAACTCGATAGAGGCAAAATGCATCTTCTGCCTCCTCCGAAAACTCTAGTTCGTTTCGGCTGATAATGAACGGTGTTAGCGACCCGCCATTCGTTGTCTTTACCTCGATGAAGCGGGTAACTTCATCCTCCTCGAACGACATGATGTCGTAACCGGTGCCGTCGCCACAGCGATCCGATACCCAATCAATCCTGGCTGCCAGATCGGCGCGCCTGGCTTCATTCAAGCGATTCTCTTCAAACCCTAGAACCCACGATTCACCGTTGTGGCCGAGGTTGCGATTCCGCTCATCGCGTGCCGCATAGTCCAGTTTTCTGGGCAACCGTTGCCGGTGTTTCGGCGTTGTGATGTTCTCCGGCACGGGCGCCTCTATCAGCACACCACGATAGCTTTTGTTGCCAGGTTCGGTCTGCTCTTCAATGGCATCGACGATGATTTTCAGCACCGGCTGTTCCCGCTGAACGTGGGTCAAAACGACCTCACGCAGTAGGTCCTGAAAGTTTGATCGCGGCTTGTAACCACGAATATAGGGAAGGCCCAGTTGGTCCAGGACAGCCGAGATGTTCTGGTGCTTCATCTCGACGGAGCCCTTGCTACGGGCACGGAGACTTTGGCGCAGTTGTTCGTTGTGTTCGGCTTTGTTGAAGCTCTGGCCAGTCGCTTCGAAGCGCAACATCTCAAAGTAGTCGCGTACGGTTGCCTCAACCTCGTCATGAGTCCAGTCCTGCCCGATTCTGACCACCTCAAACCCTAGAGCGCTCAACAGGTGTTCGACGGTAGCCTCGCCACCACTGAAATCGGCTGCAGTCAGATGGCCATGGTCCGGAAAAGCATAGCCATGGGCTGCGCCGACAATCGCTTTCGAGTCGTAGAGTCGCCCGGTGGCCGGGTCCCGTAACATGTACTCACGTGCTTTGCCGAAGCCATACTTCTCGAGGAAGTAGGTCCGGCCGACGCGGTCATATTCAGCCATGGCTGCATGGATTGCAGCCGGGTCACGGATGTTTTGAATGCTCATGAGGGCGCTCTCGATAGAGCGACTAGGTTACCCGATGTCATAAATATAAGACAGGGACCTGAAAAGCAGGAAGCCCATGTCAGCTATCCATGGGCTTCTGAAATCTTTGGCCTCGTAGCAATTGAACAAGGCGTGCGGCGTGAGCCGTAAAGGTACTACGCAATCATCTCGTACTGCGGCGGACTACCAACCATGTTGCCTCCAGTCGCGTTGTTGCTCTGTGGCCTCGACCGATGCATCTGGTCAAAACTCAGTTTCACAATACTCCTTTGGAAGGGAATGTCTACTGCGCCAAACCGTCGTTTTTGCGATGCATTGGTAATGCATCAATTTAGGCAAAGCACTCCGTATATCGGTGGTCGATAGCGCTGTAGTTATTGGCGGCCATCCACGCCTGAGCCTCGGAAGCCACCGCATTGGCGTAAGCCCACGAGCCCACCCGTTGGGTAGTTTGAGCATCGATGACAAAGCCAGCGTCTGCGCCAATCTCGGCAAGAGCATCTGAGTGCCGCTGTAGGCGTTCCAACCACCGTTCAAGGTGTGGTAGTGCCGCCAGCGTATCTGATTTGCTACGGTTACAGGCCGGATGTGCCAGTACAAAATTATGGGCGAGGTCTCGTGGGTACTGGGAAAACGGGATGTAGTGGTCGACGTCAGCCGTCGTCAGGCTGTGCCCACAATAGAAGCATCGCGCACCATCCAGCTTGCGCAAGCCAAGGCTCATGGTCTCCAGTGACTGCCTGGAAGACGCAAACAGGAATTCCTCGAGGTCATCCGCTTCGCCTAGGATACCAACGTTCCGGCGATTCCCTTTGATGTGCCCAATCCAATGGGAGCGGGCCAGTTGTTGGACTAAGGGATAGAAGCGCCGCAAGCAGTATCCAATGCCTGGTTTTAGGCGGATTTTCCCCGGCGCCGCACGCTCGTAGATGAATTCGTCGGAGCCGCCACCAAAGTTTTGCAGGTAGGTCAGTGGTTGCGCGGAAACCGTCGCTGTTACAGCGCTCAGCAAGCTATTGAAGGCCGGATGCAGTGATGCCGAAAGAAGGGTATGGGTTTGCGTTTGTGTCCTGAATTGGCTGATGGCCGAAACGACTGCCGCTTGGCTTCCGTTGTTTTGAACCAGGACACCTGTCTCGCTGCCTTGCCGGCCGGTTCCGTAGGGTAGTGAATGCTTCCAATACAGGCCAATGAAGCGTAGACCAATCTGGCGTGTCGTCACCGTTAACGCTTCGCCATCATCGGCTCCCAGCTCGACTGCCAAATCAGCCAGGGCAATCAGCAGTGCGAATTTGTAGGTGGCCGTGAAATCGCCTTCCGCAAAGACGCGTTGCAGTTTGCTCAGAAACTGCAATTGGGCTTCAGGAGTTGGGCTAGGTAAAGGCAATTTAGCGGCCAGACCAGTAATCGGCTTTGTCGGGAATAACCCAGCGCACGCCACCGCGTGCATCCGCCACATCAGCGCGATAGCGCGGAATTAGGTGCAGATGTAGATGCGGAATGGTCTGGCCCGCTGCTGCTCCGTCGTTGATGCCGATGTTATAGGCATCTGGATGATACTGGTCATCAACGGCTGCTTTGGCGAGGTCGAGCAACACCAACATAGCCATCCGTTCCTCGTCACTCACCTCAAAGAAGGAGGCAACGTGGCGCTTCGGGATAATGAGGCTGTGCCCGACCGAAACCGGAAAGCCGTCGTAAATCCATAGCGCATGTTCATTTTGTTGAACTACACGTTCGTGAGGGAGTGAGCAAAAGGGGCAGGTCATAGTTCAGAATGCTAGGCCGGTCCGCACATTATGCCAATTGAGCTGGAATGTTTGGGATGGCATTGCACTCACCCCAAAAACATATTCCCCTCATAAAGCACTATGTTGTTATCCCCGGAATCTTTATCAGTAGTCGAATCTGGTTACTATAACTCAGCCTAGGCGCTGTTTTGTGACTAAAACGCATCTGGCAGTGGGGCCCGGGCGGTCGATAACAGTAGCGGTTGCCTTACTATTGGTTGTGCGATTACTATTACTCGGTGTTTCCATGGTCAAGGATCGGGTTTCATCTTCGCTATCAATCTACCGGGTTTAGAAAACATCTCCCACTGGGCGCTTTCGGCAAAGCCGAATGTGCCAGGAGTCCAAGCGACAGCGCGGCAGGTCTGGGGCACGGCGTATCCGACCCCCTCGGCGTGTTGGATCTGGGTCTAGGCCGAGGGCGATGGACCACACCATCATCCAAGCAGGGGTAGTCAGAGATTCACACGGTGTCGAGTGCTCGATCCCGGTGATTCTGACCGACCAGGGTCCGTTGTTACCCCTGGTCGATTACATGCTGTGGAGCATCAACAGCAAGAGCCACTCGTGGCGGGGCAAGCTGGCTCAGGGAGTGAGTCTTCTAATCCAATACCTTGCCGCGAACAAAGACCTTTTCTTCACTCCACACGAAGCGTTCTCGGGTTTTGTGAACCGCTTGGCCAACGGCACGGTTGGCGAAGACGGGTTGGACCCGTCGGGGCTTTACTGGGGTGCCAAAGCCCCTCATCACGCCAACCAAATAATCTCCTACCTGAATGACTTCTCCGATTGGGTGGCTGACAATTACGGGGCTTCTAATATCAACCCATGGCGTCACGCAACAGAGTTCGAGCAGATGCGAGCATGGTCACAGTGGGCTCGCAGGAAAGACCGATCCTTTCTGGCCCATACGATGTCCAGGGGCAAAACTGCGGTTGCGGTAAAACGTGCCAGGGCCACCGGGATGCTGCCAACCCCTGTTATCGACCGTGAGCCGGTGAAGCACTTCCCGGAGGAGAATATCCGCGACCTACTCTGGCGAGGCTTTATCGTGCCAGGGAAACAGAAGAGTCCGCGCCCAGAAGACCGGTTGAATATCCGGGATATCCTGATGACGCTACTAATGCGATATGGAGGCCTTCGAGTCTCGGAAACCCTCCATCTCTTTGTGCAGGACGTAGTGCCAGATCCGTTTGATCCATCGAAGGCGCATGTCAGGATTTTCCACCCCGGCCAAGGGAAAGCACCTCTGGACTGGATGAATGAAAAAGGCCAGCCAGTCCATTGCAACCGCCGAGACTACCTTAGAGGGAAATATGCTCTTCTTCCACGAAACGCCAAAAAAGGCGGGGCGTATTACATCGGATGGAAGAACCCTGCCTTAGATTCTGAGCAAAAATTCATTGACGTACATTGGTTCCCCTCGGATGCTGGGAGAGTTTTTCAGAAGCTCTGGCTGATCTACATGATGCGTAGAGCCAGACTCAACTGCCAACATCCTTTCGCCTTTGTCACAGAAAGCGGTGAGCCATACGGCTACGACGCCTTCAAAGCCCAATTCCGTAGCGCGGTTGAACGGATCGGCCTTTACCACGCCAAGCATCTGGGCACGACACCTCACGGATTACGCCACGCCTATGGCAGGGCGCTTACCAATGCTGACGTAGACCCTCTGGTTCGGAAGAAGGCTCTGCACCACAAATCCATTGCTTCACAGGTAGTTTATACAGAGATGGACCGGCAGAAAATCGCTCAAATTCTTTCGTCCGTCTCCAATCGCCCACATGCCGCCGAAGCGGCATCGACGCCTCATCCCTTTGACTTTGGTTTTGAAGACGTTGATCCACTCGGCTTGTTTTCCGGTTCCCATCCTCGCCTGAAGCAAGGCCAACCAAAATGAGAAAAAAAACGCATCTGCTGGATCAACTTCGGATGTCCCGGGAGAATATCAGGGCAATCGATGCGCTAATCCAAGGGCGCCACGGCCTAGATAAGTGGCGCGAGATCATCCTGGATTGGGCCGATACCAAGAAAACTGACGCGAAGGCACATGTAGAATCAGTGACGCTATTGCTGGTGGACTACATCGTCGGTAACGGTCTTAGCACCAACCCCAAGGATCTTTTCGATACACGCATACCTAAGCCCCCTTACACGGAACTCGTCGACCGAAACAACTGGCGTGCTGTTCAAGCGAACAACGATATTTGCTTTTTCCTTCAGTGGGTATTTTCACGCCGAATTCGTCCAACCCTTGGCGACGATTTGCAATATTTCAAAAACCCCGTGACCCAAATTAGCATGAAGGGAAAAGCGACAGCGGCCAAACGCGCCTACCTGGCTTCCACCGCCGTGAGCCCGAAAACGATTGGCGATGAATTCGTATTTTTGGGGGAGAAATCCTCTCTTTACTATCCGTGGATCGAGTGCGCCAAACAGTGGATATTGTCGATCAACGAGCCAGATAAGGGGGTTGCCCTCGATGCATTGAGGCGCTTGTTTGTTAACTATTTTGACGGATTGGACTCTCTTTTGCCTTTCGAGGCATTCTTTAAACCCGCTAATTACGGGCTGCTGCGGCCCGCATCCGCTGAATTTAAGTTTTCTTTGGCAAAGGACCAGCGGGTGTTTTCCTTCGCAGCAGATTTTTTGGAATGGGTCGTTGAGCGTAAGCTGCCAAAGGAGTTCGCTACAAATGAAGCTCGCAACCCTTTCGCGGCGAGTAGAGATATGGGAGTACGGAAACGGCGAATTAGTGACGACAAGGATCTGATGTACCTTGTTCAGGCCGATCCGCTTATGGAGGATTGGCGAAGGCTTGCCGCCGAGTGGTTGTCCCTCAACCCAAAGTCCTATGCGCACCGTATATGGGCTCTATCATATTTCTTCAACCGTTATGTTCTGGCATACGACCTGGATCGTAATCCGTATGCCTTCCTGCGTTTCGATAACACCCCCCCTCCGTTCTTCGATGTATACATAGCATCAAAGAAAAAGGGGGATAGAAACAGCCCCAGCGACAATGACTCTCGAATGGTCAATTTGGTGCACGACTTTTTGCAGTGGATACTTGACGAAAAGCTGTCCGATTTTGACGATAGTGGGCGACGGTTAGTACCTTCGGAACTTCGGAATCCAATTCCAACATTACAGTGGCGTAGCTCTAGTTCGAGCGAGAGCAACAAAAGCCCATTGCCTATCCGCTTTATCCAGCAATTACGAAGCATGCTTGCAGAGGGACCTACATTCAGAGACTGGAAGTGGACGCAATCAAACGACGAAGGGAGTTGGTTCACTGTTAAACCGAATCTCATCGACAAAACCGACCCCAACTGTGTGTGGCGCATCAAAAAAGGACATTATCAACTCTGGTCGCCAGCAAGAAGCGTCGCCCTGTATATCAAGCTTGAGTTGCCGCTTCGGACATACCAAGTCCGTATGCTCGATTCCGGAGAGGCTGATACCTGGCGCTATGAGCAGGGGCGGTTCATTCCTAACAAGAGTCGGCTTGCTACGGGCTCTCCTAATCGCCCATATAAGAAAGGGGTTTTTTATAAGAGCAACGAGGGCGGCTCCGTTGATGAGGTGGGGCTATATGTCAACACGAATAAAACTGCCGATATAGACAAACCAGAAGACCAAAAGGGCTACGTTATCCCCTGGACACACGGCCCGGCATTGTATTGGCTTGAAGCACTAAGAGACTGGCAGGAGAAGTACAATCCAGTGTCCACAGCTATCCCATGGACTGATTTGAATCAAGACCATTTTGGGCATGCGAAACACGAAGCCACTCTGGCGGAAATGGGAACCGCATGCTTCCTTTTTAGAGATGCTTCTTCAATCCGTTTAGCCAACCGAAACAAACCGTTGTTGGACAACGTCTTGGACAAACTCTGGTATCGCCTCCTGCTTCGGCTTGAAACGGAAGGGGGGCATATGTTGCCGGATGGTACTCCAATCCGATTTGTCTCCGATGCACCAAGGACCAGATCGACGTTCTATCCGCTGCACTCCTTGAGAGTTTCCCTGATCACCTACTTTGTGCTGGAGGCCGGGCTGCCTATTCAGGTAGTTTCAAAGCTCATCGCGGGACACAGCCGGATCATAATGACGCTTTACTATACGAAGGCTGGTATTTCATATGTAAACGAGGTACTGGCTGATGCGGAGCGTCGGGCGCTCGCCATGGCGGCTGAAAGTGAACGCCTCTTTCTACGCGATAAGGCGTACGAGAATATTGCGGGCCGCTACGCCTATATCAGCGAAGATGCTCC
This sequence comes from uncultured Dechloromonas sp., assembly GCA_964583695.1. Classification (GTDB taxonomy): domain Bacteria; phylum Pseudomonadota; class Gammaproteobacteria; order Burkholderiales; family Rhodocyclaceae; genus Azonexus. The sequence continues at coordinate 18,772 of CAZOWA010000026.1, forward strand.
AAAAGCATACTGCAACCAGCAAAGCGCCGCATCCGCGATTTTTGAAGATAAAGGGATATGCCCTGTTGCCGGGCAACACTGTGATATTGGCGGTGATGCATTTGGCGCAGGCAAAAGCGGGCGATATCTGCCTGTTGCTGGATACCCAGCGCGGAATTGCGTTCGATGTCGGTTTTTTCTCACCGGCCCCGCATTTTTGCCTGGACTGGTCGCCCACTTCAACAAGCTAAGTTTCGATGTGACCCAGGTATCCCAACGCTATGGATCGCTTGAGGCCTCTGTTCGGGATCTTGAAAATCAGAGATTTGAGTTTCAAAAGCGCGGGGAATATTTTCCGAGAACGGGTGAGCTTGAACGGCTTCAGCAACGATATGAGGCAGAGGCAGAGGGGCTAAATCGACTGATGTTGGATATGCAGTATTGCCATAAGTTGATTGCCCGCTCCATTGAATTGGGAAAGATGGAGTCAGGGGCATCCGAGCTTCAGTTGGTCGCCAACGGAACCATCTCCGACCTTGGTTTCGCACTGAAGGAAACAACCTCCGAGATGCACCAAATTGAAGTGATCTGTGAGAACGCTGTTTTTTATCCCGAAATTGATGCCCGCGTTGCTGTCTTACGGCGCTCTCACCTACTGGATGTCATGTTCGACCTTAACGGGAAGCCCCCTGTCTTCTACAAATTGAGCGAAGAAGAGCAGCACCTTGTTGGCAATGCCGTTATGAAGCTGATCCAGGCGAGATCGGGATCTCTGGAGTCTGCCGTCGAGTTTGTTGAGGGGCGCCGCAAGTTGATTGAGCTAGGGCTGATAGAAGATGACTTCGATGCGGCTATAAAAGGCGTTTCCAACAAGGAAATCCGCAAGCTGCACCAAGCCTACCTGTTGGAGGCCAGGTCGCTAGATGAAAGTATCGAGGAGTTGTCCGATGCACCCTGAGGAACTGTTTGCCACTCTGGCTGCAAATGCAGGGGCTCGTAAGAAAAAGAACCTGGAAATCATTTACGCTGTTTGCCAGGAGCAATTTACGCGAGGAAGCAAAGACTTCTCCGTGGCCACCATCTCTCGTCTATCGGTTGAGCGCGGAGGCCCTGCAAAATCTACGATCCATAACAAAACCGGCTCAGATTTCCAGGCGCTCATAAGGGCCTGGGCAACGCATACCGGCGGGGCTTTGAAAAAGCCTCCAAAGAGGGCAGCGGCATTCGACTATACAGAGCTTCTGATGAAGATCCCGGAACCTTCTGTGCGTGCACTGGTTGGTGCCACGCTTGCTGAAAACAAAAAACTCCGTCGAGAGCTATCCGTTCTGAAGAGCACAGCGGAGTTTGTCGTTGATAGACGACAGCAGGCGATAACGATTACTGAAGGGATTGATCTTCAACATCAGAAGGCATCGGCCTACTCGTGTGGGCTGACGGACTTAGAGATAGAGGCCCTTCAGCATGCTGTTTCGGATCAGGCCTTGGCGGATGAAGGGTGGATTGTAGATGACTACGGGAGGGTGGTCGTAGCCAAGAATGGTCGCCCGGTCTTTAAGATTGGGTTTGTTGATGCAATAAAGAAGGTACTAGACCAGCATAGCGAGCAATCGTGAAACCTTTTAGTCCTTTGCGGCGGTAAGATTTTTTCGCTTAGGTTGTACTGCGCACCTGGTGGATGTTGCCTTTTTCGGCTTCTTCGGCACCACTTCCAAACCGGGTTGCTGGCCAGTAATAAGCAGGAACAATTCCCAGGCCGGCAACGGAATGGCCCGGCGGCTATCCGGGTTGTCAGCCCTAGTGCCTCCCTGCATTGCAGCCTTGAGCGCAGCCGGGGACTGAATCGCCCCGTGTTTTGAGGCAATCCACCCAAACCAAGTGACTCGCATATATCGATGTTGGCTAACCAGTATTGTCGTGGCAATGGCAACGCAAGTGATTTCTACTGCAAGCCGAACATTCGACTGCTATAGCTTCTAGAGATAGGTGCGTTTGTGATGCAGCAGCATAAAAACTCTTCGGGCATCATCCTTTGTAATCCTTACAGACTACCTTGAAGAGACTTAATGCTTATTTGAGGTTGCTAGGAAGGAGGAATCCTCACTTCGACCCGCAGCCCCCCTCCCGGACGATTCCAAAGCACGACACTGCCCCCATGGCCATGCACCACCTGGCGGACGATGGCCAAACCTAGACCTGTGCCCCCGGTTTCGCGGGAGCGGGAGCTCTCGACGCGGTGGAAAGGTTCAAAAACTGATTCAAGCTCGGACTCGGGAATGCCGGGGCCATCGTCCTCCACGCTGAGCACGATAGCCTCACCATTCTTTCCGAGGGCGACGCGAGCATTTCCGCCGTATTTCAAAGCATTGTCGACCAGGTTGCGCAATGCCCTTTGCAGTGCCCTGGGACGCCCATTGAAACGCAGTTGCTCGGGGGTTTCCAGGGAAACGAGGCCGTCATTCGAAAAGTCGTCGGCCACACTTTCAACCAGCGCCACCAGGTCGATGGGCTGTATGGCTTCATCGACCGCCTTGCCGCGCAGGAAATCCAGGGCATCGTCGATCAACTGCTGCATGTCGTCGACGTCGCGCCGGATGTCCTCGCGCAGGTTCTTGTCAGCCATCATTTCGGCCCGCAGGCGCAGCCGCGTGATCGGGGTCTTGAGATCATGGGAAACAGCAGCCAGGAAGCGCTCGCGTTCTTCGATGCCGGAGCGGATGCGGGTTTGCATCAGGTTGAAAGCCCGTGCCGACTCCTGCACTTCGCTCGGCCCCTCTTCCGGCAGTGGCGGATGTTTCAGATCCTCAGCCAGGCCGTTGGCGGCAGCAGCCAATCGCGTCAGTGGGCGAACCGTGCTGCGCGCGACAAAGGCAACCAGGACGACAATCGCCAGCAACATCACACCCAGGTTGATCAGCACATGCCAGGGCTGGGCAAGAATGTCATCGGGCGCGCTGCCGTTGATGTGCAGCCAGCTGCCATCCGAAAGCTGCAGATACATGTCGAAGGCAAAGGCGCCAAAACGCGGCAAGGCCACGGTTCGGACCTCGATGCCGGCGCCCAGTTGCTCGCGCATCCGCAGGACAAAATCGGTCAGCATCGTCTGGGCCTGACTCGCCTGCGGCGCCGATGCTTCGATACTCAGGGCCAGCCGCGGGGTCGACAAGCGATCGGCCAGCCGCTGACGTACTGCTTCGGGCTCGCCATCGATCGCCCGGTGAATGGCGGCAAAGCGCTGGACCATCTCCTGACTGACGATGTCGCCCAGCGAACGTTGCCGTTCCCGTAAATGGATGGCGGTTCCGGCCAGTTGGGCGAGCACCAGTCCCACCGTCATCAGCAGCAGCAGACGGCCGAACAGAGAACGCGGCAGCCAGCGCATCAGACGGCCTCCACCTGGGCCGCCAGCACATAGCCTTCGCCGCGAACCGTCTTGATCAGGGCGGGTTCCTTGCCATCATCCTGAAGACGCTTGCGCAAGCGGCCGATCAGCACATCAATGCTGCGCTCGAAGGGCAGCGATTCCCGCCCGGCGATCAGTTCAAGAATCTGGTCCCGTGACAGGACACGCTGCGGGTGTTCGAGAAAGACGCTCAACAGCCGGAACTCCGCTCCTGACAACGGGACGACGAGGCCGTCCGGGGCAATGGCGTTGCGCGCCGAGACGTCCAGGGTCCAGCCGGCAAAACGGTAAGCCGTCGCCTCGGTGCTTTGCAGATTTGGCGGCAGCGAATGCGCGCGCCGCAGGATGCTCTTGACCCGCGCCAGCAGTTCCCGTGGATTGAATGGCTTGCCCAGATAATCGTCGGCCCCCATTTCCAGGCCGATGATGCGATCGATTTCCGAACCACGGGCAGTCAGCATCAGGACTGGCAGGTTCGAATGTGTCCTCAGTTCACGGCACAGGCTCAAACCATCTTCGCCGGGCAGCATCAGGTCGAGAATCACCAGATCGATCCGGTGACTCTCCAGTACCTTGCGCATCGCCTTGCCATCGGCAACGCTGCTTATCCGGTAGCCGGATTGTTCAAGATATTCTTCCAGCAAACGCCGGATTTCGCGGTCGTCATCGACGACCAGCAGGTGCTCGCTACGTACTGTCATCATCGTTTCAGGAGGGTGTTGATCGCCGCCAGGTCTTCTTCTGCCAGAATCCCTGCCGCCTGTTTCAGACGGAGCAACGATAGCATGGTATCCAGGCGTGACTTGACCAGTTTGACCCGTGTGTCGAATAACTGACTTTGCGCATTCAGGATATCCATGTTGATGCGAATGCCGACCTCGTAGCCGAGCTTGTTGGCATCCAGGGCCAACTGCGAGGAAGTGACCCCGGCCTCGAAAGCCTTGATCTGAGCCTGGCCATTGCTGAAGGCGAGATAGGCCTGGCGTGCCGCCAACACCGCCTGCCGGCGCGCGTTCTCCAGTTCTGCCCGGGATTTCTCGTGCAGGAAGGCCGCCTCCCGGCTTTTTGAAGATACAGACCCGCCGGCAAAAATGGGCAAATTCAACTGCAGTCCGATGGTCGTGGTATGGCTATCCAGGCCGCCCGGTAATGTCGGGCTGAAGCCCGTGGCACTTCGACCATGGCTGGCGACCAGATCCACCGTCGGATAGTGCCCGGCGCTCTGCTTTTCCACCTCGCGACGGGCAACCTCCCTTGCGGTTTCGGCAACTTGTACGCCGATGTTTCCCCGTTCGGCCAGACTGGCCCATTGCGCCATGTCATCGGGCATCGGCCGGCCGATGTTGACGTCCTGCTTCAGTCCATTGAGTTGTGAGTACGCTTCGCCCGTCAAGCTAAGGAGAAACTGTTGTCTGACCGCCAGGTCGTTGGCGGCGGCGATTTCCTGGGCCACGATCAGGTCGTGACGCGCCTGTGCCTCGTGCGTATCGGTGATGGTGGCAGTGCCGACCTCGAAATTGCGCCTGGCTGATGCCAGTTGTTCGACCGTGGCCAGCTTCAGCGCCTGAACACTGGCCACGGTTTCCTGCGCCAGCAGCACATCAAAATAGGCCTGGGTGACACGCAGCAGCAGTTCCTGCCCGGCTTGCACAAACCTGGCCTCGGCGTTCGCCGCTAGCAGTTCGCCCTGCTGGTAGCCCTGCCAGTTTTGCCAGCGGAACAGCGGTTGGCTCAGGGAAATCGTCCAACCATTGCTGTTGTATTCGGCATCACTGGCGAGCCCGCCGGCACGCGGTGTGGATTCCACCCGGTTGTGGGTAGTGTTGGCTGCCAGGCCAATGCTGGGCAGCAGGCCGGCCCGTGCCTGCGGGGCTTTCTCGCGCTCGGCATCGCGCGCTGCACTGGCCGCCGCGTAGCCTGCATCGTAGTTGCGGGCCGCACGGTAAACCTCAAGCAGGTCAGCGCCCTGGGTCAGCGAAACACTGCCCAGCAGGGTAAGTGAAAGAGCAAGTTTGCGTAGGGTCATGATGTGATTTCCCGGCCTTCACCGGCTTCCTCTTCGGTACGGCCATCGCGGATGTGATAAATGCGTTTGAAAGTCGGAATGATCTTTTCGTCATGGGTGACAACGATGATGGCGGCCCCGTAGCGTTGTGCCATGTCATTGAGTATCCGCATCACTGCCAGCGCGCGGGTCGAATCCAGTGGTGCAGTGGGTTCGTCGGCGAGGATCACTGGCGGGTGATTGACCAGGGAGCGGGCGATTGCCACTCGCTGCTGCTCGCCACCAGAGAGCATGGAAACGCGGACCCCGACCCGATGGCCGACGTCGAGCGCTTCGATCAGCTCACGGGCTCGCTGTCGTGCTTCTTCGTTTGGCGTGCCGGCGAGCATGGGTAGCAGGGCAACGTTGTCTGTCACGTCAAGAAAGGGAATCAGGTACGGGGCCTGGAAGATGAAACCGATGCGGTCACGGCGCAGTGCACGCAAGTCATCGATCTGCCAGCCACCGGCCTGCTCGTCAAAAATGCGCTCGCCACCGAGTTCGATGTGACCGCCGGTCGGTTCGATCACGGCTCCCAGGCATTTGAGCAGGGTGCTCTTGCCCGAGCCACTGGGGCCAACCAGACCGACGACTTCGCCGCGATGAATGGTCATGTCGACACCGCGCAATGCATGCACCACATTCGCGCCCTGACCGTAGGTCTTGGTCAGGCCGCTCAGGCGGATGGCAACTTCCTTGTTTGCTGTTGGATTCTGCATGATCAACCTCCTATGGCATCGGCCGGGTCGATGCGCAGGGCCGCTCGAATCGCCAGGACACTGGCCAGGGCACAAACCACCAGGGTGACGACCAGGCCGCGCACGGCATCACCCGATTCAAGCAGGACATGGCGGGGGAAAAAAGGCGCCCACAAGGTCGCCGAAACCTGACCGACGATGTAGCCGATAAGGCCCAAGGCGAGCGCCTGCTGGAGGATCATCGTGGCAATGCTCCGGTCACGCACGCCGATCAGCTTGAGCACGGCGATTTCCCGCTGCTTGTTGATGGTCATGGTGTAAATGATGAAAGCAACAATGGCCGCACTGACGATCGCCAGGATCACCAGAAACATGCCGATCTGCTTGGCGGACGTGGCAATCAGCTTGGCCACCAGGATCTCTTCCATGTCGGCGCGGGTCCAGGCGGTCAGATGTTTCCAGCGGCCGATCTCGGCTTTGACTTCTTCTGCGGGATAGCCCGGAGCCAGACGCAGCAGCACGGCATTGACGTTGCGGCTGCTGGTTTGCGTAGCCACTACGGCATCGAGCAGGCCCGGCACCCCCGGGCGATTGATGGCCGGATTCGCCGTCGTACGCGCCCGCTCGGCGATCAGGCTGTCGTTGTCCTTGAGGAACTGGACTTCCTGGGCATCCTTGAGCGGAATGTAGATCATCGGATCACCGGAAGACGAGGTCGCTCGGCGAGCCAGCCCGACCACGGTGTACTCGTGACGGCGGATGCGCACGACATCGCCAACCAGCAGACCGGCCTTCTCGTCGGCGACGGCTTCGTAATGGCTGCGCAATAGCGGGCGCCCGGCGATCACCTGCGCTGGTTCGCCGAGCGCACCCGGCTCGATGCCGGCCAGCATGACGCGCACATCCTTGCCATTGATCTGCACCTGCATGGTCAGGTAAGCAACGTTGGCCGCCTCGGCGACGCCACTCAGCCCGGCCATGCTGCGGTAGAGGTCGTCACGGATCGACGAAGGCTCGGCCCACGGACCCAGCGTATCCTTCTGCACAACCCAGATATCGGCGCCAGAGGCGGCAATCACGGCGCGGCCGTCGGCAACCATGCCGCGATAAACACCGGCCATGGTCAGGGTGACGCCGATCAACAGCCCGAGGCCGATGCCGGTGAAGATGAAGCGGCCGAGGTGATGGCCGATATCCCGGGCAGCCAGATTGATCACGACTGCGCTCCCCCGGCATCCGTCACGCGAACCCGGTCGCCATCGGCAAGCGGGCGGGCACGGGTGACGATGACTGCCTCACCGCCACGCAAACCTTCGAGTACTTCGATGCCGCTTGCCGCACGCAAACCGGCCCTGATCGGCACAAACTGCGCCTTGCCATCGATTGCCAGGAAAACACCGCTGCGACCGTCCTGACGCACCAGCGCAGCCGGCGGCACGGCCAGTGCAGGCGGCCGTGCCGGCATGTTCACCGTGACTTCGGCCATCTCGTTCAGGGTCAATCCCGCCGGCAGGCTGTCGAATGCCACCATGGCAATCCGCTCCTCGGTCACCGCATCCGACAACTGTTCGATGCGCGCGACCTTGCCGGTGAATGTCTCTCCCGGACGGCTGCGCAGAACAATGCTGGCCGTCTGGCCGGTTGCCAGCCCGGCGGAACGCCCCTGGTCGATACGTACCCGCAGCCAGAAAGAATCCGTCTCGACCATGCGTACTACGGCCTGCCCGGCGACAGCCGTACTACCCGGCTCGATATCTCGGGCGACGATCAGGCCAGCTACCGGCGCCAGCAGACGCATGTTGCCCAGTTGGCGCACCAATGCCTCAGCCTCTGCCCTGGAGCGCTCGCCCTCGGCGCGAGCCGCCGCAACATTGGCCAGACTGGCCGCCTGGGCAGCGCCAGCGGCACGGAACTCATGGCCTTTGGCGCGTTCCGCCTCGGTGCTGACATAACCCTGCTCACGCAATTCGGCATAGCGCCGGGCGCTGGCCTCGGCGGTCACCAGCCGGCTTTCCGCCTCGCGGCCCAGGGCCTCGGCTGCGGCCAGCGCCGAGTCGGCCCTGGCCTGCCCATGACGGGCTGCAGCCAAGCGCGCCTGCAGATCGATGGGGTCGATTTCGGCGACCACCTGACCGGCTGCCACCGTTTCGCCCTGGTCAACAAGCACTCGGGCGACACGCCCGGCAGTCGTCGGGCCAATCAGGATATTGTTGCGCGATTCGACGATACCGATACCAAACAGCGAAGCCTGCAAGCTGACACGTTCCACAGGCTCAGTCGTCACTTTCGTCATTGGCGCCAGCGGACTGTTGCGCAAGATCAGAAGACCAATCCCAGCCAGCAGCAGGATGCCAATTGCGATCTTCCATTGCTTGTCGAGATGCAGTTTCATCACTGCCGCCCGATCTTGTTCGAGCCGATACCCATGCGGGCAAGCAGCCCGTCCTTGACGATGAACTGATGGTAGAGGGCGGCCAGAACATGCAGGGCGATCAGGGCCATGGCAGCCCGTGAGGCCAGGCCATGAATCCGGCGCGGTGTGAATTCCTTGAAGTCAGCCGGCAAGGCCGCACTACCAAACAAGGCTTCCAGCGCGCCGCTCTGCAGCATCAGCATGGCACCGCTGAATACCAGCAGCAGGATGATCAGGTTGAGCGCCATGTGCCCGAGCCGGGCGAACATCTCCCCGTGAACCGCCGGAAGCGCCGGCAGGCGTTTACGCTGGATGACCCGGGCGATGACCAGAATCCCGGCGAGGACGCCGAGGATCATGTGGATGCGCAGGTTGCCGATTTTTTCGGCGGTATTGGGCAGATCGGCCAGCACCAGACTGCCTGTGACCAACAGGAAGATGATCAATGCCGCTGCCAGCCAGTGAATGGCAATCTGGGATTTGGCGTAACGAATGGATGACATCGTGAGACTCCCGAAAAGTGAATGTGTGTGCATTCTGGGAGTGCTGCGACCGCCTGTCCCGGCGACTTGGTAACACAGTATGTCAAGCCGCCGGCCTGTCATCCTGGCTTACCAAAAGGGCAGTTCCGGGACACATCTGGCTTACATCCGGCGCGCAACATTCGTCTTGCCAATTGGCATCAACTGTACTTCGCAAAAGGAGATTCTCATGAACAAGACTGTGCGCAATCTGATTCTTGCCGGTGTTGCCGGCCTCACGCTGGCCAGCGGCTCACTGGCACTGGCTGGCGGCCCCGACTGTGGTGGCCGTGGCGGTCACGGCCCCGCTGCCTGGATGGGCAGCAACTTCGGACCGGGTATGATGGGGCACGGCTGGGGCGGTCCGCATCGCGCGGCCTTCACTGTCGAGGACAAAGTCGGGTATCAGCTCGACAGCCTCAAGCGTTCGCTGAAACTCGGCACAGAACAGGAACAAGCCTGGAACAACTTCGCCACGGCAGTGGAAAAACAGGCCAAGCGCATGAGTGAAATGCGCGAAACGATGTGGGATACGCCCCGCACCCTGCCTGAGCGCATCGAGCAAGCGGAAAAGTTTGCCCATGAGCGCGACGCAGCTTTTGCTGATGTCAGCAAGGCCAGCAAGCTGCTGTACGAGGTTCTGAACCCTGATCAGCGCAAGCTGCTTGACCGCCGCGGCCCCGGGATACATGGCTGAGTGGCGAACCTGATGCCCATAAGCAGACCGTCAGTCAATGCAGATGGCGGTGATGGGTGTCTGGAAAATGCGGGTGTTTGTGCACCAGTGCCTCATGGCGGTGCTGGTGCACATGCGGCTCATCACCGGCCCAAGCCAGGTCGTGTTGGTGCTGGTGGTGTTCATCATGGGTGTGCCGGTGGCTATGCTCCACCGGTTCATGCCCATGCTCGTGCTCATGGTGCTCGCTGAGGTGCAACCACACCCCCCAGGCCATCAGGGCTGCAGCAAGCCAGAACGCGGGCGAGGTGGATTCGCCCAGCAGAAGCAGCGACACCGCCGCGCCGATGAAGGGCGCGGTCGAAAAATAGGCGCCGGTGCGGGCCGTCCCCAGGCCGCGTAGTGCGAGCACGAAAAGCACCAGACTGATCCCATATCCCAACAAGCCGATGACCATGCTGCCGAGCAGGAGCTGAACACCCGGCAGGCTAGCACCGAGCATGAAGGCCAATGCGACGTTGACCGTTCCCGCAACACCGCCCTTGGTGCTGGCGATGAACAGCGCGTCCGAGGCCGAGACACGCCGCGTCAGGTTGTTGTCGATCGCCCAGCACAGGCAGCCGGCGGCGATGGCCAGCGGGCCGAGCCAATCGTCTGTTCCCCCTGCACCGCCCGACCATGACAGCACGACACCGCCGGCGACAATGGCGAGCATGCCGAGCACGATGCGACGGTCGGCGTTTTCCTTGAAGACAAGCCAGGCAATCACGGCGGTCAGCACCGCTTCGAGGTTGAGCAGCAGCGACGCGCTCGAGCCGCTGGTGCGCGTCAGGCCGAACATCAGCGCCACTGGCCCCAGCACGCCGCCGAAGAAGATCGCGCCGAGCAGCCAAGGCCATTCGCCAGTAGCCAGACCGGAAGGCTGCCAGCCCCGGTCGCGGATCAGGCGTGCTGCTGCCAGCCCGAGTCCACTACCGAGATAGAGCAGTCCGGCCAGCAACCAGGGCGACAGGTCACCAAGCAGCAGCTTGGCGAACGGTGTGCTGGCACCGAACAAGGCCGCTGCGAGCAGCGCATGGACCACATGGACATTGTTCATGGTTGCCAATCAACTCCAGATCCCGGTAGTGGCTTGCAAGACGGGATCGGGGCAAGGTTTAGCGGACGGTAAACCTGACCGTGATCGATTTCTGCTGAGCCGTTTTCAGGTTGGCAACGATCTTGCTGCCCTTAGCCAGCTTGACGCCCTTGGCTTCGAGCTTGTCACCCGCGACTTCCAGCGTTGCTTCCGATTTTTCTGCGCCATTGAGGATGGTCAGCTTGCCGCTCATGCCGGCCGGTGCCAACGGCTTGCCGTGGTCTTCGACATAGATCGCCGCACCATCCGCGCCAGGGACCAGTTCGAAAGACAGGTCGCTGGCCATTTGGACGATGCCACCGTGTTTGGCAACCGCGCCACCGTGGGCCAGCACCGGGCCGGCAGCGAGCGTAGCCAGGGTGATCAGGGCAATACCGGCGTATTTCTTGAACATTTCATTTCTCCAATTGCTTGGGCAGCGCTTGCATAGGCGGCCACCCTTGGCCTGTCAGAAGGTTTCGCTATTTTCGTCGCGCTCGGATCTCCCCGCCAGCAAACGGGCCGTCGGCTCACGGCCAAACAGCCAGTAAAGCACCGGCGTCAGCAATGTATCCAGCAAGGTCGAACTGACCAGACCGCCGAAGATGACCACCGCCACCGGATGCAGGATTTCCTTGCCCGGTGCATCGGCCGCCAGCAGCAGCGGGGTCAGCGCGAAGGCGGCAACCAGGGCGGTCATCAGCACCGGGGTCAGCCGTTCCAGCGAACCGCGCACGATCATCTCCGGCGAGAAACGCTCGCCTTCGAACTTGCACAGGTTGATGTAATGGCTGATCTTGAGGATGCCGTTGCGCGTGGCGATGCCGGCCAGCGTGATGAAACCGACCATCGAAGCAACCGACAACTGGACGCCGGCCAGCCACATGGCAACGACCGAGCCGATCAGGGCCAGCGGAATGTTGGCCATGACGATGCCGGCGAGCACCGCCGAACGGTAGCGCGAGTAGAGGACCAGGAAGATCATCGTCAGCGAGACCAGCGACAGTCCGGCAATCAGTCGGGTCGCCTGCTCCTGGGCCTGAAACTGACCTTCGAGGCTGATGAAGTAGCCGGTCGGCAAGGCCTGGGCGGCGACGATGCCGCGGATGTCGGCAATGACCTGGCTCATGTCGCGGCCATCGGTGTTGGCGTAGACGACGATCCGGCGCCGGCCATTTTCCCGGCCGATCTGGTTGGGTCCATCGCCTTCCTCGACGCTGGCGAAGGTCGATACAGGCACCCGGCCCGCCGGCGTGTCGACCAGCGTCTGCGCCAGGTCCTGCGGCGTGCGCCGTTCATCGGGCAGGCGCAGCACCAGCTCGTAGCGACGGGAACCGTCGACGATCTGGGCGCCGTGAGCACCGTCGGTCAGTGCCTGCAGGACACGGATCGCCTCGCCCGGCGCCAGGCCGAGTTGCGCTGCCTTGCGGTGATCGAGTCGCACGGTGATCTGCGGAATCAGTACCTGCTTTTCGACGCTCAGGTCGACCAGTCCGGGCACGCCTGCCAACTGGCTGCGCATCGTCTCGGCCAGACCGCGCAGGGTGTCGGTATCGTCGCCGAAGACCTTCAGCGCAATCTGCGCCCGCACGCCCGAGAGCAGATGGTCCAGGCGGTGACCGATCGGCTGGCCGATGGCTACTTGGGCCGGCAGCGTCGACAGCCGGTCGCGGATGTCGGCCATGACGTCCTCGCGGCTGCGTTCGGAACGCTTCAGGTCCACGTCGATTTCCGCCGAATGGACGCCCTCGGCATGTTCGTCCAGCTCGGCCCGACCCGTACGGCGACCGACCTGTGTCACTTCCGGCACTTCGCCGATCAGCGTCTCGGCCACACTGCCGATGCGGTTGGCCTCGGCCAGCGAGGTGCCCGGCTGCATGATCAGGCCGAGCACCAGCGAGCCTTCGTTGAAAGCCGGCAGGAAGGCGCGCGGGAAGAAAGGCAGGGTTGCCGCGGCAGTGGCCACGGCCAGCACGGCAGCCAGCACCAGGCTGCGGGCGCGCGGAAATGACCAGTACAGCAGACGCGTATCCTGACGTTTGAGCCAGGCAACCAGCGGGCTGTCGCCATGGTCCAGGTTCTTCATCGTCGGCAGCAGGTAGTAGCACATCACCGGCGTCACCGTCATGGCAACCAGCAGTGAGGCAGCGATGGAGACGATGTAGGCGATGCCGAGGGGGGTGAACAGCCGCCCCTCGATGCCTGGCAGGGCGAACAACGGCACGAAGACGAGGACGACGATGATGGTCGCGTAAACCACGCCGCTACGGACTTCGACACTGGCCCGCCGCACCACTTCCAGCAGCGACAGCGGGTTGCCGGCCAGGCGGTTCTGCTTGAGCCGGCGCAGGATGTTCTCGACATCGACCACCGCGTCATCGACCAGCTCGCCAATGGCAATCGCCAGGCCACCCAGGGTCATCACGTTGATCGACTGGCCCAGCCACTGGAAGACCAGCGCCGTCACCGCCAGCGACAGCGGAATTGCGGTCAGTGAGATGACCGTGGTGCGCGCCGACAGCAGGAAGGCAAAGAGCACGATGGCGACCATGATGGCACCGTCGCGCAGGGCCTCGGCAACGTTGCCGATCGAGGCCTGGATGAAATCCGCCTGGCGGAACAGCACGCGGGGCTCGGCGAGTCCTGTGGGCAGGCCCTGCTTGAGTTCGTCCAGCGCCTGCTGGATCTCGCCGGTCAGCTTGACGGTGTCGGCCTGCGGCTGCTTCTGCACGCTGACAACCACGGCCGGCAGGCCGTTATAACCCGCGTCGCCGCGCTTCAGGCCGGCAGCGAAGGAGACACTGGCCACCTGTTCGAGCAGGATCGGACGCCCCTCCTTCCAGGCCACGGCGACGCCGGCCAGGTCTTCGACCCGGTTGCTGTGGCCAAGGTGGCGGATCAGGAATTCGCGGCTTTTCAGGTCGATGAAGCCGCCACCGGCGTTGCCAGCATAGCCCTGGAGCGCCTGCTCGACTTGTGTCAGAGAAACGTCGAACTGCGCCATCCGGGCCGTATCCGGCGCCACGCGCAGGGTGCGCACCTCGCCGCCGATCGGGATCACCTGCGAGACGCCGGGAATCGACAGCAGCCGTGGGCGGAGCACGAAATCGGCGTACTCGCGTGCCTGCATCGGTGTCGCCGCCGGGCTGCTGCCGTCGCCCGGCACCAGCGGCAGCGCGACCAGCATGATCTCGCCCATAATCGACGATACCGGCCCCATCACCGGCGTGATGTCGCCCGGCATCTGTTCGCGGACCAGCGCCAGGCGCTCAGCGACCAGCTGACGGTTCCGGTAGATGTCGGTGCCCCAGTCGAACTCGGCATAGACGATGGACAGCCCAACGCCTGAGGTTGAACGCACGCGAGTGACGCCCGGCATGCCGTTCAGCGCGGTTTCGAGCGGGAAAGTGACCAGTTGCTCGACTTCCTGCGGGGCCATGCCGCCGGCTTCGGTGAGTACGGTGATCACCGGCTTGTTGAGGTCGGGGAAGACATCGACCGGCGTGCGCCAGGCAGTCAGGGCGCCATAGGCCATCAGCAGGCCGGCGACGGCGAGCACGAACAGCCGGTTGTGCAGGCTGTAGCGAACGATCCAGTTGAACATGCGGCTCTCCGGTCAGCGGATCTGGGCGACCAAGGCAGCGCCCTCGGTCACGACGCGGTTGTCGATACCCAGGCCGTGGGTGATCACCACTCGCTCAGCGTCAAGCGTACGAAACTGGACCGGCTGCGGAATGAAGCGGTGGGCGCCGGATTTGATCCAGACGATGGACTCGTTGGAGGGGTTGCGGACCACCGCCCGGGCCGGCAACACGATGCCCTTGATTTCCTCGTTGAGGCGGACGACCAGGCTGACCGGCTGGCCGACGGCGAGCGGCAGACGTTCCTTGCCCTTGACCGAGAAACGCAGCGGCAGGCGCCCTTCGCGCAGCGCCGCACCGGCGCCGACCAGAGCCAGTTCGGCGGCGCCGGCTTCCTTCAATGCCGCGCCGGCAATACGCCCGGCCAGCGCCGGGTCGGCGATGCTGGCCTCGACCATCAACCGCTGCGGATCGATGATCTCGAACAGCACGTCGCGCGGTTCGACCACCTGACCGACGATCGCATCAGCGCGCGCGACGATGCCGGCGACCGGTGCCCGCAGCGCTTCACGGGCGCCGATGCCGGCACCGATACTGCGTTCCTGCTCGACCAGTGCCTGGGCTTCGGCCTGGGCGGCGTCGATGTCCTTGCGTGCCACCGAACCTTCCAGCCCGGCCAGCCGCGTTGCCCGTTGTTCGGCAACCAGCCGCCGGGCGCGTACTTCAGCCAGTTGCGCCTGCTGACCGGCGAGCGCGTAGGGATCGCCCTCAAAGCGTACATAACCCAGCACTTCGCCGCACTGCACGCGCTTGCCGATGGCCGCCAGGCCGCGTTCGCCAGCTTCGACACGGCCACCATGGATAGTCTGGACGCGACCGCCGGCATTCGGGTCGATGACGACTACCGCCGGCAGTTCCAGCGTTGCCGCGGCCTGGGTTTCCGCTGACAGTTCGGTGCGGATATTCATCCGTCGCTGCGCTGCCTTGGGAATGGTCACGCTGCCGTCCGGCAGCCGGGCCAGGCCGGAGGCGTTGACCGCACCACCGGGGGCATCGAGATGTTCGCCATTCGGGCCATGGGCACCGGGTGCCGCCTGGGCGGAAGTCAGCGCCAGGCAGCAGAGCAGACCGGCAAGGCGGTGACGGAGCATCGGCGTGTGCTTCATTGCAGGCCTCCCAATTGTCCACGCTGCTGCCGCCGGCGCAGCGCAACGATCACCAGACCGGCGGCAAGCAGGCCGCCGACACCCCAGGCGGCCCATTCTAGGGCATGGCTGTGGCCGTGATCGTGGCCGTGCCCATTTCCGGCATTGGCGCCGCGCGTATCGAGAATGCCGTTGAGCAGGTCGGCGTCGTCGCCGGCCAGGATGGTGAATACCAGCGAATGTTCGTCCGCTGTGGCGAGCGCCTTGAGGAACTCGGGCTCGGCCAGCAGATAATGGCCTTCGGCGGCCTGGTAGGCGGCCAGTGCCTTGAAACTGCCCGATTCAACCTCGACCGAGGCATCGGCTACCGGCTCGTTGCTGGCGTAGCGGTCGACATAGATCCGCAGTTGGCCGTCCTTCAGCTCGGCGACCAGCTCGAACAGGTCGGAGTTGGCTTCCAGTCGTGGCAGCATCGGGCCGCCGACGGCCCCGGTCGGGGCGTCGAGGTGTTCGCCGTTAGGTCCGTGAGCGCCGGGTGCAGCGGCCAGCGGTAGGGTGACGGTCAGCATCAGGGCAGCCAGGCAACTACGCAGCGCGGCGGGGCGGAAGAAGGTCGGTTTCATGGGTGTTGTCCCAGGGATTGCAGTAATCGGGCGCGGGCCAGGCCGAGCAGGGCTTGCTGGCGGGCGTTGCTGGCGGCGGCTTCGCCGGCGGCAGCCATGGCGCGCAGGAGTTCGGGCAGGGCCAGTTCGCCGGCGGCGAAGGCACGTTCAAGCAGGTCACTGCGTTCGCGCAGCAGGCGGGCCTGCTCCTTGGCGGCCGCCGCCTGCGCCTCGGCCAGCTTGAATCCCTCGCGGGCGATGGTAAGGCTGGCTTCAACCTGTTCCCGCTGCCGCAACTCGCGGGTGCGGGCCACATCGGCCGCGGCTTCGGCACGGGCCAGCAGCGGCTTGTTGCGATCGTCGGCGCCGAAGGGCAGACGGACACCGAGCACGACGCTGTTTTCGGCGTCGATGCCGCGGCCGCCGATGTCGCGGCGCCAGCCGACGGTCAGCTCTGGCGGGGCGCTGCGTGAGGTCCGCGCCAGGTCGCGCTGGCTGGCGGCACTGGCAGCTTCGCCGGCTGCCTCCTGCAATGCCGGATGGTCGGCGCCGATGGCGGTCTCGGCGGGCAGTTTTTCTGCCAGCGCCGCCGCTTCCGGCAGGCTGTCGAGACCGGTCAGGCTGCGCCACTGCAGGGCCGCTTCGCGTACCTGCAGTTCGGCGCTGCCGTGCCGGTTGCGGGCGGCGAGTTCTTCTGCCTGGGCCGCCAGCAGGTCGGTGCGCGGCAGTTCGCCAGCATCGACACGGCGGCGAACGTCGGCCGCCAGACGCTTCAGGCTGTCGGCCGCTGCTGCCATCTGGGCGGCTTCCGCCTGCACGGCGGCCAGCCGCCAGGCGCTTTCACGCACTTCACCGGCAATCCGCCAGCGGGTTGCCCGTTGTGCCGCGTCGGCCTGAGCTAGTCCAGCGGCAGCAGCCTGTCCGTGAGCACTGCGCTGACCGGGCAGCCACAGGGGCAGGCTGAGGTCCACGCCGTACTCGCGCTTGCCGGCATCGTCGTGCCAGCGGTCGCTCTGCTGACTCAGGGCGATGGACGGCGGTTCGGCCCACAAACGCCCGGCACTGTCGGCAACAGCGGCAGCTGCGCGCTGCTCGCCAATGGCCGCCCGGGCGGCGACGGCGCGTTCCCAGGCAGCATCGACGGCGGCGGCCAGTGTCGGCGTCGCCTGTGCCGGCAGGGCGAGCAGGCCGGCAATGAGCATAGCGCTGAGCTTGATCGGTATTCGTTTCATGTGTTGCTTTCCATCCTGTCGATGCCTGGGGTTTTGCTCGTACGCCTCCCAGGCTGCCGGCGCAGTATTGCAGGCGCTCGCCGTCAAAGCGCTGACCGGCGGATTACATTCTTGTCAGTTTTCGCGGTCGACCGCGAAAAACGGGCAAAATCCGGCCATCGTCATTACCACCAGCAGCTCTCCGAACCATGAAAATCCTTGTCGTCGAAGATGAAGAGAAAACCGGCGCCTACCTCCGGCAGGGGTTGAGCGAGGCGGGTTTCGTCGTCGATCTGGTCAGCGACGGTTTTGACGGCCTGCACCTGGCCTTGAACGAAAGCTATGCGCTGATCGTGCTCGACGTCATGCTGCCCGGCATCAATGGCTGGCAGATCCTCCAGGGCATACGCCGGGCCGGCAAGGAAGCGCCGGTGCTCTTCCTGACCGCGCTCGATCCGGTCGAGGACCGGGTCAAGGGGCTGGAACTGGGTGCCGACGACTATCTGGTCAAACCCTTCGCCTTCTCCGAACTGCTGGCCCGTATCCGTACGCTGCTGCGGCGTGGCGCCAAAATGAAGGAGGCCGAGCAACTGCGTGTGGCCGATCTGGAACTCGATCTGCTGCGCCGTCGGGTAAGCCGCGCCGGGACGCGCATCGACCTGACGGTCAAGGAGTTCGCCCTGCTCGAGCTGCTGATGCGTCGCCAGGGCGAGGTGCTGCCGCGCTCCTTGATCGCCTCGCAGGTCTGGGACATGAACTTCGATAGCGACACCAACGTCATCGAAGTGGCGATCAAGCGCCTGCGCCAGAAGGTGGACGAAGGCTTCGAACCGAAGCTGATCCAGACCGTGCGCGGCATGGGCTATGTGCTTGAGGTGCCGTCGTGAGTTCCAGGCGTCCGTCGCTGGCCCTCAACCTGACGCTGCTGTTTGCCTTGTCGGCGGCCGTGGTGCTGTTCGCCCTCGGGGTGTTGATTGCCCACACCGTCGACCATCATTTCGCCGACCAGGACCGCGACCTGCTCTTCGGCAAGCTGGAACTGACCCGGCATATCCTGGAGAAGGCGACGCGCAATCCCGGCGACGAGATGCTGGTTTCACAACTGGACAGTGCGCTGACCGGCCACCACGGGCTGGTTGTGCACGTCCTCGGCCCGGACCGGCAACCGCTCTTCCTCAACGAATCACTTGATTTCCCTCGGGCGCTGCAGCAAGGCGAGCCACCGGTCGAGGCGACGCCGATGCTGCTCTGGCAATCCGTCGACGGCTCGCCCTGGCGCGCCATTGCCGCCAGCGTGCTGGCCGGTGCCGACGGGCAAACGCCCTACACGGTGCTGATTGCCACGGACACGACGCACCACGAAGCATTCATGGCGGAATTCCGCATCACGCTGTTTGCCTTCATCGCCGCCGCCTCGGCGCTGATGGCCGTGCTCGGCTGGTTCGTCGTCCGCCGCGGTCTTGGCCCGCTGCGCACGATCAGCCGACAGGCGGCCGAGATCACCGCGCATCGCCTGCACATGCGCCTGCCGGTCGAGTCGGTGCCGGAGGAACTGGGCGATCTGGCCGGCACGCTTAACCTGATGCTGTCGCGTCTGGAGGAATCATTTCAACGCCTGTCCGACTTCTCGTCGGACCTGGCGCACGAATTGCGCACGCCGGTCAGCAACCTGTTGACGCAGACGCAGGTTACGCTGACCCGGGCTCGGTCGGTGGATGAATACCGCGAGATTCTCGGTTCCAACATCGAGGAGTTCGAGCGCCTGTCACGGATGATTTCCGACATGCTCTTCCTGGCCAAAGCCGACAGCCAGCAGATCATCCCACATCGGGAACAGGTCGATCTGGCCGGCGAGGTCACCGAGCTGCTCGAGTTCTACGCCGTGCTTGCCGAAGAAAAATCGGTCGAGCTCTCTTGCCACGGTGCGGCTACCGTCACCGGCGACCGCCTGATGCTACGCCGGGCGATCAGCAATCTGCTGTCGAATGCCCTGCGTCACACCCCGGCGCACGGTCGGGTCAGTGTTGATATTGAGAGCAGGCTTGATGGCCGAGTCCGCTTGTCGGTGATGAATAGCGGCGAAATGATCCCGGCCGAACACCTGCCCCGCTTGTTTGACCGCTTTTATCGTGTCGATGGGTCGCGACATCGGACCAGCGAGGGGTCGGGACTTGGATTGGCAATTACCCGCTCAATCCTTGCTGCGCATGCCGGCACCGTGGAGGTTAGCTCGTCGGATACTGGAACCGTCTTCTCTTTCAGTTTGCCATCTGTTTTCTGAAATTTTCTACCAATGTCCACTCAGTCAGCGATCAGACTGTGCGGCGGCGAAGCTGCCGTTGAGTGAATAGGGCAAAGAATAACTTGGTTGGTGCGATCCCTCGCGAATACCGAATCGGATTTTGATCACCATCAGCGGTCAAGTGGCAACGAACTGGCAAATTGCCGCCTATTCCTACCCCGAAGACCAGGGAGCAGCTTTGCCGATTTGCGGCCTCAGCATGCCTTGTGGCTCAAGTGTTTATGCGGCTTGTGCCATGATTTTCTCACGCCCATGATTGGTGCCAATAACAATACCGCTGCCGCTCCAATGTCCAACCGGGCCGTTCGGCGAGATAGATTCCGTTACGCTGGCAAAGCCCGCTAAGGCCCGGCTGTTTCAACTGCAGGATATTGTGGGCGGCTTCATTGAAGCCGTGGCCCTGCCCCAGGGGCGATACATGGTCATCAACGAGAACGGCAAGGACGGTCCGCATGCCGTTAATCACATAGCAACTGCAATAGCTCACGAAGCCGAGGCAATTATGCCTATTGACTATATCACCGGGGTTGCTGTTCTCGTTCAGCAGGAGACCGGGTTATCCGACTGAACCGTACGGACAGCAATACGGTATCTACCCCGCATCGGTGATGAATAGTAAGTAGTTTGCCCACAGAAGCTGTTCATAACTCTGTGGAGAAGCCAGCTTTGGGTCGCCTCTACTACGGAAGGCTCGTTGAAACCCTTGCCCTGCCCAAAAAGCAACCAATTGAAATGGTAATAGTAGCGTTACTATTACAATGGCGGCTTGCAGGCCCTATTCAAATCGGCAATCCGCATAAATAGTAGTTAATTTACTACCGAGTCATTTTCTGTGGATAGGCTTGTGAGTTCGCACTGGGGAGCGCGAACAAGTTACTGAGGGAAGACGGATTTCAAAGCTCTGCCTAAAAAATAGGCGGTGGCTGGAGATGGCTGATTAGAGAGGTAACGCCCAGGACTGTGGCAATTGGATTTCAGCGATACTGTTTTTGGCCATTGGGCCTTAGGCAGTAGTGCCCGCCTTTGGGGCCGGTACATTGCGTTGCGGAATTGCATGGACAGTCCGTCACAGCACCATTGGCTGGATTGGCGTCGGGTTTTTCAGGATGTCGGAATTCCCATGGGGGTTGCGGTGCGTTATCGGCCCATAATCCAGCGCGGCGCTGTCGGGCCTGGTTTTCTGCATCGGCATATAGCTGGCGATCCAGCGGCGATTGCTCGTTCTGGTATTGCTTGTAATGCCAAGCCATTCCGGCACGAATCTGTTCGAGATTGGCATCTTTCCCGTTGACGATGATCTTGCCCAAGAAGCGGCCATAACGGTCTGTTTTATTGCCATTGACCAGGACTGTCCGATCGAAGATCAATTGGCTCAGGTTATCTTTTGAGCGCTGGCCGAATGCTTGGGTCTTTTCCGGGGCATCGATACCGGCCAAGCGGATTTTGTGTTGCTGATTGTGCTCGTCGAGCAAGGTAACGGTATCACCATCGTTGATGCCGACAATGCGGCCAGTCAAAGTCTCGGCGAAGGCCGAACAGGACAATAAGCAAAACAGGATGATGCGAATGAATAACAAGAAAATCCTCTGGCGCCTTTGGAGTGTTAC
This sequence comes from uncultured Dechloromonas sp., assembly GCA_964583695.1. GTDB lineage: Bacteria > Pseudomonadota > Gammaproteobacteria > Burkholderiales > Rhodocyclaceae > Azonexus. The sequence goes on from CAZOWA010000026.1 coordinate 40,071, forward strand.
AGGTGATGGGCGCGTTAATTGAGGATTGTCGGCGAGGGAAGGCTGTGTTGGCAATGCGACGAAAGTTATAGCGAAGAGATTGGCGGTAATTCGGCCTAAGCTGTCGGTGGCGACCTCAATGAAAAATGGCCGGTTCTGAGTACAGACCGGCCATTGCCATTCTTGGACGGTAAACGACAGCTTCCTCACCTGGGTTAGGTCGCCGTGCCCAATCCGACCAGTCGAGTTTCTCCGAAGCAGTCATTCAGCCAAATCTCAACTTTGCGAACTGGCCTGCGGCGAAGCGGTCATTGGCGACCTCACCCTGCTGGCTTCGAGCGGACCATCAGATTTTCGTCCAAATGGAGCCGCTCGAACCCTCCTAAGGCAATAAAAGTGAATCGAATGGGCTTGTGACGGATCGGGTTACCTGCAGCACGTGGGTGTAGATCATGGTCGTCTGAAGGCTTTGATGACCCAGAAGCAATTGAATTGTCCTTATGTCTGTTCCCGCTGCCAGCAAGTGCGTCGCAAAACTGTGGCGTAGGCAATGGATGCTCGCATGCTTCCTAACCTCGGCCCGGTCAATTGCCTGTTTGAACGCCCGCTGAATCGTCGAATCCGAAGCATGCCAGCGCACCTTGCGACCGCTGCTGCCCCAAGGCCGAAGGACAGACGACGGAAAGACATACTGCCAGGCCAGCGATGCCGACGCTGATGGATATTTCTTGGCCAGCGCATCCGGCATGGGCGCGAAGCCGGCACCACTCGCCAGGTCATCTCGGTGTAGAGCAGCGACCCGCAACAGATGTTGTTGCAGCGGCGAAACTAACCGCTCCGGTAATACTGTCGTCCGATCCTTGCTGCCCTTGCTATTGCGAATCGATACAACCTTTGCCGACAGATCAATATCCTTGATCCGCAGGCTGACGCACTCATGGACGCGCAGTCCCGCCCCATAGATCAATTCCGCCATGAGCTTTGATGTGCCCACCATCTGTCCGAGGGTGGCGCGAACCTCCTCTGTTGTCAGGACAACCGGCACTCGGATTCGGCGCTGTACACGCTTCAGGTTGGTCAAATGCCCGAGCGGTTGGCCGAACACTTCGCCATAGAGAAAGACCACTGCGTTAAGCGCCTGTGATTGTGTCGAGGCTGCAACATGTCGTTCGGTCGCAAGGTAATTCAAAAACGACTCGACCTCGGCTGAGCCCATTTCCCGAGGATGACGTTTGCGATGAAATAAAACAAATTGCCGGACCCAATAGCGATAGGCGTCTTCGGTATTGCGACTGAAGTGTCGGCGGCGGCAGACGATGGAAAGTTGGTCAAGCAGACGGGGGCTATCACCCCATAAGTGTCATTCCTCAGGTTGTAGAAAAAGCTAAATGATAGATGTAGGCGCGCAAGGGAGGTACAAAAAACCATGCAGCATATTCCTTTGTTATACTGGCAGTAAGACCTCTAAGGCACTGACAACAATGCAATTTGAGCAACTAACCCAACGTCAGCAATATCAATTGTTATACGGACCCCTGCGTCCGTGTAAACACTGTTAGGGGGCAAGGTGCGCATCCTCGATCACGAGCCACAGTTCTGGTTTCTGGCTGAAGAATCCAACTCTGTCTACCTTGACGCAAATTGCAGTCATGGCGCCGTGGGCTACTCATTCATGATTGAACTGTCCCCCCAAGAATTGGCACAGTACAAGACCGAAGGTCGGCCTTACCTTTCTCGGTTGGCTCAAGCCATTCAGGACTCAGCGCCAATTGCCGCGGGTAGCACATCCATTTATAGGAACCGCGACGTTTCTCCCTCTCACGGGGAACGGTTGAGTTCTGCAATTCAAAGCTGGCGTAAAGGCAATGCTTCCATTTAGCCGCCAGCCCCCTAACCCTGCGTTCGAGAGGGACCTCGCGCGAAAAGCCGCGCGAGGCCCCTCAACTCCACGTTAGCTTCCATGAGAACAGTGCGTTGGGGTTGCAATAGCCGTATTAGTTACTACTCTATTTTTCGCAGCGTGGATCCATCTCTTTTCCCCGAAAGAGAACCAATTGAAGTCAAACGTGCTACTCCGAGATACGGCTTGGTCCTTTAAACAACCGGCACCTGCGTCGCCGACGCTCCTGATTGATGCAGTGGAGAAATACCATGTGCAGATCAAGTTCCCATTCGACAAGGGAGCGTTGACGTCTATCGCTCCATTTACTCAAGTGGATCTCGAATACGAATACGCCGTTCAAAAACCAAATGGCGAGTGGGAGCATGTAACAGTCGTTGTCAGGGTGGGAGACGCCACTCGCTCACTCTCATACGCGGAAATTCTTTGGCGCTTCCACGCGGAAGCCCATCAGCACCTGCGCAACCAAGACCATCACTACTTCGAAGGCCTCGCCCCAAAAGAAAAAGCCATTAACCCCGGCGTTCCAGCCTATGAGGTTTACCTTGGAAGCTAACACTGCGGTCAAGGCCGCTCCCTCCGGTCGCTGGACGCTGCGCGATAAAGCTTCGCGCAGCGCCCCTTACCTTCAACGTTAGCCGTCACATGGGACTCGACGCACAAATAATCGCCATTGGCCCATATTCAAGCGAAGTAGATTCGTCGTTGGAGTACGGAACCGCCTTTTACGCTGATGTCACGCCGGGAACTATCGTCGTAACAAATATCTTCATTGCGTGCACATCGGAAACTAGTCACAAGCTAGCTGCGGCTTTCGGTGTTGGCGCAATGGACCTCGGCAAGCACAAATTAGATCCCGACAAAGCTAGCCTTGGGGAACTCACCGAGATATTCGGTGAAAACAACGTTGCGCAGTTTCAATGCTTAGCGAGGAATAACTTTGAATTCTATTTTATTCCAAATGCTTAGCTCTGTTTCGGCGCAAGTAACGGCTAACACTGCGGTCAAGGCCGCTCCCTCCGGTCGCTGGACGCTGCGCGATAAAGCGCCGCGCA
>CAZOWA010000027.1:0-42725 GCA_964583695.1 uncultured Dechloromonas sp.
CACGCTGAAATCCGCCGCATGACCTGCGTTGAATACGATCCGAGCCACAAGCAGTCCGACGAGTACCGCGCCCTGGCCAGCAAGATCGTAAACAACACCATGTTCGTCATCCCGAGCCCGCTCGAGATGGAAGAACTGGAAGAGCTGCTGATGGAATTCGGCATCATGGAAGTCGAAGACGAATCCATCGTCGGCAAGACCGCTGCCGAACTGGCAGCCGAGAAGGCCGCCTGATAGCTGTTCCCGGTTCGCTGCTCCGGTAGCGAACCAGTATCGCCTGCATTCAACCAACTGTTGGCGTCGTGCACAAATAGATGTCGGCGCAACGAAAGGAGTTACACCATGGCAGCGCTCACCCGCGAAGAAACCGCGAGCCTCATCGCCGAGGTTCTCGAGGTTTATCCCGAGAAGGCCAAGAAGGACCGTGCCAAGCACCTGATGATCAATGACAAGGAGCTTGAGTCGTCGAAGAAGTGCATCACCTCCAACCGCAAGTCCCTGCCGGGCGTCATGACCATGCGTGGTTGTGCCTACGCCGGTTCCAAGGGCGTGGTCTGGGGCCCGATCAAGGACATCATCTCGATCTCCCACGGCCCTATTGGCTGCGGCCAGTATGCCCGCGCCGGTCGTCGCAACTACTACGTCGGCACCACCGGTGTGGACTCCTTCTGCGAAATCAACTTCACGTCCGATTTCCAGGAAAAAGACATCGTTTTCGGCGGCGACAAGAAGCTCGCCAAGCTGATCGACGAAGTCGAAATGCTCTTCCCGCTGAACAAGGGCATCTCCGTTCAGTCCGAGTGCCCGATCGGCCTCATCGGTGACGATATCGAAGCGGTTTCCAAGAAAGCTGCTGCCCAGATCAACAAGCCGGTCGTCCCGGTTCGTTGCGAAGGCTTCCGCGGCGTGTCGCAATCCCTCGGCCACCACATCGCCAACGACTCCGTCCGCGACTGGATCCTCTCCAACCGCGATGGTCAGGCTTTCGAAACCACCCCGTACGATGTCGCCATCCTCGGCGACTACAACATCGGTGGTGACGCCTGGGCTTCCCGTATCCTCCTCGAGGAAATGGGTCTGCGCGTGGTTGCCCAGTGGTCCGGCGACGGCACCCTGGCCGAAATGGAAAACACCCCGAAGGTCAAGCTCAACCTGCTCCACTGCTACCGCTCGATGAACTACATCAGCCGGCACATGGAAGAGAAGTACGGGATTCCATGGATGGAATACAACTTCTTTGGCCCGACCAAGATCAAGGAATCGCTGCGCAAGATCGCTTCCTTCTTCGACGACAAGATCAAGGAAGGTGCCGAGGCTGTCATCGCCAAGTACACGCCGATGATGGACGAGGTCATTGCCAAGTACAAGCCGCGCCTCGAAGGCAAGAAGGTCATGCTCTACGTCGGTGGCCTGCGTCCGCGTCACGTGGTCGGCGCCTACGAAGATCTCGGCATGGAAGTGGTCGGCACCGGCTACGAATTCGCCCACAACGATGACTACGACCGCACGATCAAGGACATGGGCGACGCCACCCTGATCTACGACGACGTCACCGGCTACGAGTTCGAAGAGTTCGTCAAGGCTTGCAAGCCCGACCTGATCGGCTCCGGCATCAAGGAAAAGTACGTCTTCCACAAGATGGGTATTCCTTTCCGCCAGCTGCACTCCTGGGACTACTCCGGCCCCTACCACGGTTGTGACGGTTTCGCCATTTTCGCCAAGGACATGGACCTGACCCTGAACAACCCGTGCTGGGACCTGATGAAGGCCCCGTGGCAGAAGACCGCCGCCGAAGCTGAACAGAAGGCTGCGTGATCGCGCAGCAACCGTAAAACTTACGCCCGTATCCACAGATTGGTGGTGCGGGCGAAGGAGATCAAGATGCAAACCGTAGACAAAATCAAGCCCTGTTACCCGCTGTTCCGCGATGACGACTACAAAGCCACCATCTCGAACAAGCGTGCCCAGTTCGAAGAAGGCCACAGCGCCGACAAGGTTGCAGAAACCTTTGCCTGGACGACAAGCCAGGAATATCAGGAACTCAACTTCAAGCGCGAAGCCCTCACCGTCAATCCGGCCAAGGCTTGCCAGCCGCTGGGTTCGGCGCTGTGCGGCCTGGGCTTCAAGAAGTCCCTGGTGTACATCCACGGCTCGCAAGGCTGTGTGGCCTACTTCCGTACCTACTTCAACCGCCACTTCAAGGAACCGATCGCCTTCATCGCCGACTCGATGACGGAAGATGCAGCGGTTTTCGGTGGTCAGAAGAACATCCACGAAGGTCTGGCCAACGCCACCAAGCTCTACGGCGCAGAAATGATCGCCATGTCGACCACCTGTATCGCCGAAGTTATCGGTGACGACCTGAACGCCTTCATCGGCAACGCCCGCAAGGAAGGCAACCTGGCCGACGATTTCCCGGTTCCCTTCGCGCACACCCCGTCCTTCGTCGGCAGCCATGTCACCGGCTGGGACAACATGGAAGAAGGCATCCTGCGCTACTTCACGCTGAACACCATGGACGACAAGGTCGTCGGCTCCAACGGCAAGATCAACATCGTGCCGGGCTTCGAGACCTACCTGGGCAACTATCGCGTGATCAAGCGCTACATGAAGGAAATGGGCGTGGATTACACCATGCTCTCCGATCCGGAAGAGGTGCTCGACACCCCGGCCGACGGTGAATTCCGCATGTACGCCGGTGGCACGACCATGGACGAAGTGAAGGATGCGCCGAACGCCATCACCACTTTCCTGATCCAGCCGCTGACCTGCGACAAGACCAAGAAGTACGTGGAAACCACCTGGAACCACGAAGTGCCGAAGACCAACATCCCGATGGGTGTGGAATGGACCGACGAATTCCTGATGAAGGTTTCCGAAGTCACCGGCAAGCCGATTCCGGATTCGATCAAGCTCGAACGCGGCCGCCTGGTCGACATGATGACCGACTCGCACGCCTGGCTGCACGGCAAGAAGATGGCCATCTACGGCGACCCGGACTTCCTGATGGGCATGGTCAAGCTGATGCTGGAATTCGGTATCGAGCCGACCCACGTCGTTTGCAACAACGGCAGCAAGCGTTGGGCAAAACAGATGGAAAAGCTGCTCGCCAGCTCGCCCTACGGCGTCAATGGCAAGGTCTACCCGGGCGCCGACCTCTGGCACCTGCGCAGCCTGTGCTTCACTGACAAGCCGGACTTCCTGATTGGCAACAGCTACGGCAAGTTCATCCAGCGCGACACGTTGCACAAGGGCAAGGAGTTCGAGGTTCCGCTGATCCGCATCGGCTTCCCGATCTTCGACCGTCACCACCTGCATCGCATGACCACGCTGGGCTACGAAGGCGCCATGTATGTCCTGACCACCCTGACCAACGCCGTGCTGGAACGTCTCGACGACCAGACCCGTGAAATGGGCGTCACCGACTACAACCACGACCTGGTTCGCTAATCACCCGGCAAAAGGGAGAAGGTCGGGTGCACACCCGGACTTCTCCCCCAGTCACTTGAGGAATTCAAATGGCCAACATCATGATTCGTCAAAACGCTGCCGGCGGGCTGGTGTTTTACCTGCCCAAGCGCGATCTGGAAGCCGCCATCGACTCCATCGAATTCGACACCCCGGAAAAATGGGGCGGCGAACTGAAACTGGAGAATGGTGGCAGCTATTACATCGACCCGATCGCGAAGCCGGCGCGTCTGCCGATCTCGCTGCGCGCCAAACGACTGGGTGCTGTGGAAGACTGACTTGATCCCCGCGACCGGTGGTACGCCGCCGGTCGCCCCTGTTTCCGAGGAGAAACATCATGGCAATGTATATCGATCCCGACATGTGTACCGCCTGCGACGACTGCCGGCCGATCTGCCCGACCAAGGCAATCAGCAAGGGCAAGGTGTTCTTCACCATCGACGCCAGCAAATGTACCGAATGCGAAGGCGAGAATGACTCGCCGATGTGCGTGAACGTCTGCCCGTCCGGCTGCATCTCTCCGGCCTGATCGCCCGAGAGTCCGGAACCGAGCGTCTGCCGCGGCGGGCGCTCCATTCCAGACCCTCAAACGGAGCACAAACCATGTCCGCCACCCCTGTTGCCTCCCGCGACGCCGCCCTTCGTATCGCCTTGGCCGCCCGTACCCTGGACGGACTGGATGTTCGCGCCCTGGTCGGCGCCCTGGCCGAACGCTTCGAGCTGCCGATCACCGAATCGAAGCTCGCCTCGATCACCGTCGAAGACCTGCGCAGCATCCTGGCCGGCAGCCACGCCGAGGAAAACTGCGTGGTCGGCTTTACCGCCGACGTGCTCAAGGAAGCGGTCCGCTTCCTGTGGGGCGAGAATATCGAAGGCGGCGACCTGCCGAAAATCGAAAGCTATGCCGACGGCGACCTCCCCGGCTCGATCCGTGTCGCCATCGCCAACAACAAGGGCGAAAACCTCGACGGCCACTTCGGTTCCTGCGAACGCTTTCTGGTCTATCAGGTGTCGCCGGATGAAATTCGCCTGATCGCTGCCCGTTCCGGGCTCGACGCCGACGAGGCCGAAGACCGCAACAAGGCCCGTGCCGAAGTGATCGCCGATTGCGACCTGCTTTTCATTCAGTCCATCGGCGGCCCGGCCGCTGCCAAGGTGGTTCGCGCCGGTGTACATCCCCTGAAAAAACCCAAGGGTGGCGCTGCCCGCGAGATTCTCGCCGAACTGCAAGGCGCCCTCGTCTGCCCGCCGCCCTGGCTTGCCCGCATCATGGGCCAGCCGGCCGCCTCGCTCGCCAAGTACGAGCTTGAAGAAGAGGAAGAAGCATGATCGACGCCCAGACCATTGCCCGCGTCGGCGAGGCAGTGCGTACCGACCCCTCGGCCGGCGCCTTGCGTGCGAAGTTTCCCGAGCTTCATTTCACCGAATGCTCGGCCGACGACGTCAATCCGCGCTTCCAGCCCGTACTCGATACCGGAAGCCACGAGCTGTACCTGATTTCGGGCAGCACCGGACATTGTCTGGCGGTCACCGCCGACCCCGAAGCGGCGACCGGGATCATCGTCGCCTGCAAAAGTGATGACTGAACAGGCTGTCATCGGCGTTGGCCGTCACGGTCTCTGCGCCGGCTGCCGTTACGTCGAAAGCCATCTTCCGGCCAGGCGCTGCAATCCGGGCGACAGCTGCGTACGCGCCCACAGTGGCCGGCAGATCGACCGTTTTTTCCGGGCCAACCGCGATCAGGCAGAACATTTTCTGGCCGACCTTTTCTGGGAAAGACGGGCGATTGCCGCGCGCTACGCCCCGCTTGAACTGATCGACCCGCTCGTCGGCGATGCCGACGAAATCGTGCGCCGCGTCGTAGCCGACCGTATTCCAGCGGACCGCCTGGCCCGCATGCTCAACGACCCCGACCGCGAAGTCCGCCTCGGCGTTGCCGCGCGCATCCCCGTCGAACACCTGCCGCAACTCGCCGACGACCCGGATTACCTGATCCGCGCCACCGTCGCCCGCCGCCTGCCCCACGGACAACTCGCCCGCATGGCGCGCGATACGGAACGCGAAGTGCGCAAGGTCGTCGCCTCGCGCCTGCCACCGTTTGCGCTCGACCTGCTGGCAAACGACCCGGAACCCGAAGTACGCGCCATTGTCGCCGGGCGCGCCCTGCCCCCTCTGGCTGCGCGCATGCTTGAAGACAGCGAATGGTGGGTTCGCCTCGCCGCTGTGGGCAACGCACCCGCCGAATATCTGCAACCGCTGACCCAGGACGCGGAAATCGAAGTCCGCGAGGCAGCACAGGCCCGTCTGGCCGAACAAGACACACTTTGACAACGAGGTTATACCGATGAAAGAAGCCCTGGCCTGGTCGGAATACTGCAAATCGCTTTCCCCCGCCATTGTCGAAACCTGTACGACAGTCGCTGTCAGCAACGGTCCCGGCGCCCTCGTCAAGGCCCTGGGTCAGGCGCTACCTGACTGGAAGTTTCGCCATACCCTGAGCCGTGGCGGCTGGTACCGGCTGGGTGGCGTCGTCGACGCACAGGGACAGCGTATCTCCGACAACCTTGAAAGCTGGGTCGAAGCTGCGCTCGACGAACGCGACGGCGACATTGGCCAGCTTTACGATGACTACGCCGGACAAACCCTGTACGCCACCCGGCTGGTCGGCCAGACTCATTATCTGGTCTCTGCAGTAGGCGACGAGGCCGATAATTTCATCCAGCTCGAAATCGAAGACCTTCAGGAAATGCGCGCCCATCAGCTGTTTTCCGGCGAAGCATCCTCCGTCGAAGACCTCATCGACCCGCGCGCCAGCCTGCCGCCCTCGCAACCGCTCGGCCTGCCGCGTTATGTCTTCCGCCGGCTCCAGCACATCGGCGCCTTCCTTCAGCGCATGCTCGCCCAGAAGCCGGAGCCTGCCGCTGTTCACCGCATGCTCGAAGACTGGTCGAAAAGCAGCGCCGGCGCCGCCAGTGCCTTTCACAACCACTGGATCATCGCCACCCGCGAACACCTCGACCGCTATCACCAGAGCGTTTTCCGCGCCCAGCCAATCGCCACGCTGGCCGGCGAGCCACCGGAATTCGAAGCCGAACCGGGGACCAGCGGGCTCAAGCTGAATCAGGCGCTCAGCCACTTCGACCACGAAACCGGCTACCCGATGGCCTGGTACTTCCACATGCTCACCACCAAGGCCGTCCCGCACTGGGTTGCGCAAAGCGTGGTCGAAGACGCCCTGTCGGGCTTTGCCTACCTGCCCCAGCGCGACGTCGATGTCGTGCGCAGCTGGCTGCACCGCCCCTACGCCGTCTGAATGCTCACTGCTGCGGTGAACCGGAAAAAACGCCGTTTTTTCCGGTTCACCGCAGCACTCCCGACGGCGCGTTGGACAATTCCCGGACAGCACCGTACAGTACCGCGCAATCGCAACTGATGCCCATGGCATCGATCGCCAACTTTCACATTGCGCCTTGATTATCCGGACCCGCAGGATGCCGTCACTCAAACGGGAAAACTCGCCCCCGCCGGGCGCATCACCCTCATTTCAGAAAGCAGGACACCGCCTCGTGCCGTGGCGCTTCATCCTGCAATCACACCTCATTGCCGCCCTTGCACTCGGTTCGACCCGGGCAATTGCCCGCATGGGCGGCGGCGAAAGCTACGACTCCGGCAGTTCATCCAGTGGTGGCGATGGCGACGGCCTCGGATTCATTGTCGACATCCTCTGGTGGCTGATCCTTGAAGAGCCGAAAGTGGGCATTCCGCTCACCATCGCCGTCATCATCATCTACCTCGTCTTCAACAAACTGAACAACGGCGACATTTCCACGCGCAAGGCGATTGATCGGGCCGAAGCCAGAGCGCGCACCCAGCCGCCTGCCCGGGCAGTGGAGAACGGGCTGGCTGCGCTCAAGGCCAGGGACCCGCAGTTCGACGCGGCGCAGTTTCACGAGCGCACTCGCCGCGAGTTCCTCGAAATGCAGGAAGCCTGGTTCAAACGCGACCTCGAACCTGTGCGCCGCTACCTCTCCGATGCCACCTTCCAGCGCCTGTCGACCCAGTTGCTTCTGATGCAGGCACTCGGCGTTCGCGACGCCATTGCCGACCCCGAGGTCATCGACATACAGATCATCCGCATCGAAGCAAGGGACAGCTTCGATACCCTGCATGCCCGCATTACCGCGCGCATCCATGATGACGAGGTCGCTGCGGGCGCCAGCGACAGCGAGGCCCGTGCCAGTGCCCGCAGCAAATGGCCCGAGCAATTTACCGAAGTATGGACATTCGTGCGCCGGCCCTCCGCTCGCACCCGCCCCGACATCGACATCAGCCAGGGCCAATGTCCGGGCTGCGGTGCGCCCTTCCCGGGCGGCGCGGCAAACACCTGCGAATATTGCGGTGCAATCGTCAACAGCGGCACCCACGACTGGGTACTCGCCGAAATCACGCAAGGCTCGCAATACCAGCCCAATCCCAGGGAGCCGCAGGATTTCGCCAGGGTACGCAAGGGCGACCCGGATCTCGCCAGCGAAATTCTCGAAGACCGTGCCTCGCTCATCTGCTGGAAATGGATCGAAGCCTACGCCTTCGGTGACGCCTCGCGTCTCGCCAAGGTCGCCAGTCCGGCCTTTTTCGAGAGAACACGGGGCGAAATCGACCAGATCAATGCGCAGGAAAAGCGTAAATACTTCATCGACTGTGCAGTCGGTGCCGTCGACACACGCCAGTTCCGGCATGCCGACGACCGCGACATAGCCATCATCGAAATCCGCTGGAGCGCAAAGATTGCCATCGCACCGCGCGACAGCCGACCCACGCCGCCTAGCCAGCCGCAACGCCACGTCATGCTGCTCGAACGACGCAGCGGCGCAAAAACCGGCACCTCCGGCATGTCTACCGGGCGTTGCCCCTCATGTGCCGCACCGCTCAGCGACAACGGCCAGCCCAGCTGCGAATTCTGCGGCACCGTGCTCGCCGCCGGCGACGCCGACTGGGTACTGCGCGATTTCGGCAGCTGGGAATGGTGGCGGGCACAAGGCGAATCCTCCACCCCGCAACATACCCCCTCAGCAAAACAGGAAGTGCCGGACCGGGAAGAACGCGAACGCCTCGTCTATCTCATGGCTGCCATGGCAAACGCCGATGGCGAGGTCGATGCGAAAGAGCGCGGCCTGCTGCGGATGGCTTCGGAACGCTGGAACGTTCCCTGGGAAAACATCGAACAGGCGCTCGATGCACCCGCCGATCCGGCTAACCGCCCCGTCGCCAAGGGCTCGCCCGAGGCCATCGCCTTCTTCCGCGATCTCGTGCGCCTCGCTCGCGCCGACAACAGAATCGACGCCAGGGAGAAGAAACTGCTCAAGGCCACCGCCATGCATCTCGGCCTCATGGACAGGTTCGCCGAATTCACCCGATGACGCCCGCCGCACCGAAAACGCAGCAACACTCAATGGAACGCTTCAACGCCCGCTTCATGGCCGGCGTCGTCTTCATCATCGTTGCCACGCTCAGCCTCGGCCTGTCACTCGCCATCACCGCTTTTTTCGGCTTCTACTGGGATTTCCTGTCCATTTTCGGCAGCAGCCGGCGAGCGGGCACCTTTCTCGACACCCTGTTCCACCTGGCTGCCGGCGCCCTCGCCCTGGCATCCCTGTATCTCGCCTATCGCCTGGCCGGAAAAACCTACCGCAAGATCCTCTCCCAGCAACTCGCCCAGACATCAGAAAACACCGGGGACGATGCCGATGAGACCGACACGCCGCCTACTGCGCCAGACGCGCAGCCTCGGCCTCGCGCGCCTTCTGCAAGCCGCGACTGACCGCATCGCCAAGTTTCTGATTCAGCGAAGAAGCCTTGCCGCCGCCGATTTTTTTGAACAACGCATTGGCAGCTGCATCGACGATAACATTACCAGCATCGCCACCTTCAGTCTGACTTGAGGTTATCAGGTTATTGACCAGCTCGACGGCAAAACGGCTATTGCTTCCATTACCAACCCCTCCTCCGCCCCCCGCCATGGTTAATGACACTTCGGCAATGACCGAAAGCGCCGCGCGCCACATAGCCTGGTTTTCCTGCCTGTGAAAATCGTTCTGGGCAATATCAAGGTCACGCCGGTACTGTTCCTGCAACAGGCTAAGATAGTCTGCACGGGCCGGCTGGAAAAATATCTTTGCATTGTTCACAGCAAAACCAACAAAGAGGCCACTTGTTTTCTCATTGTCCTCAGTATCGACCTTGTCGCCATAAAAAATAAAATTCCCACTGCCGACGGGATCGGCACCGGCTTCGTGCCCTTTTTGCGGGATGTACTCAAAACGACCACGGTATTCGATAGCGGTGCCAGTATCGTAAACCCCCACTTTGGGAACAGATATGGCACGCCGGTAAAACGGGTGCTCGAAGCGGGCGAAACTGCCGGTAAAGCGCGGAATCAGCCTGCCGGCAGCTATGACCCGCAGCTGTGTGCCGCGTTCAAGCAGGCCGTCACTACCGTAATATTGCTCAAAGGTTTTTTCAGGTTGCACCCCCGGAGCGGTCAGGTAGCGTTCCCCTGCGATGGTCTGGCCACCACGCCAACGGCCGCTGATCAGCGTGTCGCTGATCACCTCCCGGACAGTACCTTCGCCATTGTTGCAGTCACCGCGCACACACGTGTAGTAATACGGACTCGAAACATCCAGCGCGTGCGCCGACATTGCCAACGCAGAAAAAAGCAGAAAGGCTGGCAGGCGCGGGCTGATCATTTCAACGACTCGGGCAGTCCGTAGTCTTGGTCATCACACCATCAATGAAACACTGGCGATTCTCGATCATCTCGACACCGTTGATCTCGACGATGCGTGCCCGCTCCATGTTCGGCATCTGATCGAGGCGCAGGTTCGATGTCTTCAGGTAATTCGGTATCCAGGTAATCATGTCGCCGTGCATCTTGCCACCCTTCGTCTGGCTGCGCATGGTCATCACGCCGTTTTCGTAGAGAAGCCTTTCATCGCCATCCTCACTGACCGGGCGGATAAAGGTTGCGCGCAGCTTGTCCTTGAATTCGGAATTAACACCGAAGAGTCCGGCCGAAATCTTCGGTTCCTGAGTGATCGTGAAGCTCGTCTGGCTGCCGGGATAAAGGAAGAGTAGGACCGGACGCTTCTGCATGTCGGCGGTGATAGCATTGGAGGTGGCCATACTGCTGCTATTCTTGAGCATCGCAGCATACTCGGCATCGTCGTAAGTGGTTTCGTTGGTGGTAAACAGGCGACCGGTCGACCGCGTCAAAGCCTTGAAGCTGCCAGCCGAAAACTGGGTAACCACGCGTTGCGCCTGGCGGGTCCGGTTGATGGTCTTGCTGTTAATGTGGCGTTCCTTGAACAACGTCGTGTTGTTGAATTCCGAAACGGTCGAATACAACGCCAGCACCTCTACTTCGCCATCCAGCTTGCCGGACTTGCAATTGGCACGCAACGGAACAATCTGCACATCCTCGTATTTATTCATTGCTTTTGCGAGACTGGCCGGGTCCATACCTGCTTCGCGAGAGTACTTACGCATCATTTTGGCACTCTTGGCCTCAAACTCAGGCAGAGCGGTGATCAAGGCAGCAGCCTTGTAGCGGGTTTCCTCGGGAACCGCGCAAGGCCAAGCTGGTTCTTCTGCAGGCTTCTCAAAGAAACCAGGCTCCTTTTCCCAGGCAGCAAAATCGGCCTTGAAGGTTTCGACTGCTGCCTGACCTGCTGGCCAGTCCAGTTCGGGAAGTTTCAGATCGTAAGCATGTGCAAGCGGCGCGACAAACAGGAGCGGCAGGAGGAAATAGCGCATTTTGATCTCGGCTAAAGCTGTGCGCGCAAGTCTAGCAAGCTCACCGAAAAAACCAAAGAACAGCGATCTCGACCGCTGAATGACTAGCGAGTGGTATTAAAACGCCATTCGAGAATGAACCAACAGAGCAGACCGAAAAGAGCACCGAACGACGAAAAGAGAGCCAAAGATGTCGGGAGCGCAGCAGCCATATCAACAGATGAGACTAGCGACATAACTCCGCTCCATAGAAGAGCTGTCGAGACGCCCCATCCGAGGACGCCGTAAATCAGCACGAAATTCACCACCCCCTTTTTGCGTGTAACTGCCCATGTCTCAAGCGGTCTTTTCTTTTCTGAACTCATATAACCTCCCCAAGATGCAACGAGATAAAAATCAGAGTGAATTGAAACTCAAATGTCTTTGACCATTATCTTGCGGCCCTCTTTAGCTTGATTTATCGATTATCAACAGATGAATCACCTGCCTTCATCACACTTGGTCAGAACATAATCTGTTGGTTTAAGAACCTTTTTAATTTTGCCGAATTTCGCAGGCAACTTTGCAACCACTAAGCCGTCGGTGCAGACCGCTTCCGCGATATCCCCACCTTCAAAACGACCGTGGCTGTGCGTAATGAAAGCATAACGACCTTGGCCTCCGTACTCCTTGGCAAGATAGCTGCCGTCCTTTAGATCGATTTCGTTCTTGATGTCGATTTCAAGCACTGCAGCAGCTATGGCAAAGGAAGAATAACCGGCAAAAACAATGGCAGCGAACAGACCGTGATTTTTCATGTTCCCGTTTTCCTGGCAGATTAGAAGGCCAGCAGCTTAAAGGAAATCCCGTAGAAGCTCCCGTCACACCCGCAATTATTCCTTGACCTTGAACTCGTCATGGCAGGCCTTGCAGGCCTGGCTGACTTTTGAGTATTGGCTGCGGATCGTCGCCGGGTCGGAGGTGGGGGCGAGGCGGGCGAGTTCGGCTGTTTCGCGAACCAGCCCGGCGGACAGTTCGCCGGCCAGTTGGGTGTTGCGGAACAGTTCAGGTTTGACCGTAGTTGGCTTCCAGCCGTTGCCGTTTTCGGTACCCGGCACAAACAGCGAACCTATTCCGGTTCCGGCGAGGTTGGCGAGCGTGCCCGAGGCGCGTACAACTTCATCGCGGTTGAATGCCGGGCTGTCGAGATTGTTCCGGATTCTCGACATGTTCCAGACCATGACCTGATAGACCGACTGGCGCCATTTGATCAGGGTTTCCGGCCGGGTTTGCTGGGCTGTTGCCGGAAAACTGGATGAAAGCAGCGCGCTGGTCAGCAACGCGCCCCATATAAAACGTGCTTCTTGAAACATCGATTCCTCGCGACGGGCAAAACGAGCCTCGAATTTACGGGAAGAATCATGCCTTTAACATGTGTCAGATTGCCGCAGGCGCCGTTGCCTCTCCGCTATCTCGTGAAAATCCGCGCGTTTCCGCTAGCGCGCCGACGCTGCCGGTTTCCACGGTCAACCCGAAAAAACGCCGAATTCCGGCAATCGTGGCCGACCCCGCATGGGTTGCCGGCACGGGAAACGCTCAACGCCCGCCAATTTCCTTGAGCGCAGCCGCCACCGCAGTCCGGAAAGCGGCTTCGGATCGCCCGGCCTCAACCGGTGATACTTCGCCCCAGTATCGACGGAAGGCCACCGCCCCCGCCTGCCTGAATTCAATGGAACCGGGGTCGACAGACGATGCGCTGTCCGTGATGACCAGCGTGTTGAAATCGCCGCGCCCGATGTCGCAGCCGATGTTCCACTGCGGATGTCCGTTCGGGCCGGGATCGGGGTTCAGGTAAAACATGTACGGCGGAAGCGACCAGCAGGGATTGTCGTTGTACATGGTCACGTAGGTGCAGCGCCTGCCGTGGGCGATGATGTGGCGTTTGATCCGGTCGAGATTGTCCTTGTTCAACAAAGGATCTTCAGGCGAAAGAACGACGGTTTGCACGGCAACGCGCCGTTCGGCATGAGCGCTAAGCGGCATCGCCAGGAACGCGAATGCAACCGCGCATGCCCCAACCGATACCAGAATCCGTCTCAAATCCAGCCGCTTTCAATAAATTCGTTGATCGAATACACGCGCCGCTGCAAGGTTTTTTGTTGAATGGCGCGGATGATTTCGCGCACGCCGCTGACGTAGGGAGATTCGCCATAAACCCGCGTCTCCATCGAAATCATGCACGGCCCGTCCTGAATATCAATGCGATGAAATGCGTGGCGCCCCAGGTTCGCTTGTGGAATATTCAGATCGGCCGTTTGTTGGGCCACATCGCGAACCGAAACGATCTCGGACGCCGGAACACCCAGGGCCGTGGCCATCGCCACCGCCGTGCCGGGAACAGACATTTTTGAAGCCTGATGCGACTCGGTGATCCTGATTTTGGCGCCCTTGAACATTCCCCCCGAGCGTTCGAGCATGCTCATGAACTTGAGCATGAGAATATTCGTGTTCGGGCACAGCACCAAGGGAAAATCGGGCTGCAGGCCTTCGAGCGACGACCCGGTGGAAAGCTCGACAAGCACCGACGCAGTCCGTTCGCAAAAGCTGGCAATGGCGGCAGCCTCCCGCCCGGAACCCGCATGCACGACAATGCAGGGCGCGGTTGTATCAGGGGCTGCGGACCAACGGGAGACAGCCAGTTCGCTATCCAGGGCAAGCCCTTCAAACAGCTCGTTCGCAAGTTTGCCTGCGCCCGCAATGTAGATCTGCATTTAATTTTCTTTCAATTGAAAACAGGGGTGACCCCAAAACGCATGAGGCGCACCCCGGAGGCGATACAAGTCGGCAACGCCTCGATCAGCGATCAAGCCCGGTATCGTCGTAAAGGTCGATAACCTTCCGCGCGCCCTTCATCGGAAAATTATTGCTCTTCACGTACTGCATCGACTCCGCACGCGACGCATCGCCAAGCGATTTGCTCAACAGATGCGGACTCCCCGGGGGGCCCACGTAAACCACCGAATAGCCCTTGTTGCGAGTCCAGCCATCGCCGACGCATTTTTTATCGCCGCCAAACCGCTTGATACATTTATTCAGGGCGCAGGTCTCGGCCTCCTTCCCCAAATTGGGGCCAACGCAGTAAAAGACACTCACCTGCTCTTTAGGGCCAACTTCCGGCAAATAGTTACCCGACGCATCATTGCTCCATGTGTGATGCCCGACCGCAACGCCTATATCTGCGTGCGCACTACCGAAACCCACAGCACAAGCCAAAACCAGAACAATTCGACGAACCCCCACAACTGTCTCCCCGGGATGTAAATGCAGAAAATCGCAACAGCCTGAAATTCTAAGTGCATCAGCATGACACCGACAACGCCCGTCGTCGCGGACTTCCGCGGTGAACCGGAAAAAACGCCTGATTTAGCCAGGAAAAAAACGTATTTTTTCCGGTTGACCGTGGAAGAACGCAAATTGCCTTGTCACCTTTGCGACATTCCCGGCGGCATGCGCACCCAACAGATTAATTCAATAAATTAATCAACAACTTAAAAGCTGGCACCCCACTTGCTAGATAACTCGCAAGGAGATTGCCATGACCCATTTCGTCACCATCAACGACACCACCCTGCGCGACGGCGAACAGTCGGCCGGCGTGGCGTTCTCGCTGGACGAAAAACTGGACATCGCCCGGCAGCTTGCCGCCATCGGCGTGCCCGAGCTGGAAGTCGGCATTCCGGCGATGGGCGAAGAAGAGCGCGAGTCGATCCGCGCCGTGGCGTCGCTTGATCTCCCGGCCCGCCTGATGGTGTGGAGCCGCATGCACCCGGCCGACATTGCCGCCTGCGCCGGCCTCGGCGCGCACCTGATCGACATTTCGGTGCCGGCTTCCGACCAGCACCTCGCCTATAAACTGAAGCAGGACCGTGCCTGGCTGCTGCGCGAACTGCCCAAATTCATCGGCGCCGCCCTGAATCTCGGGCTGGAAGTCGGCCTCGGCTGCGAGGATGCCTCGCGCGCCGACATGAATTTCCTTTGTGCCCTGGCCGAAACGGCCGAACGCTGCGGCGCCCGCCGCCTGCGCTTCGCAGACACGCTGGGCATCCTGGAGCCCTTCGGGACCTTCGACAAGATCAGCACCCTGCGCCGCAACACCGGCCTCGAAATCGAAATGCACGCCCACGACGACATGGGCCTGGCCACCGCCAACACGCTGGCCGCCTGCAAGGCCGGCGCGACGCACGTCAATACCACGGTCAACGGTCTGGGCGAACGGGCCGGCAACGCCCCGCTCGAAGAGGTCGTCCTCGGCCTGACCAAGCTCTACAACATCGACACCGGCGTCAGCCTCAAGGGTTTCCCGGCCCTGTCCAGCCAGGTCGCCAGCGCCTCCGGCCGCGCCGTGCCCTGGCAGAAGAGCGTCGTCGGCGCCGGCGCCTTCACGCACGAAGCCGGCATCCACGTCGATGGCCTGTTGAAGCATCCCGACAACTATCAGGGCTTCGATCCCCGCGAAGTCGGCCAGTCGCACCGCATCGTGCTCGGCAAACACTCCGGCTCACGGGCCGTGCAGGTGGTTTATGCCGGGCTCGGGCTGACTGTGACCGACTGCGAAGCCAACACACTGCTCACTTCCGTTCGCAATTTTGTCGCCGTCCACAAGCATCCGCCGGAAACGTCCGATCTGCGCGACCTTCTGGCCTCCGTCAGGAGCCAACTCCATGTCTGAAGCGATGACCATGACCGCCATTTCCGTCCCCGAACCCGGCCTCTGGGCAACGCTCAAGGAAGATCTCGCCTGCGTCTTCCAGCGCGACCCGGCGGCCCGCTCGACGCTTGAGGTGCTGACCACCTACCCCGGCGTTCATGCCATCCTCACCCACCGTCTGTCGCACCGCCTGTGGCAGGCCGGCTGGCGGTTTCCGGCGCGCTTCCTGTCCTTCCTCGGGCGCACGCTGACCAATGTCGACATCCACCCCGGCGCCACCATCGGCCGCCGCTTCTTCATCGACCACGGCGCCTGTGTCGTGATCGGTGAAACCGCCGAAATCGGCGACGATGTCACGCTCTACCACGGCGTCACGCTGGGTGGCACCTCATGGAACAAGGGCAAGCGCCATCCCACCCTTGGCAACGGCGTCGTGGTCGGCGCCGGCGCCAAGATACTGGGCCCGATCACCCTTGGCGAACGCGTCCGCGTCGGCGCCAACTCGGTGGTCGTCAAGAACGTGCCGGCCGACCGGACGGTGGTCGGCGTACCCGGCCGGATCGTCGACACCCGGGTCGGCCCGGCACGCCCTGTGCACGACGGCATCAACCTCGACCACAACGTGCTCCCCGATCCGGTGGCCAAATCCATCGCCTGCCTGATCGAGCGCATCGAGACGATGGAACGGGAACTGGCGGTGTTGCGCCACGAACCGCTGCCTGAAGATCGCGACGAGCAGTGCCAGACCTGCAGCGCCGGCGACTTGTGCTGCGAGCACGAGTCGATGCACTGAGAACGCCATGGACCTGCTCGATTTCTCCAACTGCAAGCTCTACTTCGAAGACCCGCTTCCTCCCGAAGCGGAGCGCCTGATCGCCCAGGCATCGAGCGAGTACGGTGACGATACCGCCGAGATGGCCCTGCTCCGCGCCCACCTCATGGCACCGGACAACCTGACCGTGCTGGTTGGGCTCTACCGTTACTATTTTTACCAGCACCGCATGGAAGATGCGCTGATGGTGGCCGAACGCGCCGTCCAGCTTTCCGGCCGCCTGCTCGGCCTGCCCGCCGACTGGCGCGCGCTTGACGAAGCGCAACTCGGCAGCGCCGCCGCCAACTCCTTCGGCATGCTGCGCTTCTACCTGCTGGCACTGAAGGCGGCGAGCGTCGTGCTGCTCCGCCTCGGCCAGATCGATGCGTCCCGCGACCGGCTGACCAAGCTGGCCGGTCTCGACTGCCACGACCACCTCGGCGCCGCCAAGCTGCTCGCCGTCGTCAACGCCTTTCAATCCCCGGCCGAGGAATCTGCCGAACTTACCCTAGCCGCCTGAGGAGAACCCCATGGAAGACACACTCACCCTCGCCGAAGCCCTTGAAGAACTGGTTTCCGCCGAAGACTTCCTCGAATATTTCGACGTTCCCTTCGAGCCGAGCGTCGTCCACGTCAATCGTCTGCACATCCTGCAACGCTTCCACGACTACCTCGCCCGTCAGGCCCCCAACATGCCGCCCGAGGAAGATCAGCAGCGCGGCATCTACCGCCTGTGGCTGGAACGCGCCTATCAGGATTTCGTGAATTCCAACGCGCTCAACGAAAAGGTCTTCGCCGTGTTCCACCACGTCGACAAACCCGGCGGCGGCTCGACCTCCTTCGTCTCGCTCGACAAGGTGTTCCGGCAATGATCGGCGCACGTTGGGAACAAGGCGAGGCCGTCCGCGTGATCCGCAATGTTCGCAACGACGGTACGTATCCCGGCATGGATACGGGCATGCCGCTGGTTCGCCGCGGCAGCATCGGCTACGTGATGGATGTCGGCACTTTTCTTCAGGACCAGATCATCTATTCGGTGAATTTCCTCGAAGAAGGCCGCATCGTCGGTTGCCGCGAGGAAGAGCTGATTGGGGCCGAGGACGACTGGGTACCCTCGCTCTACGAATTCCGCGAGAAGGTCCGCGCCGCCAAGGGGCTTTCCGTGGGTGGCGAAGTGCTGGTTCCGCCGGGATCGATTGGTGAAGTCATCAAGGTGGTACGTTACGCGCCCGGCGGCGCGGCGTATCACATCCATTTTGAATGCCAGCTCGGCCGGGTTTTCCAGATCCCGGAAGACGCGCTGACATCCGCCGAAGTCAGGGAGTGATATGATGCAAACGGGTTACCTTGAACTCAAGCTTGCCTGGGAACTGTTCCAGAAGGCGCCGGATACGCTGTCCGAACCGGAACGCAACCGCCTCTCCGAGGTCGCCCGCAAGCAGGACAGCATCGAGCACCGCATCCTGGCCAGTGCCGCAGCAGCCAATGTCGTCGTACCCGCCACCACCCTGCGCTCGCGCCTCGCTGAAATCCGCAGCCGCTATGCCTCCGACGAGGAATTCGCACAGGACATGGAACGCTCCGGGCTCGACGAAACCACGCTGAGCGAATCCGTCGAACGCGACCTGCGCGTCGAGAGCATCCTCGAGAAGGTCGCCTCCGACGTTCCCGCCGTCAGCGCCGTCGATGCCGAAATCTACTACCGCCTGCATCCGGAAGCCTTCGACCGCCCGGAAGCGCGCCGCCTGCGCCACATCCTGATCACCTTCAACAACGACCAGGAAAAAGCCAAAGCAGCCGCCCAGCTTGAAATGCTGCGGTCAACCGGAAAAAACGCCGAAAAATTCGCTGCCTCGGCGCTCAAATATTCCCAGTGCCCGACCGCTGTCGACGGCGGCATGCTCGGCGTGGTCAAACGCGGCCAACTTTACGAAGCCCTCGAACCCGCCGCCTTTGCGCTGACCGAAGGCGAAACCAGCGAGGTGCTCGAATCGCCGATCGGCCTGCACATCCTGCGCTGCGACGAAGTCTTTCCGGGTGGCATGCTGCCCTTTGCCGATGTGCGTGACCGCATCATCGAACGCCTCACCGAAAAACGCCGCCGCGAAGCCCAGAAAAGCTGGATTAACAGCCTCTCCGCCCGCAACGCGCGCTGAAACCGGTACGCCGCCTAGCGGCGCACCGGCTCGAAACGATAAAAAAGGTTGGGTTCTGAAAGCACGAACAGCGTGCCCTCCGGCGTCAGCGCCACACCTTCGGCCTGCGGCACGGTGCGCTCAAGACCGTGCCACCCGGCGCGCAGCACCAGCATGCCGAGCGGACTGCGAGCGGCATCAAACTCGACCACCATGTGCGATTCGTCACTGAGCAGGAACATGTGACCCGATGCCTCATGGTAGGTCAGCGAAGAAAGATCCGTCATCAACAGACGAACGCTGTCTGCCGGCTTCCATTCCTTGATCTGCAAATCGAAACGGCTGCCTTCGAGCAATTCGCGAAGACCGCCGATTTCGAGCACGCGCATCGGGTTCTTTTCCTTGACCACGAACAGGCGGTTGCCTGTGTCGTCCCACGAGACGCCCTCAAAGCCAACGTTCTTGCCGATATCGATGGCGAGCCCGAGGCGGGGCTGGCCACGCACATCAATGGTTGTTGCATCGTCAGGGATTTCCACGCTGACCAGTTGATGATCCGCCTCGTCTGAAATGACAAACCGGTTATCCCGAACGTGCGAAATGCCTTCGATATCCTTCAACCCCTTAACCGCGACAACGCGCAGCAATTTGCCTTCGGTGGTCAGTTCGGCGACCTGTGGAGGTCGGTTAATGACCGTAAACAGGGTTTTACGGGCCGGATGGTAGGTCAGGCCGGACGCATTCTCCGGAACCCCGGCCACCGGCTGCGCCTGAATCGTTGCGCGATAATCGCCAAGCAGCGAAGGCTGGGGAATGATCACCCGGTAATAGGCCAGCGCCAGCCAGCCACCATACCAGCTCAGAAAAATGGCGAGGGCAATGAATGCCGGCAACAACCAGCGCCAGGATTTATTCAGTTTCACAATCCGTCACCTGATTAACAAACCCTGCAACAGTAGTTACAGTGGGCGCCTGATACGCTTTCCACCGGCATGAAAAAGTCTCGTCACGCCAGCATCCTTTCATATCTCAGGCTTTTCGGGAGCAATTATCCATGAAACAGGAAGAACAACAGGCCATCCTGACCATCGCACTGCTCGCCGCCTTTGCCGACGGCAACAACGCCGAGCGCGAACGCGAGCAGATTCGCCGTCTGGCCGAATCGCTGCAAAGCGAACCCGGCGGCATTGATCTGCTGGCGCTCTACCAGCAGGTGCTGCTCAAGAAAGCCAACCTCGCCCAGGCTGCCGCAACGCTGGTCGATCCGGCCCATCGCCAGCTTGCCTACGAAGTCGCCGTCGGTGTCTGCGATGCCGACGACCATACCAGCGACGCCGAACACCTGTTTCTGAAAAATCTCGCCCAGGCCCTTGGCCTCGGCGCGGCGGTCACCGGGCCGCTCGACGCGCAGGCCGAAGCGATGGCCGACCTGACCAGCATCGCCGCACCGATGGAACAGAGCGCCGCCAGCGCTCCGGCACGCCCCGCCGGCCCGACACCCGGCGATGCCGAAATGGACAAAAGCATTCTCAACTACGCCATTCTCAACGGCGCGCTCGAACTGCTGCCGCAATCCTGGGCGTCAATGGCCATCATTCCCCTGCAGATCAAGATGGTTTACGGCATCGGTAAATCGTATGGCTACGAGCTGGATCAAGGCCATATCCGCGAATTGCTGGCCACGCTCGGTGTCGGCCTGACCTCGCAATATCTCGAACAATTCGGCCGCAAGCTGCTCGGTGGCCTGCTCGGCAAAGTCGCCGGAAAAATGGCCGGCAGCATCGGCCGCACCGGCACCGGCGTGGCCTTCTCCTTCGCCAGCACCTACGCCCTCGGCCAGGTGGCGAAGCGCTACTACGCCGGCGGCCGCACGATGAGCAGCGAATTGCTCAAGGACAGCTTCCAGGGCCTGCTCGGCCCGGCCAAAGAGATGCAATCCGAGTACCTGCCGCAAATCCGCAACCGCGCCGAAAATCTCGACATGGGCCAGATCATGAACCTGGTGCGCGGCGGCTGAAACCGCATTTAAAATCTCAAACTATTGTGATGCGTTCGTTTTCGGAGGAAAAATCTTGATTCGTCTGCCCAATCCGTTGTTCATTCTATTTCCTCTGCTATTGACGGCCTGTGGTCCGGATATCAATGAGAATCTGGTTCTACGCGACACGTACGTTCTGGACACTGCCATTAGCGAATTGATCAAGGAAGCTCGGAGCGGCGAACCTTCTGCTGTGCTTGCAGAAACACTTCAGGTTGGTGAGAAATCCATTGCCCTGGCTGGCAATCCTTCAGGCATCTTCACCGGAGCAACGCTCGATAAGGCTCTCAAAGGCAACGACGGGGAAAAGTTTACCGGCGAACAATTCCTGATTTACGCAAACGTTAGCGAGGACAAGGCGCTGCCAATGAAAGTTGTCGTCAACTTCCCCGGCACGGATATCAAGTACCCGGCGATGCTAAGTCTTTCTGAAGGCCCCGGAGACAACGATGCCTCCCCAAAATTACTCTTGTGCATGCACCTCGGTGCAGGAGATCTCTTGTGTCAGTCAGCGACCGAACTATTGAAATCTCGCAGGCGCGAGGATTACGGTCTGGCAGAAAGCATCTCTGTAAAAGTTTTCAATGCACTCACCCAGAAGACGAAAATCGAAGTTTCCGACAAGCACCTCGGTTTTTCCAAAAAATTGGCGAATACGATGTTCAAGCAGGCCGAGATCAACGAGCTTGGCACAATATTCAAACTTCCGGACAGTTGTTCACATTACGCGCAACAAACCACTCTCGATGGACTCTCAACGGAAGACAACCCGAAATGCAAATGGGAGGTCGACACTCTGCTTGATCGCGATGCTAATGCCCCGTACCTAAAGAAAATGGAAGAACGGAGATTGGCAATTTCCAAAGCCGTATTCGGCTCAAACATCTGAGGAAATTCAACAGATGGAACTGTACGAATGGCTTGAAATCGGAATTTTTCTGACATCCCTTCTGCTGACATGCTTGGTCGTGTATGGGGCAGTTTCGACATGGAAAGCCTCAAGGATGACAGATACCGATTGGCAGAGAAAGAAGCTGCAGGTCAAGAAGGGAATGTCTGGCCTTGGTGGGATATTGCTCGCCTTGTCTGTTGCGTATGGCTTTGATGATGACGGAGGATTCGACGGGGACGGAGGAGTTTTTAGTGCCGTATTTTATGGCCTTCTTGTTGCACTTCCCTTCACTTGGCTTTACCTGACTGCAAGCTTGATTGCCCGTCGCCAGGACGCCATTCGAGGCAATGAGGTTAAAGCGATGATCCCCACAAAAATTGGCGTCGCCGTTCTGACACTTATCATCTGTCTTGGCTCGGCTAGCGTTTTTTATATCTAACTCATGGAATTGGCTGTTTTTGAAAAGCGCCCAACCAAAAAATGGATTTCGGGAGCCATTAAAAGTCAATTGCCTCCCTGTTTGATGCTTATCCTCAACGGCTGCAGCGCCAGCGCGGCTCATTCTGGAGCGAAAACTCGAAGGATGAAGAGCGACTGTTCGGAGAGTTGCCCCCAGCATCCGTCATCGTCAATACATACACAGGTTTTTTGCCAGTGAGGGTCACTTCATAGAGGGCATCTCCGGAAATGACGCCTTCACCCGGGCAAGCGCCGCGCAATTTCTTGATATGGGTGGCCGGAGAAAACTGGTCTTTCAGGGCCGCATCGAACTGCTCTTTCTCGAAAATATTCCCGACACCTTCCGAAATCGAGACGCTGCCTTCGAAAACCATGGTTCGCGCGCCGGTAAAGAAAACATCGGCCTTGCCGAGTTTGTCCAGGGTAATCACCCCATGCTTCGAGAACCCCGACGGCATCATCTGTACACCGCTCTGACTCCATTTAATACCTCTGATTTTCTGGAGCCCACCCCAGTCACCTGCGGAGTACCCGGCATTACTTGGCAGCGAAAATGGCTCGATGACGTTTTCCAGGGTTGCCGCAAAAGTCATTGCCGGTGCGAGAGAAAGCAAAAAGATGGAGATGGATTTTTTCATGGTCAAACTTTGGCTAACAGGCGAAATTCGTAACCTCGGCATCATAGCAGCATGGCAAAAATAGCCTGTTCGCGATGGCTGATCCCGCGGTCAACCCGAAAAAAAGCCCCGGAATTTCTTCCGGGGCCAACCGAGGTACTACAGAGAGAGACTGTTTGCCGTCAGGCGTAGGTCGGGGCGAAGGCGGCTTCGGGATTGGCGACCGGGCCCTTGTCGCTCCAGTACGGAGAAAGCTTGCGCAGCTGGGCGACGATGGCCGGGACTTCCGCGATCACCCGGTCGATTTCCGCTTCGGTGTTGTAACGCGACAGCGAGAAACGGATCGTGCCGTGCGCCGCGGTGTAGGGAATGCCCATGGCGCGCATGACGTGCGAAGGTTCGAGCGAGCCGGAGGTACAAGCAGAACCTGAGCTGCCGGCAATACCCACCTTGTTCAGCAGCATCAGAATGCCTTCCCCCTCGATGTATTCGAAGGCGATGTTGCTGGTGTTGGGCAGACGGTTACTCGTATCACCGGTCGGGAAACAGTGCGTGATCTGGCTGAGCAGGCCAGCCTCCAGCTTGTCGCGCAGGCGCCTGACCGTGGTGTTTTCTTCTTCCATGTGCTGCATGGCGAGTTCGCAGGCGACACCGAGGCCGACGATGGACGCCGAGTTTTCGGTGCCGGCCCGGCGACCGCGTTCCTGGTGCCCACCGCGCAGCAGCGGACGGAAACGGCAGCCGCGACGCAGATAAAGGACGCCGATGCCTTTCGGTGCATGCAGCTTGTGACCGGACAGCGAAAGCATGTCGATCTTCGTGTTCTTGAGATCGATGGGAATCTTGCCCACGGCCTGCACGGCATCAGTGTGGAACATGATACCGCGGGCGGAAGCCAGCTCGGCCATTTGCTCGACCGGGAAAATCGTCCCGGTTTCGTTGTTGGCCCACATCGCCGAAACGATGGCGACGTTGTCCTGCAGCATCGACTTGTATTCGTCCATGTCGATGCGGCCCTTCTTGTCCACCTTCAGTTTGTGGACGATGTAGCCCTCTTTTTCCAGCCACTCGCACAAGGTCAGGATGGCCGGATGCTCGACGTTGGTGGTGATTACCGTGTTGCGTTCCGGCTGGGCCTTGAGTGCGGAAAGAATGGCCGTCGAGTCGGACTCGGTGCCGCAGGAGGTAAAGATGATTTCCGAGTCATGCTCGGCGCCAAGAAGCGCCTGCACCTGACCGCGGGCTTTTTTCAGCGCCTTGCCGACTTCACTACCGAAGGCGTGAATCGAGGACGCGTTGCCGAAATGCTCGGTAAAAAACGGGAGCATGGCTTCGACCACGGCCGGGTCGCAGCGCGTGGTGGCATTGTTGTCCAGATAGATCGGTTCCATGGCGCAGTCCTTTTGGGTTCTCTGTCGGGATTGGGAGTTTCTTACGCCTCTGCGGGCATGTAGGAAGACGGCAGGACCTGCACCAATTCGCCCAGGGCTTCGATCATCTTCTGCTGGATACCGCCCAGGGTGGCTGCTTCCATCATGCAACCGGAGCAGGCGCCCTTCAGATGCACGTAGATTTTCTTGCCCTGAACGTCGGCCAGTTCAACGTCGCCGTGGTCGCGCTGCAGCATCGGACGAACCGATTCCAGCACTTCCTCGATCTTCTTGATCTTCTGCACCAGGCTGAGTTTGGCAGCCGGCGGCTTCGGTGCTTCCGGCGTTGCCGGGCAAGCGGGCGGCGGCGAGGTTTCACCGGGGCCGGCGCGGGAAGCCTTGACCTTGGCGAGGATCTCCTCGATGCCTTCGTGGCAGGAGGCGCAACCGCCGCCGGCCTTGGTGTAGAAGGTCACTTCCTCGACCGTGTTCAGGTTGTTGGCGGTGACCACGTCTTCGATCATCACGGCGTCGATGGCGAAGCACTTGCAGATCAGCGCGCCTTCTTCGTGATCGTCCGACCATTCCTCACCGCGGTAATTGGCGATGGCGGCCTGCAGGGCTTCACGGCCCATGACGGAACAGTGCATCTTTTCCGGCGGCAGTCCGTCGAGGAAGTCGGCGATGTCCTGGTTGGAGACCTTGAGCGCTTCGTCCAGCGTCTTGCCCTTGACCATCTCGGTCAACGCCGAGGAGGAAGCAATCGCCGAGCCGCAGCCGAAGGTCTGGAAATGCGCGTCGAGGATGATTTCGGTTTCCGGCTCGACCTTCAGCATCAGGCGCAGTGCGTCGCCGCACTGGATGGAACCGACGTCGCCAATGCCATTCGCTTCTTCGAGCGGACCAGAATTGCGCGGATTGAAGAAATGTTCGCGGACTTTGTCAGAGTATTCCCACATGGTGTTTGCTCCTTAAACCGAAAATGAAGAGCCGCAGGAACACTTCGAGCTGGCGTTGGGGTTGTCGAATTTGAAGCCGGTATGGGTCAGGGTGTCGATGAAATCGACCGTGACGTTGTCGATCATCGGCATGGTCATCGGATCGACCAGCAGCTTGACGCCTTCGACGTCGAGTTCCCAGTCGTCGTCGGCCTTCTCGGTTTCGAGCTTCATGCCGTATTGCAGGCCGGAACAGCCACCGCCGGAAATACTGAGGCGCAGGCCAAGCACTGGGGTTTCAGAGCCGCGGATGAAGCGTTGAACGGCTTTCACGGCAGCAGGTGTCAGATTGATCATGGCAATTCTCCTCGGTTGGACGAGTAGAACATTGCAAGCCCTGTGCCATGCCCGAAAAATTACCAAGCAATTGAAAACATTGAATTATTAAAAGCCGACTTTTTGTCGGCTTTGCGACAATCACCCCAAAAGGTGTTCGTAGGCGTAACGTAGGATGTCGCGTTCGATGGCCGGCAGGCGCCGGGCCTCGGTCATGGCAATGAATTTTCCACCGCGTTTTTCGGCCGCCTCGAAGGGCGGGTCGATGCTCGTGCAGGCCGCCAGCAGCACCGCCCGATCGCCATCCGGCGTATCGAGCCAGATGCAGAATTCCGGCACGGCTTCGAGCGCGTCCTCGCTCAGGCCGAGTTCCTTTTCGGCGGCACGCAGCGCCGCCGCAGGATGAAAAAGGACGGCGGGCGCGTAACCCTCTTCACGCAGTACCGCCGTTTCCGGCAGGGGCGAGAAGGCCAGCACGCTCTCGCCAAAACTCAAAAAACGCACCCGCGCACTGGTGCTTTGTTTGTGCAGGATGATCAGACGGGGCAATTCGGTGGCAGACATGACGACTCCAGTCCGGAAAAATCAGACGGCAAAGGCAGCAATGACCGGATCGCCTTTCAGCGCACCAGCCCTGCCCCATACCTGAACGGCCTCGACGTAATGGCCGGACAGTTTCGGATGTGGCAAAAGCACCTGATATTCGGCAAACACCCGGCCATCGGGAAAGAAGGTCAGCGTGCCGTCACGGCTTTTGCCGTGCCATCTGCCGACCAGGCAACTTTCACCGGAACCCGGGTCGAATTGCATGGCGAAGCGGGCCTCGGCCCATACCGGTTCATCACCGATATCAAGGCCGAGTTTTTCAATCTGGCGACGGATCGCCTGGCAAACCTCGGCGCCGAGCACCGGGTCTGCCGCGAGTGATCCATCCTTGTCCGACACGGTGCCGGACTCAGGCCGCCATCGGCGCGTAGCTGTAGCAGAGCTTCGGGCAGACGCGGTTGCAGGCGCCGCAGCCGATGCAATCGTTGGCGTCCTTGATGCTCATCTTGGCCGCTGCGCTTTCGTCTTCGTCATCATCGGCATCAGAGTCGATCAGGTCGAGCACGTCACGCGGGCAAACCTTGTAGCAGCGGCCGCAACCGATGCATTTTTCCTGATTGATGGCGGTAACGAACTCGGGCACCCAGCTGGCGCCGCCACGGGTAAGTGCAGTGTAAGAACTCATGATGATTCAACCTTTCTGAATGGCAACCAGCTTGGCATTGGCTTCCGCCCATGCCTTGCAGGCGTCGTACGTGGATTGGGCAATGCCCGGGATTTCGAGATAGCCGGCGGGCAGGCGATCCTCAACCAGATCGTGCAGTTGCGATGCCCACTCGGACGAGATGCGTTTCAACTTTTTGACTTCCTTGTCCAGGGCTTTGATTTCTTCCTCGGTCAAGTCAACCTCCTCTTGCAACATTCAACAAAAACCGTTCCCCGGCTCAGAGCCCCGCTACTTCGGGATACTGTCCGATGCGCTCAAGGGCGATGCCGAGCAGCTTGTCGGCCTCATCCTTCATCTTGGAAAAACTGGCAAAGCCAAAGCGATGCACGTCGCGCAACGTCTTCTCGACCGCAACCAGCTTGCCGACGGTGATCAGCGAACGACCGAAACCTTCATGCGTCAGGTGCACCAGCGGCACGGCGAGCAGCTTGCATTCCTTTTCGATGAGCACGGCGATGGCGTTGTAGAAGGCCTTGACGCGCGAGATCGTCTCGTCGTCGGGATCGCCGATGATCGGGATGCCGGCCTTGCGCTCCTTGGTCATGATGTAGGGATCGAGGATTTTTTCGACCGTCCAGCCGGAATACGTGCCGTAGGTATCCAGGGCGCGCATCTGGCGGGCCATTTCCTTGATGAAATCGGTCTCGAAGATGGGATCAGTGCTCATGGTGAAACTCCTGTGATGAAACGTTGGAATGGCCGGAAAGCGAAACCAGACGGGGTATCGGCATCAACCCCGGCAAGAGTCCGAAGGCAAGGCGGGAAATGGCGAGCGCACCGAGAAAGCCAGCCACCGCACCGAGTGCGGTAGCGCCGTCGCTGCCATCGAGCGTTGCGCCGAGCCAGGCACCCAGCAACATGGCAAAAGCCGGAAAGAGATAGCCCATCAGTGCAGAAAGAGTCAGCCGGCTTTCCGAAAGGGCAATGCTGACCAGATCACCGGGCTGAAATTCGGGGCCGGCGGGCAGGGTCAACAAAGTCGCCGGGCGCCCGCTGGCCATCTTGCCGATGCCGCAGGAACTGCCGTGGCCGCACGAGGAACAGCCACCTGTTTCCATCACGACGACGGCCTTGCCGCCTTCGATTCGACGGATCACGCCGCGATGTTCGACCATGCCGGCACTCATCCCTGCCACCCTTCTTCTTCCATGCTGGCGAAACGATCCGGCGACTTCCCGGCCTGTGCCGCCATGGCCCGATCGATCCAGGCGATTCCGCCCTCGCCCATGGCTTTTGACAGTTCGCCCAGCAGGTCATCCACGCCGTCGATCTCATTGACGCGGATCGGCTGGATGCCTTTGGCCATCAGCTTCTTGATCGCCGAGGCACCAATCGCCATGACGTATACCGCCGCACAGCCTTCGAGAAAATCGACCTTGGCGATCAGCTTGTCCTCGTTGCCATCCATGGCCTCTTCGGCGAATTCGCCGATGCCGACCAGCGTCGCCTTGTCGGGCGTCACCTCGTAGATCGCGAAGGACTCGGCCGCGCCGAAATGCTGATTGACGCGCAGGCGGTCGGTGGTAGCGAAGGCAACCTTGATCATGGCAGCGGGCTCCTGCTTAATGGACCAGACCAGTTGCAGACGACGCGATGACATGTTGTTTGCCGGGGCCGCAGTGGTCGCGGTCGTCGGCCCAGTAGCTTGATCGATAGGCTTCGATTTCATGGTGTTGCCCCAGCATCAGGTTGGCGATATCAAAAAGGGCCTGGCGCGTACCGCGGTAGCCCACCCAGGTGCGGGCGTATCCGCCCAGCAGGTCGTATTGCGGAAAGCCGGCACGCAACAGCGGCAGGTCGAGGCGGCGCGCGGTATCGACCGCATGCGAGTTGGCGATGACGAGCTGTGCTTCTCCAGCCCTCGCCGCTTTCTCCATGTCCTCCAGATCGCCGACGATGACCTGTTCAACAGGCAGCGCCGCAAGGCTTTCATGGCGATGCGAACTGACCGCGCTGACGATCTCGGCGCCCATGCCCGTGAGAAAACGCACCTGCATGCCAAGCAGGTCGGGGTCCGCAGCCAGAGCAATGCGGGCAAAACCGAGCATGAAATGGCTGTCGACCATGGCGTCCTGCAACTGGGCACGCTGGCGCTCCACCCCGGCCGGCACCGGCTTGCCGGAAATGTCGGCCAGCACCTGCGTGAAAGTATCGCAATCATCCAGCCCCATCAGGCCGGCAAAGCGGAAATCCGGCACGCCGGTACGTTCGCGGAGAATGTCGGCAGCCTTGTCCAGCGACGGGCCGATCACCAGTGTCGCAATCGACTCGCCCATGGCCTCGATCTCGGCGCGCGGCGTGCCGCCGATGGTCAGCGCCGAATACTCGGCCTCGACCAGATGGCCATCCAGCGAGTCGCCGATATCCGGCACGACCACTGGACGCAGGCCGAAGGCCTCGATCCAGTCTTTGATCGCCTCGATATCGCCCGGCGTCAGCATGCCTGAAGCCAGCACATTGACCTGTTTCGGCCGCTTGCCAACACAGGCGCTTTCCGGCACCAGCGTGCGGATCAGCGATTCCACCGCCAGCGCATAACCGCTTTCCAGACAACCGAGGTAATCTGGTGTATTCACCGGCACCACGGCGACATGATCGAACTCGGGATGCGCGGCGCGAAACTCCTTGATGGCCCGCAGGATGTCGGTGCCCTGAGTTTCCGAAAGACCGGTGGTCACCAGGCCGATGATTTCCGGCTTGCTCTTGTCAGACAGGGTGCGCAGCGCTTCGACGATGTTTTCATCGGCGCCCATGATGGTCGACACCTGATCCATCGCCGTCGTCTGCAAGGGAATCGGCTCGCGGAAGTGACGCACGAAGAACACCTTGCCGAAGGCCGTACAGCCCTGCGACCCGTGCATCAGCGGCATGCTGCGATTCAGCCCGAGAAAAACCAGCGAAGCGCCAATAGGCTGGCTCACCTTCAGCGGATTCACCGCCAGCGCCTTCCTGGATTGGATAATTTCAGCCATGTCGACCTTGCTCCGTTGAGATTGCCGATATCTCAGCAAGGAACGCGCCAAGTAATTAATCGTTTATAAACAACAAACTAATACCAAACACATGGTGTAGCAAACACGACAATGTATTCAACACACCAACAAGGTGCATGGCAGCACCCCATCGGCACAGGTGGGGTCGTTTTCCGTACTTCCACGGTCAACCGGAAAAATAGCCGGATTTTCGGATTGGCAAAAACAGGCGTTTTTTCCGGTTGACCGCAGCATTCACTCCGATTTTCGTTAACGGTCACGTCATCCCATGGACATCGGTTGCCTCCATGCGTAAGCTCGCTGGCTTCAATGCCTATCGCATCAGCCTGTCCGATATGACCACTCTGGTTCTACTCCCCGGCCTTGACGGTACGGGCCTGTTGTTTGCCAGTTTTATCGCTGCGCTGGGGGCGGACATGAAAACCGTTGTCGTCCGCTATCCGACCGACCGGGCGCTTGATTACCGGGAACTCGAAACCATCGCCCGCAGTTGCCTGCCCGCCGATGAAGACTATTTCCTACTCGGCGAATCCTTCTCCGGCCCGATTGCCATCTCGATCGCCGCATCGCGCCCCGCCGGACTGCTCGGACTTGTTCTGTGCTGCTCCTTTGCCCGCAACCCACGTCCCTCGCTTTTGCCGTTGCGGCCGCTGCTGCCCCTCGTACCCGTTGCCGCCCTGCCGTTGGGGCTGCTCAGCCATTTCGTTCTCGGGCGATTCTCATCATCGGCGCTACGTCGGGGATTGGCCGAATCGCTCGCACCGGTTTCTCCAGGCGCTCTGCGCACCCGCGCCCAGGCTGTGCTCTCCGTAGATGTTTCGGCATCACTGGCCGGCTTCGCGCTCCCCCTGCTCTATCTGCGCGCTGCGGAAGACCGCGTGGTACCCGCGTCGGCCTCCCGAGCGCTGGGCAACCTGGTGCCACATGCCCGGATCGTCGAATTCCCCGCTCCGCACTTTCTCTTGCAGGTGCTGCCCACAGAAGCCGCCGACTGCGTGCGCGAATTCATGGCGACTGAGCTTCAAAGCAAAGCGCGCGTTTAAGCCATGAAAATCATCGTAGAACTGATCTTGCGGTACAGCGTCCGGAAAGCGCTACCTACGGTTTCTGTTTTGCGTTTAGCATGGCTCAGGTACGTTACGCATGCGCACATTCACGGGGAGAACCCAACAGGCTGCTCCTCTTCGTCACGCAACATCACTTCCGGAAAAATCGACCATGAAACTCTATCCGGTCTTCCTGTTGATGGCCTTTGTCACGGTACTCATTCCCGGCCCCGGCGTGGTCATGACCCTGACCAACTCGCTCCGCTACGGCTTTCGGGGAACATTCGGCGGCATTCTCGGGATTGCCTTTGGGGCGTTTGTTGTCGCAGCCATTTCTTCGACCAGCTTGGGGATTATTCTCGCCACGTCGGCGCTGGCCTTCACCATTTTGAAATTCATGGGGGTGGCCTACCTGATCTATCTCGGCATCAGATTCTGGCGCGCACCACCGTTCCAGTTTGCCGACCAGCCAACGCATCGCGCGAGCTTCGGCAAGCGCTTCATTGAGGGCTTGTCGCTGCAGCTGACCAACCCCAAGGCGATATTCTTTTTCCTTTCTGTTCTTCCCCAGTTTATCGACCCCGCCGGGAGCTATGTATTTCAGTTCAGCGCCCTGGTGCTGACCTATAGCGCTCTGGTGGTACTGGTGCATTCGATCTACGCAATCGGTGCGGGCCGCGCCAAACACTGGCTGACTTCGGAACGCGGCAGCCGGGCCATACGTCGCGCTGGGGGAGCCACCTTCGTGTTCTTCGGAGCGGCTTTGGCAACCGCCAAGCGTTGAAAGCAAACCATCGGGAGCAAATCCATGAACAAGACTTCATGCCGCACCGCAGTCCTTTTCCTTGGCCTGTCCTTGTTACCCCTGGCGCCGGCCCGGGCTGCCGAGCCACTTCCGGATGATGTCGCCCGTTACGTAGAGCGCCGCGAAGCATGCGACCACTGGCGAGGAGAAGATGGCTACGATGCCGACCGCGCGGCCGAAATCCTCTGGGCAGTATGTCAGAGCTGCCCGGGCAGCGACGACGGGCTTGCCCGGCTGAAGAACAAATACAGTGCGAACCAGGCCGTGCAGAGGCGCCTGGCCGATTTTGAGCCAAATATCGAACCCGGCAGCAAAAAGGAGCGCAGGGAAGCCTGCCGGAATGTCCCGAAAGAGCGCCCGAAGTCCGCTTCAACACCTTGATTGGCACGGCAAAGACGT
This sequence comes from uncultured Dechloromonas sp., assembly GCA_964583695.1. Taxonomy (GTDB): domain Bacteria; phylum Pseudomonadota; class Gammaproteobacteria; order Burkholderiales; family Rhodocyclaceae; genus Azonexus. The sequence goes on from CAZOWA010000027.1 coordinate 32,059, forward strand.
TCGCGCCACCGACAACACCAAACAACACCACTGAAGCATGCTCAATAAATGACAGATTGGTTTTTCATCGTCAAAATGAACACCTCAATCAGCTTCGCGCCCATCCTCCGCCTTGGGGGCACTTTCATCAAAATATCCATGAACAAGATTCTCGGCGTACTGATCGCCTTCGCAGTCACAATCGGCCAGGCCGATGCCACAACCGCCCCTGAAAAGCCGCTCAAGATCCGGCATGCCACGCAAATCGTCAGCGCCGACTTCGGACTGTTCGAGCTTGATACCCCACAGGGGCCACGCTTTTCTCCTGGCACGGTGGTTCCTCTTGTCGAAAACCAGTCCTATGGCTGGATAATCCGCCTGCGTAGTGACAAGCCGACCGTCAAATGGCGCGAGGAATTCGTACTTCCCGAACGCCCTGCCACCTGGGGCGATCCGGAACCGCTCGGCAAGCGAAGCATTTCATCCAGCGGCCGGACCTCCATCACCGAACGCGAGGTCACCCCGGAAAACGGCGTGATCTCCAACGTGTGGACCGTCGCACCGGGCGACCCCAAAGGCAGACACCTCATCCGCGTGTTCGTCGAAGGCGTTTTGGTCAAGACCTTCCTCTTCGAGGTGCAGTGATTAAGGTGCAGCAGATCCTGTGGCCGCTGCTTTTTGTCTGCTTTTTGCTGGCCGGCGGTGGCGCACTTGGCGCTCAGCCACCCTCCGTCGATGTCAGCGCGGTTGACCGCACGAGCGACGGCTGGCTGTGGCTGGGGCCACACGCCCGTTTTGCAGAAGAAACCTCACTGATCGAACGGCCGCAACAAGCCCTCTCCAGCCCCGAACTGCATTGGCAAGACGTCTCCGAATCGGTACTGAACTTCGGTTTCGGCCCGCCGCGTTACTGGATTCACCTGTCGCTGCACAATCCGGATTCAACGGCGGTGCGGCGCATCATCGATATCGCCGAGCCTTTGTACGATGACCTGCACATCTGGGTACTGAACGGCAATGAGGAACTCGGCGAAGTACGCATGGGAGATCGCATTCCCTTCGCCAGCCGACCGATCAACTACCACTACCCGGCCATGACGCTGGACATTCCGGCACACGGCAGCGTCGATCTGGTTATCCGTGCCCACGCCCACGATGGCGAGCACGACCCGCTGCCACTGCGCCTCTGGACGACCAACGCCTTCAATGACGGCATGCAGCTCGACCTGCTGACCTACGGCGCCTATTACGGCGCTGTCGTCATCCTGCTGCTCTACAACCTGCTGGTTTTCGCCAGCACGCGCGAACGCGGTTTTCTCTGGTATGCCGTGTATCTGATGACCGTCCTGGCCTGGAACTTCGGCTATCGGGGCTTTGCCTTCCAGTATCTGTGGCCGGAATCGCCCGGCTGGAACGCCAGCTCCATGGCGGTACTTGTCCCCCTGGCGCTGGCCGGCGTGACCCTTTTCAGCTGCAAGCTGCTCGATCTTCGCCGACAGACACCATGGGCCTTCCGCATCAGTGCGCTGCTTGCGCTGGTTGCACTGCTTCACATACCACTCGCCCTGCTTGCTCCGGAAATCGGCCTGTTTGCCACCCTCAACCCCCTCGGCCTTGGCCTGGTGACTGTGCTGATCACCGCCGGTGCACGTCTCGCATGGCGAGGCAATACGACGGCACGCATCTACGTCGCCGCCCTCGGCTGCATGTTCCTCGGCACGCTGCCCTATTACCTCACCGCGTTCGGCCTGATATCTGCCAACATGCTGACGATTCACGCCATGAACATCGGCTCAGCTCTGGAATTGCTGCTGCTTGCCCTGGCGCTCGCCCACCGCATCAACAGCCTGAAGGCGGAAAAACTGGAAGCCGAACAGTTGTCCTTTACCACCCTGCAGCAGTCAGCAGAAATACTCGAGAGCAAGGTTTCAGAGCGCACCAGGGAGCTCGAGCGTGCCAATCGCAGCCTGCATGAACTGGCCGTGCGCGACGCACTGACCGGGCTGTACAACCGCCGTCACTTCAACGAAGTGGTACAGCAGGAGCTGGCACGCTCCCGCCGGCAAGAAGCTCCAATCGCCCTGCTCTTGCTCGACCTCGACCTGTTCAAGAAGCTCAATGACCTTTCCGGACACCAGGCCGGCGATGAGGCACTCGCCCACATCGGTCGCCTGCTCAACACCTTTGCCCGGCGCAGCATCGACCAGACCTTCCGCATCGGTGGCGAAGAATTTGCCGTACTGGCCCCCAACGCCGAGGAAGCGAACGTAGAGCACTGGGCCGAGCAACTTCGCCAGCTGATCAACGCTGCAAACTGGCCGCACCCTGGTTCGCCACACGGCCATCTCACCGCCTCGATCGGCGTTGCCGTATCGCGCCCGGGCGATACGCTGGAAAGTTTCTACAGCCGCACCGACAAGGCGCTCTACCAAGCCAAGCAGGCCGGTCGTAACTGCGTCGTCCAGGCTGGCGACGACTGAACGGCAAACAAAGCCGTTGTCGCGGTGAACCTGAATTTTCGGCTTATTTTGCCAATCGCGGAAATCCCTCTTCTACTCAAAACCAGAAAACCGCGGAATCAGGCATTCGCCGTGACCCCCGCAAGCCCCCTGGAATCCCTGATCACGCTCACACCACGCCGGGTTTCGACGAATCCGGCGCTGACGAACTCACGCATCAGGCGTGCCACAACTTCTCGCGTCGTTCCCAGGTGAAATGCCATTTGCTGCTGCGTCATGCGCAGCTCACCGGCGGCAGAGGCATGCACCAGCATGAGGTTGGCCAGGCGCTGGTTGAGCTTGTAGGAATGCACTTCTTCCAGTTCGGCCATGAGCCGGAAAACCAGCGTTGACAGGGTCTTTACCGTGAGATCGCGGATCACCGGCTCTTCCGAAAAAAGACGCTGGTAGGTATTGCCGGGAATGAGGGCGATGCTGGTTTCATCGACCGCCTGTACCCAGGCCGGATAGAGCAGGTCATTGAACAGGCTGTTCAGCGCAAAGACACAGGTTTCGCCGGGGTCGATGAAGTACAGCGTGGCCTCGTTGCCGTTCGGCGCCACGGAATAGACCCGCAAACGGCCCTCCAGAACAAAATAGGCGCCCGAGGTGCGCTGCCCCTTGAACAGCAGGGGCGTCGTCGAGGGGCAGTGGCGGCTGACCATCCCCTCGTTGAGCATTTTCCTGCCCGCAACACTCAGGTTGCAAAACGGGCTGAAGTCTTCCAGTTTGTTCATTCCACCCTCCTCTTTCCGCGATATTTTATTCGCATAAGAAGAAGGTGGAGTGCATTTAATCCGCGGGATCAATGGCGGCCATTCGCGTGCGCAAGGTGTCGCTGCTCAGGGCTTCGAGAAAGGCCACGAGATCCTTTACGTCGCGGTCACTCAGCGGTGAACGATCCAGCTTGTCGAGCGAATTGTTGTCGTTGAGCCAGGTCATCAGATTGCTGGAACGCCCAAGTTGGGCACTGGCCATGATGCGCACCACCTCGTCGAGCTTGTCTACCGAGCCGTTGTGCAACCATGGCCCGGTCAACGCGACATTGCGCAGCGAAGGAACCCGCCAGACGCCGCGCTCTCCGGTTTCGCTAAGCAACTGGTACTTCTTGTCGTAGGGCGTGGGATTGGCCGGAAAATAGCGCAGAGGACTCTCGCCACCCAGCAGGCTGGCATCGCTGAAATTCGGCCCGCGATGACACAGGATGCAGCCCACCGATTCGAACAGCGCCATGCCGCGCAATTGCGTTCCGTTCAGGGCGCCACTGTCGCCGCGCACAAAGCGGTCGTAGGGCGAATCGGCTGCAATCAGCGTGCGTTCGTAGGCCGCGATGGCCTGGGCAATGCGTGCGAACGTGATGCCCTGCCGGTCGCCGAAAGCCCTGGCGAACTGGGCACGGTATGAGGCATCGTCGGCAAGACGCCGTTCCGCATCCGAGGGCTTCGCCATCCCCATTTCGATGGGATTCAGAATCGGGCCGACCGCCTGAGCCTCCAGCGACGGGGCACGGCCATCCCAGAACAGGGCTGACTGGAATGCGGCGTTCCATACCGTCGGGACATTGCGCGGCCCGATCTGTCCGGCGATGCCCAGCGCCGTCGAACGCGCATCACCACCCGCCTTGGCGTACAAATCATGGCAGGAGGCGCAGGAAAGCGTGCCGTCGCCCGAGAGTTTCTTTTCATAAAACAGGCGCTTGCCCAGTTCGATCTTGGCCGGACTGGATGGATTGTCGACCGGCTCCGGCGCACGTTCCGGCAAGCTTTCCCAAACGTAGTGACGGGGCCGGCCATGGGCCGGGTTGGAAAAAGTGGCATTTTCGTCCAGAGGGAGAACGGTATGCACAAAGCCGTTTTCCGCCAGTCGATCAACCGTTTTTTCCGGTGCCGTGCTGAGCAATGCCGCCACGCTCATTTTGAGGGTAAATGCCAGAACACCCATACCCAGGGCCATGGTCAACAGCCATTTACCGCCGGGCGACAGGCCGGTAAACGGGCCAAGTTCCTTGTGCACCATCATGCTCAAGGCCAGCACGCCGATCAGGATGGCTGGAATGCCGATACTCAGGATATCCGATAGACCGCTATTCATGATTTGCTCCCTTCACGGAGGGGACGCCGGACACGGCGTACCCTCCTCTGCCCGCTCAGGCGGCCTTGCGCTGAAAATGGGAATGAAGCCGGAAGAAGGTATCGCCCGGCGTGGCCGTCGTTACTTCGGTAATGCCATCAAACGGCAGGCCGGCACGCTCATGCGCCCTTCTCACCGCATCGGCATCCTCAGCCAGATTGAGACAGAAGGCGCGGCCCTCGTCATAACTCAGGTGAAGCTTGACCGGCACGACTCCTTCGGCCAGACAGGCCTGCTGGTATTGCCCGAAGAAAATCTCAAACTCCTCGGGCGTAAGCTTCTCCGGAAAAGTGCCTGACTTGCAGTCATGCGTATCGAGAAAATAACGCAACGGTTTCATGGAATGCTCCTTGGCGATCACTACGGGATGTAGTGCTGCCAAGGTAATCACTCAGGCACCAGCGATATGTAGCAAAAGTCACGCAAGGCAAAACGGGCATCGAAAAACCCCCGATGCCCGCCAGTGCAACTCGAACCGGGCCGCGACTATGCAGCCAGAACGCTCCCCGAAACACCCTTCGCCCACGGCGCCGGCTTTCTGACCGCGGTCCACACCGGGCTTTCCATGGTCAGCGCCAGTTGGCGGGCAAGTTCGGTCATGCCGCTGTAGCCGGCGTAGCCGAATTCGCGCTCCTGGTTGATGTCGAGGAAAGGAATGCGTGCCTTCAGCGCGGTATACAGATTGCGCCCACCGGCGATCAGGATGTCGGCCTTGTAGTCGTGATAGGTCGATAGCAGTGCCTTGGGGCTGCCATCGTCGATCATCTTGGTGTCGTCGCCCATCAATTCGCGGATGCGTGCCTTGTCCTCTTCGGTCGACTTCTTGGTGCCGGTGGCAACCACCTTCATGCCCAGATCCTGCAGTGCCGAAACGATGGACCACGATTTGACCCCACCGGTATAGAGCAACACGCGCTTGTCCTTCAGCCGGGCGCGCCAAGGTTCGAGCGCGGCATGCGCCTTGGCTTCCTCGCGGGCGATTACCGCCTCGGTGCGTGCGATGAGATCGGGGTCGCCAATCAACCGGGCAAAATCGCGGAGCGCGTTGGAAACGTCCTGCACACCGTAAAAACTGCCTTCAAAATACGGCTGGCCGTAGTTTTCCTGCATCTTGCGGGCGACATTCAGCAGCGCCTTGGCACAGACCACCATGTTCACCTTCGCCCGGTGCATGGTCTGCACCTCGTGAAAGCGCGCATCGCCCGAGAGCGTGCACAAAATGCGCAAGCCGAGCTCGTCGAACAGCGGCGCGACATGCCAGAACTCGCCGGCAATGTTGTATTCGCCGATCAGGTTAACATCGTAGGTCGGCAGGCCATCAGCGCGTGCCTTGGCGGGTGACGGTTCGGCAGTACCGATGACATGTTTGAACATCGCCTCGCCGGCCAGGCGATTACCGAGGTTCTTGGTCCCGTAGAAACCCGCCGCATCAACGGGAATCACGGGAACACCCCAACGCCCGCTGGCATCCTTGCACACAGCCTCCACATCGTCACCAATCAGTGCAGTCACGCAGGTGTTGTAGATGAACACCGCCTTTGGAGCGTAGCTGTCGATCGCCTGCTTGATCGCATGAAACAGGCGCTTTTCGCTGCGCCCCATGACCACATCGGTTTCCGAAAGATCGGTGGTCATGCCGATCTTGTAGAGCGTGACCCCCGAAGAACGCGTGCCGCGGTTGTCCCACGATGAACCGGCGCAGGCAATCGGGCCATGGACGATGTGGGCGACGTCGGCAATGGGCAGCAAGGCGATCTGTGCCCCGTCGAAAGAGCAACCGCCCGCCGTCGCACCCGGCTTGGGCTTGGCGCAACCGGACTTTTCCTTGGTGTTGTGGCTACAGGCCGGCTCGTCGAGCAGGGCCTGGATTTCGCTGGTTTTCATGCGGTTCTCCAGAAGTCTGAAGAAACAATAGCAAGACAGGTGCCAATAGCAGTCTATTGATTTTTATGAACTATTTTTAAATGTATTTTGTCTTGAAACTGACAATTGCTGCAAAGCCCTACCAGTCGGCACCCTGAAACGGCATCATTGGATGACCGCGCAACACGTTCTCGATGAAGATCAGTCCCGAACCCGGCTCGCCAATCTTGCCTTCAGCGTGGATGCGGGCAAACAAGACATCGGCCAGCTCCGCCTCGACAAGAACGATGAGCACGTCCTGTTCGCTGGCGAAAAATCGGCCGGCACGGATGCGCCGCCCGCCGATGCCGCGCGCGTGGTGATGTGAAATCGACAATACGCCCGGCGCCTCCGACATCGATTCGAGCAGGCGTTTGCCCTGCCCTGCCCGCAGGATGGCAGTGATCAGCTTTTTCGGGATATCCCTGCCGATGTGTGCGAGGAGGCTCATTTTCGGTTATCCGAATGCAGGCCGAAGCGCGCCGAAATCTCGTGTGGAACGTACGTAGACATCTTTTCCAGCGCCGTCATCCACAAAATGCCCATACCCGGCGTGTCGAGCTTGGCACAGACGAAAATGCGCTCGAAAACGATATCAGCCTGATCCGCCGGCACCACGATGTAGATCACTTCCTTTTCCGCATTGATGGTCAGACCGAGAATGCCGAGGCGTTTCTGGCGCACGCCGGTACCATGGGCGTGAAAGATGGTCCCGCCCTGGGCTCCGGCCTCGTGCGCTGCACGCATCACCAGTTCAGCCGCACCACGCTGGACGATCGCGGTAATCAGCACCGCGTCGGTGAGGATGATCATTTCACTCTTGCTCAAGCTTGCCTCCTGTCATTGATGCTCGTCTGGCGGTCGATCCACAAACCGACGGCCAGCACGCTGATGATCGGCCCTGCGGAGCACAGAGCCAGAATTCCGAAGCCCTCGGCAGCACCAACTGCTTCGGCCAGACCCACACCAAGTGCCAGCAGCAGCGGCACGGTGACCGGACCGGTAGTAACTCCAGCGCTGTCCCAGGCCAGATTGACCAGCTCCTCGCGTGAGAACACCGTCAACGCAAGAGCCAGCGAGTAGGCGGCGACAAGAATGTAGGCGAGCGACAGACCGAAAAGTATCTTGGCCACACCCAATGCCGAGCCCAGCCCGACGCCGAAAGCCACGGCATGGATCAACAGGCGCTTCTTGAACGCACCGTCGGAAAGATTTTCCACCGTCAGCCCCATCGCATTGAGCGCCGGTTCGGCCACCGTTGCGCCATAGCCGATGCAGAACGCGAAAACCAGCGTCATGGTCAGGCCAAGCGCGCGCGGATAAAGCGGTGCCGCCCCGGTCTCACGGTGTGGTGAAAACGCCCAGGGAACGTTACTGCCGGCCTGATTACCCAGTTCAACAAGCCCCGCCGTCAGTCCCAGATTGAACACCATCATGCCCAGCAGCGCCATGAAAATGCCGTAAAGCAGGACATTCAGCCCCTTCGTCTTGTGCCGCAGAACCAGACGCTGCACCACGAAAAGCAGAAAGACCAGCGGCAGGATCGCTCTTAGGGCACCGCCCATTTCAACAAAAGGAGTTTCCTCGTACCACATCAACTGCGCAGCCTGCACCGGCTCGAACGCCGGAAGCGCCTGCGTGCTGAACAGAATGGCCACGGCAAGCACGGCCATCACCGGAAACAGCGATGCCAGCGTCACGATGCCAAAACCGGAAAGCGGGTTCTCTCCCCGCCCGGCCGAGGCCGCGACACCAATCCCAACGGCCAGCACCAGCGGCACCGTGACCGGGCCAGTGGTAATCCCGCCACAATCCCAGGCCAGACCAATGACACTAGCCAGTCCCGGCTGGCTGGCAACATAGACCGTCAGCCCGAGACAAACCGGCACGATGCTCAAAACCAGCACCTTGAGACGCCAGCCGAACATGAAACGCAGCAGCCCGAGCATCACCGCCCCACCGACGCCGCCGGCCACCGCAAGAACCAGCCAGTCGGAACGACTGACCAGCAATGACTTGAGCAAGCCGGCACGCTCGGCGGAAACCGATTGTCCGGCCGCCTGCAAGGCACCAATCGCCGGCTCGGCAAAAGTTGCGGCAACTCCCAGCAAGCCGCCAAAACCGAGAATCACCGCAGTCGCCGAACGCGACGGCATGAGAAAACCGATATTTTCAGCAAAAGGCATCAGCCCGAGCTTCACGCCTTCCATAAAGAACATCAGGCCGAGCATGACGGCACAAATTCCCAAAGCGATGGTTTGCGCCTCGTCCGGTGAGCTCCGCAAGGCCAGCGCCTGAAACCCGATCAACATCATGGCCAGCGGCACCACCGCCTTGGCCTGCTCGGAAAAACGAACACTGACATAAGGCGTCAGCAGGCGGTGGAAGTCGATCAGACGCAAACGACTCCGGGTCACCGGCATGGCTTTCTCGAGCGCCACCACCTGGTTGAAACTGATCTGCCGGTGATGCCGCCGGATTGCCCCCAGAAACTGGCCGTATCGAATGGTTTTTTCGCTCATTCCCGAATCTTACCGTGGCCGTAATTGCCAGTGCAAAAAACGCCAATCGGCCTTGCAGCAATGCTTTCGCACACTACAAAAAGAAAAGGGCTCCGAAGAGCCCTTGCGAAACACAGTCTTAGTGAGCTGGCGCTGGCGCCATCACCGGCACAGGCGATTCAACCGGTGCAGCAACCGGCTTGTGATGTTCATCCGGATGCCAGCCGAGCACCGCCAGCATGACCATGAAGCCGACCACATAGGCAACAGCAACGTGCCAACCATGCTTGAGCCATTGAGCCGCAGATTTCGCCTCCGGATACATGTTGGAGAGCGCAACACCGGCGGAGGAACCAAACCACAGCATCGAGCCGCCGAAGCCGACTGCATAGGCTAGGAACCCCCAATCGAAGCCACCTTGGCGCAAAGCCAACGCCGTCAGCGGAATATTGTCGAAAACAGCGGACACGAAACCCAGCGCGAAAGCTGATTGCCACGAAGCTGGAGGAAGCGCTTCCACAGGCATCATCGAGGCACAGAGAACCAGAGAAAGCAGGAAGACCGAGCCCTTGATGGTTTCCGGCATCAGCTCCCAATCGTGGCGTCGCACCGGAATGGTCAGGATGATGGCAACCCAGACAGCAACACCAATAAACGGAAAGAGGGAAGCCATCTCCGGCGCTTTGACGTTGATCACCACATTGGTGGCAACGGCAAAGACCAGCATTGTGGCGACGATGAAAATGCGCCCCCAGTCCACCTTGGTGTGTTCGTGCGCATGCTTGATGATCGGCGAATAAGCGTGCTGCTGCTTGGCGCCGAAATAGCCGATGATAAGTAGCGCAACGCCTGCGGCTACATATGCATCAAAAACAATTACGGGGCTGATACCATCGATCCACATCATCGTGGTTGTCGTATCGCCGACCACGGAGCCAGATCCGCCAGCATTCGAGGCAGCGACGATGGCCGCCAGATAACCGATATGCACCTTGCCCTTGAAAAGCTGGTGCGCCATGGCACCGCCGATCAGGGCTGCAGCGATATTGTCGAGGAAGCTGGAAATCACGAAGACCATCACCAACATGACAAAGCCGCCCTTCCAGTCTGCCGGCAGGAACTTGGGCAGGATGACCGGCACGTGGCTCTTTTCGAAGTGACGAGCAAGCAGCGCGAAACCGGTGAGCAGGCAGAACAGGTTGGCAACCGTCACCCATTCGTGCCCCAGATGCCCGATAAAACCAGCCACGCCGACACCGGTCTTGAAACCGGTAAAAATGATCTTGTACAGGCTGATCGTGAACAACCCGGTCAGCGCCACGTACAGGGTGGCATGGTGAAAGAGCGCCACGCCAAGCAGGGTTGCCGCAAACAGGATGAAGTCGATGGGGATGCCACCCACCGTCGGCAAGTCACCGGCAGCAAAGGCCGAGACAGGCAATAGGCAAAGCAGTGCTAAGAAACGATTCATGGCTGTTCTCAAGGTTATTGATTAATTTTGACCCGGCATTTTACGGTTGCGACAGGCGTGCGCATAGTTTTTGCCCTTATCCCATCGCCTTCAAATGCTGAATGATCTCGCCGGCCATGGGTTGCGCATCACCGTAGAGCATGCGGCAATTATCGGTATAGAACAGGGCATTCTCCACTCCGGAAT
>CAZOWA010000028.1:0-42639 GCA_964583695.1 uncultured Dechloromonas sp.
CGCCGGAGTAGTCGAATTCGCAGGCCTGACCGATGATGATCGGGCCGGCACCAATAATCAAAACACTTTTTATGTCTGTACGTTTCGGCATGTGATTCTCGCTTGTTATGCCCGTTGCAATGCAGCCGTGCCGCGCGTCATGGTGTCGAGGAAGCGGTCGAACAGGTAAGCCACGTCATGCGGACCGGGACTCGCTTCCGGGTGCCCCTGGAAGGAGAAGGCCGGCACGTCGGTGCGGGCGATCCCTTGCAGCGACCCGTCGAACAACGAGACGTGCGTGGCGCGCAGATTGGCCGGCAGGCTGTCCGCATCCACCGCAAAACCATGGTTCTGGCTGGTGATCAGCACCTGCCCGGTGTCCATGTCCTTGACCGGGTGATTGGCTCCGTGGTGACCGAATTTCATTTTCAGCGTCTTGGCGCCGGAAGCCAGAGCCAGCAACTGGTGACCGAGGCAGATGCCAAAGGTCGGGATGCCGCGATCGAGGAATTCGCGAATCGCCGCAATCGCGTAATCGCAAGGCTCCGGATCACCGGGGCCGTTCGACAGGAAGACACCGTCCGGATTCATGGCCAGCACATCGGCAGCCGGCGTCTGGGCCGGCACGACGGTCAGCTTGACGCCACGTTCGGCCAGCATGCGCAGGATATTGCGCTTGACCCCGAAATCGTAGGCCACCACATGGAAACGCTGCTCGCTGGCCTGCTTGTAGCCCTTCAGCGTCCACTCCGCCTCGGTCCAGTCGTAACCTTCCCTGGCCGAAACGACCTTGGCCAGATCCATGCCGGCCAGACCCGGGAAAGCCTTGGCCATCGCTTGCGCCTTGGCCACATCGACTTCACCCGCCAGAATGCAGCCCGCCTGCGCACCCTTTTCCCGAAGAATCCGGGTCAGCTTGCGCGTATCGATACCAGCAATCGCGACGATGCCGTGTTTTTTGAGATAGGAGGACAGATCGTCTTCGCTACGCCAGTTGGAAGCAACCAGCGGCAGGTCGCGGATGACCAGACCCGCCGCATAATTGGCATTCGATTCAAAATCTTCCGCGTTACATCCAGTATTACCGATATGCGGATAGGTCAGCGTAACGATCTGGCGGCAGTAGGAGGGATCGGTAAGGATTTCCTGATAACCTGACATGGCGGTATTGAAAACCACCTCGCCACTGGTTACGCCATCGGCGCCGATGGATTGGCCCTTGAAAACCGTTCCGTCGGCGAGGGCGAGAACGGCGGGTATTGATGAGGGCTGCAGCGACACGTCGGCTCTCCTGTATTTTCTGCTTATTCATGTGCCAAGCGGGAAGGCTCGCGCCCTCCCGCTTGTGCTTTTTAACCTTACTATTCTAGCCGAAAAGTGCCTGCTCAGGCAAACTCAGGGAAGCTCGCGAGTATCCAGAAACCTTCGAAGGAGCGGTTCGATCCAGGCCATTTCATCGAACAGAAGATCATAAAGACGTCGGCACTCCGGCCAATTAACCGACTCGGCAGCCATCGTGGCATGCTCAATCTCCATCGCCCAGCGTCGCGCCTGTTCGGCATGGAACATGGCTAAAAGACTTTTCAAGGTATGAGCATGCATGCGGACTTCGTGAGCCGCACTCGAATCGATTGCATTCTGCAAACGTGAAAGATGCTCATTCCATTCGGACAGCAGCATTTCCAGCATCGTGGCAAACAGATCCGCGTCGCCGATGTCGCTCAATGCAGCGCCCAGATCAAGCCTCCTGCCATCCGCGAGCGGCGCTTCTTCCGAAAGCGTCACTTGCCCCCCCTGCCGGTTTGCCGCCCGGACCAGCGCAGCGGTCAGTTCTTCGACATGCAGGGGCTTGGCCACGTAGTCATTCATCCCTGCCTCAAAACAACGCTCCTTGTCACTCGCCATGACATTGGCAGTCATTGCGATGATATACACCGGCTGAAAATTCTGGGAAACCACCCAGCTGCGCCGCATTTCGCGTGCGCGAATGGCCTCGGTGGCTTCGACGCCTCCCATCACCGGCATCTGCATGTCCATCAGGATGGCATCAAAGTGACCTTCGTCAAACAACTCAAGCGCTTCCGCCCCGTTATTGGCCAGCGTAACCCGATGCGACAGTCGCTCCAGAAGACGGCGCGCCAACTCCTGGTTTACGGGGTTATCCTCGACCAGCAGGATATCGAGGGCTTCTGGCTTATCAGGAGCCTCCACACCAATTTCAAACGGCGCCAGTTCGACATCTCCCCGGCCACCGCCCTCGGCGAGCGCCAGCGCATCGACCAGATCGCCCACACCAACCGGTTTGATAAGATGCGCGGAAACGTTCAACTGCCGCAGGTGATTGAGGTCGTGACGCTGATTTTCCGTGGTGAGCATGATCAGCAAACGCTCCCCATGCTCGCCAGTCCGCCAGGATTCGGCCAGCGCAAATCCGGCCGGCGCATCCATGGTAGCGTCGGCAAAAATGTAGTCGTAGGGAAAATCAACCGCCCGGGTTCGCTCGATTGCCTGCACAGCCGACTCTGCTTCTCCCGCCATGGAAACCTGGATACCCAGGCGTTCAAGCAGTTCTGCAAGATATCGGGCAGCCGTGGGGTTGTCATCAACAACCAGCGCCCGACGCCCCTGATAGGCCTTCACATCGGCCGGGCGCGTACCACTCCCAGCATCCTTTCCGAAGCGCGCCGTGAAGGAAAACGTAGAACCTTTCCCCGGCGCACTTTCCAGTGCGATCTTCCCACCCATCAACTGGACAAGGCGGGCACAGATCGCCAGCCCCAGCCCGGTTCCGCCAAAGCGTCGTGTCGTGGAAACATCCGCCTGCGAAAATGCCTCGAAGATGGCCTGCTGCTTGTCGGCCGGAACACCGATGCCGGTGTCGCGAATCGAAAAGCGGAGAACAAACGAATCGGCGGCCTGCTGATCGACCTCGACCATCAAAACAACTTCGCCCTGTTCGGTAAATTTGATGGCGTTCCCGACCAGGTTGATCACCACCTGGCGCAACCGGGTCGGATCACCAATCAGGCGCGACGGCACATCGGGCCGGACATTGGCGACCAGTTCGAGTCCCTTCTTGTGCGCACTAACCGCAAGCACCCGGACCGATTCGAGAATCGTGTCGTGAACCGAAAAGGCCAAGGCCTCGAAATCCATCTTGCCGGCTTCGATTTTGGAAAAATCGAGAATGTCATTGACGATGATCAGCAAGGATTCCGCCGACGACTTGACGGTACGCAAATAATGCCGCTGTTCGGCATCAAGCTGGGTATCGAGCGCCAGTTCGGTCATCCCGATGATGCCGTTCATCGGGGTCCGGATTTCATGGCTCATGTTGGCGAGAAAAGCGCCTCTTGCCTTGTTGGCAGCTTCGGCTGCCTCCTTGGCCGCGATCAGCGCTGCTTCGGCATCCTTGACGTCACTGATATCCCGCTGCAGAACCAGCATCCGCACTGGCTCTCCCCCTGAATCGCGGGCGGCAACAGCACCGCGCAACATGAACCAGCGCCACTGACCACTCTTGGCCCGCAAGCGGCACTCCGCCAGGAAAAAGCGCTCGTCCGTCTGTGTCTGGTTGGCAATCTTCGCCTGCAAGGGGCGCAGGTCCTCGGGGTGAACCAGCCGTTGCCACTGTGCGATCGTGCTATCAAGCTCGCCGGCTGAATAGCCGAGCATTTCCTTCCACTGATTACCCGACTGGATATTGCCGCTGATCAGATTCCAGTCCGTCATCGCGTCGCCCGAAAGCGTGCCTTGCCACTGATTCAGGGCAACATAACCACCGTAGGCTGCATCAACCAGTTCAAGCAGCTTTTCCAGACCGTCAGCCAGCCCGTCGCGCCCTGTAGCACGGGACGCGTCAAGCAACTGCCGCAGTTGCGTCTCACCATCACCACCAAAGGCTTCCTGAAGCTGACGCGCCAGCAGCCGTGATTTCATGGTTTCAGCGCAAGCCGAGAACGTCCTGCATGTCGAACAAGCCGCTCTTGCGTCCGGCAATGAAGCGGGCCGCGCGCAGGCTGCCCAGCGCGTAGGGCATGCGGCTGCTTGCTTTGTGCGTCACTTCGACCCGCTCGCCAAGACCGCAGAACATGACCGTATGATCGCCGACAATGTCGCCACCGCGCACCGTGGCAAAACCGATGGTCGAGGGATCACGCTCACCGGTAACGCCTTCTCGTCCATAGACTGCGCATTCCTTCAGATCGCGACCGAGTGCCTCGGCAACCACCTCACCCATGCGCAGGGCGGTACCCGAAGGAGCATCGATCTTCATGCGGTGATGCGCTTCGACGATCTCGATGTCGTACCCCTGATTGAGAATGCGCGCCGCCGTATCGAGCAACTTGAACACCAGATTGACGCCAACAGCCATATTGGGCGCAAAAACCACAGGAATATCGGCCGCCGCAGCAACAATTGCAGCCTTACCCTCAGCCTCGATGCCCGTGGTTCCGATCACCATGCCAACCCCCGCCTTGCGGCAGAGTTCAAGATGATGCATCGTCCCCTGTGGACGGGTGAAATCGATGATGCAGTCGACATTCTTCAGCCCGGCAGCCACATCGTCGGTGACGACAACATCACAGTTCATGCCCACCAGTTCGCCGGCGGTACGCCCAAGCATCGGGCTACCCGGCTGATCGAAAGCCGCGCCAAGCACGAACTGCTCATCCTTGAGGGTTGCCTCGATCAGCATTCGCCCCATACGGCCACTGGCGCCGACGATACCAATACGTGTTGCAGTCATTTCACAATCCAATCTTGTCCATCAAAGTGCGGAAATAGCTTCGTTCTTCGGGCGGCGGCAGAGGTTTGTCCGCTGCATCGCCCGACAATTCACCCAGGTCGACCAGCTGACTTTTTGCCACGGGCGTCGTCAGGTCAGCCACCTCGGCCACCTCCACGTCACCCCCTACCCGCTCCAGCCGACCATCGGCACCGAAGAAAACCGAGAACTTGCGAGACTCGACCTGCCCGGTGCTGCCATGCTTGTAACTATAGACATAATCCCAGCGTTGCTGATGGAACATATCCGTAATCAGGGGCGTACCAAGAAGAAAACGAACCTGGTCCCGGGTTTGGCCGGGCTTGAGCTGGGCGACCATTTCCTGGCTCAGGACATTGCCCTGCTGGATGTCGATTTTGTATTCATTGAAAAAGCTCGGCTTGAGCGAACAGGCAGCCAGCAGCGCACAGGCAGCGGCCAAAGTAAGGTGGCGAATACGGAGCATGCGGATTTCCGAGGTTTCTCAAACGGCTTTGAAGCGGTATATCATACCCGAAATCCCCATTTGGCCCGCGCCAAGCATTTCTGGAAACCCGACTCATGAGTGATCCGCAAAGCCTCAAGAATATTGGCCTGAAAGCCACCTTTCCGCGCCTTAAAATTCTTGAGCTGTTCGAAAAAAGCACGCTGCGCCACATGACCGCAGAAGATGTTTATCGGATGCTGATCGCCGAGAACATGGATATCGGTTTGGCCACCGTCTATCGCGTTCTCACACAATTCGAGCAGGCCGGGCTTCTGGAACGTCACTTCTTCGAATCCGGCAAGGCGGTTTTCGAAATCAACCACGGCAACCACCACGACCATCTGGTCTGCGTTGATTGCGGTCGCGTCGAAGAATTTTACGATCCGGAAATCGAGAAACGACAGAAAGCGGTTGCCGAAGAACGCGGGTTCGTCATCCACGAGCACGCCCTCTACCTTTACGCGCACTGCACCAAACCGGAATGCCCCAACCGCGGCAAATCCGGCCACAAAACCAAAGATTGAATTCCATGTTTTCCAGTCTGGATGCCGCAGCTGCGGCAAGCTGGCTTTCGTCTGCCGGCGCCACATTCCTCCTCATATCCCTGGCCGAGATCGGCGACAAAAGCCAGCTGGTGTGCATGACGCTGGCTGCCCGTCACCGTGGCCTTCCTGTCGTCATCGGCGCGATATCGGCTTTCGCCGTGCTCAATCTGCTCGCCGTTCTTTTCGGTGCCGCAGTCGCTGCCTGGCTTCCAGAGTGGGTAGTCAGCGTCGGCGTTGCGGCGCTGTTTGCCATTTTCGGCATCAGTTCCCTGCGCTACAAGGAAGAAGACGAAGACGAGGATGTCGAGGAAAAACCCGGCCACGGCGTCTTTGCGACGACTTTCCTGCTGATCTTTCTCGCCGAGTTTGGCGACAAGACCCAGATCGCCGTTGCCGGCATGGGCAGTTCCACCGCACCCGGTGCGGTCTGGATTGGCGCCACACTGGCGCTTGGCTGCACTTCCGTACTGGGCGTGATTGCCGGCCGAAAATTCCTGCACAAGCTGCCCCTGCTCTGGATACACCGGATCAGCGGCATGTTCTTCCTGGCGCTTGCGGTCTACGCGATTTTTCGCCTGATTTAGGTCACGCCTCCGGGAGATATCAGAATCTCTGGACGAATTTCTGCTGCAAGGAAACGAGTTCAATACGCTGAGTCTTGCCGAAGCCGCCACGGGGTTTTTTGATCAGCGTCTCGGAACGAATCGGGAAATTGATCCCGGGCACCACCCAGCGCCGTTCTTCAATGCGTCCCCCCATACTGTTGAACCCCACGCCCTCGATGCGAAAAGTCTCGATCTCTCCCGCCGGAACGGAGATGCGCTCGCGCGCCACCACCTGCATGTCGAGATAACCACCGTTATCCTTGCCCCCTTTGCTACCACTGAAAAGAGCTCGCCATTTCTTGCCGACCTGCAACTCTGCCGGAAAAATCTGAATGGGATAGTCGAAGACCTTGTCGCCCCCACTGACCGGATTCCCCATCAGATCGACGATACGCTTGCCTTCGTTGATTTCAACCCGATCGCCGGCCACATCCACCAGCGTCACCCGCCGTTTCTGCATACCCACATCAAGCCCGGTGAGCAGGTCGGTTTCATGCATCACCGCCACATCACCCACGGAAAATTGCCGCCCGAGGGGATAACGGCCGGCTGAATACGGATTTTTCGACGCCTGCCAGAGGACGGTTCCATCACCCGGTTTGAGGTCAATCCCGGAACCGACGGGCAACTGAGCCGGGTTTGCAGCAGATTTGCCTACAGGACCGGCCTCTGCCAGCAGGCGGACAAGCCGTGCCTGCGCCACCTCGGCAAAACGCCCATTGGGGAAACGGCGCAGATAGGCGGCCCAATCCTCAAGACGACTTGAGCTCTTGATCCGTATCCAGGTCGCCAAATCCTCTTCTGCCTCCTTTTCCAGTTCAGCTTCGGAAAGTGGCTTGTTGTCCTGCCCGAAAATGAAGACATCACTCTCCAGCGAAGTCGACTCCCAGGGAACCTGCTCGCCCTTCGACTGCAGGCGAACATTCAGCCGCACCCGCTTCAGCGCATCTTCGAGCCGGGTTCCCGGCACCGACAATTCGCGGACAAGGTGCTCGGTATACAGGCCGTTTTTGCCGTTTCCGTCGGACGCAACGTTACCCGGCGATGTCGAGTAGGCCAGCAAACTGCCGGCCGGGGCATCGAACTGCGACAACCCCTTGCGCTCGGGCCGGAAACGGCCGCCGAAGGGATCGTTCCGGCAGGCATCAAGCATGATGATGAAAGTCTTGTCCCGCCCACCCTTCAGCTTGCCCAGCAGAATCCCGAGATCGACACAGCGTTCCCTGATGTGTTCGCTGCTGTGCACTTCGGCATCGACCGGCAGGAGGTAATTACGCCAGTCGAGTTGAACACCGTGGCCGGCATAGTAAAAAATCGCCAGCCGCGTCTCCGGCCGACGCACGCTCTCGCCAAAACGTTCGATGGCAGCCAGAAACTGTTCACGCGACGCATCGAGTTGGCGATCGACACTCAGACCCGCACTGGAAAACAGGCTGGCCATCGCCTGGGCATCATTGACCGGGTTATCGAGGCGCTCGACCGGATAGGCGTTGTTGCCCACCACGAGCGCCACCCGCGAACCATCGACTGCCGACCATGAGGCCCCCGTACCAAGAGCCGAGAGTGCAGGAACTCCCGCCAACGCAAGCATGAAATCCCGACGAGAAAGCAAACGCGACCTCCACCCATCAATCCGCAAGACAAGGCAGGATCATCCACCCGCCAGACCAAGTCAAGCATCTGGTGCCCCCTGTTTGCATGCCGCAATTACGTTTAGACTCTGCACACCTCTCCAGCCCGCAATCTCAGGTGCCCCCATGACGACCAACCCCATCGCCGCCATCTTTCGCCTGTTCATCGTGCTTGGCCTGCTTTTTTCATGGACGGCCGGAGCAGCAGAAAGTTCGGACACGGGCAAGACATTCGCTACTGTCTGGCGCATCCAGGGAGTGGTTCATGCCGGCGCGAACAATCGCAAACTGGAAGCAAATGACGTGATTCTGGTCGGAGAACAGGTCCGGGCTTCCGCCAACGGCGAGGCTGTCCTGAAAATCAGCGACGGCGGCATGATCGCCATCCGCCCGAACACCGAATTCGTCGCGGAACGCTACGCGGCCGACGGCAAGCCGGATGACCGCCAGGTCTTGAACCTGGTGACCGGCGCGCTCCGCCTGATTTCCGGAAAGATCGCAGAGATCAACCGGAACGACCACAAAGTCGTCACACCCAACGGCATCATTGGCATCCGTGGCACCGATCACGAACCCTATGTCCTGCCGCCCGAACTTGCCCAGCAAAGCTATCTTCCCGGCACCTATGACAAGGTAAACAGCGGCGCAACGTCACTTGAAGCCAATGGTGGCGAAGTACTGATCCAACCGGGGCAGGTTGGTTTTTCCGGCAGGGCAACCGTGAAACAGCCGCGCACCCGCGGGCTGACCACCCTGCTCCTGCCGACCCTGCTCGCCCGCGTACCGGACTTTTACGTTCCCGGCGCCTTCGATGCCGAACTGGACCGCTACGCAGCGACCCAGGCCAAGCCGCAATCACCGCCACCGGCAATGAAGCCCGAACGGGAAAAAACCCAGGCAGGCAGCAAGGCCGCGCGTGAACTGCCGGCCACCTGCTCGCCGGAAGACATAGGAAGACATTGGCTGCAACGCTTCGACGACGCCATCGCCGGGCGTGACATCAAGACCATCCTGGCGCTCTTCGCTCCCGACGTCGTGGCCAGCGCCACCGTGCGCAACAGCGACAACACGATGACAACCGTCGAGTTTCAGCGCGACGAACTCGTCCAGAGCACACTCAAGGCACTCTCCGGGCTCACTGATTACCGGCAGCGGCGGCTTTCGCTTGAAGCACGCCTGGCCGATGGCGAAACAGTGAAGAGTTGCCAACGCATCCACCTCAGCTCGCGTTTGATCGAGGAAGGGCGCATGAACGGCAGGCCACATCGTTTCGAATCGACCGAGACCTACCTTCTCGAACTGCGCGAAGGCGAATGGCTGGCCATACAAGCCAGTTCAGTGCAGCACTAGCTGCAAAACCCCGGACTACCGAGGCGCCGAGAAAAAAGCAGGTTTTCTCGTGGTTTTCCCCAGCGCTTCAACACCGGCACCATGAAAAAACGCCAGCCCCAAAAAGAAGGCTGGCGTTCAATAGCCGCGTAACGGACGCTGATTCCTAATCCTGTCTCAGATAGCCATGCACCATCTCGATACTGGGGTCGCCCGGCAAGACCTTGCCATTGATTTCCAGCACCGGCAGCATGATCTGACCCTCACCGACAATCGACTGCAGACGTTCGGCGGCATGCTGATCGGCATCCACCGAATAGACCGTGTAACGCAGGCCGTTTGCATCCAGCCAGCCCCGCATCCGGTCGCATGAAGCGCAAGCGGCGATGACGTAGAGATCGATCCGGTTACCGCTCGAATAATGCGCTGCGGGAGCATCGGCGGAAGATGCATCCTCCGCTTCATCTCCACCCCCCTGGGCGGCATTGACTGCCTGTATGAAGCGGGCCATTTTTTCCGGGTTGTGGGTCATGGTACGGAACGCCAGCCCGCCAATCACCAGCAGGGAAAGCAGGACCACAATCGCCCGGCGCCCGCCACCTACTGGGGGCGGCGCGCCATATTCGTTATCGCCGTCTTCGCCGCGCATGATCAACAGCGCAAGCGTCATCAGCGCGCCCAGCACCGGTACCATGATCACCAGCGACAGCCAGCCGGTCCGGCCGGTGTCGTGCAGGCGCAAGGCAATGCAGCGGAAACCGTAGATCGCCGACACCAGCATGCCGAACCAGATAAGCCCCGGCTTTCCTGTACTCACGGCCAGCATCATGAAAGCGAACAGGATGGTCGAACTGAAAATGGAGCCGGAAAAATAGTCGAGTCGCCCGAGACGCCCGGAGAAACCGATTCCGAACAAGCTGGCATGCTCCCCACCTGCGGCTGCACTACTACTGCGCCCGCCCTTCCGGGATTCCCGTGCCGCTTCCAGATTGGCCAGGCGTTCCTCGCGCGCTTCCTGCTCGGCCGCTGCCCGTGCCTGCTCGTAACGCGGCATATCCAGACCACAATTGCGGCACAAGGTACGCTTGGGTTGGGCCTCGCCACATTTCGGGCAGACCACTCCGGCATCCACCGGAGCCGGTGCTTCCGGCGCTTTCTGTGCGCTGGCATTCGCCACCGGATCAGTCACCGGCGACACTGCGACCGGGGCGGTCAGCGCAAATAATTCGTCCGCCTTTGCGGGAGCAGCCTCGACCTTTGGTCGTGGAGCGGGGGGCGGTGGTGAAGGCGGTATCTCCGCCGGCGTTTCGGGCAGAGCTTCGACGCGCGCCTCCAGACCCAGCGCCTGCAAGCGCGCGCAGAGTTTTTCCGCAGCCTCTGCGGTTGCGCTCCGCGAAACGACCACGGGCCGCCCGGTCAACATGCGATCCAGCTGCTCTCCCTGCAATTTGAAGGCGCGACCGACATCTGCCTTGAGATCGGCGAGCGGAACATCGCCGATGGTCCGCCCGGAAATAACCACCCTGAATAGTTGTGCCATTATTTTTTTACCCTCGCATCGAACCGGCATTTTGCCCGGGTTTTACCGCCACTCCAAGCAATCGCCATGACCAACGTATAATCTGGCGCTCGTCCCTCGATCGCCGACTGAATGCTCATCCTTCCTCTTCCGGCCCGCCCTGACTGGAGTCGCCCGCCGATTGCCACCCTCACGATCATGATTTTGTGCCTGATCGCCTTCCTGATGCAGGGGAGCGACCAGCAGCGCTCGGCGGCCGCCTGGCGCTTCTATCAGGAATCCGGAACGGCAAAACTGGAGTTGAGCGCCTATCAGGCCGATCTTCAGGCACAAGGGAAAAAGCCGCTGAACGGCCACCCCGAGATGATTTACCGAAAGATGGAGGACGATTTCGGTTTCATGCAGCGCCTGCGCGGCAACCGGGTCATCACGCCGGCACAACCCGAGTACGCAAAGTGGCGCAGCGACCGCACCCACTTCGAAGCGCTGCGCGCCCGGGTGGTGACCGAGAACTACGCCCTGAACGGCCGGGAACCGACCATCACCAGCCTGTTCAGCCACATGTTCCTGCACGGCGACATCATGCACCTGAGCGGCAACATGGCCGTGCTTTTCGTCGTCGGTTACACCGTCGAAGCAGCACTCGGCCCGCTGGGCTTTCTCGCGCTGTACCTGCTCGGCGGTCTGGGCGCCGCGCTGCCCGATGTCATGATGCCATCCGACGCATACCGCCTGTCGCTCGGCGCCTCCGGTGCCATTTCCGCCATCATGGCGGCCTACCTCGTACTCTTCGGGAAACGACGCATCAACTTCTTCTACTGGCTGATTTTCTTCTTCGGTACGGCACGCTGGCCCGCCCTGGCCATTCTGCCGATCTGGCTGGCCAACGAACTGTTGCAGAATTTCGTCTTCAACCGCGGCGCCAACATTAATTACATGGCCCACTTTGCCGGGCTGCTCAGCGGCGCCTTGCTGATCGGTGTCTATCGCTGGCGCCGGCGGGGAAAAACGGCGGAAATCGTGCATCGCCAGGACGACGAACAGGCCATAGGCGAACTTCGTCAGCGGGCTGAAGACCTCGTCGCAAAAATGCAGTTCGGGCCAGCGGCGCTGCAATACAAAAGGCTTTTTGCCGAATACCCACAACAGGTCGCAGGCGATCTGGCCACCGAATATCTGCGTATTGCCCGCCTGTCGCGGCAAGACGAACTGGAAGCCGACGCCAGGCGACAACTATTGCTGGCGGCAGCACGCCAACCCAAGTCGGTTGCCCCGGCGCTGCTTGCCGACGTGCTTCAGGGTGCGAACACGCCGAGACTCTCCGCCACGCAGTGGGATAGCCTGCTTGCCCGCCTCATCGACAGCCGGCAGTTCGATACTGCGGAAAACCTCCTGCTCCGGCTGTTTCCCCATCAGGACATCCGCAGCGCCACCCTGCGCCAGGCCAACCGACTGATCAACGCCTTTGAAGCTGCGGGGCTTACGGAGCGCGCCGCCCCCCTGCATCGCCTGCTCAACCGGACAACGGCAAAAAACGGTGTTTTTTCCGGTTGACCGCAGCATTCGCCGGGCGAACGCCGCCGGCAACGCCGATCAGGCGCTGGCCGTTCCCGCCAGACGATCGAGCAGGGCCAGCAGATTGAGCGCTTCCGCTGCAGCTGCGCTCTCCGGAAAATGCAGGCGCAGCGCCTCGAGAACCCGACGTGCCTGTCCTTCGTCCCGCTGATGTTCGATGAGTAAGCGCGCGCCCAGCAGGTAGATGGCGGGAATGTCCGGGTGGCCTGGGAAACGCCGGTCAAACCCGCGAATCAGCTTTGCCGCACTGGCATAGCGCCGGCTTCCAAACATGGCTTCTGCGAGCGGCAGATAAAAGGTACCCAGTGGCAGCTGGTATTCCGGCTGATGCTTCCAGACGGCTTCCAGCACCTCGACCGCCTGATGTGCATTGCCCTTGCGCAACAAGCGGGGCAGCCACTCCACGGCGTGCGCCAGCATCGCCTGTTCCTGATCCGGAACGGCCAGCAAAAGCCGGTGCAAGCGCTGGTTGGCGGACAGGTCTTCCGGATTCGCCACGAGATCGTCGCGGGCCAGCGCAATCGCCTCTTCGTAGCGCCCCTCCTTGAGCATCGCGGCAACCTCCGCCGCGCGCCGCTTGACCGGGTCTTCACGCAGTCGCTCGGCCGAATTCTCGAAGCCGACATCGACTTCCAGACCGAGCACTTCGTGATACTGGTACAGCGCGTAACCCATCAGGCGGAACATGACGATGATGAAATACGCCCCGACAAAGCCGCCGACCAGGCCGAGCAGTGCGTCGGGCAAGACCGGGTCGAGCAACGCCAGCAGGGCGCCGCTGCCGGTAGAAAGCAGCAGCAGGCAGGCACACAACCCGAGATAGGGCGCCCCGACACCGTGCATCAGCCACCACAGCCGGGGCGGCGAGATCGACTCGCCGAGATCGTCGGTCAGCGCCAGCAACATCGTGTTGGCCGGCAGAATCATGGCAAAGAGCGCCAGCAGCAACATGGCCAGATGCGGCCCGCCGATACTTGCCGAAAAGGCGGCCAGCGAAAGGCCGATGGCGATGACGACAAACTGCTTGTAAGGCCGGTTCTTGCCGCCGCTGCTCTGATCGATATTGGCCAGCCCGTCATCGAGATTTCCCCTTGCCGTGCGTTCGAGCACCCGGTAGCCGTAGCGCAGGGTGAACACCAGCACGAGCAGATCGAGAAAAACGCTGGCAAGCGAAAAAAGCATGCTGGCCAGCCCCGAAAGGAGCCCGAAGCCGAGGCAGGCCAGCAAGGGGTCCATCGACAGCGGATACAGGAAGAAACTGCCGAATCGTGTCCAGTACGGCGCGATGGGTGCGGATCGGGTAGTCATCGAAAATCCGGGCGGAAAAAAATTACTGGTTGTTCGCCGACTTTGCCACCTGGCTCTTGATGATCGGCCCGACCGCATTCCAGGCGGCCGTCGAAGCCGCCACCAGCAAGCCGATGCCAAGCACGAGCTGGACGAGCAGGATGATCAGGTCGCTCTGCTGGCGGCTCATCTTCTTGCCGGGGTTGGTTGCACCGCAACCGGGACAGGCCTCGGCCGAAGTATCAACGGTATGGCCGCAGGCGCGGCAGGGAACAAGCGACATGGTCTCTCCGGAAAATGACTACAGAATGATTGGATTGGGCGGCATGGTAGCATTCGCCGCCATGAATGCATCCCCTCTTCCTCCTGCCATTCTCATCATGGGCCCGACCGCCTCGGGCAAAACGGCCGTGGCCATGGCGCTGGCCGACCGTTTTCCGGTCGAACTGATCAGCGTCGACTCGGCCCAGGTCTTCCGCGACATGGATGTCGGCACCGCCAAGCCAGACCGCGCCACGCTGGCGCGTTACCCGCACCGCCTGATCGACCTCATCTCGCCCGAGGAAAGCTATTCCGCCGCCCGCTTTCGCGCCGATGCCCTGAGCGCCATGGCCGAAGCCACCGCTGCCGGCAAGGTCCCGCTGCTGGTCGGCGGCACCATGCTCTACTTCCGCGCCCTGCTCAACGGTCTCGCCGAACTGCCGCAGGCTGATGCTGCCCTGCGCGCCGAACTCGATGCCGAAGCTGCCGCCGAAGGCTGGCCGGCCATGCACGCAAAACTGGCGGCACTCGACCCGGCTACCGCCGCCCGCCTGCACCCAACCGACAGCCAGCGTCTGCAACGCGCCCTCGAAGTCTGCCGCCTGAGCGGACGACCGATGTCCGAACTGCTCGCCGAAAGCCAGCAGCAAAAACCGCCCTACGACATGCTCCAGATCGCCCTCCTGCCCTCCGATCGCGGCGTTCTGCACCAACGCATCGCGCAACGCTTCGACGCCATGCTGCACGCCGGCCTCGACGACGAAGTCCGCCGGCTGCGCGAAAAATACACCCTGAGCCTCGATCTGCCCTCCATGCGCTGCGTCGGCTACCGGCAAACCTGGGAAGCGCAGGACGGCATTATCCCTGCCACCGAATTGCGCGACCGCGGCATCTTCGCCACGCGCCAACTGGCCAAGCGCCAGATCACCTGGCTCGGCAACTCCTTCAGCGCAGAAAACTTCGACTGCCTCGACCCGCAACTGGGCGAAAAAATCGCCGCACGTACCAGGGGGTTTCTCGATGACCGGAAGCGCCTCGCCAGCCAAAAAACATAACTTTCCTGCGCACCCGGAGAACGGTAGCGGCCTGGCGAAAGGCTTCCACGGTCAACCGGAAAAAACCGCATTTTTTCCGGTTGACCGCAGCACGAGGCGAATCACTCCTCGACCATCTCCTTGCGCACGGCCAGCAGCGAGTACACCGTCGGCACGACGAAAAGCGTGAAGAAGGTGCCGAGGAGCAGGCCACCGACGATGACCCAGCCGATTTGCTGGCGGGATTCGGCGCCAGCGCCGACGGCCAGGGCGAGCGGTACGGCGCCGAGCACCATGGCGCCGGTGGTCATCAGGATGGGACGCAGGCGCAGTTCGGCGGACTGGATGACCGCCGCCTTCAGCTCCATGCCTTTTTCCTGTAGCTGGTTGGCGAATTCGACGATGAGGATGCCGTGCTTGGTGATCAGGCCGACCAGCGTGACCAGCCCGATCTGGCTGTACACGTTGAGCGTGCCGCCGGCGAGCCACAGGGCGAGCAGCGCGCCGGCCATGGACAGCGGCACGGTGAGCATGATGATGAACGGATCGCGGAAACTCTCGAACTGCGCGGCCAGCACCAGATAGATAAACGCCAGCGCGAGCACGAAAGTCACCACCAGCGACGAGGACGACTGGCGGAATTCACGCGACTGCCCGTTGTAATCAACGGAATAGCCCGGTTTGAGAACCTCGGTGGCAACACCATCCATGTAGGTCAGCGCTTCGCCCATGGTGTAGCCCGGCGCGAGGTTGGCGGTGATGGTGACGGCGCGGCGCTGGCCGAAGTGGTTGAGTTCGCGTGGCGCGATGGTTTCGCTGACCGTCACCAGGTTGTCGAGCGAGATCATGCTGCCGTCGCGGCCACGGGCGTAGATGTCGCGGATGTCGTCCGGGTTGCGGCGGTCGACATCGGCCACCTGGACGATTACGTCGTACTGCTCGCCATCGCGCTTGAAACGGGTGACCTGACGCCCGCCGAGCAGGGTTTCCAGCGTCCGGCCGATGCTTTCCACCGGCACGCCGACGTCGGCAGCCTTGTCGCGTTTGACCACGACCGACAGCTCCGGCTTGTTCAGCTTGAGATCGGTATCAAGATTGGTCAGGCCGGGATTTTTCGCCAGTTCGCCCATGAACTGGCTGGTCACCTGCTGCAACTCGGCGTAGGAAGCCGACGTTGCAATCACGAAATTGATCGGCCGTTCGCGCGGGCTCTGGCCGAGCGACGGCGGCGTCACCGGAAAGGCGAGCACGCCGGGAATGGCGGAAAATTTCGGGAACAGTTCCTTGGCGATATCGACCGAACGGCGGCTGCGCTCCGACCAGTCGGAGAGGCCGACGAAGGACAAGCCCTGGCTCACCGTCGGGTTGCCGGAAACCACGAAGAAACGCTCGATTTCCTTGGTCTGGCTGTAAATTCCTTCGATCTGGCGGGCGTACTTTTCCGTGTAGTCGAGCGTCGCACCGTCCGGCCCGGAGAACACGCCGAGAATGACGCCGCGGTCTTCGACCGGCGCCAGTTCCGACTTGAGCATCTTGAGCAGCAACACGCTGGAAGCGGCAACTACGGCAAAACCGACCATCACCAGCCAGCGCCGGTTGAGCGACGCGGTGAGCACCCGCCGGTAACCGGCGTTCAGCCAGTTGAGAAAATCCTCGATCATCACGAAGGCCTTGCCGTGCTTTTCTTCGTGCTTGAGCAGCACCGAGCACATCATCGGCGACAAGGTCAGGGCGACAAAGCCGGAAACGAGCACGGCGCCGGCCAGGGTCAGGGCAAACTCGATGAAAAGCTTGCCGGTGCGCCCGGTCATGAAGGCCACCGGCGCGTAAACCGCAGCCAGCGTCAGGGTCATGGCGACCACGGCAAAGCCGATTTCCTTGGCACCCTGCAAGGCGGCCTGCATGCGCGGCATGCCGTCTTCGATGTGGCGGAAGATGTTTTCGAGCACGACGATGGCGTCATCCACGACCAGACCGATGGCCAGCACAAGCGCAAGCAGGGTCAGCGTGTTGATGGTGAAGCCGAGCACGAACATGATGGCGAAGGCACCAACCAGCGACACCGGAATGGTGACCAGCGGAATCAGCGTCGCCCGCAGGTTGCGCAGGAAGAAGAAAATGATGGCGAGCACGAGCAGAATGGCTTCGCCGATAGTCTTGAAAACGGACTGGATGGAGCGGTCAATGAAGATCGATGAATCGTAGGAAATATCGGCACGCATGCCGTCCGGCAATTGCTTGATCAGGTTTGGCAACTCGGCGCGCAGCGCTTTTGACAATTCGAGCGGGTTAGCCGTCGCCTGTTTGATGACGCCGACGCCGACCGCCGAACTCCCCTTGAAACGCACCGAACTGCGCTCCGCCGCCGCACCGATTTCGACGCGGCCGAGATCGGCGATACGCACCGGGTAGGCATTGACTGTCTTGACGATGACCTTGCCGAACTCTTCCGGCGTCTTCAGATCGGTCGTCGCCACCACCGAAAACTCGCGCTCGCGGCTTTCGATGCGCCCGGCGGGGACTTCGACATTCTGCTTGCGCAAGGCATCCTCGACATCGGCCGGCGTCAGCTGATACGCCGCCAGACGCTGGCGGTCGAGCCAGATGCGCATGGCGAACTTGCGCTCGCCGAAAATGCGCACGTCGGCGGCGCCGGGCAGAGTCTGAAGTTTGGGCTTGACGATGCGGTTGGCCACGTCGGTAACTTCCAGCGCCGAATGGCGGTCGGAGGAAAACGCCAGCCAGATGATTGGATTGGCGTCGGCCTCCACCTTGGCGATGACCGGTTCGTCGACTTCATCCGGCAATTTGTTGCGCACGCGGGAAACCCGGTCGCGCACATCTGAGGCGGCCGAATCCGGCTCACGTTCCAGCTTGAAGCGCACGGAAATCTGGCTTTTCTCGGCGCGCGAAATGGAAGTGATCACCTCCACGCCTTCGATGCCTGCCAGAGAATCTTCCAGCGGGTTGGTCACCTGCGACTCGATGATGTCAGCCGATGCGCCACGATAACTGGTTTCAACCGTGACCACCGGCTCGTCGATTTTCGGGTATTCGCGCACCGACAGACGATCATAGGAAACGATGCCGAGCAGCATGACAACCAGCGACAGCACGGTCGCAAAGACCGGCCGCCGGATACAGGTATCGGAAATCTTCATTTGGCGGCTGCCGGTGCTGCCGGTGCGGATGGCGCGGGTAGCGCGGGTGGTGCCGCAGGTGCGGACGGTGCACCTTCCCCAACCGCACGCACGGCAGCGCCTTCACGCAATTTCAGTTGACCGGCCGTGACCACCACATCGCCGGCCGCCAGCCCTTCCAGCACTTCGACCTGAGCCGCCCGACGCACGCCGAGCTTGACCTTGACCAGCGCCGCCTTGCCATCGACCACGCGATAGACCGCCGGTAGCGCCCCCGGCACGATGGCTTGCTCCGGCACCATCAGGACATTGCTCCGCTCGCCGAAGAGCAGGCGCACGCGAACGAACATGCCGGGCCGAAGCTTCCCGGCCGCATTGTCGAGCCGGGCGCGGCTGAGAATGGATCGCCCGCCTTCATCGACCAGCGGATCGATGGCATCGAGCGTCGCTTCGAAGCGCTCGCCAGCCATCGCATCGGTCGTCACTTCGACGGACTGGCCCTTGCTCAACCGGGCAAGATAGGTTTCCGGCAGCTTGAAATCAACGAGCAAGGTGTCGATGGCTTCAATATTGACCAGATCCTGCGCGTCCTTGACGTAATCACCGACACTGACATTGCGCAGGCCGAGCACGCCCTTGAACGGCGCCTTGATTCTCGTCTTCGCCACCTTGGCCTCGGCCAGCTGCACGGCGGCTTCCTGCACCTTCAATGTTGCCGCGGAACTGTCCAGCGCCTGCTGGCTGAGAAACTTCTTGCCGACCAGTTCTTCATTGCGCTTGAAACTGCTTCTGGCCAGCGCCAGATTGGCCCGTGCCTGCTGCAGTTCGGCTTCCTGAATCGCTGCATCCAGCGACACCAGAACCGTTCCGGCGGGAACCACCGCGCCGTCCCTGAAATTCACGCTCGCCACCCGACCGGCCACTTCCGGACGCAACATGACCGATTCACGCGAGCGCAGCGTACCTACCGCCGCTACGTCATCAACGAAATCGCTGGCTTTGACCGCCGCCACTTCAACCGACATCACCGGCGCCCCCGGCCCGCCACCGGGGCCACCCGGCTTTGCAGGCGCGGCAGGTCCGGCCGCCGGGGCGCGATTGGCGGTATAGGCGATGTAGCCGGCACCGATCAGACCGGCAAGCGCAAGCGCGATGACACCGTAACGGGTATTTTTCTTCATTGGTTTGGCCCAGACGAGACTGACTGGAAAGTCAGCAAAAGAGCGTCGATTGTAGCGAAGAGGCCGCCAGTACGAAAACCTTTCGGCCTACTCGACACGCAGGGAAGGAAAATTTGGTGAAATTTCCGGTTGACCGTAGCGTTCGGCAAATTTCTCCCCCGGACAATCGGCGCACGCCTTTTCCGCCTCGAACGCTGCCTGGCAGGCAGCCAGGCCCTGCTGCTGCCAGTCCTGCCGCAAGGGTGCGACACGCACCATGACCACGCCTGCCCGAATCATTTCAAGGTAGTCGGCCACACCATAGGACACATCGATCACGCGCCGCCGGTGCTTGGCGTGCATGCGGTCATTGACCTTGACGACGGCGCAGCGGTCGTTATCTATCCGGCGCACGGCAACCATGGTACCGAGTGGAAAATGGTTACTGGCCGCGGTAAAGGCCTGAAAATCGAAACGTTCGCCGGTTGCCGTCTTGCGACCCTGAAAACCACGCCCGTAAAAACTGGCCTGCCCGTGCAGACCACGCACCCCGGATTCGATGATTTCGGCTGGCCCGAGCAAAGTATCGGCAGCCGGCGCTGCCCGCGCCCGCCCCTTGGGCTTGGCCCGTTCCTTCGCCTGCACTTTTTTGCGTGCCGGGTCGGCATGCACCGATTTACCCGCGGTGCCGGCGCTCACCGCCTCAAGCGGCAAGACGCCAAACAGCAGGCCGCACGCCAGCGCGCCGACCCACCGCCGCCACTCAGACCACGAGGGTCTGTGCTTCGTCACCCTGACGGGCCCGGATCGTGCCGATGTTATAGACGGCTTCGCCCTGCGCCTTGAGTTCGGCGATGGCGGCCTCGGCATCGGCTGCCGCAACGACGATGACCAGGCCGATACCGCAGTTGAAGACGCGGTGCATCTCGTTCTCGGCGACATTGCCTTCGGCCTGCATCCAGTCAAACAGCTTGGGACGCGGCCAGGCGGCCTTGCTCAGTTCGGCGACGACGTTTTCCGGCAGCACGCGCGGCACGTTTTCGAGCAGGCCGCCGCCGGTGATGTGGGCCATGCCCTTAATCGTGACCTTCTGCATGGTCGCCAGCACCTGCTTGACGTAGATGCGGGTCGGCGCCATGACGACGTCGGCCAGGGTACGCTCGCCGTCGAACTTGGCGTTCATGTCCGGCTTGGAGCGCTCGATGATCTTGCGGACCAGCGAGTAACCATTGGAGTGGGCGCCGGATGAAGCCAGGCCGAGCACGACGTCGCCCGGGGCGATGTCCTTGCCATCGATGGCCTTGGATTTTTCGACGACGCCAACAGCAAAGCCAGCCAGATCGTATTCGCCAGCCGGGTACATGCCCGGCATTTCGGCGGTTTCGCCACCGATCAGCGCGCAGCCGGCCAGTTCGCAACCCTTGGCGATGCCGCCGACGACCGCCGCAGCGGTATCGACATCGAGCTTGCCACAGGCAAAGTAGTCGAGGAAAAACAGCGATTCGGCGCCGAGCACGAGGATGTCATTGACGCTCATGGCGACCAGATCCTGGCCAACGGTATCGTGACGATTCAGGTCGAAAGCCAGGCGCAGCTTGGTGCCGACGCCGTCGGTACCGGAGACCAGGACCGGCTCCTTGTAGCGCTTGGGCACTTCGAACAGCGCGCCAAAGCCGCCGATGCCGCCGAGCACGCCTTCGCGCAGGGTCTTCCTGGCGAGCGGCTTGATGCGTTCGACGAGAGCATCGCCCGCATCGATATCGACGCCGGCATCACGATAGGAGAGGGAAGTGTTCTGGGTCATGGTCTGGAAACTCGCCGAATGCGGCGGCTGGCCGCTGGAAAAAACGGCGATTTTACCCGAAACCGGAGCGTCTTCCTAAGCGCTTGCGTCGATACTCGCGCTACCGGTCACTTGCAGATTCGCTCAATTTGTTCCGCGCGACGCCATGGTCTGGGCGCACACAAACACCATCGTCGCATCGTGGCGTCAAACGCTCGAAAAATCCGCCAAAGCGGTGCGACAGCGCCATGCGGTTTCGTGCAAACCAGCGATAGGCCCGCTCGGTAAGCCAGGCCAGTCCGGGCCAGCGGGTCGGCGCAACCAGCCAGCCATAACCGATGGCCTCCCAGGAAAGGCGAAAGACTTCCGGCCCTTCGATAACCACCCCGTCCGCACGCCGGGCGTGAATCCGCATCAACAAGTCGTCGAGATCGCGGCCATAGATCTTCGGGTCAAACCCGGCAGCCGTAATGTCGATGAACTTGAGCAATCCACGTCGATCAGCCTGCCTCAGGCGTGCCACATCAAATACACAGATCGGGCAATTACCGTCATAGAGAAACTCAAGGGGATAGATTTCCGATGTCATGATGCGCTCCTGTTCCGATAGAAAAGTCTGAGACGACAGCAGAATTCTATTGATTACGTAATTTCTGTCAATACTGAAATTACAATAACTCAGAACAACATCGTTCATCGACGACCCAAAAACGCCTGACATCTTGTTTTCCTCCGCGGTCCAAGCAATTTTTTCGGATCGTTCATCCGTTCCCACCTGCCATCAAGTGGAGCAGCGGATATCGGTGCATTTTTTGCGCTGATTGCACAGCATTTCCCGGAACATTTTCCGAGACAGCACGACTGCCATAACCCGCCCCGCGAAAATCAGCCAGACGCACCCCGGTCAACCGCGGCCGCGCACCAAAAATGAACTCGCCAATCTCCCGGAACCACACGCGGCGCCCCATCTGCACGTACCACTGCATCGCGTAGCGGAATTCGGGATCGCGATTAAGGAAGGTGCGCAACAGGGCCTGCGGCCGCAACTGCATGGCGACCTCGATACCTTTTACCCAGAGCAGCATGCGCCACGGCGGCATGTTCGGCGAGGCCAGAACCTGATGCTTGTAATCCCACAGCCGGGTGTCAGGTTGCACCACCTCGCGATGGGCCACGCTCGCAAAATAGCTCGTCCAGCGCAGCGGCGTGGCGTACAGCAACTGGATCTGGTCGGGGTCGTAGCGCAGCAACTGTTTCAGCGAATGCCAGTAATGGCGGTCGCTTTCTTCCTCGAAACCGACGACGTAGGTGGCCATCGAAACGATGCCGTGCTGGCGCAGCAGCCGGATCGCTTCCTGGTCCTCGCGTGGCGTCGCGTCCTTGCGGATGGCCTGCAAGGTGGCTTCGTCGTAGCTTTCGATGCCGAGCAGGAAGCGCACGACGCCGGCTTTCTTGTAGAGATGGAGAATGTCGGCATCGCGCACGATGTCGCCGGCCCGCGTCGAGCCGACTAGGGTCAGCGCCACGTTTTCGGCAATCAGGGCTTCGAGGAAGGCTTGCCAGGCCGGGCGCGAGGCAGTCGGCAGTTCGTCGGCGAAATTGATGACCTCGACGCCATGTTCGCGATGCAGCCAGGCCAGTTCGCGGGCAAAAAGGACCGGATCGCGATGCCGCCAGCTGCGCCAAAAGCCACGCTGGCCGCAGTAGTTGCACAGGTAGGGACAACCGCGCGAAAACTGGACGACGACGGCCTTGCGCCCGCCCCAGTAGGAATAGCGGTTGAAGTCGATGAGTTCCCAACCGACACGGTAGGCGTCGAGGTTTTCAATCGGCTTGGCCTGCCGGGTCGCCCGCGCCTGACCGCCGTCCCGGTAAGCGCAGCCGGGCACGGTCGCCAACAGGCCGTGCGTGACGATGGCCCGCGCCACGAGGACGGCCGTCCGCTCACCTTCGCCGCGCACGATGGCGTCGATGGCCGGGCATTCGTCGAGAATTTCCCGCCAGTGATAGGTCGGAAAAACGCCGCCATAAACGATAGCAGTTTCCGGCAGGGCAGCCTTGATGCGCACGGCCAGATCGACGATGGTCGGGTGGGCGGTCGACGAGCCGGCATGGCCGACCATGACGATGCGCGGCGCCGCGGCAACGATGCGGCGGACGATCTCGTCCGGCGTCAGCGGGTCGTAGTCGGCATCGAGCAGTTCGACGGCAAAACCGGCATCGATCAGCGGCCCGCCGATGGCGAGCAGCCCGAGCGGCGGCAGGTGGTCGTCCGGAATGCGGCTGCCGATGGCGGTGTGCGGCGGATTGAGCAGAACGATCTTGGCGTTGCGGGTCATAGCGGTCTCCTGAAGAACACACCATTACTGTCTACCTGCTGCGTGAGTAAAGGATGAAGTGTGTGTGAAGCACACTAGATCCATACACGCCCCATTGAGGTGCAGAAGACGTTTCGACAAGCCAACCCAGTACCTAGCTCGGCTCCAGCCCATCCATTGGAAAGACCAGTGGCAGCGTCATCTACCACAAAACAACAGGTCCACTGAAGGCCCCGCATGTATCTTGCTTCGCCGGCATCAACCCCTTATACAGCCTTGTCGATGAACAACATACTGGTCTACCTCGTTGCCGCCCGCCGCCAGGAATCGGACGAACTGGAAAAACTCGCACGCACCTGCGAACTGGTGCTGTGCACCAACGAACTAGTGCATCGCCTGCAACAGGAACGTGGCGCATCCAACCTCTTCCTGGCTTCGCATGGAACACGCTTCGGCATCCAGCGCCAAGAGCGTATTGCCGCCAGCGACGAGGCACGTTTCACCGTCGTCTCCTGGCTCAATCAGGCAACCAACGAACACATCCTCAGTGGTGGCGCCCGGCTATACACCCGCATCGCCCTGGCACTGCATGCACTCGACGGACTGGCAGAACTGCGTCAGCAGGTCGACCAGCTGGCGTATACCCCAACCCTCGCCAGCGGCCGCTTCAGCGACCTCATCGCCGCCCTCCTCGCCCTCGTCTTCGAGGCCGCTGATGTCGCCGTCGATCCCGCTATCTCCCGCCTGCTCATTGCCCTCTTCCACCTCATGCAGGGCAAGGAGTTCGCCGGCCAGGAACGCGCCACCGGCGCCGCCGCCTTCGCCGCCGGCAGCATTGCCACCGCGCAGGTGCGCAGCATCGAATACCTGATCGAGATGCAGGAACAGTCGCTGCAGCACTTTTCCGCCTTCGCCGACAGCCTGCGTGCCGAATGGCAGGCACTGCAAAGCCTCTTGCCGCTACCGGAACTCGAACAGATGCGGCGCAAGCTGCTGTCCTCGCTGGAGCGGCCGCTCGACCCGGCCCAGGCCGACCTTTGGTTCGATTGCTGTACGCAACGCATGGACAAATTCCATCAGGTGGAAATACACGTCGCCGAATTGCTGAAGGAAATCTGTCAGCGCCGCGTTGCCGAACTGCGTCAGGAACTGGCCGACCAGGAAGCCCTGCTCACCCGCCTCAATCGGGTCGAGCCCCTGCCACCGCTGGCCGTATTCAGCACCGGCGGCCAATCGGAAACCGACAGCAGCAAGGTCGGCCCCCACCTCATGCAGGCGGTCGTCGAAATGCTGCAAACGCAGAGCCGCCACCTGCAAAGCGTCACCGAAGAACTCGCCTCGGTACGCGGGGCGCTGGAAGAGAGAAAGCTGGTCGAGCGCGCGAAAGGCCTACTCATGGCCCAGCACGGCCTGGGCGAGGAAGAGGCCTACCGGCTCCTGCGCAAGAACGCGATGAACCAGAAACGCCGCCTGGCCGACGTTGCCCAGGCGATCATTTCCCTCGCCGAACTGCTCCCGGGCAGCAAATAACCCTGCCCGCATTGTGTCTTTTCATTCAGGTCGCACGCCACAAATTGGTGCGGCGCAGCGAAAAATGCCCAAACATTGAGCCTGAACCGACAGACAAAATGTACTCTTGACCACACCAAAAAATCACAAGCAATTGAAAAAAAACGTTTTACTTTTAAACAAAAAAAACTGGCACGCTGCCTGCTAAGTAGAAGACATCGAATCAAAGGCGATTCGCCCCCGCCGGGACAATGACCGTCCCGGCTCAGCATTACGGACAACGGCGTCCATTCCCCCGCAAGTTTGCGGACGGAGTGTGCGCCGTTTTTGTTTTTGCCTTTCGCTTTTCACCACTTAGCCAGGAGATCGACATGAGCGACCTTATTGACGCCCCCATTTCGCGCCGCGAGTTTCTTCGCCGCACCACCGCCCTGGGCGGTTCCGCCCTGATCGGCGGCAGCGCCCTTGGTACTTCCCTCGGCGCCTGGGCGGCCGGTTCCGACGCGCCGGAAAAGAAGGAAATCAAGATCGGTTTCATCCCGCTCACCGACTGCGCCTCGGTGGTCATGGCAGCGGTCAACAAGTTCGACGAGAAGTACGGCATCAAGATCATTCCGACCAAGGAAGCCTCCTGGGCCGGAGTGCGCGACAAGCTGGTCAATGGCGAGCTGGACATGGCGCACGTGCTCTACGGGTTGATCTACGGCGTGCATCTGGGCATCGGCGGTCCGCAGAAGGCGATGGCCAACCTGATGACCCTGAACAACAACGGCCAGGCGCTCACCCTGTCGAAGGCACTGGCCGACAAGGGCGCTACCGACATCAACAGCCTGGCCGGCCTGATGAAGAAGGAAGCGCGCGAATACACCTTCGCCCAGACCTTCCCGACTGGCACGCACGCCATGTGGCTCTACTACTGGCTGGCCTCGGGCGGCATCAACCCGATGAAGGACGCCAAGTGCATCGTCGTGCCGCCGCCGCAGATGGTCGCCAACATGCGCGTCGGCAACATGGACGGTTTCTGTGTCGGCGAACCCTGGAACCACCGCGCCATCATGGACGGTATCGGCATCACTGCCGCCACCACGCAGGATGTCTGGAAGGATCATCCGGAGAAGATCCTTGGCACTACCGCCGACTTCGTCAAACAGAATCCGAACACCTGCCGCGCGGTCATCATGGCCATTCTCGAAGCCAGCCAGTGGATCGATGCCAGCATCAGCAACAAGATGAAGATGGCCGAAGTCGTGGCCCAGAAGGCTTACATCAATACCAGCGTTGATGCCATCAACCAGCGCATTCTCGGCCGCTACCAGAATGGCCTGGGCAAGACCTGGGACGACCAGAACCACATGAAGTTCTTCAACGAAGGCGCGGTGAACTTCCCCTACCTGTCCGACGGCATGTGGTTCCTGACCCAGCACAAGCGCTGGGGCCTGCTCAAGAATCACCCGGATTACCTGAAGGTGGCCAAGGAAATCAACCAGATCGACCTGTACACCCAGGCCGCATCGCAACTGAAAATCAGCGTCCCGAAGAGCCCGATGCGTTCGTCCAAGCTGATCGACGGCGTCGTCTGGGATGGTTCCAACCCGGCCAAGTACGCCGACAGCTTCAAGATCAAGGCCTGAGCGCCGGACTGTCCGCCCCCAACCCCCGGAGAATTTCATGAACACACTGACGATGGATGGAAATTTTGACCGCGAAAACGCGGTCGACCGCAGGAAATTGACCCCGCCGGCGTCCACCGACACGGTGGTCATGGACAAGGAAAAGAAAATGGAAAAAACCTCTGCCCCGGCTGGCGAAGCCGGCATCCCCCTCGCCGAGAAGCTGGCCGGCCTCGGCCGTGCCGCCCTGCCGCCGTTGCTCGGTCTGCTGGTCCTGCTCGGCATCTGGTACCTCGCCACCCACAAGGGCGGCGCCATTCCAGGCCCGGCCCAGGTCTGGGATGCCGCCGTGGTGCTGTTCTCCGATCCCTTCTACCGCAATGGCCCGAACGACCAGGGCATCGGCTGGAACATCCTGTCCTCGCTGCAACGCGTCGGCATCGGCTTCGGCTTCGCAGCGCTGGTCGGCATCCCGCTCGGCTTCATTCTCGGCCGCTTCAACTTTCTGGCGAGCATGATCAATCCGATCATCAGCCTGCTGCGGCCAGTGTCACCGCTGGCCTGGCTGCCGATCGGCCTGCTCGTGTTCAAGAAGGCCGACCCGGCGGCGACCTACACCATCTTCATCTGCTCGATCTGGCCGATGATCATGAACACCGCCCAGGGCGTGCAGCGCGTGCCGCAGGACTACCTCAACGTCGCCCGCGTGCTGGCGCTGTCGGAGTGGAAGATCGTCACCAAGATCCTGTTCCCGGCCGTGCTGCCCTACATGCTGACCGGCATCCGCCTGTCCATCGGCACCGCCTGGCTGGTCATCGTCGCCGCCGAAATGCTCACCGGCGGCGTCGGCATCGGCTTCTGGGTGTGGGACGAATGGAACAACCTGAAGGTCGAGCACATCATCATCGCCATCTTCGTCATCGGCATCGTCGGCCTGATCCTCGAACAGGCGCTGATCCTGCTGGCCAAGAAACTGACCAAAGAATCGTCGTAAGGAGCCCACATCATGGAAAAGTTCGTACAGATCGAGCGTGTCTGCCAGACCTTCGACACCAAGAAAGGCAAGTTCGTCGCCCTGCGCGACATCGACCTGACCATCGCCCAGGGTGAGTTCGTCGCGCTGATCGGCCACTCCGGCTGCGGCAAATCGACCCTCCTGAACCTGATCGCCGGCCTGACCAAGCCGACCACCGGCGTGCTGTTGTGCGATGGCCGCGAAATCGCCGGCCCCGGCCCGGAACGCGCCG
Source organism: uncultured Dechloromonas sp. (assembly GCA_964583695.1). Taxonomy (GTDB): domain Bacteria; phylum Pseudomonadota; class Gammaproteobacteria; order Burkholderiales; family Rhodocyclaceae; genus Azonexus. Next base: position 27,788 of record CAZOWA010000028.1, read on the forward strand.
TGGTCTTCCAGAACCACAGCCTGCTGCCCTGGCTGACCTGCTTCGAGAACATCTACCTCGCCGTCGAGCGGGTGTTCGGCACCAAGGAAGGCAAGCCGAAACTGAAGGCGCGCACGCAGGCCGCCATCGAACTGGTCGGCCTCGGCCACGCCGCGCACAAGTATCCGCACGAGATCTCCGGCGGCATGAAGCAGCGCGTCGGCATCGCCCGCGCCCTGTCGATGGAACCGAAGGTGCTGCTGATGGACGAGCCCTTCGGTGCGCTCGATGCCCTCACCCGCGCCAAGCTGCAGGATGAGCTGATGAAGATCTGCGAGGCGACCAAGGCCACCACGGTGATGGTCACCCACGATGTCGACGAAGCCGTGCTGCTCTCCGACAAGATCGTCATGATGACCAACGGCCCCGCCGCCACCATCGGCGAGGTGCTGGAAGTCAAGCTGCCGCGCCCGCGCGACCGCCTGACCCTGGCTCACGACCCGGCCTACATCGACTATCGCGCCGCCGTGCTCGAGTTCCTCTACGAGAAACAGGCGCACGTGGAAAAAGTCGCCGCCTAGGAGATCGCCATGAATCCCGTCTATCTGATTGGCGCCGGACCGGGCGCTGCGGACCTGCTCACCCTGCGGGCAGCAAAAATCCTCGCCGAAAAGGCTGAAGTCGTCCTTGCCGACGACCTGGTTTCGCCCGAGGTGCTGGCCATGGTGAGGCCGCAGGCCCGCATCCTCAAGGTCGGCAAGCGCGGTGGCCGCGCCTCGACGCCGCAGGCCTTCATCGAACGCCTGATGCTGCGCTACGCCCGCCAGGGCAGCTGCGTCGTCCGTCTGAAAGGCGGCGATCCCTTCCTGTTCGGTCGCGGCGGTGAGGAAATGCTCACCCTGCGCACCGCCGGCTTCGAGGTCGAGGTGGTCAACGGGCTCACCGCCGGCATCGCCGTGCCGGCCACCCTCGGCATTCCGGTCACCCACCGCGGCCTTGCCGCCGGCGTCACCTTCGTCACCGCCCGCGCCGGCAGCCAGGGCAGCGCCGAACCCGACTGGGCAGCGCTGGCGCGCACCGGCACCACCCTGGTCATCTACATGGGCCTCGCCCGCCTGCCGGAGATCAGCGCCGCCCTGCAAGCCGCCGGTCTGCCCGGCGCCACCCCGGCGGCAGTCATCGCCCACGGCAGCCTGCCCAGCCAGCGCGAAGTCCTCGGCCGCCTCGACGGCATCGCCCAGGCTGCCCGCGCTGCCGCCCTGCCCGCCCCCGCCCTCATCGTCATCGGCGCCGTCGCCGCCCTGGCCGAACCGCGCCAGGAACTGCTGCGGCATGCAGCCTGAAGGAGAAGACAACATGGCCAAGGAAAAACTGGTACTGATCGGCAACGGCATGGCCGGTGTCCGCACCCTCGAAGAATTGCTCAAGCTCGCCCCGGAGCGCTACGACATCACCGTCTTCGGCGCCGAGCCGCACGGCAACTACAACCGCATCCTGCTGTCGCCGGTGCTGGCCGGGGAAATGCAGGTCAAGGACATCATCCTCAACGACCTCGACTGGTACGCCGACAACGGCATCACCCTGCACACTGGCAAACTGGTCACCCAGATCGACCGAGCAGCGCGTACCGTGCGCACCGCCTGCGGCATGGAAGCGAGCTACGACCGCCTGCTCGTCGCCACCGGTTCGCAACCCTTCGTTCTGCCGGTGCCGGGCAAGGACCTGCCGGGCGTCATCGGCTACCGTGACATCGCCGATACCGAAGCGATGATCGAAGCTGCCGCCAGCCGCCGCCACTCAGTCGTCATCGGTGCCGGCCTGCTCGGCCTGGAAGCGGCCAACGGCCTCATCCTGCGCGGCATGGACGTGACCGTGGTCCACCTCGGCGAATGGATCATGGAACGCCAGTTGGACAAACAGGCCGCCGACATGCTGCAGGCCTCGCTCGAAGCCAAGGGCCTGAAATTCCTGCTCTCCCGGCAGACCGAGATGCTGCTGCCGGCCGCCGACGGCCGCGTCGGCGCCATCCGTTTCAAGGACGGCAGCGAAATCGCCGCCGACCTGGTGGTGATGGCCGCCGGCATCCGCCCGGACAGCGCGCTCGCCGAGGCAGCGGGCATCCACTGCAACCGCGGCATCGTGGTCAGCGACACCATGCAGACCTTCGACCCGCGCGTCTACGCCGTCGGCGAATGCGCCAACCACCGCGGCATCGCCTATGGCCTGGTCGCGCCGCTGTTCGAGCAGGCCAAGGTCTGCGCCAACCACCTGGCCAGCTTCGGCATCGCCCGCTACCAGGGCTCGGTGACCTCGACCAAGCTCAAGGTCACCGGCATCGACGTCTTCTCGGCCGGCGATTTCAACGGCGGCAAGGACAGCGACGAGATCGTCCTGCACGACCGCAGCGGCGGCGTGTACAAGAAACTGGTGCTGGCCAACGACAAGCTGGTCGGCGCCGTCATGTACGGCGACACCGTCGATGGCAGCTGGTACTTCCAGCTGCTGCGCGAGGGCAAGTCGCTGGAAGGCCTGCGCGATCATCTGATGTTCGGCCAGTCCTACGCCCAGTCGCACCTCGGCGACACCGGTCACGCCGGCAATACCATGGCCGCCAGCATGCCCGACGACGCTCAGGTCTGCGGCTGCAACGGCGTTTGCAAGGGCAGCATCGTCAAGGCCATCAAGGAAAACGGGCTATTCACCCTCGACGAGGTGAAGAAGCACACCAAGGCCGCCTCCTCCTGCGGTTCCTGCAGTGGCCTGGTCGAGCAGATCCTGGCCTCGACCCTGGGTGGCGCCTACGCCGCGGTCGACAGCAGCAAGAAGGCGGTCTGCGCCTGTACCGACCTGAGCCACGGCGAAGTGCGCACGGCCATCCGCAACTACAAGTACCTGAGCATCCCGGCCGCCATGCAGGGCATGGGCTGGAAGACCCCGACCGGTTGTGCCACCTGCCGGCCGGCGCTGAACTACTACCTGGTGTCGACCTGGCCGCATGAAGCCATCGACGATCCGCAGTCGCGCTTCATCAACGAACGCGCCCACGCCAACATCCAGAAGGACGGCACCTACAGCGTCGTCCCGCGCATGTGGGGCGGTCTCACTACGCCGGCCGAGCTGCGCGCCATCGCCGATGCCGCCGAGAAATTCCAGGTGCCGACCATCAAGGTCACCGGCGGCCAGCGTATCGACCTGCTCGGCATCAAGAAGGCCGACCTGCCGCTGATCTGGGAAGACCTGGGCAAGGCCGGCATGGTTTCCGGCCACGCCTACGGCAAGTCGATCCGCACCGTGAAGACCTGCGTCGGCTCCGAACACTGCCGTTTCGGCACGCAGCGCTCGATGGACCTCGGCGTCAAACTGGAACGCATGCTCTTTGCCATGTGGTCGCCGCACAAGGTCAAGCTTGCCGTCTCCGGCTGCCCGCGCAACTGTGCCGAGGCCGGCATCAAGGATATCGGCATCATCGGTGTCGATAACGGCTACGAAATCTATGTCGCCGGCAACGGCGGCATCAAGACCGAGGTCGCGCACTATTTCTGCCGCGCCGCCGACGACGAGGAGGTGATGGAAATCTCCGCCGCCTTCCTGCAGCTCTACCGCGAGGAAGGCTGGTATCTCGAACGCACCGTCCATTACGTCGGCCGCGTCGGCCTCGACTACGTCAAGGCCCGCGTCGTCGATGACCTGGACAACCGCCGCGCCCTCGCCGAACGTCTGCATTACTCGCTGCAGGGCGAACCCGATCCCTGGCAGGAAATCGCCAACGGCCCGCGCCGCCGCGAATTCATCCCCATCGTTGCGCAAGTCTGAGGAGAACAGCATGAGTCAATGGAAGCCCGTCTGCCAGCTGGACGACATCCCGCCCCTCGGCAGCCGCGTTGTGGCCGACGCCGAGGGCGACATCGCCCTCTTCCGCGACGCCGGCACGCAGGTCTTCGCCCTGCGCGACCGCTGTCCGCACAAGGGTGGCCCGCTGTCGCAGGGCATCGTGCACGGTGAAGGCGACAGCACCCGCGTCACCTGCCCGCTGCACGGCTGGCACATCGCCCTGAACAGCGGTGAAGCCTGTGCCCCCGATGTCGGCTGCGCCAAGAAATTCGCCGCCCGCGTCGAGGACGGTACCGTCTGGCTGGAAGCCTGAACCCTGCCCTGCAACCCCGGAGCCCGTCATGTCTTGCGCCGACACCCAGGAAACCCGATCCACCTGCCCCTACTGCGGCACCGGCTGCGGTGTCGTCATCAGCAGCCGCCAGGGGCGCATCATCGGCGTCCGTGGCGATGCAGCCCACCCGGCCAACTTCGGCCGGCTGTGCAGCAAGGGCTCGACCCTGCACCAGACGACGCTGGCCACCGGCCGCGCGCTGCAGCCGCAGTTGCGGGCCGACAAGGCGTCGCCGCGGGCAGACGTTTCCTGGGAAAACGCGCTGGACACGGCGGCCGAGCGCTTTGCCGCCGCCATCCGCGAACACGGGCCGGATGCGGTAGCTTTCTACATCTCTGGTCAGCTACTCACTGAGGACTACTACGTCTTCAACAAGCTGGCCAAGGGCCTGATCGGCACCAACAACATCGACTCCAACTCGCGCCTGTGCATGTCCTCGGCGGTAGCCGGCTACAAGGCAACCCTGGGCATGGACAGCGTCCCCTGCTGCTACGAGGACATCGAGCTGGCCGACCTGCTCTTCATCAGCGGCGCCAATACCGCCTTCGCCCATCCCATCCTGTTCCGCCGCATCGAGGCAGCGCGGACGGCCAAGCCGGAGATGAAGATCATCGTCGTCGATCCGCGCCGTACCGACACCGCGGCGATGGCCGACCTGCACTTGCAGATCGAGCCGGGCAGCGACCTGCACCTGTATGCGGCGATGCTGCACGTACTGCTGCGCGACAAGCTGGTCGACCACGATTACATTGCCGCCCATACCGAAGGTTTTGCCGAACTCGCCGCGCAGGTAGCGGTGGTCACGCCGACGCTCGCCGCCGAAGTCTGCGGTGTCACTGCCGAAGCCATCGAACAGGCCGCCCGCTGGTTCGGTGAAGCCGGTGCGCCGCTGTCGCTGTGGTGCCAGGGGCTCAACCAGTCGGCACACGGCACCGCCAATTCGGCAGCGCTGGTGCATCTGCACCTGGCCACCGGCAAGATCGGCCGCCCCGGCATGGGCCCCTTCTCCCTGACCGGCCAGCCCAACGCCATGGGTGGCCGCGAGGTCGGCGCCATGGCCAACCTCCTCTCCGCCCACCGCGACCTGAAGAACCCGGCCGAGCGCGCCGAGGTGGCGGCCCTCTGGGGCGTGCCGACGGTACCGGAGAAACCCGGCCTGATGGCCGTGCAGCTGTTCGAGGCGGTGCGCCGCGGCGAGATCAAGGCACTGTGGATCGCCTGCACCAACCCGGCCCACTCGCTGCCCGAGCAGACCCTGGTGCGCGAGGCGCTGGCCGCCTGCCCCTTCGTCGTCGTCCAGGAAGCCTTCGCCGACACCGACACCTGCACCTATGCCGACCTGCTGCTGCCGGCCGCCAGCTGGGGCGAAAAGGACGGCACGGTGACCAATTCCGAACGGCGCATCAGCCGCGTCCGCGCCGTCGTGCCGCCGCCCGGCGAAGCCCGCGCCGACTGGCGCATCGCCCGCGATTTCGCGCTGGCCCTCGGACGGGCGCTGGCCCGCCCGGAGGCGGAGCGACTGTTTGCCTTCCCGTCACCGGCCGCGGTCTTCGCCGAACACGCGCGCAGCACGCGCGGCCGCGACCTCGACATCGCCGACCTCGATTACGCCCGTCTGGAACAGGGGCCGGTGCAATGGCCCTACCGTGCAAGCCAGGGACAGGGCCAGGCCCGCCTGTACACCGACGGCCGCTTCCCGACGCCGTCCGGCCGCGCCCGTTTTGCTCCGATCAGCTTGCAGCTCACCGCCGAAGTCCCCGATGCCGCCTTCCCCCTGCGCCTCGGCACCGGCCGCCTGCGCGACCAATGGCACGGCATGAGCCGCACCGGCCGCCTCGCCCGCCTCTACGACCACGAGGCCGAAGCGCGGCTGCAGGCGCACCCGGACGACCTGGCCGCGCTCGGCATCCCCGACGGCAGCCTGGTCCGCCTTTCCTCGCGCCGCGGCGAGTCCATCCTGCCCGTTGTGGCGAGCAGCGAAATCCGCCGCGGCGGGGTGTATCTGCCCATGCACTGGGGTTCCAGCAGCCTGTCCAGCCCTGGTGCCAACCTGCACATGCCCGGCACCACCGACCCGGTCAGTGGCCAGCCGGAACTGAAGCACGCCGCCGTGCGCATCGAACCGGTCGAGCTGCCCTGGCGCCTGACGCTGTTGCGCGCCTGCCCCGGCCTGAGCGAAACCGACGCCCTCGAACAGCTGCTCGCTTGGCGCCAGCAGCTGACGCCGCTGCTCGCCGCACAGCCCTACGCCAGCCTGACCCTGGCCGGCCGCGAGCATCCGGTCCTCGTTCTCAAGCTGGCGCGCGAACAAGGCGACAGCGCCCTGGTCGAGCGCCTCGCCCGCCTGCTCGACATGCCGGACGAACATTGCCGCCATTTCTCCGACCGTCGCCACGGTATCGAGAAGCGCGCCCTGTTTGCCCGCAGCGATGACGAAACCCGCCTGGCCGGCATCCTGCTGGCCGGGGAAAACGCCGCCACCCCCTGGCTGCTCGAACACCTGAGCAGCGGTGCTACCGTTGGCAACCTGCTGCCCTGGCTCTTCCTGCCCAGTGCCCGCGCGCCTGCCGGGATGGCCAGCCGCGGCCGCATCGTCTGCAATTGCCACAACGTCGCCGACAGCGACATTCGCCGCGAAATCGCCGCCGGCGCCAGCTTCGACGACCTGCAGTCGCGCCTCAAATGCGGCACCGCCTGCGGCTCCTGCGTACCGGAATTGCGCCGCATGCTGGCCGAGCCGGCCACCGCCTGAATCGGAGACGCTCAGCCGCCACCCCGCAGCACCGGCCCGTCCAGCCAGAACACCAAGACAGCGAAGGCAAGGCAGGCGACGACATAGAGGCCGGCGGCCAGCATGGACAGGAAGAAACCACGTTCGATGCCCAGCCGTTCCCCGGTAGCCAGGCGGGGCCTCCACTGGAAGAAGAGCGAGCCCCAGAGGACCAGTGCGATGAAGGGCAGGGCCAGGGGCAGCACGCCGAGGAAGGGCGTCAGGATGAAAACGCCGTGCACCAGCAGGAAGGCACCGCCCCCGTAGAGCAGCGGCGGCCAGCGGCCGAGGCGGCCGGCGTCGAGCAGACGGCAGGCGAGTGCGGCGCAGCCTGCGAAGAGTAGGGAGAACAGGAGTGGATAGAGCAGAAGGAACCACATCGGCCTACTCCTCGGCTCGGCGCAAACACGCGCATGATGAGCGTCTGGGTGGCTGATGGTGGGCATGGGTAGACATCGTTTTCCCCGAAAAAAGTAATGTTGCCAGCTTCCAACAGCGCGGTGAGGAGAACATGAAGCCACGGTGAAGCCGCTGGCAAAATCCTGAGGTCGACGGCCGGAAACGGGCAAAATTTTGCTGCCGCCATTATCATTGCCACCATCATGAATATCCTGATCGTCGACGACGAACCGGCCATCGCCGAAACGCTGGCCTATGCGCTGAAGAACGAAGGTCTGGCGAGCGCTACCTGCACGCTCGGCGGCGATGCGCTGCAACGCCTGGCCGAGGAGGCATTCGATCTGATCGTGCTCGATGTCGGCCTGCCTGACATGAGCGGCTTCGATGTCTGCCGCCAGTTGCGCCGCCACTCCGAAATTCCGGTGCTGTTTCTCACCGCCCGTTCCGACGAGGTCGACCGCATCGTCGGCCTGGAACTGGGCGGCGACGATTATGTCGCCAAGCCGTTCAGCCCGCGCGAAGTCGTCTCGCGCATCCGCGCCATCCTGCGCCGCCTGCGGCCCGAGGCGAAAATGGCGGTTTCCTGCGGTCAACCCGAAAAAACGGCCAAATTTGCCATCGACCCGGACGGCCTGCGCATCGCCTATCGTGGCACCTGGCTCAATCTGACGCGCTACGAATACCTGCTGCTCGCCCTGCTGCTTGAACGGCCGGGCCGCATCCTGAGCCGCAACCAGATCATGGAAAGCGTCTGGCAGGATGGTGGCGAAAGTCTGGAACGCACCGTCGACACCCACATCAAGACCCTGCGCGGCAAGCTGCGCGCGGTGCATGCCGACGACGACAGCATCCTCACCCATCGCGGCCTCGGCTACAGCGTCGTCGGATAAGCTCCGGTGAACATCTCCGTCCGCCTCTTTTTCGGCTATTTCCTGGTCGTCGGGCTGGCTGCCTGGTTCGTGCTCTACACCTTCGTTCAGGAAAGCGAGCCGAGCATCCGGCAGGCCACCGAAGAAAGCCTGGTCGATAGCGCCAACCTGCTTGCCGAACTGGTCGCCAACGAAATGGCGGACGGGCGCGTCGGCGACAGCCCCTTCGCCGCTGCCGTCAGCGCCGCGCTGCAACGCCATCCCGGCGCGGAAATCTATGGCATCCGCAAGGACAGGGTCGATCTGCGCATCTACCTCACCGACGCGCGCGGCATCGTCGTCTATGACTCGGCCGGCGAAGCGGAGGGCGAGGATTTCTCGCACTGGCGGGACGTCGCCCGCGTACTGCGCGGCGAATATGGCGCCCGCCAGAGCCGCATCAATCCCGACGACCCGACCACCTCGGTGATGCACGTCGCTGCGCCGGTGCGCCGCAACGGCGAGTTGATCGGCGTGCTTTCGCTGGCCAAGCCGATGACCTCGATCGCCCCCTTCGTCGAACGCGCCACTGATCGCGTCCGTTCATCCGGGCTGACCTTGTTGCTGGCCACCGCCTTCATCGGCCTGATTTTCACGGCCTGGCTGAGCTGGTCGATCCACCGCCTGCGCGACTACGCACGCGCCGTCAGCGAAGGACGCAAGGTCGAGCCGCCCAGCGGCGGCGGCCGCCAGCTTTCCGAACTGGCGCATGCGCTGGCCACCATGCGCGAAAAACTCGAAGGCAAGCAGTACGTCGAACGTTACGTGCAGAACCTGGCGCACGAAATGAAAAGCCCGCTCACCGCCGTCATCGGCGCAGCCGAAATCATCGAAAGCAACCCGCCGGCCGAAGACCGCCAGCGTTTCGCCGAAAGCATCGCAGAGCAGGCAAAGCGCCTGCAAGCCATCATCGAACGCATGCTCATGCTCGCCCGCGTCGAACAGCTTCAGTCGCCGGAAGCAGGTGCTGCGGTGAACCTGAAAAAACTGCTCGAAAGCTGCATCGACCTGCGCCGGCAGGCGCTCGAAAACCGGCACCTCGACTGCAAGCTGAGCGCCGGCACCGTCCCCGAAATCCGCGGCGACAGCTTTCTGCTGCAACAGGCTGTGCTCAACCTGCTCGACAACGCCATCGAATTTTCGCCCGACGCCGGCCACATCGAAGTCACGCTGGAGGCCAACGCCAGCCAGCTCAAAATCGGCATCCGCGACCACGGCACCGGCGCTCCGGACTATGCCCTGCAACAGATTTTCGACCGCTTCTACTCCCTCCCCCGCCCGGCCACTGGCAAGAAAAGCACCGGCCTCGGGCTGGCACTTGTGCGCGAAGTGGCCAGGCTGCACGGCGGCGACGCCGGGTTCGAGAATCACCCCGAAGGCGGTGGATGGGCGTGGATACGGTTGCCAAACGTATAAGCGGCTGATTTCGCGCTGCGCAGGATCGGCGATGCCCGTGATACCCTCGCATGCCATTGTCTTCACCCAAAGCCAGCATGTCCGTCAAAAAAATTCATCACATCGCATCGGCGCTCGCCCTTCTTGTCGCACTGGGTTCTGCGCAGGCCCAGAACTGCCCCGACGACTACCCGCGCACTTCCTACCTGTCGGTCGAAACACCGGCCCCGGCAAGCCCCGCGACCATAGGGCAAGGCCCGCACAGTTACCGTTTCGTCGTGCGCAACCCGCAGGATAACGAACGCCCGTACCGGCACGGACGCTATCAGATCGAACTCAAGGGCGATCAGCGTTTTCCGGATGGCACGCGTTTTTATCGTGGCGTCACCGATGCCCGCGGGCGCACGGCGCGTTTCGGCTTCGCGCGCGAAATTCCAGCGGCAGAGTGGTTCGTCCAGCCGCTGGTGGGCACCGGAGAACTCGGCGAATCCTTTCACCTGACATCGGATGACTGCACCCAAAACCTCGACAACCGCCCCTATATGCTCGACGCCATCAGTGGCCCGCTGTATTGCGGACGCACCCTGCCCGGCGGCTACACCGCCCGCCACATGGCAATGGTCCCGGTGCGCCTGCAACTGCACAGCAGCGTCTGGCCCGAGCAGTGTAAAAAGCTGGCCAGCCGGGTCAATCCGCTCATGAGCCGTACGCCGGCGGAAAAAATCCCGGGGCTGGAAAGCCTGCTGAAGGATGCGCGCCTGAAAAACCACTTCGAACTGCTGCAAGGCAAGCTCGACGCCGTCATCATCGAAAGCGGCTCGCTCGCGCAGGTCAAGGCACTGGTTAACCGTCGTCTGGCTGAACTGGAAAACGAAGATGGCACACCGCGGCAACGGTCATCGCTGCTCAACAATATGGCCTACCAGCTGATCGACCAGTCACCGCCCCGCTACCCGACCTATGCCGACGAATTGCTCGATGCCTCGCTGGCACTCGACGAAAACGGGGCCAACATCGACAGCAAGGCCTGGGCGCTGCATCTGCTGGGGCGCGACGAGGAAGCGCTGCCCTGGGCCAACCGTTCCGTGGCCAGCTACGGCAAACAATGCAGCGCCGGCGAACGGGCCAATTTTGTCGAAGCGCTCGCCCATCGCGGCATGATCCTCTGGTCGCTGAAACAAAGAATCGAAGCCCTGAACGACTGGGCACGGGCCGATGCCGCCACTTCGGCGGGCGGCTGGACCAACATCATTCCCGAGTGGAAGCGCATTAAACCGCTGATCAAGACGCGGGCGGATAACCTGCGCGCAGAAGGTTTCGTCGAAACTGTCTGTCAGTAAAGCAGTAAGCGAAAGGCGATCAAGTCCGGAATCCGAAGCATCGGCTTCCGGTCGACCGCCCTGCCTCTGCTAAAATCGCGCACTCGAATTTTCAGGCGCAACGGCGCCAGCACGTGGAGAAAACGCAATGTACCAGTCCCCCCTGCTTCAGGATCTGCATGAGCGCGGCCTGATCGCCCAGCTCACCGACGCGGAAACGCTCGACAAAATGCTGCAGGAGGAGAAGATCACGCTGTATTGCGGCTTCGATCCGACCGCCGACAGCCTGCACCTTGGCCACCTCGTGCCGGTGCTCATCCTCAAGCGTTTCCAGGAAGCCGGCCACAAGCCCATCGCGCTGGTCGGCGGCGCCACCGGCATGATCGGCGACCCGAGCTTCAAGGCCACGGAGCGCAAGCTCAATACGCCGGACGTCATCGCCAGCTGGGTCGGCAAGATTCGTGACCAGGTCGCGCCTTTCCTGAATTTTGAGGGCACCAACCCGGCCATCATGGCCAATAACTACGACTGGTTCGGCGGCATGAACTGCCTCGAATTCATGCGCGACATCGGCAAGCATTTCTCGGTCAACGCCATGATCAAGAAGGAGTCCGTGCAGCAACGCCTGCAGCGCGAGGACCAGGGCATTTCCTACACCGAATTCTCCTACAGCCTGCTCCAGGGCTACGATTTCGCCGAGCTCTACAAGCGCCACCGCTGCATCCTGCAGATCGGCGGCTCCGACCAGTGGGGCAACATCGTCGCCGGCACCGACCTGACCCGCCGCCTGCACCACCATCAGGTCTACGGCATGACCGTGCCGCTGATCACCAAGGCCGACGGCACCAAGTTCGGCAAGACCGAATCGGGCGCCGTCTGGCTCGACCCGAAAAAGACCTCGCCCTACGCCTTCTACCAGTTCTGGCTCAACACCAGCGACGCCGACGTCTACAAGTTCCTCAAGTTCTTCACCTTCCTGCCGGTCGCCCGCATCGACGAAATCGAAGCCGCCGACAAGGCCAGCGGCCAGAAGCCGGAAGCCCAGCGCATCCTGGCCGAGGAAGCGACCCGCCTGGTGCATGGCGAGGTCGCCCTGATGGCGGCCCGCCGCATCACTGACAGCCTCTTCCAAGGTCAACTCGAAAATCTGACCGAAAACGACCTCGAACAACTGGCCCAGGACGGCATGCCCGGCGTCCAGATCGACAGCACCAACGCCGGCCTGATCGACGCACTGGTGGCAAGCGGCCTCGCCAAGTCGAAATCGGAAGCCCGCACCTTCATCCAGGGCGGCAGCGTCACCATCAACGGCAACAAGGTCGATGCCATCGACCACCAGATCGCCGGTAATGAACGCCTGTTTGGCCGCTTCACCATCCTGCGCCGCGGCAAGAAAAACTACGGGCTGGTTAGCTGGGTATAGACTTGTAGAACGGTTGCGCCGTCAGGCGCAACCGTTCAGTAACTTCACGACCGGCAGCGCAGAACCCTTTCGTCGACCGATGCGTCAGCCATTCGCTGCAGCTGCTCGATGACCAGGCTACTCGCCCGCTCCATGGCTTCGACGCAACGCAGCATCTCGTCCATGTCGCCACGCCGCCTGGCTTCCTGTGCCTGAACGCCCATGCGGTGCACCTCGATGTGCGGCGCCTCGAGTTCGCGATAGCCCGGCAGCTTGCCGAAACAGGTCTTGCCCTCGCCTTCGTAATACCACTTACCCAAACGGCAGGCGGTATGGGAGGCCAACTGTTCGGGACGCAGATCTTCCAGTCCGAACAGGCCGAGGTACACCCGAAACTTGAAGACGAGGTGATCGACCTTGGAGACTTCGATGAAGCTCTTCAGGGAACTGCCGGCAATGACCTCTTCCATTTTTCTGGACAGGCTCATCAACTGCATCATGTCCTCGGTGGCCTTGCCGCCACGCTGGCTAAAATCATTGGCGGTCTCGGCCAAAGTTTCCATCGATCCTTTGGCGGAAACCGAGTTATCGTGAATGCCGCAAACGAGCAGTTCGATGTCCTTGGTCGCCTTCGCGGTACGTTCGGCCAGCTTTCTCACCTCATCCGCCACTACCGCAAATCCACGCCCTGCTTCGCCGGCCCGCGCGGCTTCGATGGCGGCATTGAGCGCCAGCAGGTTGGTTTGATCGGCGATTTCGTGAATCAAACGGACAATGGCACTGATCTCACCGGCCTGCTGCGCCAGCGTATCGACCTCGACCGCAGCATGCGCCGAGCTTTCCGCCAGTTTGTGCAGATCCTGGGCAATGGCTGTCGTTGTCTGACCACTTGAAATCGACACCTCGGCCGCTTCCATCGCCCGGCTTTTTTCTTCCTGAAGCTTTGCGGCCATCTGGCCCAGGCTGGCCTGCGAGCCGACCAATGTGTCGCAGAAACTCGCCAGGTTACGCAATACTGCCTTGAGTGTGTCGCACTCTCTTTCATGGTCCGCAGCCAGCGCTTGTTGCGACGCCAACTCTGCCTTGAGCGCACTTACTTCCGTTGCCAGTGCTTCTTTTTCCGATCTCTGCCCTACCAACTCCTGTTCCAGCAACCGCACTCTCTCACTCTGTCCAAAAAACATCTCCGCGTTCCTTATAAGTTATTTTTACACCCGGAAAATCCAGGCAAAACCCACAACACTTTTTTTACCGGAAACATAGTAGCCGAGGCGATGAAAAGACGCTATCCGCAAGCACCTACGCTGCACAAGAACATGCCCAGATACTTAATTCATGCCAAACAGAAAAATGGCAAGGACTGTTCCCGGCGCAAAGTCCCGGCAGCCTCCCGGTCGTCAAGAAGAAACTTCGGTGCCTCATGGGTCGGCTCGAAACAGAATTTGCGCGGCAACTCGGTATAGAGCGAACGGGGTGGCAAGCTGCCCTTGATGCGCTTAAGTTGCTGTCCGCTATCGACGCTGTGATAAAAAATCTGCGACAAGCCGATTTCCTCACGCAGGAAGGCGATCGCCGCCCACAGCATGGCTTCTGCCCAGATCGGGGAATAGCGGGTCAGCACGAAGTTGCAGTAGTCGAGCGCAGTTTGCAGGGAGCATTTAAAGCCGCGAAACGGCATTGGCTCGCTCGCCAGACGACCCGCTTTCAAGCGCCGCTGAATTGAGGCTTCCTGCCAGGCGACATCACGAATCCAGTCCGACTGGATTTCTTCGATCAGCGCCGTACCGGTGTTCAGATCCAGATCGAGGCGCGCCCAGGCCAGGGTGTTGCGACGGCTGGAAACCGGATGCCCGCAATAGTTGAAGTATGAGCCCGGGCATCCCAGGTGTTGATAGACCTGATCGTGACGACGGCAAAAATTGAGTTGCAGGACGAGGTTATAGCCGCGGCGGGAAGTCTGTTTCCGGCGCCGGTCACTCCCCCGCTCACTGCCCCAGGTGTCGAGCGTGAGAACGAAAGCTTCCTGATTGGCATCGTAGTCGTGGCCGACCAGATGGAATTCATCGAGCTGCCGGCCGCCCATGTCTGCCAGCACGCCTTTGACACGTGGCTTTTGCAATAACGGGGCGTAAGGCGACTGTTTCAAATCCTGAACACCGAGCGGGCCTTGCCGGCTCAGGTGACGTAACAGGCCAATGCTGTAACGGTCGCGATAATAGTAAAAAAGCGTGCGTTCACCGACGAGGCAAGCGACAACTTCGTCTGCAGTTTGACGGTCCATGGTGGAATCCTTGAAATTTTGATCGAATCGAATGGGCTGTTCCGTAAGGGAAGGCAAGCGGGTTCATGGTTTTCTCCTGTTAAAAATGCCCGCCCCGACGAGGGGCGGGCGTGCTTCAGTCAATTTCGAATTCGGCCACGTCGCCGGCGAGCAACGCATCGAGCATCTCCCGAGTGCGCTGCCGCGCCTGCTGGCGGGCGGCCTTGCGGGTGTTGCCGTGCGGGCCGGCGCGGC
>CAZOWA010000029.1:0-40706 GCA_964583695.1 uncultured Dechloromonas sp.
GAAGGAATTGACGAGCGTCTGATCGAGCGCTGTGTCGATGAAGAAATTTCGATCGGAGATTTTGTGCTGTCCGGTGGCGAGTTGCCGGCAATGGTGTTGATCGATGCCGTTGTCCGCCAGTTGCCGGGAGTGCTCGGAGATGCCGCTTCGGCGGTGGAAGATTCGTTTGTCGGTGGTCTGCTGGATTGTCCGCACTACACCCGCCCGGAAGTTTATGAGGGCGAGGCGGTGCCGGAGGTTTTACTGTCCGGCGACCACAAAAGAATTCGTCGTTGGCGCCTGAAACAGGCGCTGGCGCGGACCCGGAAGCGCCGGCCGGATTTGCTGGCGCACCGCGTGTTGAGCGCGGAGGAAACGCAACTACTCACGGAAATTTCCGGAGAGGAGCAATGCGGTGAGTAAGTGTTTTTAATATTTAAGGATCTCACATGAACCTGATTCAACAGCTGGAACAAGAAGAAATCGCCCGCCTGGGCAAGACCATCCCTGATTTCGCACCGGGCGACACCGTTGTCGTGCAGGTGAAGGTCAAGGAAGGTAACCGCGAGCGTCTGCAGGCTTACGAAGGCGTCGTTATCGCCAAGCGTAACCGTGGTTTGAACTCCGGCTTCACCGTTCGCAAGATTTCGTCTGGCGAAGGCGTCGAGCGTACGTTCCAGACCTATTCCCCGCTGGTTGCTTCGATCGAAGTGAAGCGTCGCGGTGATGTCCGTCGCGCCAAGCTGTACTACCTCCGCGATCGTTCCGGCAAGTCGGCACGTATCAAGGAAAAGCTGACCCGCAAGGAAAAGCCGGTTGCCGCTGCCTGATCAGCGACTTCCAGGAATTGAAAAAGGGCGCTTCGGTGCCCTTTTTTATTGATTGAAAAATTTGGCGATTCTTCGGGTTGACCGTGGAAGCCGTCCAGGCAGGCTTCCCGTAAGGCGATCAGCCCTTGCTGCCGCGCCGTTTGTCGTTTTCGATCAGGGCGTAGGCCGAGTGGTTGTGGATCGACTCGAAGTTCTCGGATTCGACCACGTAGGCATCGATGCGCGGCTCGGCGTTGAGGCGCGCGGCGACATCGCGGACCATGTCTTCGACGAATTTCGGGTTGTCGTAGGCGCGTTCGGTGACGTATTTCTCGTCCGGGCGCTTGAGCAGACCGAACAGTTCGCAGGAGGCCTCCTGCTCGACAAGCTGGACGATTTCTTCGATCCACATGAAATCGTTGGTTCGTGCGGTGACCGTGACATGCGAGCGCTGGTTGTGGGCGCCGCGCTCGGAAATCTTCTTGGAGCAGGGGCACAGGCTGGTCACCGGCACGATGACCTTGGTCGAGGTGACAATCTCGCCGCTGCAAATGTCGCCGATGAAGGTGACGTCGTAGTCCATCAGGCTCTGCACGCCGGAGATCGGCGCCGTCTTGTTGATGAAATAGGGAAAATTCATCTCGATATGCCCGGTTTCGGCTTCGAGCTTGATCACCATGTCGCGCAGCATGGTCGGGAAGTTTTCAACCGAAATTTCCCGCTCGTGGCTGTTCAGAATTTCCACGAAGCGCGACATGTGCGTGCCCTTGAAATTGTGCGGCAGACCGACATACATGTTGAAGACGGCGATGGTGTGCTGGATGCCGGCTGACTTGTCCTGCACCTTGATCGGATGGCGGATCGACTTGATGCCCACCTTGTTGATGGCGATGTGACGCGTATCCGCGGAACTCTGGACGTCGGGGATGCTGGGAGCGGGGATGGTCATGGCTGTTCTTTGGCGAATTATTGTGTGGTGCTGCGCTGTTTGGTGGCGTGTACGATACCTTTTGCGTCGAGACCGAGCTCGGCCAGCAACTGGCCCTGCTCGCCGTGATCGATGAAACGGTCGGGCAGGCCGAGACGAAGTACTGGAACGGTGATGCCGCGCTCGGCCAGTGCCCGTTCGATTTCCGACCCGGCGCCACCGATCACGGCATTTTCTTCGATGCTGACCAGCAGGGAATGGTTCCCGGCGAGTTCGATAATGAGTTCGACGTCGAGCGGCTTGATGAAGCGCATGTTGACCACGGTGGCGTCGAGTTCTTCACCGGCGGCCAGTGCGGCGGGCACCAGGCTGCCGAAGGCAAGCAGGGCGATCTCCTTGCCACGTCGCCGGATTTCACCCTTGCCGACGGGCAGGGTATCGAGGCTTCCTGCCGGAACCCTGCCGGTGCCGCCACCGCGCGGGTAGCGCACCATGCTCGGGCAGTCGAGCGTGTAGGCGGTGCTCAGCATCTGGCGGCACTCCGCTTCGTCGGCAGGTGCCATGACGACCATATTGGGAATGCAGGTGACGAAGGAGAGATCGAAGGTGCCGTGGTGGGTCGGGCCGTCGGCGCCGACCAGACCGCCGCGGTCAACCGCAAAAATCACCGGTAAATTCTGTAGTGCGACATCGTGCACAAGCTGGTCGTAGGCACGTTGCAGGAAGGTGGAATAGATCGCGACGACGGGTTTGAGCCCTTCGCAGGCGAGGCCGGCAGCGAAGGTGACGGCATGCTGCTCGGCAATGCCCACATCGTAGAAACGGTCGGCGTGTTCGCGGGCGAAGCGGACCATGCCCGAGCCTTCGGTCATGGCCGGCGTGATGCCGACCAGACGGCGGTCAGCTTGCGCCTGGTCGCACAGCCAGTCGCCGAACACCTGGGTGTAGCTCAGCTTGCCGCCACCCTTGCCGGACTGGATGCCTTCACCGGGCGCAAATTTGGCGACGCCGTGATAGAGAATGGGATCTGCTTCGGCGAGCTTGTAGCCCTGCCCCTTTTTGGTGATCACGTGGAGGAATTTCGGCCCCCTGATTTCCTTGAGGTTTTCCAGCGTCGGGATCAGTGCGTCGAGATCATGACCGTCAATCGGGCCGTAGTAGTGAAAGCCGAATTCCTCGAACAGCGTGCCCGGGGCGATCATGCCTTTGACGTGCTCCTCGGCACGGCGGGCGAGTTCGAGCAGCGGTGGCGCGAAGCCGAGCATGTGGCGGCCGGCGGTGCGCGCGGCATTGAACGTCTTGCTCGAGGTCAGGCGGGTCAGGATGTTGTTGAGCGCGCCGACGGGTGGCGAGATCGACATTTCGTTGTCGTTGAGGATGACCAGCATGTCGGCGTCGGCGACGCCAGCATTGTTCAGCGCTTCGAAAGCCATGCCGGCGGACATCGCACCATCCCCGATGATGGCGACGGCCTTGCGGTTCTCGCCCTTCTGCTTGGCGGCAAGCGCCATGCCCAGTGCGGCGGAGATCGAGGTCGAGGAGTGGCCGACGCCAAAGGTGTCGTAGGGGCTTTCACAGCGCTTGGGAAAGCCGGAAACGCCGCCGTGCATGCGCAGGCGGTTCATGCCCTCGCGGCGCCCGGTCAAGACCTTGTGGGCGTAGCACTGATGGCCGACGTCCCAGACCAGGCGATCTTCCGGAGTGTTGAAGACCGTATGCAGGGCAATGGTCAGTTCGACGGTGCCGAGGTTTGACGAGAGATGTCCTCCCGTCTGCGACACGGAGTCGATCAAAAAGGCGCGCAGTTCGCCGGCCAGTTGAGGCAATTGCTTGCGATCCAGTTGGCGCAGATCAGCCGGGCTGTTGATGGTTTCAAGCAGGCGGGAAGCAGTCATTTCAGAATTGCCGGTGGCAGATGAAGTCGGCGAGCTGGGTCAGGCGCATCGCGCGCTCGCCGAAGATGGAGAGGGCGTCGAGGGCGTCAGCCCGCAGTTCGTCGGCATAGGCACGGGCACCTTCGAGACCGAGCAGGCTGACGTAGGTGGGCTTGTCGGCTGCTTCGTCCTTGCCGGCGGTTTTGCCCAGCGTCGCGGTGCTGGCGGTGCAGTCAAGAATGTCATCGACGACCTGGAAAAGCAGGCCGGCGCGCTTGGCAAAATGATCGAGGTTGGAACGTTCTTCGGCCGACAGCGGTTGGCCGGCGAGGGCGCCGAGCAGGACTGCAGCGCGGATCAGTGCGCCGGTTTTGAGGGCGTGCATCAGTTCGAGTTCGGGCTGGTCAAGCGCTTTTCCGACCGACGCAAGGTCGATGGCCTGGCCGCCTGCCATGCCTCGCGAACCGCTGGCGTGAGCGAGCAGGGCAATCATTTCGAGTTGCTGTTTTGGCTCACCGATAGTTTGATCTGCGAGCAGTTCGAAAGCCAGGGTTTGCAGGCTGTCGCCGACAAGCAGGGCGGTCGGTTCGTCGAATTCGACGTGACAGGTCGGTCGCCCGCGGCGCAGCACGTCGTCGTCCATGCAGGGCAGGTCGTCATGGACCAGCGAGTAGGCGTGGATCAGTTCGACCGCGCAGGCGGCGATATCGAGCTTTTCCGGCGTGGCCCCGGTCAGTTCGCCGGCCGCGAAAGCCAGCAGGGGGCGTACGCGTTTTCCACCGCCCAGCGTAGCGTAGCGCATGGCTTCGTGCAGGCGGGCGGGAATGCTGTCTCCGGCGGGCAGGTGCCGGGCCAGTGCGGCTTCTGTCCGGGCCTGGATGTTTGCCATCCAGTCAGAAAATTCGGGATGACTCACTTGGACTCCAATGACTCGTTCGGCGCTTCGTTCAGGTCGCGAAACTGACTGTTTTCAAGGATGCGAACCTGTGCTTCGGCATCGTTCAACCGGGCCTGGCAGTGTTTCATCAAGGCCATGCCACGACGGTATGCGGCGATTGAGGCTTCAAGTTCGAGCTTGCCGCCTTCCATGCTGGTGACGATGTTTTCAAGCTCGGCAAGTGCCGTCTCGAATTTCATGTCAGCGATGGGGGTTTGATCCATGTCAACGAGCTTTGGGGAAACACGCGAAAATACTCCATGAGGGGGCTTCAGGTCAAATTCGGGGCGGGGTAAAATCCACGGTTTTAACCCGCTGGAGGCCTGATATGTCCGACGTGGCGACCTTGTCCCGCTTGGCCCCCGCAGTATCCCAACTGCCGGTGGACTGGTATTTCGATGAAACGATCTATGAGCTGGAGAAAAAGCTCATCTTCGATGCCGGTCCGGGTTATGTCGGTCACCAGTTGATGGTTCCCGGCGCGGGTGATTACCGCACGCTGGAATGGAAGGATCACGGGCAGATGCTGCTCAATGGCGGCGCTGCGGGTCCGAATGCCGGTATCTGGCAGATGTCCAATGTTTGCCGTCACCGTCAGGCGATCATGTTGCAGGGCAGTGGCACGCTCACCGGGCCGGTGGTTTGTCCGATTCACCGCTGGACGTACGAGCAGGACGGTCAGCTGATCGGTGCGCCGCACTTTCCGCAGAACCCCTGCCTAAACCTCGACAAGGTCAAGCTGGAAAACTGGAATGGCCTGCTTTTCAAGGGGCCGCGCTCGGCCAATGCCGATCTCGCAGGCATGAATGTCGCAGGTGAATTCGACTTCTCCGGTTACAAGCTGGACAAGGTCGTCATGCACGAGTGCAACTACAACTGGAAGACCTTCATCGAGGTCTATCTTGAGGATTACCACGTCGTGCCCTATCACCCGGGGCTCGGCAATTTCGTTACCTGTGACGACCTGTCCTGGCAGTTCGGCGAATGGTATTCGGTGCAGAAGGTCGGTATCACTTCGCTGATGAAGGAAGGTTCGCCGGTCTATGCGCGCTGGCAGAAGGCAGTTCGCGAGTACTACGGCGACAGGGGACAGACGCCGCCACAGGGCGCGGTCTGGCTGACCTACTATCCGAACATCATGGTCGAGTGGTATCCGCACGTGCTGGTGGTGTCGACGGTGGTGCCGATGGGCGTGCACAAGACGATGAACGTTGTCGAGTTCTACTATCCGGAAGAGATTGCCGATTTCGAACGCGAATTCATCGAGGCCGAGCAGGCCGCATACATGGAAACCGCGATCGAGGATGACGACATCGGCGAGCGTATGGATCGCGGCCGCATGGCGTTGCTTGCCGAAGGGCGCAACGAGGTTGGCCCTTACCAGAGCCCGACCGAAGACGGTATGCAGCACTTCCACGAGTTTTACCGGCGCATCATGCAGGGGCCGATTGCCGCCCGTTAAAACAGATGCTGCGGTGCACAAGGCGTCAGGGTAAAATCTGACGCCTTTTTTCTTTTTTGAGCGGCCTTAAATGCAATCGCTGTGGATGCTGGTTGCCAGTCTGTTGTTTGCCTGCATGGGCGTTTGCGTCAAGTTTGCCGCGGCAAGCTATTCGGCCGTCGAAATCACTTTTTACCGCAGCTTTATTTCATTGATCCTGATGTGCTGCCTTGTCCGCTGGAGGGGAATTGCTCTGGCAACGCCGCACTGGCGCTGGCAGGTCAGTCGTGGTGCGATCGGATTCTTCGCCCTCGTTACCTACTTTTACGCGATGACGCTGCTGCCGCTGGCAACGGCGGTGACCCTGAATTACACCTCGGCGATCTTTCTCGCCTTTTATCTGGCGCTGGCCGGTTTGCGTTTCAGGTTGCGCATGGTGGGCGCACTCATCCTCGGGCTCTGCGGTGTCGGCTTGCTCCTGCGTCCTACGCTGGGTGAGGATCAGATGCTGCCCGGGCTGATCGGGCTCGGCTCGGGCATGCTGGCGGGAATGGCCTATTACAACGTGCGTGAATTGGGTTCGCGCGGTGAACCGGAAATTCGCACGGTTTTTTACTTTTCCCTGGTGTCTACCTGTTGTGCGCTGTTCTGGCTGCTGTTCGGCGAGTTGCATGCGGTTGACCTGCACAACGGCCTGATTTTGCTGGGAGTCGGCGGTTTTGCCACGGTAGCCCAGTTGGCGATGACCCGGGCCTACACGCGTGGCAAGACCCTGATGTCTGCCGCGCTGGCGTACAGCACAGTAATTTTCTCCAGTCTGTTCGGCGTGCTTTTCTGGGGTGAAATACTTGATTTGACCGCATGGTCGGCTATCGGATTGATTGTGCTGTCCGGTGTTGCGGCGACGCATTTTTCCCGTGCCAGTCCGGTGGAACAGGATTGAATGGCGTTAAACTGAGCGAAACAACAACGGAGTCAAACCATGATCGTCATTGATCACCAATCCAGTCGGGTGAGTGTTTCCGTGTTCGGCGAATTTACGCTGGCCGATTACAAGGAATTCGAAGAAATCGTCAATTACAAGGTCAGTTTCGAGGGGCCGGTTGATCTCTACTTCGATCTGAGCCAGATGGCCGACCTGACCATCGACGTCGCTTGGGAAGACATCAAGTTTTCGCGTGCCCATGCCAACGATTTCAAGCGAGTTGCCGTGGTGACCGACAGCCAGTGGGTGACTTGGAGCGCATGGCTGTCGCAGACCTTCATCAACGCCGACGTCGAGGTTTTCAGCGATGCCGGCGAAGCGAAAGCCTGGCTGGAATCGTAAGATGAGCTTCAGCACGCTGGTGGATGTGTCCACCTTGCAGGCGCATCTGAATGATCCGGACTGGCGCATTGTCGATGCCCGCCACCTGCTGGCCGATGTGACGCATGGTGAACGTGCCTACGCGATCAGCCATCTGCCGGGCGCGGTGTTCCTGCATTGCGACCGTGATTTGTCCGCGCCGAAAACCGGCCGCAATGGTCGCCATCCCCTGCCATCACGCGAAGCGGCTGCTGGCTTGTTCGGAAAAATCGGGATCGGACCGCAGACGCAGGTCGTGGTCTACGACGACACGCAAGGCATGATCGCCGGGCGGGTGTGGTGGATGTTGCGCTGGCTCGGTCACGAGCGGGTGGCATTGCTTGACGGTGGCTGGCAGGCCTGGCTGGCAGCCGGCGGTGAAACAACGGCCGCGTTGCCGCAGCATGCGTCGGCGGTGTTTGTGGCTTCCGCCGGCTTCGAGCCGGTCGATGCGGCCCATGTGCTCGCCCACATCGAGTCGCCCTCCATGCGTCTGGTCGATGCGCGCAGCGCCGATCGCTACCGGGGTGAAAATGAAGTGATCGATCCAGTTGGCGGTCGCATTCCCGGTGCGGCCAACCGCTTTTTCGGCGATAACGTGCAGCCTGACGGGCGTTTCAAGCCGGCGGGCCAGTTGCGCGACGAATGGCTGGCTGTTCTGGCCGGCAGTTCGCCGGAAAAGGTGGTGCACCACTGTGGCTCTGGCGTTTCGTCCTGCCTGAATGTGCTGGCAATGGAGGTGGCCGGGCTGACCGGCTCGCGACTCTACGCCGGTTCGTGGAGCGAATGGTGCGCTGACCCTCAGCGGCCGATGGCGCGGGGTTAAGGGCGGGCGATGTTTTACGGCATTACGGATATCGTCACCTTCGTTCTTGGCACGATCTTCATTGTTCTGCTGCCCGGCCCGAATTCGGTTTATGTGATGACCGTCGCTTCGCGCCACGGAGTGGCGGCGGGCTATCGTGGTGCCGCCGGGATTTTCGTTGGTGACACCATCCTGATGATCCTTTCGGTGACGGGCGTGGCTTCGCTCTTGCAGGCGACGCCGGCCTTGTTCATGGTGCTCAAGTACGCCGGAGCTGGCTATCTTTCCTGGCTGGGTCTTGGTTTGTTGCGGGCGGCCTGGCGCAGTTGGCGCGCGCGGGGCGAGGCCGTGGATCGTCCCGGCCAGCTCGATGCGTCGCGGCCCTTCCGGACGGCGTTGCTGATCAGCTTGACCAATCCGAAGGCGATCCTGTTTTTCGTTTCCTTCTTCATCCAGTTCGTTTCGCCCGGATATGCCCACCCGGCCTTGTCCTTCGTCATTCTCGGCGTGATCGTCCAGATCTGCAGCGCCCTGTATCTGTCCGCACTGATTTTTGGTGGAACGCGCCTGGCCGGGCATTTTCGCCGTCGTCAGCGCCTTTCTGCGGCGGGTACGGGTGCGGTTGGCGGTCTGTTCATCGGCTTCAGCGTCAAGCTGGCGGGTTCGTCCCTGACGTAGCCGACGCGTTCAGCCGCGCCAGCGCCCAGTTGGCGTGTTCGCGGACCAGTTCGGACGGATGGTCGGTTGCCAAAATAAGCGCTTTTTTCGCGTTGACCGTGGAAGGCCCGTTACCCAGCGCCACGGCGATGTTGCGCAGCCAGCGTTCGTGACCGATGCGCCGGATCGGATTGCCCGCCAGCCTTTCTTCGAATTCCCTTGCTGTCCAGGCAAAGAGATCGATCAGCGCAGCATTGTCCAGGCCATGACGCGGGGCAAAGTCCGGGTCGCCAAGTCGGGCAAAGCGATTCCACGGACAGCAGAGCTGACAGTCGTCACAGCCATAAATGCGATTGCCGATCAGCGGGCGGAATTCCTCCGGAATGGCGCCGGCCAGCTCGATCGTCAGGTAGGAAATGCAGCGCCGGGCGTCGACTTCGTAAGGCGCGACGATGGCCCCGGTCGGGCAGGCGTCGATACAGGCTCGACAGGTGCCGCAGTGTTCGGCGACCGGCTCGTCGGGCGGCAGGGGCAGGTCGGTATAGATCTCGCCGAGAAAGCGCCAGGACCCTTGCTGTGAGAGCAGTAGCGTGTGCTTGCCGCGCCAGCCGAGCCCGGCTTGCCGTGCAAACTCGACTTCCATGACCGGTGCTGAGTCGGAAAAGACACGGTGGCCGAACGGCCCGACGATTCCGGAAATCGCG
This sequence comes from uncultured Dechloromonas sp., assembly GCA_964583695.1. Taxonomy (GTDB): domain Bacteria; phylum Pseudomonadota; class Gammaproteobacteria; order Burkholderiales; family Rhodocyclaceae; genus Azonexus. The sequence goes on from CAZOWA010000029.1 coordinate 9,480, forward strand.
TCAGCCAGCTTTTGCAGCCGGCTGCGCACCACCTTGTGATAGTCGCGGCCTAGGGCGTAGCGCGAGATGGCTGCCCGTTCGGGGTCGTCGACCGACTTGTCGTGAGGAAGGTAATCGAGCGCAGCACTGATCACGGTGATCGTTCCTGGATGCAGTTCTTGCGGGTTGGCGCGCAATTCGGCGTGGCGGACCATATAATCCATCTCGCCGTGCCGGCCCGCGGCCAGCCACTCGCGCATGCGCTCGACAGCCGAACCCGGCTCGGCCCGCGCGACGCCGACTGCGGCAAAACCGAGTTTTTTGGCAACCTCGCGGATTTCTGCCTTGAGTGCCGCGTAATTTTCCATGGAGTGTTGATCGTGCATAGCCCCGATGTTACCGCCGTTTTCCAGTTGCCTGACGAGGCGGCGACCGAGCACTTGGGTCAGGCACTGGCACCGTCGCTGCAGCCCGGGCTGGTCGTTTTCCTCGAAGGCGACCTGGGGGCGGGCAAGACCACACTGGTGCGGGCGCTGATTCGTGCCCTCGGACATCTTGGTCCGGTTAAAAGCCCGACTTATTCACTGGTTGAAGTTTACGTAGTTTCGAGCTTATACTTATATCACTTTGATTTTTATCGTTTCGAGTCACCAGAGGAGTTTCTCGATGCGGGCCTTGGCGAATACTTTAACGATACTGCAGTCTGTCTGGTCGAATGGCCGGAGCGCGCTGAGGGCTGCGTTCCGTCGCCAGACCTGCGGCTGCGCCTTCATCATGCAGGTTTCGGGCGTGTCATCGAAGCCATGGCAACTACACCGAAAGGGCAAGAATGTCTGAACGCGCTCATCCCAGCCATGGGCGCCGACAACTCCTGCGTTATGCCGGCGCCTCGCTGATTTTGTCGCTCTCGCCACTGGCGGGGGCGGCGACCAAGGCGTCCTCGATTCTTGCTGTCCGTATCTGGCCGGCCGCCGATTACACACGGGTAACGCTTGAGTACGACGGTCCACTGAAATTCACCCACTTCACTGTCGAAGATCCGGACCGGCTGGTGGTCGATATTGAAGGTGCCGAGTTCAACAGCGTGCTCGACAGCATCGCTCGCAAGGTGGCGACCGACGATCCTTACATCAAGCTGTTGCGGGCTGGGCGGTACAAGCCGGGCGTGGTGCGTTTGGTCATGGAACTCAAGGCCAAGGTCAATCCGCAGGTTTTTTCGCTGGCGCCGGTTGGTGAATACGGACATCGTCTCGTTCTTGACGTCTATCCGGTCGATCCGCCGGATCCGATGATGGCGCTCCTGCAAGGGCGCCAGGATGCGGTCGAATCGCTCAAGCTGGACCAGGATTTTCAGGCCGCTGAAACCCGGCCGGAGAGCACCAAAAAAGCCGAAAAGCCGATCGAGGCACCCGACGTCCAGACTAGCCGGAAATCCGGCAAGCCGATTGTCGATCGCCTGGTCACCATTACACTCGATCCCGGGCATGGGGGAGAAGACCCCGGTGCCATCGGCAAGGGCGGTTCCTACGAGAAGAACGTAACGCTGGAAGTGGCGCGGCGCCTGAAGGCGCGGATTGATGCCGAGCCTAACATGCGGGCGGTGCTGACCCGCGATGCCGATTTCTTCGTGCCTTTGCAGATGCGTGTGCAGAAAGCTCGCCGCGTTCAGTCTGATCTATTTCTTTCCATTCACGCCGATGCCTGGATCAAGCCGGATGCGTGCGGTTCTTCCGTATTCGTGTTGTCCGAAAAAGGGGCCTCCAGTACCCAGGCCAGATTGCTTGCCCAGAAGGAAAACCAGGCTGATCTGATTGGTGGCGTCAATCTGGGCACCAAGGATTTGTTCCTTGCCCGTACCCTGCTTGATCTGTCCCAGACGGCGACGATCAACGATAGTCTCAAGCTCGGCAAGTATCTGCTGGGTGAGCTGGGAACGATCAACACCTTGCACAAGAACAATGTCGAACAGGCCGGTTTTGCCGTGCTGAAGGCCCCGGATATCCCTTCGGCACTGATCGAGACAGCCTTCATTTCCAATCCGGAAGAAGAGCGCCGCCTGAACGACGACGCGTATCAGGAAAAACTGGCCAATGCCATCGTGCGCGGGATTCGCCAGTATTTCATCAAGCACCCGCCCGGCCCCAAGGCCCGGCTTGCGGCGCTCGGCTAGAACAGCTCGATTTCACCCTTGGCGACTTCCTTGGCGGGCAGCAATTTGCTGGCAACCAGGGTTTCATAGCATTCGACCCGATTGCGGCCGTGGTGCTTGGCGTAATAGAGCGCTTCGTCAGCGCGGTCGATGACGTCGGTGGGGGTGTCGTTGGGCAGCAAACGACTGAACCCAATGCTGATCGTGACGTGCCCGACCCGGCTGAATACCTGCTGTTCGACGTCGCTCCGGAAGCGTTCAAGGGTGGCCAGCGCCGATTCCTGATCCGTTGGCTGTAGCAGGGCCACGAACTCTTCGCCACCGAAGCGGAACAACTGGTCGTCGAAACGGAACGAGTGACGCATGACCTGGCCGAGCATGATCAGGACTTCATCGCCGATCAGGTGCCCGAAGTTGTCGTTGACCTGCTTGAAGTGATCGATGTCGCAGACCGCCAGCCAGTGCGTGCTGCTGCCGTTTTTTCCCTGTCGGCGCTGGAGGGGGGTGTCGTTCAGTCCGCCAAGCATTTCGTCGGTTGCGGCTTGACCCAGCAGTTCAAACAGATGCTTGTCAAAAGTCTTTCGGCTGGAAAGCCCGGTCAGCGTGTCGGCTTCGCCATAATCCAGCAGGGCGATGTGGTTGCCGAAATATTCGATCAGCCCCATGAGGGAAACGCGCTGGTCAGCGGAGAATTCCTCCGATAGCGAAAGATCGATCAGGTAGATGGGTTCGTCCAGGCGAATGACCGGAAAAATGACGCGGTGCGATCCATCGTCGAGCACCTCCAGCACGGCAGACATTTCATTGCGACATCGCCTGAGCATGGGATCGCGTTCGATCGGCTGGCAGTGCCGATGGTCTGGCAGGTAGGCGTTTCGCAAGTATTGCCCGTTGGGTCCGAAGCCTGCGCAGGCGAAAACGATGGTTTTTTTCTTTCCCGAATAACAGCGATAGATCGTCAATAACTGCGGGCTGAACAAGTCGAGCAATGCGTCGACCATGGCCGCATTGATTTCAGTGCGATCTCGACGCGCCGAAATTTTTACGACATGGCTGATCAACTCAAGCATGCAGGGGGTATCAGATGATCTTTAGTGAGGACGACTGATTATAGCCAAAGCAGTTTCAGGAAGGTCGAATATTCCGGGCTGCCTGGCTCACTTCCAATTTCCGTCGAACTTGCCGGACCGTTATAATTCAACGTTTTGTTCGCTACTTCGCTCATGCGCGTTTTTCGCGGTTACCTGCGTCCTGTCCCTGGCCCTGTCGTGCTTGCCATCGGTAATTTCGATGGTGTTCACCTCGGGCACGTCGCGCTCGTCCGCCAGTTGGTTGATGCCGCAGCACGATTCGATCTGGCTCCGGCGGTGTTGACCTTCGAACCGCATCCCCGGGAGTTTTTTTCGCCGGAATCTGCCCCAGCGCGCTTGACCACCTTGCGCGAAAAGCTGGAGTTGCTGGCCGAGCTGGGCGTTTTCCAGGCAATGGTTTGTCCGTTCAATCGTGCATTCTCGGCACTTTCTGCGGAAGAGTTCGTGGAACAGGTTCTGGTGAAAGGCCTGCGGGTCAGGCATGTGATCATTGGTGACGACTTCCGTTTCGGTCGGGGTAGAACGGGTGACTTCGAGTTGCTTCGATCGTCCGGGGCACGTTTTGGTTTTACTGTCGAGGCCATGCAAAGTGTGTTGGTCGATGGTGAGCGCGTGTCCAGTTCAGGCGTCCGCAGAGAGCTGGCAGCTGGAGACATGGGGCGGGCTGCTGCATTGCTCGGCAGGCCGTACATCATTGACGGTCGCGTGGCTCATGGCGACAAGTTCGGTCGCCAGTTGGGATTTGCAACCGCAAATATTCGCATCAAGCATAATCCGCTACCGATGACCGGCGTCTTTGCCGTCGAAGTCAGCGGTTTGGGCGAATCTGTCCTGCCCGGTGTGGCCAATCTCGGCATCAGGCCAACCGTGGGCGGTACGCGGCCTTTGCTGGAAGTGCACCTGTTCGATTTCGATCGTGACATTTACGGCAAACATATTTCGGTTCGTTTCGTGCATAAATTGCGGAACGAACAACGTTTTTCAAATTTTGAAGCCCTCAAGGCGCAGATTGCAGCAGATGCTGCAGCTGCACGGGCTTTTTTCAAGCTGTGAGCACGCACAATGGCTGACTACAAAGATACCCTGAACCTGCCGGATACGGCTTTCCCGATGCGCGGCGATCTGCCCAAGCGTGAACCTCAGTGGGTTGCCCTGTGGCAGGAGAAAAAGCTCTACCAACGCATCCGCGAGATCAGCGCCGGACGTCCCCGCTTCGTGTTGCACGACGGTCCCCCCTACGCGAATGGCGACATTCACATCGGGCACGCGGTTAACAAGGTTTTGAAGGACATCATCGTCCGTTCGAAGACGCTGGCCGGTTTCGATGCGCCCTATGTGCCGGGTTGGGATTGTCATGGCCTGCCGATCGAACACCAGATTGAGAAGCTGCATGGCAAAAACATTCCCGCCGACAAGGTGCGTGAATTGTCTCGTGCTTACGCGGCGGAGCAGGTGGAGCGCCAGAAGAAGGACTTCATCCGTCTCGGCGTGCTGGGTGACTGGGGCAACCCCTACCTGACGATGAATTTCGCGGCTGAGGCCGGCGAAATCCGGGCCCTCGGCAAAATTCTCGAAAAAGGCTATCTGTATCAGGGCCTGAAGCCGGTGAACTGGTGTCTTGATTGCGGTTCAGCACTGGCCGAAGCAGAAGTTGAATACGAAGACAAGAACTCGCCGGCGATCGATGTGGCCTTCGAGGTGCATGAGAATCACGCCGACAAGCTGGCTGCTGCGTTCGGCCTGACCCATCTGCGCGGCCCGGTTTTCGCCGTGATCTGGACGACCACGCCGTGGACCCTGCCGGCCAACGAGGCAGTCAGCGTGCATCCGGAGCTGACCTATGATCTGGTTGAAACCGAAAAGGGCGCCCTTATCCTCGTTCGTGAACTGGCCGAGGCAGCCCTCAAGCGCTATGGCCTTGAAGGAGCCAGTATTGCTTCCTGCTCCGGCGACAAGCTCGACCAGATATTGCTCAGGCATCCTTTCCAGCCGCGCGACGTGGCGATCATCTGCGGTACACACGTGACGACCGAGGCCGGTACCGGCCTCGTGCACACGGCGCCGGCACACGGCGTAGACGACTACAACATTGGCAAGAAATACGGCCTTCCAGTGAATAACCCGGTGGGTAACGACGGTAAGTTCATCAGTACTGTGCCGCCCCTGTCGGTCGGCGAACTGGCCGGCAAGACGGTTTGGGAGGCCAACCCGCTCGTCTTGCAGGAGCTTGAATCCCGTGGGCGCTTGCTGAAAAACGAGAGAATCCAGCACAGCTATCCCCATTGCTGGCGCCACAAGACGCCGATCATTTTCCGCGCCACGACGCAGTGGTTCATCGGCATGGAAAACAAGAGCAACGAAAATGCCTCGACCCTACGCTGGATTGCCGAGCGAGCAGTCGATGAAACGCAGTTTTTCCCGGCCTGGGGGCGTGCCCGCCTCGAAGCGATGATGAAGACCCGTCCGGACTGGTGTGTTTCGCGCCAGCGTAACTGGGGCGTGCCGATCCCGTTCTTTTTGCACAAGGAGACCGGCAAGCCGCATCCGCGTACCGCTGAACTGATCGAACTCGTCGCCCAGCGCGTCGAGAAGGCCGGCATCGAGGCGTGGTTCAGTCTGGATCCTGCCGAATTGCTTGGCGCCGAGGCCGATCAGTACGTCAAGATGAAGGACACGCTCGATGTCTGGTTCGATTCCGGCACGACGCACTGGCATGTCATGCGCGGGTCGCACGCCGCCGAGCATACCTACCCGGCCGATCTCTATCTCGAAGGTTCCGACCAGCATCGCGGGTGGTTCCAGTCTTCGCTGCTTTCCGGTTGTGCCATCGATGGTCGTGCGCCCTACAAGGCCTTGCTCACGCACGGTTTCGTGGTCGATGGCAAGGGCCACAAGATGTCGAAATCGAAGGGTAACGTGATTGCCCCGCAGCAAGTGTCCGACAAGATGGGGGCGGATATCCTGCGTCTGTGGACGGCTTCGACCGATTACTCCGGTGAATTGACCATCTCTGACGAAATCCTCAAGCGTGTCGTCGAAGCCTATCGCCGTATCCGCAACACACTGCGCTTCCTGCTTGCCAATGTTTCCGATTTCGATGCGCAAACTGACATGCTGGCGGTCACCGAGTGGCTGGAAATCGATCGTTACGCACTGGCCCTCACCCGGGAATTGCAGGAAAGCTGTTGTGCCGATTATGAAAAGTACGAATTCCATCGTGTCGTGCAGGCCCTGCAAACCTTCTGCTCCGAAGATCTGGGCGGTTTCTACCTCGATATTCTCAAGGATCGTCTATACACGACCGCGCCGAAATCGCAGGCGCGGCGCTCGGCTCAATCGGCGCTCTGGCACATTACGCAGAGCTTCGTGCGTCTGCTCGCACCGATTACTTCGTTTACTGCCGAAGAGGTTTGGCAGGTGCTGACCGGCAAAGACGATGATTCGGTCATGTTCCAGCGTTGGCATGACTTGCCGGAAACCCATGCCGAGGGCGAACTGCTGTCCAAGTGGTCGCTGATTCGTGCTGCACGTGCCGATGTAACCAAGGCGCTTGAGGCACAGCGCGGGGCAGGCAAGATCGGATCGGCCTTGCAGGCAGCGGTCGAGATTCGTTGTGCCGGTGAAAAATACGATGCGCTGGCGGCGCTGGGTGACGACCTGAAGTTTGTGTTCATTTGTTCGGCGGCTGTCGCCGTGCGTGATGAGGTCGAGCAAGTTACCGCTGTGCCGCTTGAGCACGTCAAGTGCGAACGTTGCTGGCACGTTCGCGAGGATGTCGGCGCACATGCCGATCATCCCGGGCTATGCGGGCGTTGCGTCAGCAATCTTTACGGCGAAGGCGAGATCCGCAGTCATGCCTAAGGCGGCGCACTGGTATGCGCTGGCCGGCGTGATCGTTGCTCTTGATCAACTGAGCAAGTGGGTCGTGCTGGGGCAGCTGGCGCCGGGGGATGTCGTTTATGTCGCGCCGTTCTGGAACTGGGTGCTCACCTTCAATCCCGGTGCGGCCTTCAGTTTTCTTGCCGATCAGCCGGGCTGGCAACGCTGGTTGTTTACCGCGCTTGCGCTGGGAGTTTCCGGTTGGATAGCACTGGAGTTGCGCAGGTGTCCGGAGCAGAAAATGATGGCGCTGGCCCTGACTCTTGTCATGGGGGGGGCGCTGGGTAATGTCATCGACCGTATCCGGTTTGGTGCGGTTGTCGACTTCATTCAGTGGCATGCCGCCGGATATTACTGGCCGGCGTTCAATGTGGCCGATTCGGCAATCACTCTGGGTGCCGTTTTTCTCGTTTTTTTCCAGTTGACCGCAGCAAAGCAGAAAGATGATTCGCAATGATCGCCACTGTCCGCTCTGATAGCTATCTCACCTTGCACTACCGCATCACGGCTCGGGATGGAGAGGAGTTTCTGTCGACTTTCGACATGAGCCCCGCAACCCTGCAAATGGGTAGTGGCCAACTGGCCGAAAATCTCGAAAATGTGCTCATTGGCCTACCGGCGCAGGAAACCTTTGTATTCGAACTGGAGCCCGAGCAGGCGTTTGGTGTGCATAACGAACGTCTGGTGGAGCGTATTGCCCGCAGCGGACTGCCCGCCGAAATGGAACTCAAGGAGAACTCCGTCGTCGAATTCACCGCGCCGAACGGCGGTACCTTCGCCGGCTTTCTGCGCGAACTTGACGCGACGCACGCACTCTTTGACTTCAACCACCCGATGGCCGGCAAGGCAATTCGCTTCGAGGTGAAAATCATCGGAATCATGTAATGGAAATTCTTCTCGCCAATCCTCGAGGTTTTTGCGCTGGTGTTGAACGCGCCATTGCGATTGTCGAACGCGCCCTGGAAAAATTCGGGGCGCCGATCTACGTTCGCCACGAGGTGGTGCACAACAGATTCGTTTGCGACGACCTGCGGGCCAAGGGCGCCATCTTTATCGAGGAACTGTCAGAGGTTCCCGCCGGTAGCACCGTGGTTTTCAGTGCACACGGCGTGTCCAGGGCCGTGCGTGAGGAGGCACACTTACGCGGACTCAAGGTTTTTGACGCCACATGCCCGCTGGTGACCAAGGTGCACGTCGAAGTCGGCAAGATGCGAAGCCAGGTGCGTGAAGTGGTGATGATCGGTCACCGCGGGCATCCTGAAGTCGAGGGTACGATGGGGCAGAGCGACGATGGAATGTATCTCGTCGAAACGGTCGAGGACGTCCGAAATCTGAAGGTGCGCACGCCGGAAAATTTGTCGTTCGTGACTCAGACAACGCTTTCTGTCGATGATGCAACTGACGTGATCATTGCCCTGCGGGAATATTTTCCCGAGATTCAGGGGCCAAAAAAGGACGATATTTGCTACGCCACGCAAAACCGACAGGACGCAGTGAAGGCCTTGGCGGAAGAGTGCGATCTCGTGATTGTGGTTGGCAGCCCGAATAGTTCCAATTCCCGACGTCTAAAAGAAGTCGCTTTGTCCCGGGGGGTTGAGGCTTACCTAATCGACGAGGCGGGCGAAATTGTTCCCGACTGGCTGCACGGAAAACACCGGATTGGCGTTACGGCAGGTGCATCTGCGCCAGAAGTGATTGTTCAGCAGGTGGTCGGGCGGATCAATTCCTTGATTGGTGGAGAAGTTCGGCAACTGGTTGGTGTTCAGGAGGGGGTTTCCTTCGCTTTGCCGAAAGAGTTGCTGGTTTCCTGAATACCGGATTACATGATTCAAGGCTTTGTTTTGCTCTGAATTCGTAGTACAATTTCGAATTCAGTATTTTATTTGGAAATTTCACATGGCCAACAGCGCACAAGCCCGCAAGCGCGCCCGTCAAGCTGACAAGCAGCGCTCCCATAACGCCAGCCTGCGTTCGACCCTGCGTACCGCGATCAAGCGTGTGCGCCAGGCGATTGAAGCGGGCGACAAAGCTGCCGCTCAGGGCGTTTTCCAGCAATCCGTCGCAGTGCTCGACCGTATTGCTGACAAGAAGATCATCCACAAGAACAAGGCTTCTCGCACCAAGAGCCGCCTGTCTGCACAAATCAAGGCAATCGCTGCCTGATTTTTACGGGTGATCCAATAAAAAACGGCGCTCCAGGCGCCGTTTTTTATTGTCGGTAAAATTCTTATTTCTTCTTGTCGAGCGGGCAAACCCCGTCGATGATCTGAAGATCGTTATCCTGCGCGAAATTGAGCATGAAGCGGTAGGCCATCGGTTCGATTTCGCCAAGTCGTCCGTCTACGAACACGGCTTTCTCTCCGTTGTAGTCTCCGGGGCCGACGTAAGGCGAATATTTCATCTTGCGTTCTGCGCCAAACGCCGACATGACTCCGCACAGCCTTTCCGCCCAGTCGCTCGGACGGAATTTGCGCCCTTCCGTGGTCAGGCCGAGAATGATGAAGGTGGTCGATTCTGATATTGTCATTGTTCTACTCTGCGTTTCGGGGCATCGCGACCTCTGTTTGACGGATTTTAACAGAAGATCCATACCTGCATAATTATGGATGATGCCCGTTTTGAAACTTAAAGCAGGTCGCCTCGTTCAATCAGCTCGTGAAGCAACTGCTTGTGATCGTGGGCACCGGGACTGCTTGAGTTCTGGCGAAACACATCCTGATTGAGCGACGGGCTTTCCGCGACGCTGACATTTTCCGAAATCACTGCATCCAGAACGTCGTCGCCATAGCGTTCGCACAGCTTGCTGCGAATGTCGCCGCTCATTTTCCGCCGCCGGTCATAACGGGTCAGGAGATAACGGCGTTCGACGCGTCGTTTGAGCACGGGTTCGAGTACCTTGAGGGTACGGGTGATATGGTCTGCCGCTTGTAATGAAAGGTAGTCGGTTGATACGGGGATGATCAGCGTGGTGCAGGCAAAAATGGCATTGAGGGCAAGTACGCCGATATAGGGGCAGCAGTCGATGATGCAGTGTCGGTTCGGATTGTCCTGTTCCAGTGCATCCAGGCCGTTTTTCAGCATGTTGAGAACGGCGGGGCCTTTTCCGAAAATCGAGTCGACCTTGATCAGTTGCTGGTGGGCCGGGATCAGTTGCCCCATGTCCGGCCATTGAACCTCGAGCGCGGCAAGGTCGGTTTGTTCCTGATAGAACGCAAAGATGCTGCGGCCGGCTTCGTTGGGTGCCTGGCCATGGATGCTCGAAAGGTGTCCCTGGGGGTCAAGGTCGATCAGTAACGGGGGCTTGCCGGTGCGATGAAGGGCTGCGCCGATGTTCAGTGCGGTCGTCGTTTTTCCGACCCCGCCTTTTTGGTTAAAAATGGCAATACGCATGGTTTTGTCGTTCTATACAAGGCTCTATTTTTCACTTAACATTGAGCTTTCCGCAACTTTTCAGAGTCGATCCGGGTCTGGGTTGGTGCGGTCGTTCCGGCGGCGATGGCCGCCGTTTTTGTTTTCCGGGGTTGCTTCATGTCGCATGTGATGAATACCTATGCTCGGCTACCGGTGGCATTCAGCCACGGACAGGGTAGCCGGATTTTCGATACCGAGGGTAAGGAATATCTGGATGCCTTGTCCGGAATCGCCGTGTCGACGCTCGGTCACGCCCATCCCAGGCTGGTTTCGGCGATTTCCGCCCAGGCCGGACGCATGCTGCACACCTCGAACCTGTACCGGATCCGCGAGCAGGAAGTCTTGTCCGACAAGCTTGCCGAGATATCAGGCATGCAGGAGGTTTTCTTCGGCAATTCGGGTGCCGAGGCAAACGAGGCCGCGATCAAGCTGGCGCGCTTCTACGGCCATAAAAAAGGTATCGAGTTGCCGACCATTGTGGTCATGGAAAAATCTTTCCACGGCCGCACCATGGCGACCCTGTCGGCAACCGGCAACTACAAGGTGCAGGCCGGCTTCGAGCCGCTTGTCTCCGGTTTCGTCCGTGTGCCCTACAACGATCTTGAGGCCATCCGCTCGGTCGCCGAGCATAACCAGAACATTGTCGCCGTGATGCTCGAAGTTATCCAGGGCGAGGGCGGGATTCATCTGGCCGATCCAGCCTACTACCGCGGTGTACGTGAAATTTGCGATGCACATGGCTGGCTGATGATCTGTGATGAGGTCCAGTGCGGCATGGGCCGGACCGGCAAGTGGTTCGGTTTTCAGCAGGTCGGTGTGCAACCGGACGTGGCTACGCTGGCCAAGGGGCTTGGCTCCGGGGTGCCGATTGGTGCCTGTCTGGCGACGGGCAAGGCGGCCGGCCTGTTCGGTCCGGGAAACCACGGCTCGACCTTCGGTGGCAACCCGCTGGTGTGCGTGGCCGCGCTGACCACCATCGAGGTCATGGAGCAGGAAAACTTGCTGGCCAACGCGGCGACGGTGGGTGCCCTGATCCGCAAGTTGTTCGGCGAGGCGCTGGCGGGGGTGGATGGACTGGTCGATATCCGTGGTCACGGCCTGATGATCGGTATTGAACTCGATCGTCCGTGCGGTGTGCTGGTTGGCAAGGCGCTGGAGGCCGGCTTGCTGATCAATGTGACCGGCGAGAAAATCATTCGTCTGCTGCCACCGCTGATTTTCAGCGAAAGCGATGCTCGCGAGCTGGTGGCGCGCACGGCACCGCTGATCAAGGAATTTCTGGGAGCCTGAGCATGGCGATCAAACATTTTCTGCAGTTCAAGGACTTTTCCCGCGAAGAGCTGGAGTATGTCTTCGGGCGTACGCGCTGGATCAAGAACCAGTTCAAGTCCTACCAGAAGTACTGGCCCCTCAGCGACCGGACTCTGGTGATGATTTTCGAGAAGGCCAGCACGCGGACGCGTCTGTCGTTCGAGGCGGGCATCCAGCAGCTGGGTGGCGCGGCGATCTACCTGAATACCCGCGACTCCCAGCTCGGACGTGGCGAGCCGGTGGAAGATGCGGCGCAGGTGATTTCGCGGATGAGCGATATCGTGATGATTCGCACGTTTGAGCAGGACATCATTGAGCGCTTTGCTGCCAATTCGCGTGTGCCAGTGATCAATGGACTGACCAACGAATATCACCCCTGCCAGATTCTTGCCGACATCTACACCTACATCGAGCACCGTGGCTGCATTCAGGGCAAGACGGTGGCGTGGGTGGGCGACGCCAACAATATGTGCAACACCTGGTTGCAGGCAGCGCAGGTACTTGATTTCAAAGTACATGTATCGACCCCGCCGGGCTACGAGTTGCAACCGGCGCTGATCGAGGGCGTAGATGCTTCGCGCTTCAAGGTTTTTGCCGATCCGATGGAAGCCTGCCGGGGTGCCGATCTGGTGACCACCGATGTATGGACCTCGATGGGCTACGAGGCCGAGAACGAAGCGCGGATCAAGGCGTTTGCCGACTGGTGCGTGGATGGCGAGATGATGGGCGTGGCCGATGCGCAGGCGCTCTTCATGCATTGCCTGCCGGCGCATCGGGGCGAGGAGGTCACGGCAGAGGTGATCGACGGCCCGCAATCGGTGGTCTGGGACGAGGCAGAGAACCGCCTGCATGTCCAGAAGGCTTTGATGGAATATTTGCTGCTCGGCCGGATCAACGGTTAAGCGGCGCAGTTGAAACGAAACAAGGAAACAGAAATGAGCGACGTCAAAAAAGCAGTGCTGGCTTACTCCGGCGGTTTGGATACTTCCGTCATCCTCAAGTGGTTGCAGGATACTTATCAGTGCGAAGTGGTGACCTTCACCGCCGACCTTGGCCAGGGCGAAGAACTCGAGCCGGCACGTGCCAAGGCGCTGCAATTCGGCATCAAGCCGGAAAATATCTTCATCGACGATCTGCGCGAAGAATTCGTCCGCGATTTCGTCTTCCCGATGTTCCGCTGCAATACGGTTTACGAAGGCGAATACCTGCTCGGCACCTCGATTGCCCGCCCGCTGATCGCCAAGCGTCTAATCGAAATCACCAACATGACCGGTGCCGACGCGATTTCACACGGCGCGACCGGCAAGGGCAACGACCAGGTTCGTTTCGAGCTCGGTGCCTACGCGCTGAAGCCGGGCATCAAGGTGATTGCCCCTTGGCGTGAATGGGATCTGCTGTCCCGCGAAAAGCTGATGGCCTATGCCGAAAAGAACGGCATCCCGGTCGATATGAAGCACAAGCAGGGCGGTTCGCCGTACTCGATGGATGCCAACCTGCTGCACATTTCCTACGAAGGTCGCCATCTGGAAAATCCGGCGGCAGAGGCCGAGGAATCGATGTGGCGGTGGACGGTTTCGCCGGAAGCTGCGCCGGACCAGGCCGAGTATCTGGATATCCAGTACGAGAAGGGCGACATCGTGGCGCTCAACGGCGAACGTCTGAGCCCGGCCCAGGTGCTGACCAAGCTCAACCAACTGGGTGGCAAGCACGGTATCGGTCGCCTCGATCTGGTCGAAAACCGTTACGTTGGCATGAAGTCGCGCGGCTGCTACGAAACCCCGGGTGGAACCATCATGCTGCGCGCGCACCGCGCCATCGAGTCGGTCTGTCTCGACCGTGAAGTCGCCCACCTCAAGGATGACCTGATGCCGCGTTACGCCAGCCTGGTGTACAACGGCTACTGGTGGAGCCCGGAACGCATTGCCTTGCAGACCCTGATCGATCACACCCAGAGCTGCGTGAACGGTTTTGTCCGCGTCAAACTCTACAAGGGCAATGTCATCGTGGTTGGTCGCGATTCCGCGACCGATTCGCTGTTCGACCCGACCATCGCCACCTTCGAGGACGATGCCGGTGCCTATGATCAGAAGGACGCTGCCGGCTTCATCAAGCTGAACGCCTTGCGCATGCGGATTGCTGCCAATTTGCGTGCGAAGAAGGGACAAGCCTGACGATGGGGGAGGGCGCCCTGTTCGGGTTGACCGAAGAGCAGATTGCCGACTTCGGCTCGACCTGGGGTGTTGGTGCCTTCATCCTCTTCATGCTGTTCATCATCGGCGAGATTGCGTGGAAATCGAAGGCGGGCAAGACCGGGACCTTTGTCCTGTTCTTCGTGCTCGCTTTCGGCATGTTCGGTTTTGCCGCCAAGAATCTTATTGAAAAACTCTGGGGTATTTGAATGTCTCAATACGACAACGTTTCGGTGGTCAAGAAGGCCAATGTTTATTTCGACGGCAAGTGCGTCAGCCACACCGTGGTGCTGGCTGATGGCACGAAGAAGACGGTCGGTGTGATCCTGCCGGCCAGCCTGACTTTCAACACCGGTGCACCGGAAATCATGGAAGGCGTCGGCGGTTCCTGCCGCGTCAAGCTCAAGGGCGAAAGCGAGTGGACGACCTACGGCGAAGGCCAATCTTTCAACGTGCCCGGCAATTCCAGCTTCGACATCGAAGTCGCCGCCGGTGAGTCCTACCACTACGTTTGCCACTTCGGATAAGCATCATGCCGAGCTTTGACTTCACCTCCGAAGCGGACATGGTGGCGTTGAAGAACGCCGTCGATGTCGCTTCACGCCAGATCGACAACCGTTATGACTTCAAGGGAACCTCGGCCAAGCTCGAGCTGAACGAGAAGGACAAGGTCATTACCTTGCACGGTGATTCCGATTTCCAGCTCGACCAGATCAAGGATATTCTTTTTCCGGCCATGGAAAAAAAGGAAAACGAGAGTACCAAGCGCCTTGATCACCAGCCGGTGCAGAAAGTCTCCGGCAACAAGGTCAAGCAGGAATTGAAGATCAAGAATGGCATCGAAACCGAGATGGCGAAGAAGATCGTCAAGATGATCAAGGATGCCAAGCTGAAAGTGCAGGCTTCCATCCAGGGCGATGAAGTGCGCGTCCAGGGCGCCAAGCGCGACGATCTTCAGGAATGCATCGCGCTGATCAAGAAGTCGATTACCGATTTTCCGATCAAATACGGCAATTTCCGGGAGTGAATCGATCTTCCGCGGTCAACCGGAAAAAACGGCAAAAAATGGCAGCTTCGGCTGCCTTTTTTTTAGCGTTTCAGGCCCTGTATCCAGACAGAATAAAGCTGTCGGGAAAGCTGGCGCATCACGGGCAGTCGCTGCGTCATTTCAGCCTGCATCACGGCCGGTGTTTGGGCGCTTTCTTGATCGGCGACAGCTAGTGCCTCGTCGGCCCATTGACCACACCAGGTGCGAATCATCTCGGGCGTCATTTCGACGTGGCATTGCATGCCCAGATGCGGGCCGAGGGCGAACATCTGGTTCGCGCAGAACCGGCTCGACACCAGGCGTTCGGCAGCGGCGGGAATGCTGAAGGTTTCGCCGTGCCACTGGAAGACCGTGCCGGTCTGGCCGGCGTAATCGCCCAGCCAGTGCCGGGCCGTGGCGCTGTCTTCGGAGCCTGCCATCCCCCAGCCGATTTCCTTGACCGGATTTCTTGAAACCTGGCCGCCCAGCGCCTTGCTCATCAGCTGCCCTCCCAGGCAGTGGCCGATGACCGGGATGTTTTTTGCGACGGCGTCACGAATCAGGCGACAGACCGGTTCTATCCACGGCAGTGGGTCATTCACACTCATCGGCCCCCCCATGAAGCAAAGGCCGGCATAGTTGTCCGCTGTTTCCGGAACGGCCTCGCCTTCGTCAATGGCGACCAGGCGCCAGGGAATGCCGTGCTCTTCAAGGAATATGGCAAAATAGCCCGGACCTTCGGTAGGGGAGTGGCGAAAGATGGCAACCGGTAACATGGTTTCGGAGTATCTCGAAAAGTCGATGCGACATTTTACGCTGCTTGTCATGGCGCTGATCCTTTTCCCCAGCTTGGCCCTGGCTCAGGAGGTTGGTCTGGCCGGCATCATGGGCAGCAAGGCGCTGCTTATGATCAATGGCGCTGAGCCACAGACGGTTCGTGTTGGTGAATCGCTGGGCGGCGTCAAGTTGCTGTCGATTCAGGGAGATCAGGCGGTCGTCGAAATTGGCGGCAAGAAACGGCCGTTACGCGTTGGTCAGCACGCGGTGGGGGCAGGCAGTAACGATTCTGCCGACAGCATTGTGATGACCGCCGATATCCAGGGCCATTTCATTACTACGGGCAACATCAACGGCACGTCGGTTCGCTTCCTCGTTGATACGGGGGCAAGCATGATTTCGCTCGGTGCAAGCGATGCCCGGCGGATCGGGCTGGATTTCAACAAGGGCCAGAAGGGCATGACGCAGACGGCCAACGGACAATCCGTAGTGAGCAAGGTGAAACTTGATACAGTACGTGTTGGCAGCACGACACTCCACAACGTCGATGCGTTGATTCATCAGAATGACATGCCGGTCGCCTTGCTCGGGATGAGTTTTCTCAACCGGATGGAAATGCAGCGCGACGGCAATACCATGACACTTAAAAAACGATTCTAGGAGAGAGACCATGCCCCAACGTGACCAGGAAATTGCGCTATTGCGCCGAGAGCTGGAAATGCTGATGAGCGAACGGCAGGCCATCCTGCGGGTAGTCGGCGCTGCGACCGCGCTGATCGCCAGTCTGGACAGCAAGCGCTTGCCGGTGGGGGCCGTCGAGGCGGCAGACATGGTCGCAACATCGATCAACCGTCTTTCGGAAGAGACTTTGCAGGACGCGCTCTCGGCCGTCCATGCAGAAATCGAGGAAGACTCTGCGCCCGTATGAGTTTTGATCTGGTGCTTCTTCGGGCCAAGCTTCTCGATCAGCCGCTGATGGGGGAGTTCATAGAGGAAGATGGCGTGCCCGCGCTGGGCTTGACGCCCGCAGCAGTGCTTTTTCCCATCGTGGATCGCGAAGGTACCTATACGGTTTTGCTAACGCAGAGAACGGCGCATTTGCGTGATCATGCCGGGCAGATCAGTTTCCCCGGAGGGCGAGTCGAGGTCGAGGACGTCTCGCCGGTGCACACCGCATTGCGCGAAACCGAGGAGGAAATCGGCCTGTCGTCGGATTGTGTCGAAATTCTTGGCTTCCTTCCTGAATATCGTACCGGAACTGGTTTTCGGGTAACGCCAGTGGTCGGCTTGCTACATCCACCCCTCGAAATAAAACCCGACCCGTTCGAAGTGGCGGAAGTATTTGAGGTTCCACTGGATTTTCTGCTGGATCCGGCCAACCACCAGCAACACTCGATGCATTACCGGGGAGCGATGCGCCAGTATTTTGCGATGCCTTACGGGGATTATTTCATCTGGGGGGCAACCGCTGGCATGATCCGTTCGCTGAGTGCGCGGCTGGGTCTGCACGCGCTCTGAGCTTGTGGTATCGTGGCGTTTTAGTACAAGAAAACAAGCCGAATACGGCAATTTGCGGCGTCCCCCATGAGCCTTCTCTCGCTGATCGCAGTTTTTCTCATCGAGCAGTTGCATCCCCTGAATTACCGACGAGCTGTTGCTGAGCCGTTTGGTGCCTGGGCGGATTTCGTTGAATCACGATTCAACGCGGGAGCCTATGTGCACGGGGTTGTCGCCTGGTGCCTCTGTGTTTTGCCGGCAGTGATTGTGGTCGGGGCGCTCTACGGTGTTCTCTACTCGATCAACCCGCTTCTTGCCTGGGCGCTTAATGTCGTCGTGCTCTACCTGACCATGGGGTTTCGCCAGTTCAGTCACCACTACACGGAAATTCAGCTGGCCCTGCGTTGCGATGATCTTGAAAAGGCACGCCTTCTGCTTGGCGAATGGCTCGGGCGTCCGACCCAAAGCCTGAGTGCCGAAGATGTCGCAAGACTGGCGATCAAGGAGGCGCTTGCCGCCTCGCATCGCCATGTTTTCGCCGTGCTTCTCTGGTTTGTCCTGTTGCCCGGTCCCTGCGGTGCACTGCTTTATCGTCTTGCAGCCCTGGTGCATGAGCGCTGGAAAAAGCAGGGCGGCGAAGATGTTTTTCGTACCTTTTCCAGCCAGGCATTCTTTGTTATCGATTGGCTGCCACTCCGCGCGACCGCCTCAGCTTTTGCGATCGTCGGTGATTTCGAGGATGCAGTGTATTGTTGGCGGACTCAGCCGGTGCAGTGGCAGGATCGCGAGCCGGGTATCGTGCTGGCTGCCGGTGCCGGGGCCCTGGGGGTACAACTGGCCCGTCCGGTCGTTGAGGCTGCTGAAGTCGCCGCTCATGCCGAACTGGGTTTGGGCGATCCGGCGGATGTGAATTTCATGCAAAGTGCTGTCGGTCTGGTCTGGCGCGCCACTGTGCTATGGATGTTGTTGCTGTTTTTGCTTGGGCTTGCCAATCTGGCGGGCTGATAATTTTAATCTGGAGGTTTCACATGAGCAGAGAAGTCGTCGTTCTAAGCGCAGTCCGTTCCCCAATTGGCGCTTTTGGTGGTTCCCTGGCGGATTTTGAAAGCACCGAGCTGGCCGGTATCGTGATGAAGGAAGCGATTGCACGTTCAGGTGTTGATCCGCTGGCAATCAACTACGTGACCGTCGGTACCACGATGCCGACCGATTCCCGCTATGCCTATGTTTCCCGCGTGGCCTCCATTCAGGCTGGTCTGTCGATGGATTCCGTCGCTATGCAGGTTTCCCGCCTGTGCGCCTCCGGCCTGCAAGGCATTGTCACCACGGCTCAGAATCTGATGCTGGGTGATGCCGACTATGGCATCGGCGGTGGCGTCGAAGTCATGTCCAAGGCTGCCTACCTGATGCCTGCGCTGCGCTCCGGTGCCCGCATGGGTGACACCAAGGCAATCGACTCCATGGTTGCCGTGCTGACCGATCCGTTCGGCGTTGGCCATATGGGCATCACTGCAGAAAACCTGGCAACCAAGCATGGCATTACCCGCGAAGAGCAGGATGCCTTCGCCGTTGAATCACAGCGCCGTGCTGCTGCCGCCATCGATGCTGGCCACTTCAAGTCGCAGATCTTCCCGATCGTCAAGCAAACCCGCAAGGGTGAAGTTGTGTTCGATACCGACGAACACCTGAAGCGTGGGACTACCATGGAATCTCTGGCCAAGATGAAGCCGGCCTTCAAGAAGGACGGTACCGTTACCGCCGGTAACGCTTCCGGCATCAACGACGGCGCTGCCTTCTTCGTGCTGGCGGCTGCCGATGTGGCAGCCAAGGCTGGTCACAAGGCCATGGCTCGCATCGCTTCTTATGCCGTCGCCGGCGTGCCGAACGATGTCATGGGCGAAGGTCCGGTTCCGGCCACCAAGTTGGCTCTGAAGAAGGCTGGTTTGACGTTGGACCAGATGGATGTCATCGAGTCCAACGAGGCCTTCGCTGCCCAGGCACTGACCGTTGCAAAATGTCTTGGTCTTGATCCGGCCAAAACCAACCCGAATGGCGGTGCCATCGCCCTTGGTCACCCGGTCGGATGTTCCGGCGCTTTCATCGCAACCAAAGCGCTGTACGAACTGGAGCGTATCGGTGGCAAATATGCGCTCGTCACCATGTGTATCGGTGGTGGTCAAGGTATCGCGGTTATCTTTGAGCGCGCCTGATCCTTCGATCAACTGCTGCACCAGAAAAGCCCACCGGATGACACCGGTGGGCTTTTTATTTGCACCACTTTGAAATGAGTTGCACCGTGATGGGGCGCTACACATTGTTTCTAATTACTAATTCAATGATTTGAATGGTTTTTTGTTCGTGGCACGGAACCTGCTGAACAAGGATGAGAGCATCCTCAGTGACGGGTCCAACATGAACTTCTATAACGAGATGATTGACGCCGATGGCGGCGTCCGGGAGCACTACAAGGGATATGAGAGCTGGTTGCAGGCAACGCCGCCGGAGCGCATTGCCCGCAAGCGAGCCGAAGCGGATCTTGCATTTCACCGTGTCGGCATTACCTTCGCCGTCTATGGGGAAGAAGCTGGCAAGGAACGGCTGATTCCCTTCGATATCATTCCACGCATCATTCCGTCGGCTGAGTGGAAATCCATGCAGCGCGGGCTGCGCCAGCGAGTCAAGGCGCTCAACATGTTCCTGCACGATGTCTATCACGATCAGGAAATTCTCAAGGCAGGCAAGATTCCGGCCGAACAGGTACTGAACAATGCCCAGTATCGTCCGGTGATGCAGGGAGTCGATCTGCCGGGAGAAATCTATGCACATATCGCCGGGGTCGATATCGTACGGGCTGGCGAAGGCGAGTTTTACGTGCTGGAAGACAATTTGCGCGTGCCGTCTGGTGTCTCCTATATGCTCGAAGACCGCAAGATGATGATGCGCCTCTTCCCGGAGTTGTTTGCCAGGCACAAAGTGGCGCCGGTACAGCATTACCCGGACATGCTTCTGGAAAAATTACGTGCCGTGGCGCCAAAAGGCGTCAGCAATCCGACCGTGGTGGTGATGACTCCCGGTGCCTACAACAGTGCCTACTTCGAACACACCTTCCTGGCACAGCAGATGGGCGTAGAACTGGTCGAGGGGCGGGATCTGTTCGTCAAGGATGAAGTGGTCTACATGCGCACGACGCAAGGACCGCAGCGCGTTGATGTCATTTACCGCCGTATCGACGACGACTTCATGGATCCCCTTGCCTTCCGTCCCGATTCAGCCCTCGGTGTGCCTGGCATCCTGAAGGCCTACCAGGCGGGCAACGTCACGCTGTCCAACGCGATTGGCACCGGTGTTGCTGACGACAAGTCGATCTATCCCTATGTGCCGGACATGATCCGTTTCTACCTCGGCGAAGAGCCGATGCTGAACAATGTACCAACCTACATGTGCCGCAAGCCGGACGATCTGAAATACGTGCTCGATCACTTGGCCGAACTGGTCGTCAAGGAGGTTCACGGTGCGGGCGGTTACGGCATGCTGGTTGGTCCGGCGTCTACAAAGGAACAAATCGAGCATTTCCGCCAGTTGCTAATCGCCAAGCCGGATGGCTACATTGCCCAGCCAACGCTGGCACTCTCCAACTGCCCGACGTTTGTCGATGAAGGTATTGCACCACGTCACCTCGATTTGCGACCCTTCGTGCTCTCTTCCGGCCAGTGCGTGAACATGGTGCCGGGCGGTTTGACCCGCGTGGCACTGACCAAAGGGTCGCTCGTCGTCAATTCGTCGCAGGGCGGCGGTACCAAAGATACCTGGGTTCTGGAGGATTAAGTCATGCTGAGCCGTACTGCCGATCATTTATTCTGGATGTCCCGCTATATTGAGCGGGCTGAGAACCTGGCGCGCTTGCTGGACGTTACCTGGCAGATGTCGCTTGTTCCGCAATCCATCGAAGCGTCCAACCAGAACTGGAACGCCGTCATCGCCCTGAACAGCCTCGAAGAGGCCTACAGCGCCAAGTACTCCACGGTCAACGCCGATAACGTCCTGCGTTTCATGGTGAGCGACCCCGACAATCTGGCTTCGATTTACAGCTGCTTGCGTCTGGCCCGCGAAAATGCCCACGCTGTTCGCGGCACCATCACTTCGGAAATGTGGGAAACGCTCAATGCAACCTGGCTCGAAGCACGCGAAAAGAGCTATGAGCAAATTGCCAATGCAGGTGTCGGTGAGTATTTCGAGTGGGTCAAGATGCGCTCCTCACTGTCGCGGGGTACGACACTTGGCACACTTCTGCAGGACAAGGCCTATCACTTCATTCGCTTAGGTACCCTGTTGGAACGGGCTGATAACACAGCACGCATCCTCGACGTCAAATACCATGTGCTGCGTCCGCATGGAGATGAGGGGGCCACCGATTTCTACCAATGGGGTGCGCTGTTGCGTTCGGTCTCGGGTTTCGAGGTGTATCGCAAGGTTTATCGTGACGTGATCACGCCGGAGCGGGTGACCGAACTGCTTATCCTGCGTGACGACATGCCGCGCTCACTGCATTTCTGCATGAACGGCGTGATCAAGAACCTCGACCTGATTGCCAACCGGCAATCAGGCGAAACGCTGCGTCAGGCGGGGCTTCTTCATGCGAAACTGCATTACGCCCGGGTTGAAGATATTCTGGAGCAAGGTCTGCACGAATGGCTGACTGACTTCATGGATCATATCTACCTGCTGGGTGATGGTATCAGCAAGAACTTCCTGATGCCGGTTCCTGAGGCAGCCTGATGCCCATGAAAAAGGCCGGGAAATCCCGGCCTTTTTCATGGTGTCAATATTGTCCGTACTTTACCAGGCGCGCGCACCCATCAGGTAGGAGCGAGTTTCCTTGATTTTCCTGGGAGGTTCGATTGCGGCCGGGGTCTCGTTTGCCAATGGCTTGTTGGGTAGCAGCACATCGCGGATGCGCAGGACCATGACCAGAAGCTCTTCTTCGCTCGCCGCTTCCTCAACTTCAGCAAGGCGTTGCCGGGCATAAGCCGGTTCCCGCATCAGGCGTTCCAGATCGACTGTCTCTCCCAGCGTCCTTTTGACCTGCAATTTGAAGCGGGCCAGCAACTGGGCCATTTCCATCGGCTTGTCGGTGAACACGATTTCTCCTTGTCATTTTGTTTCCCTCGCGGGCATGTCAATGTTTTAGCGAAAATCGTGCCGGGTTGTTGCAAAGCAAAAACTCCAGTTAAAACAGATGTGTTTTGTGTATTGATTGTGTCAGAACGATTTTAGGGTTTGTTTTGGTGCGGAATTTTCGGTTTTTTGGCCGATTTTGGTGCATGGCAACATCAGATTTTTACGTGCAGGTTTTAGTGGCTAGCGCGTTCCGCGCTGGTGTGTGCCCGAAAGAATGGCCTCGAACAACATATCAGCACTTTCTTCGTAGCCTTTGTGGCTCAGGTGAATGCCATCAGGCTGGAACATCGCTTCGCCATCATGTGTCAGGCAGCCAGGAGTACATCGTGCTGCCGTAACCTGCGACCAGTCCCAGGTGCGCCAGCCCCGCTCACTGGCAAACCGGGCCATGAGGTTGCGTGCTGAACGCAGGTTGTTCGCTGTTTCTCCACCGTTTTTCGGTGCATGCGGTGGCATGACGAGCAGAATTGCGGCATTGGGCAGATGACGGGAAATCCAGGTGGCGGTGTTGGTCAGGGATGCGTGAAATTCGGCTGGCGCATAACGGGTATTCACAACGTCATTGGTGCCGAATGCGAGAATGAGCAGATGTGGGTTGTAGTCATGAAGCTGGGCATGGGTGATTTTGCTGTCCCATTCATCCAGTATCCCGAATCTTGCTCCGTTCAGTCCGTGGGCACTGAACACGATTCCCGGTTTTGAAGACAGTGCGACAAGGCCAAGCAGGCGGGCTCGCGATGCGTCGTTGCGGGCGAGTACGGTCAGGCGATCCGTATTTCCCTCGAGTTCGAAAACTGATCGGGTTGAACTTGGAGAGTTTCCTCGGGTGTAGTTGGGAAGCCGCTCTCGATCACCTTCATATAGGCGGAAAGGGCGATCGCTTGGGTCAAGACTCTCCGAATAGACGAACAGTCTCGAAAGATGAGATTTCTCGGGAAAGCTATAGCTTACCGTCTGAAAAGGTGCGGTTCCCGCGCCGACGAAGCCACCTAATCCCAGCGTGTATGTGTTTTGCGCTTCCTTGCCGCGGACTTGCGTTGTGCTCCAGTGTGGGCTTTGCGCGATGCGTATGTCGGGTGGTCCGCCCGGACCAGCCTGGCCTGGTGGTAGAAGGCCGCCGAAGCCCGCGCCAAAACGGGTTTGGAAACGTAGTTGAAGCCGTCGGCTGAAGTGTCCACCAGCCGTGTGGGAGTCACCCAACTGCAAGATTCTCACAGGTGGCGCAGAAGAAGGACTGGAACTCAGGTTACGCAGACCCGATTCGAGATTGCGCCAGCGTCTGTCTCCCTCACCGTCAAGATGGGTAGCAGCCTGGTTCGGCAACGCACTCGTGCAGCTCAGGGCCAGAAAGAGCGCAACGAGGTACGTGCGCCAGCTCAACGGTGGGAGCCGAACCATTCTTCGAAGCGTACGTCGGCGGCAAACGTCCGGGCACTTTGCTGATAGCCGGGAACGCTGAGGTGAATGAGGTCCTTGGCCATCAGGCGGGGAGTACTGTATAGCCAGCGGTAAGCCCCTCCGGGGCCGCCCATGGCATCCTGCCAGTTCCAGAAGCCGCAGTTGTATTCCTCTCCAGTGCTACGCTGGATTTCGCTAATTTGTCGGTGGATACGGGCGAAATGTAGAAGGTCGGCTTTCGGTAATGGGCGCGCGGCCTTTTTTTGGCGTTTTGATGTCTTTTTGTTGTGGCGGACCATGACACCACGGTCGGTAGGGCCGACAAGAAGGCATTTTGCAGAGGGAAAGACGCGGCGCAGATTGCCGAGCGCGGCGTTCAGGTCGCTGGCGTAGGCCTGGGGATCGAATGGGCGCTGGTTCCCTTCATTAGTCCCGTATTCCAGAATGATGACGTCGTACTGTGTGTCGCCGAGGCGTTTGGTGAGATAGTCGGGGTCGGCGTTTGCCCAGCCGCGAATGGTGCTTCCGGGGATGGCCAGCGTGTCCATGACGAGTTTCGTCGTGTTCAGGTATTGGGGGCGAAACCCTTCGAAGGTGACGCTGCCTTCAACGACCTTCAGACGAATGACCGACATCGCGATGTCGGGCTGGATGCGGAGTACCCCGTCAGCTTGGTTGAGGACGATCTGCTTTTCTTCACCATCGTCGACCTTGATGGAAATAGTTGCCGGAGCAGCATTGCCGACCGTGGGTGCGAAGAGGATATCGAGCCGACGCAAGGCAGGCATGTCAGCCTGTTGCCGGAAATCCACCCAGAGGTAGGTGTTGTCTCCGGATGATTTCAACTGGCTGAGTCCTGCCGCATAGTTGGCAGCTTCGGTTTGACGGGTGTACGCGAATTTGTAACTCCAGCCCCCCATGCAATGTTTTCGGATGGGCAGTCTGACGCCACCGCGTCCGATGCCAGCAGGAATGAAGGAAGGATGGATTTCCTGCTTTGAATATCCGGACAGGCGGCCGAGTTCCTCGCTGAAAAAGGCGGCGGCGAAATGGCTGTCTCCCCAAAATGCGATGGAAAGTGGGCGATCCGCCGGGGGCCGGAGGTGATCAAAACCGGATAGGCGAGATGTGATCGACGAGTTCGCCGGGATGCCATCGAGTTCATCCGGTTCCGGTGCCTCGAGTACATCGTCGTTTGGAGTGGAGGCTTTGGCTTTGCCGGATTTGGCAATAGTGCGTGGAGCAATACGCGGGCACTGCAGGTCGGCAGCCTGGCCGTTTGCAGCAAGTTCAACGACCTCCTCGGCGCCGACAGGTAGTGCGAGTGCAGCAAACGTAAGGATGGCAAGGATTTTCTGGAGAGTCATCCGGAGATTCTTTCACGCAGGAGTTCGACCAGACTTGCGTTGATAAGGCGCAGGCCGCCGGGAGTGAAATGGATACCATCGTCCGCACGGACAGTAATGCGCCCTTTTTCCGGATGATCGATATATTTTCGGAACGGTTCGTTCAATGGTCCGACGATTTCTTCGGTGGAAAGGTAATCAAAACCGAAGTTCTTTGCCTCTTCACGGAAAATTTCGTTTTCTACCAGCGCACCTTTCTGCAAACGGTCATCACGCATGTTCGGAAGGCCGATCCAGATGATGCGGACATTTTTTTCCCGGCAGTAGGACATGACCTCGACGACCCGACTGCGGTAACGTGCAATCCAGTCTTCTGAAGGGAAAGTCAGGCGTTTTCCGCCTTCATAAATGTCCCACGGATCATTTGGGCCGAGAAAAATGACCAGCGTATCGAAACGCTTGGAGTCAATTTCTTCCTTGATGCGTGTCGGCCAGTCGAAATAGCGGCGTACGGTCAGGCCGGTGCTTTGTTTGCTTTGATCGCTGAAAAAACCGTTGGGGTAGGTTTTCTTGATCTGGGGGATGGCCAGCGGTGCGAGGCCCTGCATCATCGAGTCGCCGGCAAACAGGATGCGTGGTGCGTTTTCCAGGTCGGGGGAGACGGCTTTCTCGGAAGCTGAGGGGGGCTGTTCCACAGTTGCGGATGCTGGTACATCTTTTGGGGCGGTTGCTTCCGGGGCGTGGGCTTCTGTTGTCGGTGCACCGGCTACGGGTTTGTCCACGTTGCCTGCCGATTGAGGTGCCAGCGCCAGGAGCACGGCTTGCGACGGAATGAACAGTGCATCCGGCAGGAAGCTGCCGAGACTGGCGTGGTAACGCGAAGCGATGTAACGGTCGAAAGAGTCGAGCCAGAGAATGAGGTTTGAACCAACCGTTAGCAGAATCAGCAGGTAGGTTTTGGCGAGTTGGGAACGCATGTCAGAAGCTGTAATAGATGAATGCCGGCACGCCGCTTGGGCCACAGGCAATGATCGCAAACGCGGTCACGCTGGTCAGGGCGTAAAGCCATACGGGATGCGTGCTGGCGATCTGGTTTTCGGCAAAGCGTTCGAGGGTGTCTGCTTGTTTTGTCAGGGACAGGAAAACGACCGAGAAGAGTAGCAGCAAGAAATGCGATGGGCCCGGTTGACCAAATGGATTAGCCAATGACGCAAGAATGTTTTGTGCCGCTTCCAATGTTGGTGCGCGGAAAAACACCCAGGCGAAGGTGATGAATACGAGGGTGAGCGTCTGAGCAAGCCAATCGGGGATGGGGGATGCTGCCGTAAACAGGCGGGGTTGCCATTGACCGAGCAGGACGACCAGAACCATACCCAGTCCGTGCAGGCTGCCCCAGATCAGGAACGTGGTGTTGGCGCCGTGCCAGATGCCGGAAATTGCCATGGCGACGAAAATATTGATACACGTGCGCGTGGTCCCGGCATGGCTTCCGCCTAGCGGAATATAGATGTAGTCGCGGATGAAAGTGGACAGCGAGATGTGCCAGCGCCGCCAGAATTCCCGCAGGTTGATGGCTGCATACGGCTGGCGAAAATTGCGCGGGATGTCGTAACCAAGCAGCAGTGCCAGTCCGGTGACGAGCAGCGAGTAGCCGGAAAAGTCGAGGAAGATCTGCAACGCATAGGCCCACATCGCCGAGATGCCCTGCAGGGCGCTGATGTTTTCCGGGTAGCGGAAGGTTTCGTCGACGAAGGTTTCTGAAAGCCAGGTGGCGAAAACCATTTTCTGTGCCAGGCCGAGCAGGATGAAGTAAACGGCACGCTCGACGTGGATCGGTAGCCCTTTGCAATGCTCTGCCTGCTTGAAAAAGGCATTAGCTCGCAGGATGGGGCCGGCGAAGAGTGTCGGCCAGAAGGCCAGGAACAGAAGTGGCCGTTTCCATGACTGAGGGGATTGGGGCGACTGATAGCGCCAGACGAGATAGGTAATGGCCTGAAAGGTGAAGAACGAAATACCGGCGGGCGCGACAATGTCGAGAACAGGCAACGCATTGGTCAGGCCAAGGCCGGGCAGCAGGGCAAGCAGGCTTTCGCGCAGGAATTCGTAGTATTTGGTGAGCAGCAGCAGGCTGAGGCTGACCATGAGGCCGATGGTGAGGCGCAACCGGCTTTTCTGTTTGGCAACATCATGGTTGATCCAGTTGCCTGCAAGCCAGATGAACAGGCTGTAGCTGATCAGAGTGGTCGCGGCGCCCAGCGACCAGGTTGCGTACAGCGCATAGCCGGACAGGAGGAGGAAACCTTGTTGAAGCGCCCTGCGACGATGGAGCAACCAGTAAATCGGGAAGAAGATCAGCGCAGCAAGCGCGAATTCGGGTGAAACGAAACTCATGGTTCGGGAAGGGGCCGGATAGAGGGAGCGGATGCGGGCAGTATTCTACGAGGCCGGCGTGTTTTCTGCTGAATTATCCGGTGTGTCGCTGTCGATATCGTCATCCGGAATCGACGGTTTTGAAAAGTCGAGCATCATATCCTTGCCCGGAGCGATGCTTTGTGGATTGCCTCCGAGCAGGGAAATCAGTTTTGCGTATTCTCCCAGTACCTTATTAACGAATCCGCCATCCGATACATCGGGTTGGGCTGCGCCGACATAAAAACGCAGACCGCCGTTAAGCGAGCCCATCAGTGCGGTGGCCTGTTTGATGATGAGGGCTCCAATGCGGATATTTGCCTCCGGATCGAAGGCGGCTGGAAGACCACCATATGGTTTGAGCTTTGACGCATGAATGCGCGGCATGATCTGCATCAGCCCCTGAGCACCGACCGGGCTTTGCACGTCGGGCTGGAAGTTGGACTCGATGGAGATGATGGCAAGCAGCAACAGCGGATCAAGCCGGGTTTCGTCACCCGCATCGATGGCGATATCGATGTAGCCAAGCATGTGCAGCATCTCGACGTCGTATTTTTGGGCAAAGTAACTGGCGATCACCATCTTGTCTGCGGCCGAGCGGATCAGCTTTTTGTCCCGGGCGCGAAAGTCGACTTTGTCGAGCGGGACCTTGTCGGCCAGTGGAGCGATGGATGGCACCAATGGCCTGGATTTTCGCCCGCTATCTTCGGGTGGAGGCGGCGCTTCCGCCTTGAACATCGCTTCGACGAAGGACAGAAAATCGGTCGGTTGCTCCTGCGTTCTCAAGAAATCTGCCATCAGCAGGCTGGAGAAGAAACGGCCGAGCACGACGAATACGATGACCAGTGTCAGTCCCCGTACGAGTTGCCGGTTTCCCCATGGGAGCAGGCGGATGTTCGAATTTTTCGGCAATACCGTTTCCCTTCAGCTTGGTTTGATGAAAGCGCAACCCTGAATTGATGCCAAACGAATTTGTTTGGCCCGGCATTATATCTCTGTCGGTAACTATCCTGCCGCGGGCAGCATGCCACGGTCACGGATGAAGGCGATGATTTTTTCCAGACCTTCGCCGGTCTTCAGGTTGCTAAAGACAAATGGACGCTCGCCGCGTTGCGTTTGGGCATCCTGGGCCATCACCTCGAGTGAGGCGCCGACCATTGGTGCGAGGTCAATCTTGTTGATGATCAACAGGTCGGATTTTGTGATGCCGGGTCCGCCCTTGCGCGGGATTTTCTCGCCGGCGGCGACATCGATGACATACAGCGTCAGGTCGGAAAGCTCCGGTGAGAAAGTGGCGGCCAGATTGTCGCCACCGGATTCTACGAGGATCAGTTCAACACCGGGGAAGGCGCGTTGCAGGCGATCCACCGCTTCGAGATTGATCGACGCATCCTCGCGGATGGCCGTGTGCGGGCAGCCGCCGGTTTCAACACCGATGATGCGTTCCGGGGCGAGGGCGGAATGGTTGACCAGAAATTTGGCATCTTCGGCGGTGTAAATGTCGTTGGTGACAACGGCCATGTTGATTTGCTCGCGCAGGGCCTGGCACAAGGCCAGGGTCAGGGCGGTCTTGCCGGAGCCGACGGGGCCGCCGATACCAACTCTCAATGCTTGTTTGCTCATGGTTTTACGATCTGAAGAGACGTGAATACTGGGTTTCGTGACGGGCACAGGCAATGGCGAATGCCGGCGTGAAGTTGGACCATGCCGTTTTTGGCCGTTTTTTCGAGTTGACCGCAGCAATCGGGATTTTTCCGCCGATTTCGGCCAACAGGCGCTGACCGGCTGCCTGACCGAGCGGAACGGCCTTCAGTGCAGCCATTACCTGATTTTCCGCCCATGACCACAAGTAGGCCGTTAGCGCAGCTTCCGTCGGAATGTGCCAGGCCGAGGCCAGGCCGGACCAGACGGTAGGAAAGGCAACTTCCGGCAGCGCTCCGACAAGCTCTGCCACGCCATGCAGCGTGTCATCGCGCAAATCGTGTATCAGACGACGCATGGAAAAACCCATTTGAACGGTTTCGGCGCGAAGTTCCGCCGATTCCCGGCTGGCGAGAAATTCGCCATTGAGCGTTGCGATTTCGGCAACGTCTCCCGCACCCCATGCAGCCATCAAGGTGGCAACCAGCGGTGCTTCGTAACAGGCGATGCCATGTTCCAGCAGATCGCTGATCCAGCGGCCTGCGCTCGCTTCATCGCGGATAACGCCTGATTCCACTGCCCATTCAAGCCCTTGGGAATAGGTGTAGGCGCCGACCGGCAAGGCCGGGCTGGACAGTTGCAGCAAACGGGCGAGTTGAAGATGGGGAAAGTCTTCCATGGAACGATTGTCCGGCGAATCTTGCGCCGGACGAATACGCATTTCTGCGCAGTTGCGATGCCCTGTCCAACTATTCAGCCGCATTTTCCTCAGGCTTGCCGCGCAGGTACATGACCTTCATGGTTCCGCCCTGACAACGGCCAACTTCCCTGCCAGGATGATTTTCATCCACGGGAACGGTTTTTAGCTGGTAATCGGTGATGTGCTTTGATTCCAGGCGCTGCGTGATTTTTTCGACCAGTTCATCGCAATTCAGAACGGCTGCTGAAGCCGGAAGGGCAACTGTCATGCCCAGTGCGAGCCAGAGAGAATGTTTCATTTTTGTCCCCTTTCGTCGAATTGTAGGACAAGGCTAGCGCTGCATTAGCGATCTGTCCACAGTGTTGTAGCGACGGTAGACTTCAGCGCGGCTTGAACTGGTGAATTTTTGGTACGGAGCGGTGCGGGCCATGGCCAGGGGCATGCAGATCGGCGTTATGGGTGGTGTCGTCATTGTGGTGATGACCACCATGCGCCCCGTAGGCGCCCGATTCCGGCTGAAAAGGGGCAAGTGTCTCGGAAATGGTGCACCCCAGTCCTTGAGCCATCTCTGCCAGTACGTGGTCTGTCTGGAAGCGCAGCTTGCCGCCGTTTTCGGTCGGCAGAATTTGTACGGGAACATGCCGGTTGCCGAGATGGTAGGCGGCCCGGGCGAAGAGCAGCGGGCTGCCGGCGCCGGCCTCGATAAGCTTCTCCGGCGCGGCGAGGATTTCGACGACTACGGAACCATCTTCGGCAACGAGCTTGTCGCCGCCGTGCAGGTGGTCGCCACGTTCGAGGAAGATGCCGGCTTCGGTGCCGGAAGCGAGCTTGACCTTGAGCCGGCTGCGCTTGCGTTCGTCGTAGGCAAGCGCCACCGAGTCGGTGGCGGCTTGTTGCGTGCGTTGGTTGAGGATGAGCATGTCAGAACAGGAAGTAACGTTGCGCCAGCGGCAGTTCGGTCGCCGGCTCGCAGACCAGATGCACGCCGTCGGCCTTGACCACGTAGGTTTCGGGATCGACGGTGATCTCCGGCGTGGCGCCGTTGTGCACCATGTCGGCCTTGGTCAGCGTGCGCGTGCCGGAGACGGCGATCAGCGGTTTTTGCAGATTCAGCGCGTGCACCGCAGCATTCTTCAGCGCAGCCTGCGAAACGAAAGTGACCGAGGTTTTCAGCGCCTTGCCGAAGCTGCCGAACATCGGCCGGTAATGCACCGGTTGCGGCGTCGGGATCGAGGCGTTGGGGTC